>CAMBTM010000008.1 GCA_945870825.1 Rhizobium sp. Q54
CATAAACTTAATTAATCCTCGAAAGATTAAATTAAATAACATGAAAAAAAGAATTTCAAAAGCAAAAATACAGAGGATAAAAACCACATAAGAAAATGAAAACCTGTTTTTACAGTGTTAATATTGAGTTTTGATTAATAATCTCCAAACCATCCCAGTCACCTATATATGTTTTGGAAATAGCGGTGCTACTGTACAGGTAAAATTACTAAACTTATTGGGTGTTGAATCCCCAGGCGACACGGGGACTATATCCCATAAATCACCCTTAGTTCCGTTTTTAAATAGTCAATAACTGCTTGAAATGTTGGAAGGCCAGAAACCAATAATCCTAACCATTCTGCCCACGTTTTTTCTACTTATACCAAATCCCCTTTTTAACGATTGCGTCGTTGAACATCGGGATCGGCCTCTGTCACGTATATTTAATACGCTCCTCGGCCTCACCGCTTGTTCGCTTAGCACTCATTTAAAAATGGGAATTGGTATTATTAGCCCATTTCCTGAAGTTTTAGAGAAGTTACATTTCGTTATTTACCTGCTTTCCACGAATCACCTGGTAATAAGGTAATCAATTCCTTATGTACGACAGCATATGCCTCATGATGGCTGTACGTAAGATTTGGCGGGAGAAGCGCAAATATATCATCCAAAAATAGATTGTCTTTTAGCTTATGAGTCATATTCTTTTCAAATTCAGCACGTGATACATTGTTGTTCTCTTTTTCGAGATAAAACATAAAACAATTAATGACTTCTTTCTTATTCAAATTTGGATAGTGTTGCAGCATTACAAAAAGGTCAAATAAATCGCGCCCTTTTTTACGCTGATAAAGTGCACGCAACTTTGTACCCATCAACTCCTCAAGGGTATAAGAAGTTACTTCTGTTGTGCCATTAAACCAAGAACTTTTAATGGCAAATGGCATATGAACAAGCTGGTTGTACACATGATGTTCACGTGTATTAATTTCAATTTTAATCTTCATTTTTCGAACAGGAGATAGCTCGGATTCATAAGTGTAATAGAATGTCACCCGCCCTTGCGTTTGCTTCCATTTTGGCTCTCCCAGCCATGGATTGAGCACATCATGCAGTTGTGAAAGTACCCCACCAATAGGCTCTGCTGTTTTTTGTACAAAATCTAAATCTTCTGAATAACGTTCTTGAGTTGGTGAATACAGTTTATGAAGCGCTGTGCCTCCTCTGAAAATAAGCGCTTCCTTCAAAGTTTGATTTGAATAGATATCAACAATCGCTCGTGACAAAATCAAATCTTGTTCAACCTGTGCATTATCTCGCCACGGGGCTGAGTTCTTCCATTCAATAATATAGTTTTGAGGGATCATACATCTGTCTCCAGAATTTCATTTACGAGAACATGCCATTTTTTATTTTTTTCAATTACTCTATTTTCTGTGTCCAATCGTAAGGGCGTGTATGTTATTGATTTGGTTACTACGGTTTTGTACAACTGTTCCGTCAACGATTCAAATCCTAATGCATCAAGGATATAGCCAAGACGTTGGCTGTACCGGATAGACATATGATTAGCAGCCATCGCAATTTTTTCAGGATTCATAACTTCGGCAAGTTCCGATAAAACTGTTGCTACATTATTCAGATGTCCTGATTGATGCAAGTAACGAATCAGATCAAAGGCTGTTCCTTCTGGCGTTGATACACTCATGTACCCTGAGGGGACTTTGATCTGTTGTGTTGGAATGCGCGTTATATGTTTACTGTAGTAAAACACTATTTTTATGGAGCCAACTGTTAGAGAAGGTATAACTTTAGCACACACAACTTGAAAAATTTGTGTAGCGTGATGTGATGATCCATGCATTGAAGATGCCGTTAGTAAGCCAACATAATAAGGGACTTCCAAGTATCTCATCAAATCATCAATAAACCATTCCGGTGGCAATGATCCGTCATTGGCATATTCCTCCGTTATGATTTGATAAAGACCTTTTTTTAAATGCGCAGTTTTCCCTTTTTTGAAAAGACGGTGAACACTTTTTAAAAAAGAAGTCCCGCTTATGTTAAGTGCTTGGCATGCTTCTTCTTTTAGAAAAAGATACTTTCCCTCTTTTCTGAGATTTTCAATGTAGTTAATAAGTCTAAAATTATTTTTCATGTGTAAATAATGCCATATATAGGGATTATTTGTAAAAGATAAATTTTGAGTGAAGTTCGATTTTTCCTTGATGCAATACGTACCGGCAATTATAGTTGACGCTATGAGGTGGTCCCTTTTGACAGGACAAAAACTCAAGAAATCTGAGATGGAATTTCATTGGTTAAATTAACTCCCGTTTCTTGATTTTTCAAGAGACGTTTAAACAAATAAATTATATTATTTTTTCTTCCTCTTCCTCCTCCTCCTTTCTTCTTCTTTTTTGGGTTCTTTTTTTCTGCTATGTGCATTGTCAAGTTAAAGGATAAAAAAAAATCTCCGTAGTTTAAGTTCTAATTACGTTCTCGTAGAAAATAGGTTACTTCATCGCCTGCTGAATAAACAATACCGCTAATTAATACGACTTTTTATAAGCCAATCTGCTATTCGTGGTTATTTCCGTAGAAATACGCACAAGTTGTTCATTCGATATATATATAATGTGTGCCCCAAACTTCTTAACGTGAATACTCCTTAAAGATCACAGAAAAATACACGAGGTGACACATAATCCATTTTTAGCAGTTGCTTTTTCACATAGCAATGGTTTTTTCAGTCATTTCGTTGTGTCTTCTCAAACCCCCTTTCATGACTAGACTCAAAAACAGGGTCTAGCAAACTTTCGCAAACATCTTTTTTTGAAGGAAGGAGCCAACACTTAAATTTGCCAATATTCCGGGAATCTACACGGTGCAAGCTCATGGTGTCTCATCATCTTAAAGGCCGCGTACAAGCTACGCTTTGTCCTATTGCGATGGGGAGGTCTTCATCCACAACGCTAACCCTATAGTTTTCTATCAGCTTTATTGAAAAAAGGCAAAATTAAGTGATAGTTCCCAAAGGAAGAAATATCCTCCAGAAAGTTATTATAATAACAACACAAATTAATCCAATAAGACAAGCCATGCACGTACAAGAATATGATTTTGAAATCTTTTGCCCATTCTGATTCAATAAATTATGTCAAAAGGTAGCACCAGAGTAGCACCAAGAATTTTTCTGAAAATTAAATATCCGCGAAACCGTTGATTTGAGTGGTGCCGAATGGGGGACTCGAACTCCCGACCCGCTGATTACAAATCAGCTGCTCTACCAACTGAGCTAATTCGGCACATCACTTTTTATCGTATACAATGTTTCAAAAGACACGCCAAGGGGTTTTTCAGGTTTTTTTAAAGAATTTTTGAGAAGTCATCAAAAAAGACATCAATGCCAAGGCAGCGCCAAGGAATGTGTAAAAACACAAAGGCCAGGATGTATGGTTGTGGGACAGGGTTGTTAAAGACATCAGTATAAATGTCCAGAAAAGCTCGATGACGTTGAAAAGGGAGGCGGATGTCCCTTCTTTGCCAGGAAATACCTTCATTGAAAGACCATTGGCATTGGAGAAAACAAACGCCATCCCAAAGGTATGCAGCAAAGAAAACCCGCGGATGAATCCCATATGACTGCTTGGGGCATAGGCTTCCCATAAAAGGAGGATTCCCCCCACCACCTGGACAATAAGACCAAAACACATCAATTGTCGGCTTGAAAACCGTTCAAGGCATTGCCGGTTACATAAACTGCCAATCAGATAACTGCCAACGCCCGTAGCGGTCAGAAGGGCAAAATGCATTTCAGAAATACCATAAAGTTTTAAATACACATAAGGAGACGCCACAATAATGGCAAAAAGCCCGCCCAAGGTGAATCCCGCGGCGGAAGAATAAAAGAAAAACGTACGGTTGAAGAGAAGGGTTCTGTAATTACTGAAGAAAAGCCGGACATTCAACGGTTTTTTCTCTTGGATGGTTTCGGGGTAAAAGCGGAGGCCCAAGCCTGCAATGGTAAAAGTAATACAAAAAAGCAACACAAAGTTATAACGCCAGTTAAAGTGTTCACCGATATAGGCACCAATCAACGGGGCAAGGGCTGGGGCCACGGATATGACCATTCCTGTGATGGCAAGCCACTGAACGTATTCTTTATCCTTGTAAAGGTCTCGAAAGACCGCAAAAACAATAGGGGCTGTGGCTCCTCCAAACCCTTGAATGAACCGTCCAAACCACAAAACCTCAATGGTTGGGGAAAAAATGATAATGAGAGATCCTAATAGAAAAAGCTGTAAGGCGAACATCAGTAAGGGGCGGCGGCCAAAACGATCAGACAAAGGTCCATACAGCAAAACCCCTGTGATATTACCGAGAAAGTTCAAATTCACGGACCATTCCAGGCTTGTGATAGAAGTTTGAAATTCCTGACCCATCTTCAAAAAACACGGCAGATACATGTCTGTTGCAAAGATACCCAACGAAAAGATGGGAATCAGAAAAAAGGGGACATATTTTTTATTCATTATAGCGTACCTTCATAAAATAAAGACCCTCAGCCGGGGCGGTAGGGCCACCAGCTTTACGGTCACAAGCTTTAAGGGCCGCCTCAAGGTCCGAGGGCTTCCATTTGCCACGCCCCACCCAAACCAAGCTGCCGACCATATTGCGTACCTGGTGATGGAGAAAAGATCTCGCTGCTGTATGAATAAGAATCATCTCATCTTGGCGTTCAACCGTCAACACATCCAAGGTACGGATCGGTGATTTTGCCTGACAGTGGACAGTTCGAAACGTTGAAAAATCCTGATTCCCTAAAAGGTACTGGGCGGCTTCTTCCATGGCGTCCACATTTAAGGGATAGGGCACATGCCAGGCCCGGTGGCGTTCAAAAGTCAAAGGTGGCCGACGGTTAATAATGCGGTAGGTATACTGCCGTTCCACAGCATCGAACCGGGCATGAAAATCATGGCATACCAATTCTGCTTTAAGGACAGAGATGGGAAGGGGGATCAGGTGGCTGTTGGTGGCGCGCTCCATGGTTTTGGCATCAATAGAAAGGGGTATATCCACATGGGCGACTTGCCCCTTGGCGTGGACGCCTGCATCTGTACGACCGGCGACGAAAAGCGTCGTTGGCAGGCCTGTAAAGGCCGTAATTGCCATTTCCACATGTTCTTGGACAGAAGGCGCATTTTCCTGGCGTTGGAACCCTGCAAAGGGGGTGCCATCATATTCTAATGTTAGTTTAAAGCGATGCATGAGGGGATACATGAATAGGAAAGCCTCGTAAGAAGTCTTCAACAGCCAGGGGTTTCCCCCCTTCTTTTTGCAAGACGGTGGGACAAAAGACCCCTTTCCCACAGGCAATATGTAGGTGTTCGTTCAAAATTGTGCCAGGGGTGGCTGCAGTGCCCGGCAAAATAATGGCCTCGATCACTTTGATACGCATTCCCTGGTGGAAAAACCAAACGCCGGGGAATGGGGTGAAAGCCTTTAATCTTCTGAGTAATGTTTCAGCCTCTTGGGTCCAATCCAAAAGCCCTTCGGTTTTATCCAATTTGTGGGCATAGGTCAGGCCTTCCAGGGGTTGTGGGGCAGGATGGATGCTTCCCTCCATATAAGCAGGGAGGGTTTTGATCAAAAGGTCAGCGCCAAGGACCGCCAACGTATCATGGAGTATTTTACCGGTAGTTTCATGGGTGATAGGCGTTTCAGCTGTTGCAATCATGGCGCCTGTATCAAGGCCTATATCCATTTGCATTAATGTGACACCTGTTTTTCTATCCCCTGTTTCAATCGCCCGTTGAATCGGGGCTGCCCCTCTCCACCGGGGAAGAAGGGATGCGTGAACATTAAGGCATCCCAACCGGGGTGTATCCAGAATGGGTTTGGGTAATATCAACCCGTAGGCCGCAACGATGGCAAGATCAGCATTGAGAACCTTGAATTTTTCTTGTTCATCTTGTGTTTTCAGGCTAAGGGGTGTTCTGACCTCAATTCCTTGGCTTTCAGCATACGCTTGGACAGGGGAGGGGGTCACATGGTGTCCACGCCCAGAAGGCCGGGGCGGTTGGGTATAAACACAAACGATGTGGTATGGGGAATTTTCCACCAGAGCCTTGAGAGATACCAAGGCAAATTCAGGCGTCCCCATGAAGACAATGCGGGGGGTCATATTTTTATCCTTTTGTCATCCCCGCGCAGGCGGTGCCCCAGGATTACAGACAACATTTTGCGGGTTGAAAAGCTTTGTAACGTCCATATCTTCATGGTTCCCCTGGGTCCCCGCCTGCGCGGGGATGACAAAGGAAAGAGGGCGGATGACAAAGGAAAGAGGCGGGATGACAAAGGAAAGAGAGGGGATGACAAAGGAAAAAATGTCTCATGCCGAAGCCGGGATGACAAGGAAAAGAACATCTTTTGCATGCATTGTGCCATTAAAGCGTCACATCATCACCAGTGGGTTCAGCATCACCCTCTTGGTATTTTTCCATCCGTTGGAGTTTTTTTAAGGCTAGTTTGCGTCTCAACGGCGATAAATAATCAAGGGTTACAATACCGTCCAAATGATCCATCTCATGTTGGGCGCAGCGGGCCAAAATCCCTGTGGCATGGATTTCACGCTCCGTATTATGCTCATCGATATACCGTATCTTGACTTCTTCTGGACGTGTGACTTGCACGCCAATCTCTGGAACAGAAAAGCAATATTCTTTGGCAACAGACTGTGTTTCAGAGCGCCAAATGATTTCAGGGTTAGCCATGCAAAACATATTGGGTTTTTCTGTGTGAACATGGCGAATATCCATGGTTAAGACCCGCTTATGAACACCAATTTGGGGGGCCGCTAAGCCAACTCCTTCATGGTCGACCATGATTTTTGTCATATCCATCATCAATGTTTTAATCGTATGGTCAACAGAGTCAACAGGGTCGGACTTTTTCCGAAGGGCCGGATGGGTTGCAAGAAGAATCTTGTAAGCGTGTGTTGTTGTGTTCATTTCAGGGGCTCTCTATCCTTTTTTCCCACTATAGGATAACCCTTTTCAGATGGAAAGGGGGATATTACCAACTAAATTAAAAGAATGAGAAGAATTTTTTGGCAAAGGAATAATGTCATTCGAATTTTTCAATGACATAAGTTGCTGTTAGTGAGACTTTACTATTTTAAAGATGATATTTAAGTCTAAAATTGGTGGAGCCAGACGGGATTGAACCGACGACCTCCTGAATGCAAATCAGGCGCTCTCCCAGCTGAGCTATGGCCCCATATGATAAGATGGGATTATTCGGCACTTGTTGACCCCAGAATGGTGGGCCTGGGAGGACTTGAACCTCCGACCTCACGCTTATCAAGCGCGCGCTCTAACCAACTGAGCTACAAGCCCGTTGCCGAATACTTGTTATATAGCGAACTCAACGGGGCTGTGCAAGTAGTTTTTGAAAGAAACTTTTACCTTTGCATTATAAAAGAGACATACAGTGAATTCTTTTAAAAAAGAAAAAATAATCCCAAGTAAAATCAATACTTTTTAAATAAATACAAATAAAAATTGCATCACACTATTGAATATTTATATTTCGATACTAGATAAGGCATCCTTTTAATCAAAATCAAGGATGAAATGATGAATAAAAAAATTAGCCTATTAACAGCCATATCTTTTTCTGGATTGGCACACACTGCAATCGCGAGTGAAAATGAGAATCCAATGACGCCTATCAGGCGAGCCATGTTGAAACCTTTGGCGACGGTATGTGGTGAAAGGGTACCCCTCTCACCAGTTAGGCGTTCTAGAGAAGTCGAACAACCGGCCGAGGGGCTTGGTCTTCCTGCCAAGGTTAATTTTCCTCTCTTGATTGAAGAGCTTGATAAGGATAGAGGTGCTGATAAATTGGGCGCTGCGGAACGAAACGATTTTCTATCATTACCGCTATCCCCAGAGGATTTAGAGGATCTTGTATCTATTGGTGATATGGCTTTTTTTGATCTCGATATGGACGTGATGACGTGGAAGCCGGAACCTGCTCCGGTATCAGCTAATCACAAAAAGAGGCCTGCTAGAGATGATGCGGATCTCACAGTTACGGCTGATGTGGATTTTTTGGTTATGGACGAATGGCGTCGTGAACCAACATGTGTAAAAGAACCGCGTGTTTTAGATGAAATGACAAAAAAAGCGCAGGCGAAAAAAAATCTACAAAAGAAAACACGTACAGGGCGGAGATATTAAGATTTTTGAATCTATTTAACAAAGAGATTCTCTAACCCTATGAAAGACTCCTTCTGTGTCAGGCTGCAACATGGGGGAGTCTTTTTTATGCAACACTCATGAAGTTATTTTGTTTTCAATCATTGTGTGGTATTGAGAATGCCTTATTGATTTGGTAATGTACGAATAACTGTTTATTAATGAGGATAAAAAATGAAGAAAATATTGTTAACAGCAATTTTAGCAACTGCGCCTTTGATGGGCTATGCAGCTGAGACGACAGCATCATCCACGGGAGATGCCTTGACAGGTCTTCTTTTGGGTGTTGAAGGCGCGTTCCAACGCACGGATTATAGCCAGAAGTTGGGTGGATTAGAGCCGGGGGATGGGCCTTTTTCTGAAAAATTGAAGAATCCATCTTATCAGTTGGCTGGAGCTGTTTCTCTGGGTTATTTTACCCGGAAAGATGATTTGTATTACGGTGCCAAGGTTTCTGTTGGAAAAACATTTGGATCACGGGACAAAAAGAAGGCGTCTGCTGGTGGTAATCAATACCAAAATATTGTGACAAAAGTTTCACAAGCGTATAATTTGGCTCTGGTTGGTCATTTTGGAACATACGTATCAGATAACCAGGTTGTTTATGGTCTTTTAGGCGTTAAGCGTATCCGTTATGATTTTGACGTTTCTGGCACTAATTATGGGGTTAATGGGCCAGTAAAGGGGTCTGTTGGAAAAACAGTCTTCGGGCCTGTCTTGGGGTTTGGGATGAAGCAGGCATTTTCTGAGCAATGGGCTTTTAGTACAGAAGTTTCATACGAAAGATATTCCAAAGTAACGACTGGTAACGTTGACACGGCGGCAGGTGCCTTGGTTGGCACAAGCATTAAACCACAAGTGTGGAATGTGACTGTCGGTCTTTCTCACAAGTTCTAAAAGTACCGTTACTTCTAATTTCAAAAAAGCAGAACATTTGTTCTGCTTTTTTTATTGATATAGCAAATTAGATTAACAAAGACTGAGTATTGGGCTGGTATGCTTAGCATCTGATACACGGCCCGCGAAATAATCATATGATACCAACACGATTGACGGGGGAAGGAAACCAGTCTCTTTCCGTCATCCTCTCCCGCCCGCCCTCTCCGCCGTCACAATCCCCGCGCGCCCCCTCCGCCGTCACAATCCCCGCGCTCCCTCTGCCGTCATCCTCGCTCCCCTCTGCCGTCATCCCCTAGGGCGGCGGGGACCCAGGGCAACCCTCAAGATATTGCGGTCAAAGCATGGCGGTTCAAAGGCCTTTCCGCTTGAGAGATCTCGTTTGTAACCCTGGGTCCCCGCCTCCGCGGGGATGACGGCGGAGAGGGCGGGGGATGACGACGGGCGGGGGAGGATGACGGCGAAGATGACTGATTCGGGGACTAAAAGATAGGGTTTTCAAGAACTCTAAAACCAAAAAATGTCTACATTTCTCATCACACATTTCGTAGGCGTTGTTTCATTTCGTGAAGATAACATCGGGGGAGGTGCACTTTTTTAATATTTTTATATACTTGATTTTTTACTTTAAAGTTCTATATCTTACATAAGATTAATTTTAAAAGGGCTCTCATCATGTATAAGGGTATTGTAAAAAATCTAGTTTTAATCATAGGAATTATTTTTCCTTTATGGAGTTACTCTGCTCTCCTTGCTCCTAAATTTCTTTCAGCGAAGAAATGGGATGCCATCATTATGCAAACAGCAGTTCTTGGATATGTGCAGAGAACAGAAACAGTTGCATCCTTAAGAAGCAAGGGTTGTCCAGATGATAAAATTAAGGCCATGGGATTTACGCTTTATCCCCCCCAATGGGAAGCCTTTCAACAACAATTGGCTGCTATGACGCCTCAGGAACGGTATGCTTTTTTAAGCAACCCTCCAGTAGATCACCCTGTTCTGAGTACATTTACTGCCCGTCTGGAAGCGGCTGGTGGACCACACCTGGAAGAATGGTTCCAGGACAATCTTGATCAAAAATTTTCAATGGATGAAACCCTTAGGGCAGTTCCCGCAGAGCGTGTTAAATTTAATGAGATCATTGAATCTGTTCGCGAAGAGAGGCTTATTCATAAACGTATTGGCGATCTTGCAGCCACGTATAATTTCCAACTCACTGAAGAACAAAAAAGAGGAATTGCAGAACGTGTCGTTAGAAATGGTATGCCCCTTGTTGATGCTATTGCAGAACAGATCGAGCCTGTTGAGATCCGTGGCCATGTTCATCTAACCCAAGCCGTTGCCCAATGGATGATAGATCACCCAACGTGGGAATATACTAATGGAGTTCTTGCCGTTAAAGAGGATCATTTTAGAGCAGAGATTGAGGAATTTAGGGTAAATCCTTATATTAAGGAACATCTTTTGACATCTATTATTTTGCCATCTATTATGAGAGCACAGGGAATTGACGATATTCATGAGGGGTTTTTATCATACCTTAAGGGTAAAAAGAAACGTGTCTCTGATGATACGCATCATAGGGTTATAGAGCTTGCAAAAATTCTTGAAGTGCCAAACATTGAAACTCTCTATAAGTTATCTGAAAAGGTTGATGCCTTTAAGGGTATTAATGGTATAGATGAAAATATAATTTTACAGCTGGCACAAAGACTTTGGCATCTTTCTCAAATACAGCCGCAACTTTCTTTGGAGGAAAGAAGACTCACAGTTCTTGCTCAGTGGATTTTTGAAGGGGATGAGGTCATTTGGGAAAATGAAGGGCATAAGCTCACTTGGGAAAATTATGGAGACAGAGAAATAATGACCCATATTGCCCAGAAAATGATGCACTCAAAAAACTCAAAAGAACATTGTTGGGCGGAGTTTTTGCAAGATAAGAAAAGGGTCAAGGATCTCTTTGATGGTTTTGGCGCCCATAATTATGCAGGGAGATATGAGGGTTTAGACGTTGCGAACAACCAACGCCTTTTTTCTCCAATCATTTTCTCTCAAGAATGGTCTTTAAATGCAACAGGTGGATATTGGGATCAAGGGGGTGGTTTTCCTATTATCGATCGTTTGATAGAACAATGGGTTCTTCGAGGGTTAGGGGAAATCAATCAGCAAAATTTAACACGGGCCATGGCGCATGTGATTGAACTTAAGGAAGTATCATTAGGAACGAAGTATGATGCTTACTTTGAGGAAGATCCTATGGCTATATATGCTAGAGTTAACAATAAACTTTTGAGGACTCAGTTCAAAAAAGAAGCGGAATTGATTGCTGAATATATGTTTAGAAATGTAGAAAATCCAGATGAAATAGGTGTATCTTTCGAAGAAGCGCAAAGAGAAATATATAGATGTTTTGAGTGTTTGGAAAGTCATGGGTTAAACCTTAAGTTTCTTAGAGAACATGTCCCCTCAAGTTTAGAAGATATCCGGGTTCTTGAATTGATTGAAAGGGTTGGCCTTTTAGAGAATCCTATGGGTATTGCTTATTATCAAAAACTTGCTAAGACCGTTCTTGACGGCGAAGCGTGGAGTTATGAGAACGCATTTGCAAAATTAGAGTCTTTAAAAAGTCCTATACAAAGGAAATTCAGAGAAAAGTATGGCATCCAAGAGTGGGGTCTATTAGAGGAATTTGCACAGAAGGCTCTTTTTGGAGGGGACAATCTCCAGCCAATGTCGGATAAAGAAATTCTTAGTGTGTTTGTATATCTCGATGAAGAGATTATTGATCTCATGGTGAACCATGGGATCAATAAAGACCTAGCTGAACAGATTCGGGCCATTGCTGATGAACCAACAGAGGATAATGTGACGTTTCTTCAGGAGGCTTTGGGTGGAATTCCTTTCGTAACAGCTAAAGGGGGGATGATTCAATTTGAAGACGACCCCTTGACACTTGATTCTGCCAACGATGCATATTATCGTAAGATATACATAAACGCGATAAAAAATGGTTATTCTTTTAAGGAAGTAACAGCCGATGATCTAAAAGCTTATCATCTTGCATGCATGCTTAGCGATCCGTTTGCGAATGATCCCTCTTTAAAACATCTCCATGCAACGCCGGCAGATATTTTGGATTTTGCAAAGAAAATGCTGAGAAAGTGGCTAACAACAAACGAAGGTGTTGATTTTATAGACATACCAGTCCCTAAAGAATTCCTTCGTTTTTATAAAAAAGCTGTTCCAGATGCGGTCATAGAGGCTGAAACGGTTTTAACAACAAGAGTCCCAGAAACTTTTGCTAAACGCTCTGCTGCCTTTCGTGAGAAAGTTCATGCATTGCCAGAAACATACCGTTACGAGGGGTTTAATGCGGTATTGCAAAATGATCATGATCATCCAGCAGTAAGGCGTTATTTTAATAAAATCAATCAGCTTATTGGTGACTATCAAAGGTTTATAGGGCCTTGGCGTCTTAATTTTGAAGCTTTTAGCATTGATATTCATGCCTCGGATGAAAGAATTGAAGAGGTAACACCTGCGGTGTTACGCGCATCCTTTAATGGTACGGCAGGGATCTTGGATTGCCAAGAAAAATTAGGCCAACTCGTTGAAAAACTTTGCAATCATGCTCATACCCCAGTAATGAGGGGATGTTTCAGCAATATATTACATAAGCTCCGTGTCTTCAAAATCCAAGGCAATGAAGAGACTCTAGGGATGGCTTATAGAATCCTGGAAGATTTTAATCCCGGTCTTTGTCACAATCATCAGGGAGAAGTTGTGGATATGTTGGAAAAGCATGTCCTGGGTAGCACATCGTTATCCATTGAATCGGCTATATCGACAGTACTTCTTCGGTGGCGCCTAGACTTGATAGATCGTGCAATTGTATCACTGGCCCCAAAGGTCGCTCAGATTGGTGAATCCGAACAAAAGACTTTTTTAAAAATAACAGGTGGGCTTCCTTTGGGTCTTCCGGTCTTATCGCGTGATATGCCATATATGTCATGCGTTAGAGTTAATTTAATCCAAGGCCAGGGTGTACCATATTTCTACGATTTTAATGAACGGGGAACTCCCTATAATGAAAACTGGAGATTTGAAAGGGTATGGAATAGCATTCTTGGCAAGATGACAGTTGATGCTATGGTAGAAGTTGTTCAGTCAATTATTGATAAACCTGGAACGCAACCCGCATGTCCTATTTCATGTAAAAAGTTTCAAGACTGGGCAACAAACTATACCTTTCTTTGGGAATATGTTGATCGTCATGGAGTTGATGCCCTTTGGGATGGTCGAACAAGAATCGTAAAAGCAGATGTGATTAGGACAGTTCTCTATGGTCTTGGATACCTAGATTTCATTCCACCTGAGGATCCTATGGGGCCAGGAAGAGCCGTAGGGGCTCCAGCGGGCGGGGCAGGGGGACCTGTTCAAGATGGTGTGGTTGTTGGTGGTCGGATGGATCTGCCAGACTGTTTTCCAAGAATGCGTCGTTCCGTTCTACGAGGGGCAAGGATGGAATGGATTGGTACTGATCCTGCAACAAATCCAGAAGATCCAACTTATGGATAACAATTTTTAATTATTAATTTTAAAAGGGCTGTCATCATGTATAAAGGTATTGTAAAAAATATAGTTTTACTCATAGGGATTATTTTTCCTTTATGGAGTTACTCTGCTCTCCTTGCTCCTAAATTTCTTTCAGCGAAGAAATGGGATGCCATCATTATGCAAACAGCAGTTCTTGCATATGTTCAGAGAACAGAAACAGTTGCATCATTAAGACTCAAGGGGTGCCCAGACAGTAAAATTCAAGCCATGGGATTTACGCTTTCCAACCCTCTTCCTGCCACATGGGTTGATTTCCTCACATTTATCACAGACACTGATACTAAGACTCTTTATGAGGGAGCATTGCAGGAGAGTGCTCGTGCCTTAGGATTTCCAGAAATCGGTGGTGGTGCTGGTGGTGAAAACGATGTCGTTACATGGTTTGAAGATAATTTAAGAAACCAACTTCAAGCTTTGGATAATGTGGATGTGGATGCTGAACTCAAAAAATTTGAAGAGGTGATTCTTAACCTTAGAAAGGAACATGACGTCCAAGCTGCTGCGCGTAGTTACCCCTATCAACTGACAGATGAAGAAAAATATGCACTAGCTTTTCAAATTAAAAACAATAGAAAAACTTTAGAAAAAGCCCTTGCAGAAATTATTGGTTCTTATCCCTTAGAGGGTTTTGATGATCAAGGTATTTTCGTTGCAAACCAGATGATTGAACAGCCTGATTTGACACGTGATGTGGCTTTTGAGGCGGTTAAAAAACAACGATTTCAGGAAAAAATTGAAAACACTTTTACCAATCGTCTCACGCTGGATCAAAAAGGGCGGATGGTGGAATTTATGACAGAAGGGACCTCTTTGGGAGATTCTCTTGTTCGGGTATTAGGGGGTGACTATGTCGTAGACGAATATAATTATGCAACGGCCATAGCAGACTTTATGATTAACAAATACCATTTGTGTCCTATTGCCTTTAAAAAAGCGAGGTTGGATCATCTTTTGACATCACTTGATCAATCGCACAAACAATATCATCAAGAAATACGTTCTCATGGTTCTATTGCATTAATTGAAGACCCTAGTTTGATTACTCAAGAGAACGTAAGAATTGCCCTAGATGCCATTCTTCGTTCAAAAGGACTGATTCCTTACCCTGAATCTTGGGTAAATTTTCAAAAAGATTTAGCAGAGATGTCCCGTCAGCAACTGTATCAAGATATCTCAGGGGCCGGACAACAGATGGGCTTTGGGGCTATTGCCCCAGGACAATCCCCTTCACAATGGTTTAAAGAGAATCTAGACGACATGTTTCAAAATCATCCAGCGATTAAAGATTGTGGGAATAAGGAAGCAAAACGTTTGGAGTTTAATCAATTAATCACCAACCTTGAAATAGAAGAATCTATCCTTCTTAAAATGCAAGGTTATAGTTTTGCCCTGGACGATGAGCATAAATACAAGATTGCTGAGAAAGAGGTGGAGCGGCGTCTAACAACATCTCAAGCCATGGCTGAGGTTATGGGAAATGACCGGTTTGATTTTAATGGTTCTCGGACTCTCGCTGTTGCTGAATATATGATTCTTCATCCAGAACTAGATCCTACGAGTGCATTCGAAGCGGTAAAAATACAAATTATACGCCAAGATATTGATGCACGATTAGGGACTCGAATTGATGATTTTAAAAAAGGGTTAATGATTCAAGCCATTATTGGCGGCGTGAACTTAGAAGATGCCTTAACACGCGTTATTGAAGATGAATGCAGGATAGGGGAGCATGTGCATGCATTGACGGTTGCAAAGGGATTGATTAGGTATACAGACAGAAGTTTGTCGGATCTTCTTAGGATGACCCATATTGAGCATTTGGCTCAAAGTATAGATTTTAATATTCTTGGGGTGGAGGATATAGAAGGCCTAAAAAATGATGTAATTTCTTTGGTGAATGGGCGAGATGATGTACGAACAGAAGATATTAATATCACCCATTTAAATGGGGCGTTGAAAGGCCGTCTGCGTGACCTTGGACTTGTTTTTTATTCACCTGAGTGGGCTGATTTTCAAAGGGCTTTGTCTTCTATCGACCGTTGTGATGTTCTTTATGAACAGATTCAGAATCTATCGATAGCAAGAGGTTTTCGAGAATATCGTCATAATCGTTCTTTGTCTTCGTGGTTTGAAGAAGAATTAAATAATCAATTTGAAGTCAATGAGGATATTAAAGGATTTAAAGACGCTGAGAGACCAAAATTTAATGCTATTATTCAATCTCTTAAAAATGAAGAATTAATTAGGGAACAAATATTAACCTATCAGGGTTATCAATTGACACCAGAGCAAAAAAGAGGTGTTGCTGAGCATGAAGTTCTTCGCAGACTTCCTCTAAAAGAAGCTATGGCAGGTGTTATCCCTCAGTTCATTTTTGGTCGTTTTGGTAATAAAACCCTTGATGTGGCAGAACAGATGATCTCGGGCTTTCCCTACCTTGATGCAGTCAAGGCGGTCAAGAGAAAATCTTATAGGGATGATTTGCAAACACATTATGGAGCTCGTATGCGTGAAATTAATATCTATTATGGAGAGGATATTTTTACACAAGAGATCGAAAAAACAATAGAGGCTGATATCCAAGAAACAGGATATATTTTTAAATCTGTTCTAAAAACGGTTTTTCAAGGGCTCGAAGAATATTTTTATGATAATCTCGAGCAACAGCTTAAGAGCGAAGGATCTTTAAGACAAATTTATCTAAGGGTTCGGCTTGATGCAAAGAAAGATGAACTGTGTCAAGGCATTCCTGAACGGTTCAAAGAAGTTGCCTATCAAGCAATGCTGCAAGAGAATCTCTTATTGCCAATTATAGAAAAAATTACAAAAGAAGATATGGAGGAAATGCTAGGTGCTTTTTATCCAGGCTACGCAAGCAGTTACGCTATTGCTTCTTTTATTAAGGATATTTCACAATTTCAGGGTGTCACTCCTCAAGCTCTTGAGAGGTTGGGGGGCATAACATTTGATGTTGGTCAAAAATGGCCAGAGATTGAATCGATAATAATCGAAAATCTTTTAAGGGCATCTTATCCAGAAGTATTTTCTTTTATCTCACAGCCTACTCAAAAAGCCATCATAAATAGCGTATTGTCAGATATTTTTGAAACACACAATCTTTTGGGGTCACTTATTAAGGGGCTTAAAAGAATGAAACTAACAATAACCCTACAAGGACTCGACCGTATCATGACTCTGCCTGAAATCAGCCAATCCATTAGAAAAATTCTAGAAGATAAATTTTTATCTGATTGTGAGGAAAATAAGGCAAAAAAATCAAGAGAGATTATAAGTTGGCGAGATATCCAGGCTGCAGAACGAAAAAAGAAAGAGGCAGAGCGAAAACGTGAGCTTGACGGATTGACAGAGGAACAATTGGCTGAATACAAAGATGATTCTGCAGATCAAAAAGGCATTATGATCAAGCGTCTCGCAGATAAAGTTATTGATGATTTAAAAATGGATGGGTTTAGAAATGCTGACCTACAAAGCTCTATTCATAGGGTACTCGTTAAGGAAAAAACGGAGCAGGACAAATTTACATATGTAAAAAAACAAAAAGAAAATTTTGCAAGATTAGCTTTGCCCGATTTTTCTGATCCAAGACTTCAAGAGATAATTGCAAAAAATATGTATGAAAGCAGGGCCTTTCTAGGCACAGAAGATGATATTTACTTGCGTCAATATGCTATTGCAAAATATTTTGCTGAACGAGAAGGACAGTCTTTTGACAAGCTTTCTGTGCGAAAATTATTTATAAATATTGCTAGTCGTATGCTCGAAAAAGCGGATGGAGAATATCAACAATTCTTCTATCATAGGGATCAAATTGAGCAAGCTATAGCGAAAAAGTTAGGAGATTTAGATTCATTCTATGTGAATAATTTTTCTCCTGATGTGGATTATACTGCTATGGATCCATGGGAAGAAAATCTGCATAAAAAACGTATTGCCGAAAAAGAAAAAAACAGATTACTTTTTAATCCTTTTATGAAAGGGGGGATCTATCAGTTACGATTCAATGATCCTACTTTGGAGTTAAATGATACTAAAAAAGAATTAGCCCATTACATGGCCTTAGAAAATCTTGATTTTCACGTTAATCCTCGAACCGATGAAGAATGGGAACGTAATCGACAGACTTTGATGAAAGCCTTTGAGCTGATGGAATATCATAAAAAAGCTGATTCAGGCACTATAAATGAAATGTTTACTCGGGGATCATTGCTTAGAGTTGACGGTAATGATGCATTTTTGGAAGATCCTTCAACCGCAAAGGGTGTTCAACAATATCTTGGTATGCCTTTAAAATACAAAATAATACGATCCTTTGTTCAGTCAAGATCTAAAAAAATCGCTCAACGTCTTTTTTCTCAAGAGGCTCTCGAGAAATATGAAAACTATGAAGGTGTTGTGTTAAAATTCAACCAGGAAGTTGAAACAATAAATATTGAGAATAAAACTGCCTTGATACAAAATATAAAGGGTTTTTTTGGGCCCAGTAAAAACCACTATCTATCGCTAGAGGATATTATACAACTTTTTTCGACTATTTTTGGTTCGGCATATAAATTTAAAGTTGAGGATTTAGACGATAACTATAGGGAATTATTGGGAGATCTTGTATTATTAAGATTTTTGCAGTTTTCTCAAATAGGTAACCAACTTGCAGTATTAGATAAAGATTTACCTGATAATATAAACAAAGATGAAAAAAATGCATTTTTGTTTTTAAGATCATTCGCACAATATTCAGTGCAAAAGAATAAAGCAATTAAATCAATTTTGGATGATTTGCGCAAGGATAAGGAAGAAAAAAAAGCACTCTATTCTTCCTATGGCGTAAAAGAAGAAGATCTTGACACCCTTGTTGCACAGGCTTTCCATGGCGGATCACAATTCCGTGGGATTTCTGATCGCCTTGTTTTGCAGAATTATTTTTATGATAGTATTCAATATTACGATGAAGAAGGTGATCTTTTAGAGTCACATCGAAATGTTTTAAACAACATGCTGCATTATAATATCTCCCATGTAAAATCAAAAATGTTTGATAGAATTTCAACCTATTCTAATGCAAACGGCTTAGGACTAAAGGCTGATGATATTCTTTGGCTTACTAAAGAAGGTGATATTGTAGGCAGGGGTGTTACGTTTGCTCAAATATGTGCAAGTATTCAAGCGTATTTGATGGAAAAATTACCAATATATCTAGTGTCGAAACGGTCTGTTCCTGACCTATTGGCAAATCAAATTGTTGAACGATCAGTAAATGGTGGTGGGAATTTTTATTCCGTACAAATGGATGAAATTTCTAAAGCTTCTCAAGAATGGTTGGCTACGAAATTAGATGTTGCTGTAGGCACTGATGATCTGTTAACCCTTGGAAAACAACTTGTGCGTTTAAATATAGAAAGAAATGCTTCTCTTATGCTTTCTGATGAATCATTAGCAGGCGTGGACCTCAACGTATTGTATCGCAATGTGGAAATCCTCGTTGCTCATAAGGGTCGTATTCAGTCTTTCATGCAGGACAGCAATTTAGAGGGAGATCGAGATTATCCCAAAGAAGAGCAGGCTGAGTCTATGATTTTTGATTGGATAAAAGATGGAAAAGATATAAGGGCGATTAATGAAAATGATGTAAAAGAAGAGCAATTAATCAGATGGTTTAAAGAATCAGGGATATTAAAACATGTGAGAGATAATCATATAGGTCTGCAGAAATTTGCAAAAAAAGTTCTTGTTATGGGTTATGAGGAATTTCTTAGGGGATCATCAGAAACCTGGGTACCTTTGTACCAACAAGCGAATCGTATGTTGCCAGAACAGGTTCAAAACTATGAAAGAATATATTGGAACCAAACTAAAACGACATTTAGTGCAAATAAGGATAAAATAGACAAAGAGATCGCAGGATTAAAGCATACAGTCTCTTATGAGAATAGTTTTGGAGGTCGTGTGGATAGTTCTTACCACCCAAAGGCAAGGCGTTACTATGATGCATTAGAGAGATTAATCGATTCTAAAAGACCCCATATTGATGAAAAAGGTTGGTCAGTAGATTGGGATTTATTGAAGTCAGACCCCCATATATCTTATTCACAGACTGTTATGCCTATCGAAGATACACAAATAGATGAGGCTTTTAGTGTATTAATGCGTAACATATCAGATACAGGAGAACTTGGTGCTATCGTGAAAATGATGAAAACATTACATCACGATCCCCATGTAAGATGTTCTTTTCACACGGCGCTTGTTACGATGAATAACTTTGTGGCCTCGAGAAAGATGGATACCGTAGTGAATGCGATCGCTGCAGCAGGGGGGGTAACAGGGGGATGTTCCAATAGACACCTTTTAGCGGTGAATAACATTACAAGTGTATTGGGTATGGGACGTTTATCCTCTTTTGAACAAAAAATAGCCTATTTATTGAGGTCTTGGCGGATGGATCTCATTGATAGAGTCGTTGTTAACCTATCTCCAAGGCTTGGGGATGGGACGGTTGCAGAACAGCAAAATTTCCTCAAAATATCCAGCAAGTTAAGCTTAGGGCTAGATTTTCCATCAGAAAGTCAAGACTATTTGACGTGTGTAGTCGTTAATAGATTAGGTTTTGAACCAGCAGATCATCCAAAACACCTAAATTGGGGTTTTAAGAGTATTATGGAGAAAGTAATTGCTAGCATAACTCCAATGGAAATGATTAAACAAATTCAGTCTGTGATTGAACCAAAGGCAGACAGAGGGGGGTTCGCTATTTCTAAGGATGAATTAAATAAATTTGCGCAAGAAAGTCCTTTCCTTTGGGAATATGTTCTCGATGAAAAATCCTTATGGAATGAGAATATGGAAGGTTTAGTGAAGGCTGATGTTGTAGCAACGATTCTCTTTCAGCTTGGATATCTTACAAGACCAATGACAGTTCATAAGGGTCCAGGGGCTGAGATCGCTCCAGTAGTTCCCGGTGTTGCTGGAGCATATGTTCCGGCGGGGGGGGCTGGAGGAGATAATCCAATGGGTGTTCTAATTGGTGCAAGAAGAGACACAGCTGAAAAGGGACTTTCTATGCCTTTTTTTGAAGAGAGGCAAAAGCCAGAATGTTGGCCAATTATGCGTCGCGGGACTGTAAGGGGTGCTGGAGAACGTATTATCGTTGGAATGGATTAATCCATTTAATAGACCTGTTGCGTAAGTAAAATTTTTGGAAAAAAGATATAGGATTTTGAGGGAGTTAAGGTAGTATGGGGATCCCAATAAACCACTAAAGAGGTCCCCATGTCGGTGGGATATAACAAGATCAAAAAATTTCCAAGAACTTTCAACCGTCTTTTTGGTGTTCAAGTTGATCAATTTGAAGAGATTCTAAAGAAAACAGAGCCTGAATGGGAAACAAAGATTATTAGGCGGTACAAAAGGCCTGGGCGACCGTTCAAATGTGAACTCGCGGATATGATTTTGATGTTGTTGCTCTATTATCGCAGCTATACGACTCAGATTTTCATAAGCTATTTGTTCGGGATTGATGACCCGAGTGTCTGCCGGATTATACGAATGCTAGAGCCTATTTTAGCTAAAATCATGGCCATTTCCAAATGCAAGAAACTCTCAAGGGAAGAGATAGAGAACTTGCTTGTCGATGCAACCGAGCAGCCCATTGAGAAACCTGGAAAGGGACAAAAGCCATACTATTCTGGGAAGAAGAAACGTCACACGTTAAAAACAGAGATTCGAACAACTATTAAGGGGCGGATTGTCCATGTATCCAAGTCAAAACCGGGATCGATTCATGACTTTGCCCTTTTTAAACAAGAACCTCCATTGTCTCCTTCATCTCGTGCTTTTCTAGATTCTGGTTATCAAGGTATTGAGAAGATTCATCCCTCATCAGAAATCCCGTATAAAGCCTCCAAAAACAAACCTTTGGACCGCGAAGACAAGGAATATAACAGAGCTCTTTCTCGGGTGCATATCAAGGTAGAGAATATCATCGGTGATCTTAAGGTCTTTAAAATCTTGCAAGACAGGTATCGTAATAAGCGTAAATGTTACAATCTTAAGTTCAATATTATTGCGGGCATCGTTAATATGAAAAACGGTTTCTCCCCTGTTTGATCTTCGTCGATTAGGAATCCTATACCTTCCTCCTACTTCCTCTGTCTTTCTCTACTTATGGTGGCAAGCTTTCTGCTGGTAAAAATCTTAGCCAACGGAGCAAGAAGGTTACAGGTGGGGCAAACTACAATAGCATTCAAACAAAAGTAGATGCGCAGTACAGTCTTGCTTTAGCAGGGCAGGTTGGAACGTACGTCACATCTGACAGCCTTGTATATGGCCTTTTGGGAATCAAGCGTGTTCGTTATGATATGAATGTAACGGCAACACCTGTTGCTGCTGGGGCTAAGGTTGAGGGGAATGCTGGAAAAAGTGTATGGGGTCCTGTTGTTGGGTTTGGCTTCAAGAAAGTCTTGGATGACCAATGGGCGTTCAACACGGAACTTTCTTACGAGCGGTACAAAAACATTAAAACAGGCAGCCTTGCGCCAACCGGTCAAGCAAAAATTGGCACGTCCATTAAGCCTCAAGCATGGAATGTTACCGTTGGACTTTCTCACAAGTTCTAATTGAACAAACTGATTTCTTAAAAACGGGGCCTTGTGCCCTGTTTTTTTGTCTATTTTTATGGTAATATCTTTAAAAAGGGAGAATTTCCATGACGTGCGATACATCCAAATACTATAAACTCATGGCAGCGTTTGTTATTGCAGGGGGCCTGGCTGTTGCAGGGTATAGCATTAAACTAGGCCTTGAAAAGTTTCGGACCACAGAAAAACAAACGGTTAAGGTGAAGGGGATTGCGGAGCGCATTGTTAAAGCAGACCTTGCCATTTGGCCTATTCCTTTTTATGCAACGGCCGATACCTTTCAAGAAGCACAGAAGAAATTTATCAAAAGCCAGGAAACCATTTTATCTTTTCTCAAAGAAGGCGAATTTTTAGAAACTGAAATCTCAGAAACACCTATGTCAACAATTCCCCTGCAAAATGCTAATCCTTATGGCAAGAGTGCACATGAAGTGAAAGGATATCAGTTTTCTGGGGTGATTACAGTCAGAACAGATCGTGTCGATCACGTGGGACTTTATATTTCAAAAATGGATCTTTTATTGGAAAAAGGGGTGATGCTAGGGCATGGCATAGCTTATTCAACGTCCCAAGTACGTTATTTAATCCGTAATTTTGATGCCTTGAGACCTTCGATACTGCAGGAGGCGACCCAAAGTGCCCGGGCCATGGCAGAAGAATTTGCAACCCATACACATATGAAAGTAGGGTCCATTGTAAAAGCGGAACAAGGTACTTTTTCTATTGAGGGAGAAGGGCTCTATGATGGGGATGTTAGTCTTATGAAAAAAATCCGCTTGGTCAATCACGTGACCTATACACTATTGGCATAGTATCTTTGTGCAGGGAATTTACCATCTTAGGCAAGGCCAAGCGACACGGTATAAGCTGCGTTAGGGGGAATTCGTAAAAAAATCCTTCTTAAACTTGCAATTTCCCCATTTTCACTTAAACTAAAATCAACGTATTGAATGGTAGGATTTTAAATGTCAGATATCACTGGAAACGACTCAAAGCAAAAGACGCTCTATTGTTCTTTTTGTGGAAAAAGCCAGCATGAGGTAAAAAAACTCATTGCGGGGCCATCGGTGTTCGTTTGCAACGAATGTATCGATCTTTGTAACGATATTATACGAGAAGAAGTTCAAGAAAAAGCTGGAGGGAAGGCGGAAAATATCCCCATCCCTGCCGATATTATGGGAACGTTGGATGAATATGTCATTGGTCAGACAAGGGCCAAGCGGATTCTGTCAGTTGCTGTGCACAATCATTACAAAAGGCTTGCTCACCGCAAAGCCAAAAGTGATGTGGAGCTTCAAAAGTCCAATATTTTGATTCTAGGCCCGACAGGTTCTGGTAAGACATTGTTGGCCCAAACGTTGGCGCGCATCATTGATGTGCCTTTTGCCATGGCTGATGCGACGACGTTAACAGAAGCGGGTTATGTGGGAGAAGATGTTGAAAACATTATCCTAAAACTTCTGCAAGCCTCTGACTATGATGTGGAACGGGCTCAACGCGGTATTATTTATATTGATGAAATCGACAAGATTTCAAGAAAATCTGATAATCCGTCTATTACCCGAGATGTATCGGGCGAAGGCGTCCAGCAGGCATTGCTGAAAGTCATGGAAGGAACGGTTACTTCTGTGCCCCCTCAAGGTGGGCGCAAGCATCCCCAACAGGAATTTTTGCAGGTAGATACCACCAATATCCTATTCATTTGTGGAGGAGCCTTTGCAGGCATTGAAAAAGTCATCGCAGCGCGTGGTAAAAAGACATCCATTGGATTTGGGGCAGAAGTCAGTGCACCGGATGATCGGGGAACTGGAAAACTTCTTGCGGACCTCGAGCCTGAAGATTTGTTGAAGTATGGGTTGATTCCTGAATTTATCGGGCGGCTTCCCATTACCGCAACCCTTGAGGATTTGGATGAACCGGCGTTAGTCAAAATCTTGACAGAACCCAAAAATGCGTTGATCAAGCAATACCAGGCCCTTTTTGGTATGGAAAAGGTGGAACTTGAGTTCACACCAGAGGCCTTGAAAGCAGTGGCGAAAAAGGCGATCGAGCGGAAAACCGGTGCCAGGGGTCTCAGGTCCATTATGGAAAACTTGTTGCTGGATCATATGTTTGATGCACCGAGTGAAGATACTTTGAGCAAGATCATCGTAGATGAAGATGCGGTCCTTGGAAAGTCATCACCTAAACTTGTTTATGGGAAAAAGTCCAAGAAATCCAAGACCAAAGTCGATGCGGCGTAAATTAATTATGAGATGGGCCCCCGCCTTCGTGGGGGTGACAAGAAAGAGGAGGTCTCCTTCCTGCTTAATAGAGAAATAATGGCCCTGTCATGACAGAACAAAAACTTTTCCCCGTGATTTTCCTCAGAGATGTGGTGCTTTTCCCCCAAATGGTTGCGACCCTTTTTGTGGGGCGTTCCAAGTCCTTGGAAGCCCTGCAGGTGGCTTTATCGACAAAGTCTCCTGTGATTTTTGTTTGCCAATTGGATCCCCTCATTGAAGATCCAGAAAAAAAAGACTTGAGCCCTTTTGGGTGCCTTGGTAAGATATCTCAGGTGGTTAATCTACCCGATGGTACGGTTAAAGTGCGTGTAGAAGGCCTTAATCGTGTTTTTCTTCATAATATTACTCCTGTTGAGGGACATTATGAGGCTGCAGCCCAGATAAGACCTTATGGCTTCCTTGGTTCCACTGTGGCACTGTCCCTCGTTAGGGAGCTTTTTAGTCTCTTTCAAGACTATTCAAAACGCAACAAGCGTATCCCAGCTGACATGGTGGATTTGTTGGCTGAATCAGATGATGAACAGCAACTATTAGCAGCGATTTTATCCCATCTATCTTTATCACTGCCGGAACGCCAAGAGTTTCTGGAGGTTGATTCCATTGAGCTTTGTCTCGAACGGGCGATTCTTTACATCAAACGGGATATTGAAATCTTTAAAAACGAAGAGAAAATCAAAAATCGCATCAAGTCTCAGATGAGCAAAAGTCAACGGGACTATTATTTGACAGAACAAATCAAGGCAATTCAAAAGGAACTGGGGCAACAAGGGGAAGAATCTCTGTCAGAATTTGACGAGCTTGAGGCCCGGATCAAAAAAATGCCTTTATCTAAAGATGCTAGAGTCAAACTTCAAAAAGAACTCAAAAAGCTTAGGATGATGAATCCCATTTCTGCAGAAGCCACCGTTGTTCGGACCTATATAGATACCGTCCTTGAATTGCCCTGGAACAAACGCAGAGAGAAAAAATTTACATTGGAAGATGCTGAAAAGGTCTTGGACCGCGATCATTGCGGGCTTCAAAAGGTCAAAGAACGGATCATCGAGTTTTTGGCTGTTCAAAAGCGCGTTGGCAAAGTCAAAGGTCAGATCTTGTGTTTGGTGGGGGCCCCAGGGGTTGGAAAGACGTCTTTAGCGCGGTCCATTGCAGAGGCGACAGGCCGCGAGTATGTGCGTATTTCTTTAGGGGGGGTCCGAGATGAGTCCGAAATTCGGGGACACCGCCGCACCTACGTTGGGGCGCTTCCTGGAAAAATCATCCAAGGGATGAAAAAGGCGAAATCCGCGAATCCACTTTTTTTGTTGGATGAAATTGATAAGATGGGGGCAGATTGGCGCGGTGACCCCGCATCTGCCATGTTGGAAGTTCTGGATCCTGAACAAAATGCCACCTTTAATGATCATTATCTTGAGTTGGACTATGATTTGTCTGATGTGCTTTTTATCGCAACGGCCAATTCCCTGGATATGCCATCACCCTTGTTGGATCGAATGGAAATCATTCGATTAGAAGGCTATACAGAAGACGAAAAGGTCGAGATCGCCAAACAGCATTTGGTTAAAAAGCAGCGCATCCAGCATGGATTAAAGGAATCTGAAATTCAGATTGATGAAGCCGCTTTGCGGGATTTGGTTCGCTATTATACCAAGGAGGCCGGTGTCCGGTCGTTGGAGCGGGAAGTTGCCAATCTAAACCGTAAGGCCTTGACGACGTTGTTGAAGGAAGGCGGATCTGTGGTCACGATTAGTCCTGACAACCTTAAGAAATTTGCAGGAATCCCGCGCTATGAGTGTGGAAAAAAGGCTGATAATCCTCAAGTAGGGGTGACAACGGGTCTGTCGTGGAGCACCGTTGGGGGGGATGTGTTGATGATTGAGGTCGTTGCCTCTGTCGGTAAGGGAAAGCTTGTGATTACAGGAAAGTTGGGCGATGTGATGCAAGAATCCATCCAGGCGGCCTTTAGCTTTGTGAAATCCCGGGCACCCAGTTTTGGCATTGATCCCCAGGTGTTGGGCGGTGTGGATCTGCATGTTCATGTGCCCGAAGGCGCAACCCCCAAAGATGGACCTTCAGCGGGCCTTGCCATTTGCACCTCCATTGTGTCTGTCCTGACAGGGATCCCGGTTAGAAGTACGATTGCCATGACGGGAGAAATTAACTTGCGCGGTCAGGCTTTGGCGATAGGGGGGTTAAAAGAGAAATTACTAGCCGCCCAACGTTCTGGCATTGAGAAAGTCTTTATTCCCAAAGACAACGTGAAGGATTTGGACGACGTCCCACCGTCTGTGTTGAAGGCCTTAAAGATTACCCCTGTTGAGCGCATTGAGGATGTGTTGAAAGACGCGCTGGCAGATCCTTTGAAACCGCTGGATATTTTATCATTCCCTGGGCATTTTACATCCCCATCAGAGAGCCATCCCATTTCCCATATTGTTTGAAAGGTCCCCTGTTTTAGGGAAAAATTCGGAAAATTCCTGTCGAATCCAGAAAAAAGGCTTGTTATAAAAAGGCACACTACCCGTCATTTTTCTGAATCGCTTCCCCTTGCCTTGTCATCCCCGCGCCCCCACCGCCGTCATCCCCGCACCCCCACCGCCGTCATCCCCTAAGCCGGCGGGGACCCAGGGGAACCCTCAAGATATGGACGTTACAAAGCTTTTCAACCCGCAAGCTCTTGTTTGCCCTGGGCCCCTGCCTAAAGCCGGGGTGACAAAAATGGGGGGATTTGTTCGATATTACCCATATTCTCTGGGGTTCTTAAAAAGTGACGGGTAGTGTACAAAAAGACTCAAAATACGCCTTTAAATGAATTAAGATTGGCAAAAGAAAGGTTAAAGAGGTTAAAAAATCTCAGTCAATAAGAAACATGTTGGAACAGACTTTGATCAATTTCTAGTAGAAGATGGTATTTTGGAGGATGTTCAACAAGAAAGTGTTAAACGTGTTGTTGCATTAACACTCCAGGCAGAAATGGACGCAAAAAAGATCTCTAAGGTAGCCATGGCTACCCGTCTTCAAACAAGTCGCCCCGCTCTTGATAGAATTCTTAATCCTTTTCATCGGGCGATTACGCTTGCAACCATAGAAAAGGTGGCAAAGCTCTTGGGGAAAAAAGTGGTTATTCAATTTCTTGACAAAGAAGACTCTGCACATAACATATCGCACTGAATAATTTTATTTATTTTTTTCATCAAATACTTGTTTTTAGAAAAATAAACACCATATAGGGGGTTTATGTATTGATGAAAGGATAATGCTACCCTATGTTTAAGTCGTCTATTGTTTCAACTGTTCTATTTTCTTCATGTCTATTAATTCAAAATAATGTATTTTCAAGTGAACCTGGTTTTGTAACACCTCCTCCAAGTCCAGGAAGGGTTGTTGGAACTCCCATATTATTGATGCCTGGGCAAACCCATGCAGATGTTGTAGCAGAACAATTTCCAGGTGGAGCTGCCGCTCACTCACCAGAGTTTCCAACACGTAGCCGCAGGAAACGTAATGTAGAAAACCCTAAAAGCAGGACTCATTAATTCAGATAAGAACATCTGGGGGGATAAACTTCCCCCCCAGTGCTTAAAGCATCTCATCAACTTTCTTAATTGCAACAATTAAAAATAATTACTATAATAAAAGTATAGTAAATAAAATTATATACATGGAGTGTTGTGATGAAAAATGTTTATAGGTTTATTTTATTTTATTGCTTTACATTCTGGGCTTCTGAATGCTCACTCGCCTCAAGTCTCTCTCCTGCGGCTCATGTATTGACGGTTCCTGCTGATATATCGACCTTTTCGAGAAATGAAGGGGGAAATTTTAATCTTTTATACCAGGAAGAAAAAAGCCTTTTTAGTAGCAGAAAGTCTTACGCGGTGATTGATCACGCGCATATGAATAATGAAAACCAGGTCATTACCTTGAATCTTCAAAAACCTGGTTCGTATAAAATTACGTGGAACGTGCCAGGGGGTGATCCAGAAGATGTCGGGGCCTTTACATGTCAAAAACAGGGGACTGTTAAGGTGTATACAAATCAAAGCAAGCATGGGTTTACACTTCTTTACGAAGGGGAGGTTGAGCCTACCCCTAGAGACGCTCCTGATACACCACCTATTGGGCTAACTGTTGCCCATTTGCGCCACCAAACCAGTCTTGATGCTGGGATGAGTTAATAGCCTCATGTTTACTCAATATTTTTAAGGCCACCCTTACAGGGTGGTTTTTTTTCAATCATCATAGGAGTTTTATAATGACACACGATACATTCCACCTGATGGGGGAGGGAATTTTACCCTACAGAACCAACCAGGCAACCCAAACCTTAGAGGCCCTTCCCCAAGGGGACTTTGTCCGCAACCTTAGGGGAGATTTGGTTTTTCTAGGGGCTCAGGGGGGGCATAAATACAAAAGCACGGTCCAAGGGTTTGACCCCCATCCCCCTACTTTTGGCAGTCTTATGTGTGGACAAAAAGTGATTGTTTACGCTATGGAACGGCTTTTAGAAAGTGCTTCCGGCCCAGGGGTTCATTTAACGAGACCCCCTGTGCCAGAGTCTTTGTTTGGGATGAACGCACAAGGGAATACGATTCCCGTTATTCTTGAAGAAAACGGATGGGTGAGGGTCGACAATTGGGAACAAGATACTGGAATTTATCTGAGTTATTGTCCGGTACTAACCATGATGATCACGGGATTTTCTTTGGGTAAATCTGGAAATACCCAACAACCCCTCTGGACCATGACGTTGGAGGAGGTGTAGGCGGGGGGGCTGTCTCATTTCTATCTGAACTTATACACCACCGCTTTTAAAAAAGAATTTGAGGCCTTAAAACCAGAGGTTGAGGTTGCAAAGGTTCTTATTGAAGCGCCCCTCAAATCTCGTCTTTCTCAAAAGGAAGTTACTGCGAAAATGCACACAACCCAATCAGTTGTTGCAAGGATTGAAAGTGGGCACCAAAATATATCTCTTAACACTTTAAGGCACTATGTAGCGGCCATTGGAAGAAAAATAAAGATAGAAATCAACGCGATTTCTTAATAGTTAATGAAGGTTCTTACCCTTTGTTCCGCCGCATTTCGGCATACGACATGTAAAGGGTGCTGGCGATGATGATACCGGCACCAATGAAGGTTTGGATATTGGGAATCTCTGCGAAAAGAAGGTAACCAAAGATAACTGCAAAAACAAGTTCCGTATAGCGGAAGGGTGCTAAAGATGAGGCATCTGTTGCAGAAAAGGCCTTAAAGAGACACACCTGAATCAAGTTAGCACCAGTCCCTAAAAGGAACAGTAATGAAAGCTCGCCAAATGTTGGCATAATCCATGTGACATGGCCTAGAGGAACCAACACCAACAGGGCAAAGCCTGCTGCTAATGTGGTGCCAAGGGCAAAGTAAAACAACAACGTTGTGGTTGTTTCATTGCTGACCATCTTTTTTGCCAAAAGGTCAAGGCTTGCAAAAAGAACGGCAGCCCCCATGGGGATTAGAACGAAAAGGTTAAACTCGCTGTTGCCGGGATTGATCATGATCAAGATCCCGGTAAACCCAAGAATAGCTGCAATCCACCGATTAAGGGTAACTTTTTCCCCAAGGAATAAAATAGCGAGCGGCATAAAGAAAATGGGTTGGGTAAAAGAAAACACAATAACTTCAGCCAAAGGCAAGGTAATGAGTGTGTAGATATAAAGGGCAATGGCCCCAACGCCCAAAATAGCCCGCCACCAATGCAATTTGGGAGACGTGGTCTTAAATCCAGCCACCCCTTGGCGGAGCATAAATGGCAAGACCGTTAGCATACTGAAAAAGAACCGGAAGAACGAGACCTCAAGACCATCTAGACGGGTCCCAATGAATTTGGTGATGACATCATTGCTCACGCTAACGAGAGCAGTTAAAACGGCCCAAAAGACTCCCTGAGGATATCCTTTTTGCAAAACCCATAGGGCTGGTGTGCTTTTTCTAGACATAAGTTTTTTTACCCGAAAGAGAAGGGGGTGTCTAGAGGATTTCTTGCCACCCGACATTTTTTTAAACGTCCGAGTTTTGGGCTATCTTTAGGACTATGTTCAGAACTATGGTTAAGACTATTTTTCCAATTTTCTGGATATCATCCCCCTCATCCCGGTTCTCCTTCTTCGTTCCCCCCCGCTTTCTTTTCTGTCATCGTCGCTTTCTTTTTTGTCACCCCCGCGTAGGCGGGGGCCCAGGGTTACAAACAAGATTTCTCACGCGGAAAGGCCTTGGAACCGCAATCTTTTGATCGCAATGATTTGATTGGTCCCCCGGATCCCCGCCTACGCGGGGAAGACAGTGGAGGGGGGGCGGGGGATGACAGGATAGGAGGCGTGGGAAGACAGCGGAGAGGACGGTGATGATAACAGGGGGAAATGGGGAAGACAGTGGAGAAGGCGGGGAAGACAGCGGAGAGAACGTCGATGACACCGGAGAGGACCGGGACCTATTCCCTTTTTTGTCATCGTCGCTTTCCTTTCTGTCATGGCCGCTTTCTTTTTTGTCATCAACTATGTTTAAAAAATATTTTTAAGCATGTTGAAGTGGCAGTTGAGAAGGGCTTTGATAAGCTTTCAAACGAGCATTAGCAATGACCAAGATTTTACGCATGAGAACTGCGAGAGCCACCATTTTCTTTTTTCCTCTTGCAATAAGATTTTCATAAAATGTTTTTAGATGAGAGCTTGAGTTTCTAGCCGCCATGGCGGCCATAAAGAGACAAGGTTTTATTCCACAACGTCCCGGAGCAACGCGTCTATAGCCTTTGAACTGACCACTATCATTAGCTTTTGGCGCAAGACCTGCCAGAGAAGCTATTTTCCTTGAATTAAGAGATCCAAGTTCTGGCAGAAGAACCAAGAGTTCAGCAGATGTAATTTCTCCAATCCCTGGAACAGTCGTAAGAACCTCTTGTTTTTTCTTTAAGTTAGAATCGCTGTCCATAAGGGCCTTGATCTGGTCTGTAATCGTCTTGATCTCTAATTGAAGAAACTGGAGCATCCGATCGACACTGGGCTTTATTGTGGTAGAAGAAGGACTCTGATGTCTATTTTTTTCAGCCACCAATATCTGCTTAAGATCGTTGCGTCGTTGAACCAGAGTAAAAAGATCACGAGACTGCTTGGACTGAGGATCGAAAAGAGTGATATGGTCCTTTCTTTCCTTCCCGTAATGGGCAAGCGCCTTTGCATCAAGGATATCAGTTTTGGCTTTATTACCGTAAGAACGGATAAAGTTTTTAACCTTCCTTGTATCCGCCCGATGGACGGGTATTTTCTTAGAACAGAGATCATATAAGAGGGCCGTTTCATACCCACCGGTTGTTTCAAGGATGCAAATAGCATTTTTGAAATGAGGGTGATAGTCCTCCAAGAATTGTACAATACCTTCAGAAGTATTGGCATATTCATGGGTTTCTTTCTTATCATAAACGGCGACAACAAAGTTATTTTTGCCGATGTCAATTCCAATAAAAGTATGATAATGATCCATAGAACACCTCGAGAGTTTTGCGTTAAAGTTTACGATTGTAAGCGGGCGTATTTCAAAAAAATCCCATGCAACTATCCAAACGTCTCGAGGGATATTGGGCTAGAGTACCTTGATGACAACGGTTGTTTAACCAGCCCCCGCACGGTCGCTCACGCCCGCGCCACTATCCCCATCATGATGGGGATAGTGGCATCCCTCTTGGTTCGCAATATATTCTTACTTTCTATTGCTTTCCACCCCCCTTCTACCATATTTGCAACTTACAACCCCCGCGTAGGCGGGGGCCCAGGGTTACAAACAAAATCTCTCAAATGCAAAGGCCTCTGAGCCGCAATGATTTGACCGCAATACATTGACGGATCCCCTGGATCCCCGCCTACGCGGGGAAGACAGTGGTGGGGGCGCGGGGATAACGGCGTCGGGGAAACTTCCCCAATGCCGTTCTCCAAAGCCCTGCCGAAACTCCCCCGACGTTGTCCTCCAGAGACCACCGAAGGTGGGCGTGGGATCCAGAAAATAGCCCGTTAGGGCTAAGATAAGGGTCTCAAGATTTGACTCCCCCACCATTGAGACGGTTGAAAGGGGGTATTTTAGCCATTCGGCTAACCTCCTGGGTCCCACGCCCCGCCTTACGGCGGGGCTCTGGAAGACAGCGTCGGGAAAGTTTCGGCGGAGGGCATTTCTTCCACTGTTATCCCCATTTCCTCTTTCTGTCATCCCCACGCCCCCTCCGCCGTCATCCCCGTGCAGGCGGGGAAGACAGGGTAGGGGGCGTGGCAACACAGTGGAGAGAACGTCGATGACAACGGAGGGGGCGTGGCAACACAGCGGACGGCGCGGGGATAACAAACCAGACGGAAGCATTTGCCACTTTAAAGACTTTCCTCATAAGTATTGAGACAATCCACCAAATCTTGCAACGCTTCATGGGTCAATTTTCGTGCCTCAAGATTGTTCATAATAATGGCAAGGGCCTCTGGGGCATCGTCATGGATGAGACGATCCAGCAGCGATTTGATGGGGGATGATTGGAGGGTATGGTGCATATAACGCCAAAGATCTTCCAGATGATCCGGCATTTCAGGGGCTTGACCTAACGTTTTATCGCGGTAGACGGAAGGTTTCATGACGGACATCATGGGGCCACCTGCGGGTTTTCTTTGACAAATATCCCCGTAGGTTAGGGCAGCATCCAGCATTGCATCATTGATAATGCCTTTGTTATGCAGAATATTGAGACCCGTTTCGCGTTTAAAAAGGGGCATAAGGGGCTGGTCATTGTTGGGTTTTTTTAACGTACGGTGTTTCTTTTTCATCGGTACAATCTCCTTTTTTAAAAGGGGCAGTGTTTTCCATGAACGCCAGAAACTCAAAATATTTAATTGGGATTTATGAGAAAATTTTATTGACAGGATAACAGCGACAATAAAGCAATACCATCAAAATCATATCAGAAAGCTCACGTTTAAACGGTCGTCCAGGCCTTTTATACCGTCTGATGATCCTTGTTTCCCATTCTGGTTCTGCCTTCTTAGAATCTCTTCAAACTGCTCAACTTGAACACCAAAAAGACGGTTGAAAGTGCTTGGAAATTTTTTGATCTTGTTGTACTTTATCGACATGGGGACCTTTTTAGTGGTTTATTGGGATCTCCATACTACCTTAACCCCCTCAAAATGCTATATCTTTTCTCCAGAAATTTTCCTTACGCAGCAGGTCTATTGTAATTTTTTTTGTTTTTTCAGAGGAGCCTCCTTCTTCAGGAAGAAAAAAAATAATCCCATAATAAAAGGGGCTTGAAAATTTTTCAAGTCCCTTTTATTTATCATTTGTGGGGTGAATATTAAGGGTATTTGGGGTAAAAACCAACCACCCTAATATTATATCTCCTTCGTTACGCTCAGCATAACGGTATGGTATTGTGGGGTTATTTTTGAAGTATGGCTCATTAATCCGTCAAACTCTTGAGATTGCACAGCACTAATCTGTTTAATTCGTTGGTACATTTCAAAGGTATAATCCAGGCCAACAGAAAAATCTTGGAGTTTTTTGGCAAGACCTATTGTCGCACCGACACCAAAGGCAGATTTCTTCGAAGTGTTTGCATAATGTTCATAAGGGGCCGCTGCATAGTTGATAGTGTTATAATTCAATGAAAATTTGCTGAATAACGTTGATAATTTAAAATATGCAGAAATATTTTTGACAACATCTTTTGAGTAACCAACTGCTAATCCCAAGGTGTACTGCCTTCTGAGAGAGACAGAAGTAGTGTATGGTGCAGCGGGCCCAGCTACAAAAATACCTGCTGGCAACGAATAAGTATAATCTTTTTTGGCATCAGATAAATCTTTACCAGCTTTGGCTTCAATAAGCCAAGCAGAATCACCATGAACAAACTTGCGACCCAAAAACAAAGCCCCAGAGACGAATTCATCACCTATCTTTACGCCCTTTTGGGCGTTCAAATTGTCTGCTAGATCAATAGCTGAAGAATCGGCTGTCTTTGCATTTCCCCGCACCACAGTCCAACCAAGTCCGCCGCCGATATAATTGTGACTCTCAGTGCCTGCGCCTGCAACAGTGGAAAGGGCAACAATACTTGTGGCAACTAATAAAATCTTTTTCATTTAATTCTCTCTATTTTAGTTAAAACTATTTTTACAGTCCTACCTTACCTTGTGGGCGCAACGCAAGGGTTTTTTTATTGTTGGTGTAAAAAGGAACGGTTGTTGCAAAAAAACATCATTAGGCTTTTTGTTCCTGAGGCGTGGCCCCCCGTTCCCCTTCTTCGTCCCCCCCGCTTTCCTTTCTGTCATCGCCGCTTTCTTTTTTGTCCCCCCCTAGGATGGCGGGGGCCCAGGGTTACAAACAAGATTTCTCAAGCGGAAAGGCCTTTGAACCGCAATACCTTGACTGATCCCCTGGATCCCCGCCGCCCTAGGGGAAGACAGGGTAGGGGGCGTGGGAAGACAGCGGAGAGGACGGTGATGATAACAGGGGGAAATGGGGATGACAGGATAGGAGGCGTGGGAAGACAGTGGAGAGGGCGGGGACCTATTCCCTTTTTTGTCACCCCTGCGAAGGCAGGGGTCTAGGGTCACAAACAAAATCTTGCGGGTTAAAAATCTCTGTAAGTCGAAATCTTGAGGGTTCCCCTGGACCCCTGCCTTCGCAGGGGTGACAAGGTAGGGATACGATCAAACCAAAAATGACGGGGAATGTGGACAGAAATATACTCATCCTCTTTCAAGATCCGGGTTTTCAAAATCATCAAGATCTCACGTCCTCATGTACAAAGAGTACACTTTGGGCGCTCGACCCTCGATTTTGAATCCGGTATCTTGAAAGAGAGCGCGCATAGGACCCTTGGAATAAAAAAATGGAGAAAATAAAAAAGCCCCCGACGGGGGGCTTTTTTGGGAAGTGGTAGGTTAGGCAGTGTTAACGAGCTGTTGGAACTGCTGCAGTAAGTAATGTATTTGCAGTTTGGACTAATCGCGTAAAGACACCCAAATCTCCGGCTATCGCATCATAAGCAGTTATGTAGGCTCGCGCTGCAGCAACAAAAGGAGTTGCATCAGTACCATTTTTAAGGGTTCCCCCTCTTTTGGTAACGCTTCTAAGTTTCTTTTGAGTTTGTGCCAAAATTTCCCGTATCTTAACTTTATCTTCTTCGGCTATTTTCTTTATTTCATCATTAAGAGCTTTTTGATTCTTTAACTGCATGGATTGAATATCAGCTATTCTTTCTCTTAATTCAGCTTGTTGCGTTTGAATTGTTGCTACGGTCTCTCCAGCTTGTCGCACCCTCTCTTTTGCAGCAGAGATAGATGCATCTGTAAAATCAGCGAGACTTAATGTCGTTTGTGATTCTTTCAAACGAGTCACCAATTTAGCATTCTTTGCGGTCCAGTCAGCATCAACCATTAAAGCTTGGATGGAACATGATGGATTAGACTTGCGCGTTCCATGGACTAAGTCGAATGCCTGTCGTTGGAGACTAATCGCAGTTAACTGAGCATTCAAAAGCATGAGTTGGTTTGTGAGTGTCTCCAAACGGGCAGTTTGATGACCAATTTTTTGCGTTCTTGCCTGAATGCTATTTTTAATAGTAAGTTGAGTGTCAAAAAGCCTAAACCAGTTAATTAAAAGAGATCCAAAGTCTAAACTACGAAACCTTGATAGAAATTTTGTTGGGATTAATAAATTGGTATCTTGAACAGCAGTTCCCGCAAATTCTTCATGATGCAGGGCTAAAAAATGCTCATTGGCAGGGCGAGCCCAGTCAGCTATCTTTTTACCTGCCATGCTTTCCGCAGTTCCTCCATCTGTCTGTGCAAGCCATTCACGAAAAGTCGAAACCTCTTTTACGCGCTGAGGTGCCCTTGCATACACAGATCGCGCATCGGCTTCATGGTCCGCAGCAGAAGAAAAACATAAATTTGGGGCAATAGAAACTAATAACCCAGCGGTTAACAGAATTTTTTTCATAATATATACTCCCTTTTAATTTTTTATTTTTTTATACCAAAAAGTTCACATTTCCTCCACAGAGGATCTATTCAATGATGAAGGGCCTTGAAAAAAAAATCAAGACCCTTTTTTCTATTATATCTAATCTGGAGACTAAATTTTTGTACTCATGCTAACCATGATCGTATGATATTGAGGTTTAATTGTTCCCGTATAAGCGTAGGGGTATCCGTTAATAATAGCCCCACCCTTGATCTTAATTTTCTGGTACATTTCGAACGTGTAATCAACACCTAAGGAAATTTTTTCTGTTACAGGTTTGGACGCACCAACAGTAAGCCCAAAACCGTAGGCTGTTTTATTTGTGAAAAAAGGACTAAGAGCATTAAGCTGTGTAGCGGCTGCTGCTGCAACGCCACCCACAGCTGTAGCAGAGGCTGAGCTTGATGCTTTGAAGCGTGCAACAAGTAATGAGGCTTTTCCATAAAGGAGCACATCACGGACCACATTTCCCGAAAGTCCAAAACTTAACCCTAAAATACCTTTTCGTTTTAGGGATGACTTGAAAGCCTCAGAAACTGCATTTCCAGCATCATGAATGACTCTTGTGGAGGTCGTTCCCTTTGCGTTGGAAGTGTCTAACGCTAGGCTTACCTCTGTCAACAAATTAATTGACCCCTCGTTGAATGAGCGCCCCAGAAATATCTTGCCGATGGGGGCATTGTCTTCACCTCTTTTGGCTACATTTCCAGATGATCCAGGAGCCCCGCCACCACCCAACTCGAGGGTAGCGAAATTACTCGCCTTCGCATTCGCCATGACCCAGCCAAGTCCGCCGCCCATATAATTATGACTCTCAGTGCCTGCGCCTGCAACAGTGGAAAGGGCAACAAGGCTTGTGGCAACTAATAAAATCTTTTTCATTTGATTCTCTCTATTTTAGTTAAAACTATTTTTACAGTCCTACCTTACCTTGTGGGCGCAACGCAAGGGTTTTTTTATTGTTGGTGTAAAAAGGAACGGTTGTTGCAAAAAAACATCATTAGGCTTTTTGTTCCTGAGGCGTGGCCCTGCGTTCCCAAAGTTCATAGATCCGCCCATACATATGGACAATCTCTTGGGTGCCTGATTTATCTTTTTTTCGGGTAAAGCCTAATTTTGTCATGAGTTTTTGGGACGGCATATTGTGGGGCAAAATATTGGCACCCAAAGCTTTGCCTGGAAAATATTTTTCATACAGCTCAATTAAATGGCGCCCTCCAATATACCCAACGCCTTTGCGCCGGGCACTGGGCATGACATTGAAGAATACTTCATCCAGCCTGTCTTTTTCTTGCTGAAGCCCCATATCCCCCAGTAACGTCCCCTTGTCATCAAAGACTAAAAAGGCAAGCGTCATGGGTTGCGGGGATTTAACGCCCGATCGTTGAAGGTCATGGAACAGCTCCCAAGAAAGTGTATAGAACATTTGGTTGCCCTTGATGGACTTTTCCGCCCAAGGTTGGCCATTGGTCATCATGGTTGCACATGTAGGTTCGGTATAAACCTTTGAAAGGTTTTGGAAATCTTCTGCCGTGTTTCTAACCGGTTGCATCACGATTGTAGATCCGTCCTTTAACGTGAGTGTTGCCTTGTAGGCATCTGCATAGTTATTAGCCAGGTGATGGGTTGGCTTGGAAAGGGTAGGGCTTTGGACCCAGTGATAAAGGCCGTAACCAAGAAGGCCGATTACAATGGCGATGATGCCATAAGCCTTGGGAGAAAGATTCTTTTTACCAATAATGAGGGTTAATTTTTTGTTCATGGTTGTTGCTTCCGTTTGCTTTGTTACTGTCCCAATCATAGGGGGTTTTAGGGGGTGATTCAAGATGATTGCAACGCCTTTTGAGCTTGTAAATATAAAAACAATTGAACTAAATAATTCTTAGTAATACAATTAATAAATAAGCACATAATTTCTGGATAAATCATGATAAAAAATGGGATAGGGTTTCTTTACATTTTTTTAATTCTTCCTTTTGGGGCAAAAGGGGCAACGCTTTTGAACGGCATTATCGCTTCTCCTTGTGGTTGCGGTATTGTACAGGGCGGACGTGATGCAACCCAAGTTTCTTTCAACGACGAGGTGGCTCTTATGGGGTTCAAAAGATGCCTTCGCTGCCCCAATATTAAAGAATTTCCCCACATTGCACCCTATCTTAGGGCATTTTTGAATCAATTGCCTGAAAATAATTACGATGTTTATCGGCAAACCCTGCAAACCCTTCCCTGGGGGCCTCAAAGAAATCTGTCGTATGCAGATGTTATTGTGGGCAAGGATCAGGAAACGTGGGGATATACGGATGGGTTTTATGGACAGTTAACCATGACGGGGACTTTGCTAAAAGAGGCAAAAGTGGCACAAGGATCTAACCGTCATCTTTGGAATTTTCTTTATTATTTGGGACACGGGAAAAAAAACAGAGCCCTTCTGCCTAGGGGTTCTCAAAGAATTTCTCTTGCATCACCGCCTAGAACAGAGCCTTTGATGCGAGGACATATGGGGGCTTGGCCAGGGATGCCTATGCATCCGATTGAGACAACGATAAAAATTTCTTGACCGTTTTTGAAACCCTTGTATGATGCGACCATCTTGATTGTGTGCGCCCCTGTGGCGGAATTGGTAGACGTGGCAGACTCAAAATCTGCTGACCTCTGGTCGTGGGAGTTCGAGTCTCCCCGGGGGCACCATCAAGATTAAATTTTTTTGTCCCGTGGTGTGATACTCTTTAATAATTCAAGTTCTGGATTTGGAAACAAGGGTCGCATTCCCGCAGAGTGTTCTTTCGTACATGAGGACACGAGCTTCCCGATGTTTTCAAAAACCCAGAACTTGAAGAATGAGGAGTATACATGCATTATCTTAGTTACCAAGGCCTTGATGCCACGCCTCTCAAATATCTCATTATCTTTTTCCACGGGTTTGGATCCAATGGGGCCAATCTTTTGGATCTGTCCCATCATCTTGAAAAATCATTACCCCATAGTGTTTTTGTGGCGCCTGACGCCTTTACCCCCCTTCCAGGGTATGAGGGTGGATATCAATGGTTTGACCTGGGTGATATGGATCCTGCTTTTATGGCACGGCGGGCTGATCAGGTTCGAGATCAGGGCATTGCTATGGTTCAATCAATTCAACAGCATTATGGGGTCGGTCCAGAAAATACCATTCTGGTTGGGTTTTCCCAAGGCACTATGATGGCCTTGTCGCTGGCCCTCGGGCATTCTCGTCTCGCGCGTGCTGTGATTGGGTTTTCAGGCGGCCTTTATATGGATTCGGCTTTTATCAAAGCGGACCCTGAATTTTTGAAAATTCATCTGATTCACGGTGAAGAAGACACGGTAGTACCCTTTGAGGCATCTTTGGATGCTGCTAATATGTTGGATGACCTTGGATTTAAGGTGGAATTATGCCTTATCCCCCATCTGGACCACGGCATTAGCCAAGAAGGATTAAGGGAAGCCCAGACATTTTTGGAAACACTTCAATAATAGGAAGAAGATCATGCGCAAGAAAATAGCATTAGTCGGGGCGGGGAACATTGGGGGTACCATTGCTTTGCTGGCGGGGTTGAAGGATTTGGCGGACATTACCTTGATTGATGTGGCGGAAGGATTGCCTGAAGGGAAAGGACTCGATTTGAGTCAAGTTGCGCCTATTATGGGCTTTAACGCCCGTATTTATGGGACCAATGATATGGCAGAAGGCCTGCAAGGCGCTGATGCTATTGTGGTGACAGCAGGGCTTGCCCGTAAACCAGGCATGAGTCGGGATGATTTATTGAAAACCAATGCGGAAATCATCAAAAGTATCGCCCATCAGATTCGAGACCATGCATCCGAGGCCTTTGTGGTCGTTGTGACCAATCCCTTGGATGCGATGGTGTGGGTGATGCAGCAGGAAAGTGGTCTGCCCCCCCATAAAGTTGTGGGAATGGCAGGGATTTTAGACAGTGCCCGCTTTAGAAGTTTTTTGGCGGCAGAGTTTAATGTCTCTGTCCTTGATGTCAGGGCCTTGGTTTTAGGGGGACATGGGGATACCATGGTGCCGCTTTTAAGCCATTCATCGGTTGGGGGTATTAATCTTGAAGAATTGGTCCATACAGGCAGTATTTCAGCAGAACGTTTGGAAGAAATTATTGAACGGACCCGCCAAGGTGGGGTGGAAATTGTGAACCATCTTAAGACGGGGTCTGCGTTTTTTGCACCAGCGGCGGCTGCCCTTGAAATGGTTGAGGCCTATTTAAAAGACCAAAAACGGATTTTGCCTTGTGCCGCCTATTTAAGCGGCGAATATGGGGCTGAGGGGATTTACGTTGGGGTTCCAGTCATTCTGGGCGGTGAAGGGGTTGAAGAAATCATCGAACTGGCTTTAACAGAAGAAGAACAAGAGTCTTTGACCACGTCCATTAAGGCTGTGCAGACCTTGATTGAAAGATTGGATACGCTTTAAAAATTTCTTGCTGCCCCTTCTGCCCCTATGGTATCTCCTTAAAGTAGAGGAATCACCTGTGGGTGGACAGATTGTGAACCCGGTCAGGTTCGGAAGAAAGCAGCCGCAGCAGTATTGTTCAGGTCACGGGTCGATTCCTCGCCACATTATTTTAAAGGGACAATATTAATCGATGGTGCAATCCTCACATTCCTATCAAGTTCTGGCCCGGCGGTATCGTCCGACGCGTTTTGAGGACCTCATGGGCCAAGAGGTCTTGGTCCAAACTCTGACTAATGCCATTACGGCAGGACGTATTGCCCATGCATTTATTTTTACAGGGGTGAGAGGGGTCGGAAAGACCACGTCTGCCCGTCTTTTAGCGCGTGCTTTGAACTGTACAGGGTACGGGGATCAACCAACCGCAACGCCTTGTGGAACATGTCCCCAATGTATCGCTATTGGCGAAGACCGTCATGTGGATGTGATGGAAGTCGACGCAGCCAGTCGCACAGGGGTCGATGATGTGCGAGAATTGCTGGATGGGGTCCACTATCAGCCAGCCTTTGGGCGTTATAAAGTTTATATCATCGACGAAGTCCACATGTTGTCCAAAAGCGCCTTTAATGCCTTGTTGAAGACCTTGGAAGAACCACCAGCCCACGTGAAGTTTATCTTTGCGACGACTGAAATTCGAAAGGTTCCCATCACCGTTCTGTCCCGGTGCCAGCGGTTTGATCTGAAACGGGTTGGGGTGGATGTATTGGTTCCTTATTTTGGCATTCTTCTTGAAAAAGAAGCGATCACGTTTGAACCCGAGGCGTTACGGCTTATCTGTAAAGCGGCGGATGGGTCTGTCCGGGATGGCCAGTCACTCTTAGAACAAGCGATTGTGGGCACATCAGGGGAAATGATCACAGAATCCTTTGTCAAAGACATGTTGGGCCTCGGCGATCGGTCCCAAATGGTGGATCTTTTGGAGAGTCTTTTGAAGGGCCACGTGGTGGAAAGTCTTGGGATGGTCAGAGATTTGCTGCAAAAAGGGGCCAGTCCCCGGCAGATTCTTCAAGACTTGATGGAAATTGTCCATGGGCTTTCTATCATGAAAGTCACAAAAACAACAGACGATCTGGCTATTGCGTCTTCAACCCGTCAACAATGTGAACGGATGGTCCAGTCTCTTTCTATTCCTGTCTTGACAAGGACTTGGCAGATTTTGCTCAAAGGACTATCAGACGTTATCACAGGGCCCCTGCCCGAGTGTGCCTTGGAGATGGTGCTGATTCGCGTGACCCATATACAGGAATTCCTTCACGAGGTGAAGGAGGATAATCCTCAGCCTAAAGGCTCATCCATTAAAACCATTGAAGATCTTCTGGCCCTTTTTACCGACCATAAAGAGTTTATTTTGGCTGATCAACTCAAAAACCTCTGTTTTTTCAAGGATTTCCAAGAAGGACATGTGGGGCTTTATGTCAAAGAAGGGTTGGATACCGGATTTTTACGAGAGGCGACACGTCTTTTGACAACCTGGACAGGGCGACCTTGGGCTTTTGAATTATCCAAGACCCCAGGTGGTCGGCATTTAAAGCAGGAAGAAGAGAGTTTAAGACAACAAAAACGTCGGGACGTGGAAACCCACCCTGATGTGCAAAAAGTCCTGGAAGCCTTTCCAGGCGCGACAATTGAATAAAGGAGAGAAATGATGAAAAATTTTGGCAATATTATGAAGCAGGCCCAAGAAATGCAGGCCAAGATGGAAAAGATGCAGGCGGATTTGCTGTTGCTTGAGGTTGAAGGATCTTCTGGCGCTGGGATGGTGAAAGTCAAGGTGAACGGGAAGGGTGATATGCTGGCGATTACCTTGGACCCTTCTATTGTGAATGTGGATGAAAAAGAGATCCTTGAAGACCTGATTATTGCAGCCTGTAACGATGCCAAGCAAAAAGTGAATGATAAAAGCAATGACGAGATGCAGCGTTTGACGGGGGGCCTTAACCTTCCCGCAGGCTTGAAGCTGCCGTTTTAAAGAATTTTAGCCATTGAGTTGATAGAAGTGAAATCTATCAACGCGACTTTTATATCCCCCCCCCGAGGCCGTCTTCCAGAGCCCCGCCGAAACTCCCCCGACGTTGTCCTCCAGAGCCCACCGAAGGTGGGCGTGGGATCCAGAAAATAGCCCGTTAGGGCTACTCACGATTTGACTCCCCCAACATTGAGACAGTTGAAAAGGGGTATTTTAGCCATTCGGCTAACCTTCTGGATCCCACGCCCCGCTTGCAGCGGGGCTCTGGAGGACGGCGTCTGGGGAATTGCAGCAGAGCTCTGGAGCTGAACCATCGCCTACGAAATGTGTGAGAGAAATGTAGGCTTTTTTTGTTTTAAAGCCCTTGAAAATACTGTATTTTAGCACCCCGACGCCGTCTTCCAGAGTCCTGCCGCAGGCAGGGCGTGGGACCCAGGAGGTTAGCCGAATGGCTAAAATGCCCCTTTTCAACCCTCTAAAATGGTGAGGGAGTCAAATCGTGAGTAGCCCTAACGGGCTATTTTTCTGGATCCCACGCCCACCTTCGGTGGGCTCTGGAGGACAGCGTCGGGGGAGCTTCAGTGGGCTTTGGAGGACGGCACTGGTGGGGCTTTAGCGGTTTCTGAATGATCGATGGAGAGAAGGGTTTTTCTTTATCATAAATTTCGTAGGCGTTGTATCAGCTCTGGATGACGGGCAGCGGGGGTGTTTTTAAATGTTTACCCACTCGTTTTGCATAAGAGCCTTTTATTCTTTGACTGGTCAGTGTTTATCTGTCTGGAATCCCCCCTCCGTTGGAATGATAACCTCAAAGCCTATGCCAAAGAAGTTGTACGCATTGTGAACGGTCGGGTGATTATTGAGGATGAGCCGGGTTATGCCCTTTTTGTGGAACAATATGAAAAAGATCGCGCCGTATCGGCTGAATTCTTGCCGACATGGGAAGAATTGTTAGGGCGTATCGTCAAGCGTTAAATCTCGTCTGCGAATCCGTGGTTCGCATCCCTATGATGGGCTTCGTCGTCACGCGTTTTAATGACCACATCGCGCAAGGTCGCGTCAGGATTTAGGTTCCAATAATCAATAGCGATTTTGGGGGCCTTCACGTTGGGAATCGCACCGTTGTCGATTTCTTCCAGGTATTGGGTGTAACTGAGGACCGCTTCTTCTTCGAGATAGCCAACGAACCGGTGGGCTGTCTTGGTGGATATCATATAAAGCAAGGCATAAAAAAGAACAAAAATAACCTGGACAGCCACAATCAAAAACCGTTCAAAGGTACTGGGTTTTGCTATATTAACAAACGTCATCAGATGCATACGTTCATTGGTGGCCTCAGCCAATAGTTGTTCAATCCACCCCCGGTCATCTTGGATGCCCCTGAGGCATTTAAAATGGATCAAGGCACCCCCGACCATCCCGGGTACTGCCGCCACAGTTTCAAGAATGACGGCCCGATGGCCATAGCGTTTCTTAAAGAAGCTATCGGCCAAAAAGCGGAGAATTTTCACAAGCCTGAAGGCAAAGTGGTCTTTAAAAGAAATTGGTTTTCTATGGGGTGTTTTCATAAGATGAATATTACATGGGTTCTTTTCTTATTTCAAGATCACCCCTTATAAAATACGTGATTTCCAAATTGACCTGTTGGGTTGAGGGCTTTAGTCTTGGCCCATAGGGGTTTTTTCTTCATGTGTTTACTGTGATAGTGGGTTGCCCCTTTTGTCGGGTCTATTTTTCGTTGTATGGCCATGATGGCGACACGGTAGGCCCGGCGGAATTCAGGGTTTTCAAGGGTGACGTTTTGAATAATATCACGGTTAGGGTCATTGGTGTTCCAACAAGAAAATTGTAACGGTTGTTGAATAACATCTTTGGCGGTTTGACCCCAATTTTTATGCTCCACGCGATTCAAAATCACATGGGCAATCGCAAGCAGGGCTCTTGTGGTCTTTTCACCCCGTGCTTCTCCGTAAATGGTCCGGGCCATGATATCAATAGATTGACGCTTTGAGGGAGAAAACATCCAAAGATCGTACTGAATATCGTCCATACTCACGCGATTTGTGTCAAAACTATTCAAATCTTGGGCTTTGCAAGAAATCTAAGGTGCCCAGTTGCTTCCCATCAAAAAAGGAATCCCTGCAACCATCAGCAATGTTTTAGAAAATTTACCAAAAATCATCGTGTAAACCCCCATCTATAAATGCCTCTTACAAGATATATGGGGAGGATTTTTAGAATTTCAAGGGGATGAAGCCTTATGTCGGTATCTGCTGAACATCCAGAACTTCAGGTACATAGTACCTAAGCATGTTTTCAATGCCGGATTTGAGGGTGGCAGACGAACTGGGGCAACCAGAGCAAGCTCCCCGTAGTTTCAAGAAAACAGTCCCGTTTTGGAACTTAGCAAAGACAATGTCCCCGCCATCCATGGCAACGGCAGGCCTCACCCGTGTTTCGATGAGTTCTTTGATTTGGTCCACAATTTTCTGTTCTTCGTCGGTATAATCAATATCTTCTTCAACGCATTCTTCCGTAGTATCCAGAAGAATAGGGCGTTGGGCCAAAAGATGATCCATGAGGGCACTCAGGATCTGGGGTTTTAAGACGTCCCAGCTTCCTTCTTCTGTTTTAGTGACACTGACGAATTCTTCTCCAATAAAAATGCGCGTCACACTATCAATCTCAAACAAACGCAGGGCGAGGGGACTATTTTTAGCGGCTTCTTGGGACTCGAAATCTACCGAATGGCCCATAAGGAGAATAAGTCCTGGAATGAACTTCAACGTTAAAGGATTGGGAGTCTGTTCAGTTTGGATGTACATATTTTCTATGCAAACTGGCCCATCCAGGCCTCTAATTGTCCTTTGGACTGAAGACCCACTTTGGTGTCAACACTTTCACCATTTTTAAAAAGCATTAAGGTTGGAATGCTTCTAACCCCGTATTGGGCAGGGGTTTGGGGTTCATCATCGATATTAACTTTGACAACTTTTGCGCCTGTTGCAGCAAGGTCGTCCAAGACCGGCGCAATCATTTTGCAAGGACCACACCAAGGGGCCCAAAAATCAACCAGAACAAGACCATCGTTGTCTAAAACGTCTTTTGAAAAAGAGGTATCTGTTACATTAATAACGGCCATTTTTTTACTCCTTGATTGACATTTGTATGATAAATGTTTTGAATGAACTTACTCTATACGCTAAGGAATAAAATGTCTGACAAGAAATGTAAAGTCTTAATTATTGGAAGTGGCCCTGCGGGGTACACGGCGTCCATTTATGCGGCGCGTGCGGGGCTTGGACCTGTCCAAGTGACAGGGATGGAACTTGGGGGACAACTCATGAGCACGACGGACGTTGAAAACTATCCAGGGTTTGAAGAAGTGGTCCAAGGACCTTGGCTCATGGAACAGATGAAAAAACAGGCTGAAAATGTCGGGGTTGAAATTATCTATGAGATGATCACCCAGGTAGACTTTTCCAAAAAGCCTTTCAGGTGTACGAGTGAGACAACAACCTATCTCGCAGATGCCGTTATTATTTCAACGGGTGCCAAAGCCCGCTGGTTGGGCCTTGAAACGGAAAAGAAATTCCAAGGATTTGGGGTCTCGGCGTGTGCAACCTGTGATGGATTTTTCTTTAAAGGCAAAGAGGTGTTGATCGTTGGGGGGGGTAACACAGCGGTGGAAGAAGCCCTTTACATGACCAATCATGCATCCAAAGTGACAATCGTTCACCGACGGGATAGTTTTAGGGCTGAAAAAATTCTCCAAGAAAAACTTTTTAATCATCCCAAGATTACGGTGATTTGGGATTCTGTTGTGGATGAAATTCTAGGGACAGAAAATCCAAAATCTGTTAACGCCGTGAAACTCCGTAATATCAAAACAAATGGTGTTCAAGAAGTTCCTGTTGAAGGGGTTTTTGTGGCAATCGGCCATGATCCAGCAACAGGCGTTTTTAAAGGACATATTGATTTGGATGAAGAGGGGTATATGAAGGTTGCCGCGGGTACGACCCGTACCAATGTGGAGGGCGTGTTTGCAGCTGGTGATGTTCAAGACAAGATTTATCGCCAAGCAATCACAGCCGCAGGGCAGGGGTGTATGGCTGCATTGGATGTTGAAAAGTATTTGCAAGAATGATATAGTGGCCCATTAATTGAAAGAGGAACTGTGATGACAGAAAAGAAATCCATGACGAAAAAAACTGTGAATGCCAACAAGCCTGTGGGACAGCAACCTGTTCCAGTGCAAGCCAAAATTATTGGGGCTGTGCTTCTTTTGGCTTTTGTGGGATGTTCTATTTTTTGGTTTGTTGCCAAAAATAAACTGGCAAGTTTTGAAGAGTCCTTCATCAAAACTTACCGGGAGAAGGGTTTTGCAATTGAAAAAGAACCCACAACATTTTCTGGGTTTCCGTTCACGGTGAAAGGGCATATCCCGAAATTAAAGATAACCCGTGGTGATGGCAAAAGCATGAGTGTTATTCTTCAAGGCGAGCCCGTTGAGGTTTCTATTGCTCCATGGCGTCCAAGCCGCATTACGGTTACGGGTCCCATCACTTATGGGGCTTATGCAAGTGGTGTTCCCGTTTTGGCATTAAAGGTTGAACGTATCCAAACTCATATCAATATGGGCAAGGATTCTAAGGCTGAAGTCCATGATATGAAACTCTATGACGTTGGGATTATCAAGGGCGAGGGTGATAAGATTGCTTCCGTTGCTGAGTTCTCTGTTAAGAGTGAAGAAAAGGCTGACGGCGATCTCACAAAGCTTTTCTTGACACTCGAACTTGAGAATATTGATTTCGCAGCGTCGGCGATGCCGGTTGTTTTGGAAAAGATCTCTCTTGAAGGGGCTGTGGCTTCTCCTTACAAAACAGGGGATGAACTTGCATCTGCTGTGCAGTCTTTTAATAAGGGCTACAATGAAGACTTGAAAAAGCGTTGTGATGCAAAAGCAGAATGCATGCCGCCTTTGAAGGTGGTTCTCCACGCGATTGAAGATTCCAAGAGTAACTTCAATTTCAATATGAACCTTAAAGGGGGAGACTATGGATTGTCTTTGAAATTAGAAGGCTTGGTGAAGGATGCTTTCCCAGAACTTCTTTTGACCATTGACTTAAAAAATATCGACAAGCTTTTGGACTTTGTGGTTGAAACAGGTCTTTTGACCCCCAGCATGGCACGGGCATCCACATTATTCCTCGCCAATGTTGGTAATTTTGATGAAAAAGCCAACCAGCGCCGTATTGAAATACGTCTTGCAGAAAAAGTCCTCAAAATGGGTGACAAAATCCTTTGGGAATTTAAAGACTTTGACTTTGATGAAATCAAGTTGCCTGTGGCTTACTGTTCTTATCTTGATAAGGCAGATGCTGATAAGGAGTCAAAAACTGAAGAAGCGGCCGGTAGCCTTGTTGGATTAAACCCAGCGCTTTAAGGTTCATTCTAATTTTTGTAAAAAGCCCCCTTTTGGGGGCTTTTTTATGGGGTATTGTCTTCACGTTTTCTATTTTGTCATCCCCCTAGGGCGCGAGGAGCTATTCCTTTCTTGTCACCCCCTAGGGCGCGGGGACCTATTCCTTTTTTGTCATCTCTGCTATCCCAGGGGGTGGTATATTATCCCCCAACCTGGATATTTTCATTTTTTATAATTTCCTGCAGGCCCTTAATTTTTTCTTCCAAGGCCTTGTTTTCGATTGGGAGTAAAAGGGCATGGGCATCAGACTTACAGTGCTTATCGTCAAAGTGTTTACGGATCGCCGTGATCAATTCTTTATAATTTTTCCGAAGGTCTGAGTGTTGTTTGCGTAAAGGCCTGTTGGCTTCCGCCACATCCACACAATGTTTTTGATCAGGGGAATCATCTTTTGCCGCCTCTATCAAATCCACGACTCCCCCTGGAATGTCGTGGGGTATGGAAGCATCTAAAGAAGCCGACAAAACTATGCATGGCACAGATGCCAATGTTAAGAACCCTAATATGACTTTTTTCATCAATCCCTCCTCAAATTTTGACTATGTCCAAATCTTTAGGGATTTTATAGACCCTGTCAATGGGGCGGGTTGAGAAAGGTTCTCTTGGGATCGATGTTATTGTTTCTTTTTTTGCTTTGAATCCCTTGAAAATAATGTGTTTTTCCGCCGAGGCAATCTTCGTGATGACGGCCCCGGGGGGCGCTGGGCTTTTGTTAATCTAATTTGCTGTAAAACCCCTGGTGCTAGAGTTTTTGAAACGTCAGGCCAACAGATGAAGGACCACCAAGCGCAGTCTTTAACAGGTTTTTTGTCCAGGGGGATTTTAATTCTCTTAACCTACTGTCGTCCATAAACTGTCTCACAGCACGCTGGAGGAATAGATCATCGAATCCATAATTCCCAATTTCAAAAATAACTTCCCCAGTTTGAATATAAGAGATCATTCTTTCTGGGGATACCTCTTCAGTGATTGTTCCTGTTTCGGAAAAGAGACAAAGAGTTGATCTTCTTCTTTCAGCCAGGTGATGTGTAAATAATTTTTTTAATGCCTCTTCATCAATGTCATCAAACCCATAAGAATGTGCTGGACTGTAATTTATACCAGCTTTCAAAAAAGGTAAAAAATGTAAATTCCTTACTTTATTAGAAGTCGCAGAACTTGTTTCTTTCATATGAAGTAAAACACAAGGGAGCAAAAACGGAGAAGTTGCTTTTGTGGCATGGCTTGCAAAGTCAGTACATTGATCAACATGTGTTGTGCTGCTCTGATAATGATCAGTCGTCATGAATAAAAGACCATTCTTTTTCATTGAACAGACCATATTTTCAAGTGAAAGACGCCATGCCATTTCTGGTACGTAGTGCATGAGATTAAGGGCAAAGACGACCTTGTAGTGATTTGCATGAGGGAAAGGGGAACTTACATCTTGTACAGAGGATGTTAATTGAAAATAAGGACAGCCCTTGTTGATTATCTTCACAAGACTTTGCAAAGCAGACTGATGGGTATGATTAACATCAAACAAATCAAGTTGTATAGGATGCGAAAGCGTCCATCCTTCTTTTTGGTAAGTTTCAGTCACTTTTGATATCAGGAGAAGTGCACTGAGTCCTAGGCCACATCCTACATCAGCAATCGTCATTTGTGTTGATTGAAGGGTTTCTTGTTTCCAACTTTTTTTGCCCGTTAACATATCTGCAACGAATTCAATGGGGGCTCTATTCTTTTCGGTAAAGGAATAACCAAAATCTGGCCCCTTCTTAGAATGATGATGGAGGACACCGCCACTTGTTAGGTAAACATTCATCACTTCACAAATGGCTTTAAAGGCATCTTCGTCAGTATCAACACGATCAATTTTAACACCTGGCGCTATGTGGTTAATATAGCGTTGTGCAAGGTCAAGGGGCGTTTCTTCCACTCCCGATGCCTGTGCATAGAGTGGAAAAGTCATGATTACTAATAATTTAAATAAATACTTCATAAAAAATTTCCTTTTTATTAAAATTCTCTATTTATATATATAGTTCATCCATAATATTCAACTCTCTTTTAGATAACTCCCAAACCTTGACCCATTTTTTCTCATCAGGTACAGTGTGAATCTTATTATTAAGGAGCACAGATTGAATATTCATGAATATCAAGCCAAAAATTTGTTGAAGGTTTTTCATATTCCGGTTTTACCAGGATTTATTGCCTACACACCAGAAGAGGCCGTGACGGCTGCTCAAAAAATTGGGGGGTCCCTTTGGGTGGTAAAGGCGCAAATCCACGCAGGTGGGCGCGGGAAAGCAGGCGGTGTTAAGCTTGCCCGGTCATTGGATGAAGTGAAATCCCACGCTAAGGATATTCTTGGAAAGTTCCTTGTGACACCTCAGACAGACACCCAGGGGAAAGAGGTCCACAAGATCTATGTGGAAGCCGGGTGTCCCATTCAAAAAGAATTATATCTGAGCCTTCTTGTGGATAGAAAAGCCAAGAAGATTGCGATCGTTGCCTCTACCGAGGGGGGGATGGATATCGAAGAAGTTGCTGAGAAAACCCCTGAAAAGGTGTTGACCCTTTTGGTTTCACCCAGTGGTGGCCTTTGTTCTTACCATCTGCGGCATATTGCCCAAAAGTTGGGATTGACGGGGGTAACTGCCAAAGAAATGGAACGGTTTATTAAAAATGCTTATGATGCCTTTTTGGCTTATGACGCGAGTCTTATTGAAATCAACCCATTGGTCGTGACCCAAGACGGGGATCTTTTTGCCTTAGATGCCAAGATGTCCTTTGATGCCAATGCGTTGTTTAGGCAAGAAAGCATCCAGGATCTTCGGGATGTTACAGAAGAAAACCCCAAAGAGGTAGAAGCCAGAGAACATGACCTCAACTACATTAAGTTGGATGGGACTATCGGGTGTATGGTGAACGGTGCGGGGCTTGCCATGGCGACTTTGGATATCATCAAACATTACGGGGGGGAGCCTGCCAATTTCTTGGATGTAGGTGGGGGCGCAACAGCCCAAAAGGTGACTGAGGCGTTTAAACTTATTTTGTCGGATACCAATGTTAAAGGGATTTTGGTCAATATTTTTGGAGGCATCATGAAATGTGATGTCATTGCCCAGGGGATTATTGAGGCGGCAAAAGAAGTAAAACTTCATGTGCCCCTTGTTGTGCGTCTTCAAGGCACACGGGTTGAGATTGGAAAAGAATTGCTGGCAAAGTCGGGGCTTCCCATCATTACAGCAGATATGTTGGATGATGCGGCCCAAAAGATTGTTGCCGCCACACGGGAGAAAAATTAATGTCCGTTCTTGTACATAAACACACAAAAGTTATCTGCCAGGGATTTACGGGCCAACATGGTACGTTCCATTGTGAACAAGCCTTGGCCTATGGGACTAAGATGATGGGCGGTGTGACCCCTAAAAAAGGTGGCACGACCCATTTAGGCCTTCCTGTTTTTGAATCAGTTTTTGATGCCAAAGAATCAGTCAATCCTGATGCAACAATGATCTATGTTCCCCCTGCGTTTGCAGCGGAAGCGATTTTAGAGGCGATTGATGCGGAAATCCCCCTCATTGTTTGTATCACAGAGGGTATTCCAGTTTTGGATATGGTGCGTGTCAAACAAGCCTTGCTTGGATCCAAAAGCCTTTTGATCGGACCTAACTGCCCAGGGATCATAACGCCTGGGGAATGTAAAATTGGTATTATGCCAGGGCATATCCACCAACCTGGTAAGATTGGGATTGTGTCGCGTTCTGGAACTTTGACCTATGAAGCTGTGCAACAAACGACGGAGGTGGGATTGGGGCAATCAACCTGTATCGGTATTGGGGGTGACCCTATCCATGGCCTCGATTTTATTGATTGTTTATCACTTTTTTATAATGATCCTGAAACAGAAGCTGTCATTATGATTGGTGAAATCGGCGGTACGGCCGAAGAACAAGCGGCGACGTTTATTAAAAACCATCCAAATCCAAAACCAACGGTTGGATTCATTGCAGGGTTAACCGCCCCCAAAGGGCGCACCATGGGCCATGCGGGCGCTATTGTTTCAGGCGGCGAGGGGAGTGCAGAAGATAAAATCAAGGCACTCACAGGCGCTGGTGTTAAAATGAGTCCCACACCAGCAGCTATAGGCAAAACACTTTTAAGTATGTTAGAGTAGCCTTAGATTTAAAAAAAGGGAGGATGCTTATGACCACCCTTACCAAGGGAAAATTGATTCTAGAAGGGGCACGAAAGAAGCTCTACCAGTCTAATGAGCCGGGTGTTTTTGTGATGCAATTTAAGGACGAAGAAAAGTCCTTGATTGAATTGTCCGAACAACGCCATGTAGATGGGAGCGGTACCGTCAACAATGCCATTTCCGCTTTTATTATGGGGAAAATGGGGGAATTGAATATCCCCACCCATTTTATCCGGCAAATCAACATGCGGGAGCAGGCTGTGTACGGGATGGATATGTTCCCCTTTACCATCACGATTCGAAATTATGCTACAGGCCGTACCATGCAGCATCTAGGCGTTGTGGAACAATCTAAATTGCCCTATCCCTTGATTGAATACCATATGAAAGCGCTGGGGAATGGTTCTGACCAAGAGTTACGGGAAGAACTCATTACGCCCTTGCATCTGACCTCTTTGGGATGGCTTCATGAATTTGAGGTCGGTGAAATTGAACGTATTGCGCTTCGCGTGAATGACTTTTTAACGGGTCTTTTTGCAGGGGGTCGCTTAATTTTGGTCAGTTATACCTTGAAGTTGGGACGCTACATTGTCCAAGATGAAGATGATTTTCGTGTCATGATCGGCGATGAGATTACGCCGCGCACCTGTGAACTGTGGGATGGAGGCGAGGAAATCCGCCAAAAGCATCGGTATTTAAGTGAGATCGAGGTGGCCAATCGTTTGGGCCTTTTGCCCAAACAAACATCTGATAAAGCCTTTGATAACAACAGCCCTGGGGCTTTGAAAGAGCCCCTTAACATTACCCGGGAAAGGGCCTAACTCCCATGGGTATGAAAGCAACTGACATTCACCAATTGATTCAACAGGCCTTTCCTGATGCTGTCATTAAGATTCAAGATCTTAAGGGGGATGAAAACCATTACGCCGTTGATATTAAGTCCAAGGCTTTTTTGGGAAAAACCCGTGTTCAACAACATCAAATGGTTTACGGGGCCCTGCAAGGACATATGGGGACAACACTCCACGCCATGGCCCTGACAACAGGGGTCTGAGAGCTGACGCAACCCCCCCCCAACGCTGTCATCCAGAGTCTTGCGGCAATTCCCCCAATGCTGTCCTCACACGCCCTGCTGCAATTCCCCCAACGCTGTCCTCACACGCCCTGCCGCAATTCCCCCAACGCTGTCATCCAGAGCCCTGCCGCAGGCAGGGCGTGGGACCCAGGAGGTTAGCCGAATGGCTAAAATACCCCCTTTCAACTGTCTCAATGGTGGGGGAGTCAAATCGTGAGTAGCCCTAACGGGCTATTTTCTGGATCCCACGCCCACCTCCGGTGGGCTCTGGAGGACGGCGTCGTGAGGGTTCCCCCCAATGCTGTCATCCAGAGTCTTGCGGCAATTCCCCCAACGCTGTCCTCACACGCCCTGCCGCAATTCCCCCAACGCTGTCATCCAGAGTCTTGCGGCAATTCCCCCAATGCTGTCCTCACACGCCCTGCCGCAATTCCCCGCCGCTGTCATCCAGAGCCCTGCCGCAGGCAGGGCGTGGGACCCAGGAGGTTAGCCGAATGGCTAAAATATCCCCTTTCAACTGTCTAAAATGGTGAGGGAATCAAATCGTGAGTAGCCCTAACGGGCTATTTTTCTGGATCCCACG
>CAMBTM010000009.1 GCA_945870825.1 Rhizobium sp. Q54
AATATGGGAGATGGGAATGTTCAAAGTTGACCCAAAGCTGACAAAACATTTTAAGGGATATTGTTCATCTCCTGAAGCCATCATGATCTTCGTGTATATGAAGTGTCGATTTTCTTTAAGCTACCGAGATTTGGAAGAAATGATGAGTATACGTGGGGCTTCTGTGGATCACGCAACACTGCAAAGATGGGTTAAGCGCTTTGTTTCCCTCATAGAGACGCGGGTTAGAAAAAGAAAAAAGGCAGTGGGCGCGGGTTCTGTCGCGTTTAGAAACGACAGTTCTTATGGCATAGTTTGCCTAAAATCCATGACTCACGCCACTTTCAGAAATGTCGTTTCTAAACGCGACAGAACCGCAAAACCTAATACTGTACTTAATAATAACTCCTGTATATTGTTCCTATATTTATAATTATTTCACAATTTTTTTTGATGGCAACTTTTTTTACAAACGTGTCGTTGTTTACACTACCTGAGCCCACCCCAAATCAAATCCTTCCCATCCAACAAAAGGGAAAATAGCAGGCGGATTTGTTTTGGCTTGGGATAAGGCATGCCGGGCTTCTTTGACGGACTCTGTGACCGGGTCAAAATTAAGGGCCTGCAAGACATCGCTTAGGATAAATTCTGCAAAAGAAGGTGTTTTGATCATTCCTTCTGGCAGGTCCCCCGGCAAGACTCCAAGGCCTTTTCGCCAAAGGGCCTCCCCCTCTGGGTGATACGTTTTCACACGTTGGCCATCCTCATAGAAATCATAGACTTTTGTCCGGCCCAAAAAATCCCGCAAAGGATCTTTCTCACCCCAAATCAAAAGATCTTTCATAGACAAAAAAGGCTGTTGCCAGGTGTTTTGAAGGGTGCGGGTATAAAAGGCAATGTCGAGAGAAAATTTCTGTTGATCTTGAAGAATCCGTTCATGGTAATCTGCCTCAGGCCAGATATCTGTCACCAATACTTCAAAATGGGTCGCTCGCTCTTGGATGGCTTTGAGCACATGGTGATGATGATCCAACAAACTATAAAAGATTCCACCAGACCCTTGAACAGCAATGACTTTTAAAAGAGCCCCGCCCCGATACAAATGACTTTCCAGTGTTACGGTTTTATCCGCAACCATCTTTGGGCAATACCGTACCTGGGCAGGTCTTAATAAGGATTGGGGGACGACAATTTTCGCCCCAATCATCATGTTACAGTGCCTCTGCGTGACTCGCCAAATAATGGGCAACCCCTTGGGCTGTGGCCGTCATGCCTTCAGCGCCTTTGTTCCATCCAGCGGGGCATACTTCCCCGTGCTTTTCATGGAAATGCAGGGCATCAACCATCCGTAGAGCCTCATCTACATTGCGCCCTAGTGGCAAATCGTTCACCACCTGGTGGCGCACAATACCCTTTCCATCAATCAGGAATGTTCCACGTAAAGCTACAGCGTCATTGACCAAGACGTCATAGTCCCGGGCAATGCTTTTGGTCAAGTCTGCCACAAGGGGGAATCCGATCTTCCCAATGCCTCCTTCTTTGACAGGGGTATTTTTCCAAGCCAAGTGGGTAAAGTGAGAGTCCACGCTGACACCGATGATTTCAGTTTGACGTTCTTTAAACGCCTCTAACCGATTGGCAAAAGCAATGATTTCAGAAGGACATACGAAGGTAAAATCCAGGGGGTAGAAAAAAAGAACGCCTGTTCGGCCATTCAAATAATGTTTTAAGTTAAATTTTTCATTGATGCTATTATCCCCCATCACGGCAGGGGCTGTAAAATCAGGGGCTATTTTCCCAACAAGAACGCTCATCGTTGTCTCCTTTTAAAAGTTTCCCTTTGGTTATAACAAAGCCGTAGGGAATGGAAAGGACTTTCCTACTTGCCACGCACAATTTTCGTTAATGTAGGGAAAACTTCAGGAGATCCCGCAATAATATTATGGCTTTCAAAGGGAGACGTTTTACCATCATAACTTTCACTATAACCACCCGCCTCTTGAATCAAAAGAACGCCCGCTGCGATGTCCCAAGGACTCAATCGACTCACAAAAAAGCCATCGAATTTGCCAGCAGCTACATAAGCCAAGTCCAGAGCTGTTGACCCTGTAATACGGACAGATCCAAAGGTTTGAACCGTTTCATCGAAATGGCTAGATGGCATTGTTGCAACCAGCATGGTGTCTTTATCTTCACGAGATGAAACTCGAAGACGGGTGAAATTCAAGAAAGCCCCACCCCCTTTTTCAGCCCAAAAAATCTCATCGGTTAGGGGAAGATAAATAAGTCCTGCATTAATCTTTCCCTCTTTTTCATGGGCAATAGAAATACAAAATTGCGGAATGCCGTGAAGGAAATTAAAGGTCCCGTCTAAGGGATCCACAATCCAGCGATTCTTGGGATCTTTGCCAGGAATTTCACCAGATTCTTCTAAAAGAAATCCAAAGTCGGGGCGTGCACTCTCTAATTCTTCCCGAATATTCTTTTCAGCAAAGGTATCAGCGTTACTAACAAAGTCCCGGACCCCTTTTTTGGAAACCTTTAACTTATCAATTTCATTAAAATCCTTAATAAGAAAACGTCCAGCCCGGGTTGCAGCCCCTGCCATCACATTGACAATAGGGGATTTGGTGAGAAAACGTCTAGAAGAGAGATGGCTTGTCAATGATTTAGTCCTTTGCTTTTTCGACGTAAGATCCATCCGCCGTATTGATTACAACACGGGTGCCGCTTTCAATATGGGGGGGGACCAATACACGACAGCCATTTTCTAACATGGCGGGTTTATAAGAAGAAGAGGCTGTTTGACCTTTAATAACGGCGTCTGCCTCGACAATGGTCATCACAACTGTTTCGGGCAGTGACGCTGTGATGGGCTTTCCCTCGTGATAACATACAGAAACCATCATGCCGTCTTGGAGGAACTGGGCACTTTCACCCATTAGCTTTCCAGGAATCGTCACTTGTTCATAGGTTTCTTGATCCATAAAAGTATAGTCATCACCTTCTTGGAATAAAAACTGCTGGGCATGTTCTTCAAGATAGACGCGTTCCACATCTTCCGTAGACCTGAACCGGTCGTTGGTTTTTGTCTCGCCTTGAAGTTCTTTCAGTTCGACTTGGAGGAACGCGCCTCCTTTGCCTGGTTGGGTATGCTGGGTTTTTACAATCACCCACAGTCTTCCTTTGTGATCAATAATGTTCCCCACACGGAGGGTATTTGCATTTACTTTCATTGGTACTCCTCTAATACACTTCTTATTTCAATTTCTGGGTCTTCGAAACCATCGGGATCTCCCACTCCTCATGTATAAAAGATACACTCCGGGTGCTCGACCCTTGTTTCCGAATCCAGAAACTGAAATAAGAAGTGTATACGCGATGTGGTGACTCTATCAAGTTGGTTTTTGGAAAGCAATAGGGGCCTCAATGTTCCCCATAAATCCCAACCAACTTATCCAGCAATGTAATGGCTTCGTGGTGGGGACGTTGGAAGGCGTTGCGGCCCATGATGGACCCATGGCCTCCGCCGTCTCGGATGTCTTTTGCTTCTTCCAAAAGTTCTGCTTCGCTTTTAGAGGCACCCCCTGAGAAAACAACAATCCGGCGCCCCTTAAAGGAACTGAGCATCACATGCTTCACCCTGTCTTTGAGGGTATCCAGCTTAACCCCACTGGTTTCTAAGGCCTGTTTGTCTAACGCCTTTTCTATATGACTCGTCGGCAGTTTAACCTTAATGATATGGGCGCCTAGTAACGCTGCCATATGGGCACCGTAACTCACCACATCAATGGCTGTTTCACCCTCTTTGGACATATTGCCACGAGGATAAGACCAAATCACCACAAACAACCCATGATCACGAGCTTCCCGGGATAAGGCCTGGATATGTTCAAACATTTCATATGTATAGTCAGATCCTGGATAAATGGTAAAGCCAACACCAAGACACCCAAGGCGCACAGCATCTTGAATACTGCCAGTCATAGCTTGGTTGTATTGGGTGCCACCGACCAAACTATTGGCGCTGTTCATTTTAAGGATCAATGGGATTTGTCCAGCAAAGGTATTGGCACCAACCTCCAGCATACCAAGCGGGGCAGCAAAAGCAGAAAGGCCTGCGTCAATAGCCAGTTTAAAATGGTATAGAGGGTCAAAGGCTAAGGGATTATGACAAAAACTTTGATTTGGGCCATGTTCAAACCCTTGGTCAACAGGCAAAATAATCAAACGACCTGTACCCCCAAGACGTCCATGCATCAAGAGTTGAGCTAGTTTGGCTTTAACCCCTGGCGTATCACTTTCGTAAAAAGAGAGAATTTTTTGAACAGCATCGGTCATCTTCATCAGCAAGGTCCTCATCTTAAGCAATTTTCATGAATGTCATCATACGGGGATTTTAAGGGGAGTTCAATGGAGGTGTTCAAGGAAAATAGCGGACAAATATTGCATTTCTACAAGGACAGCAGTAGACTCGGCTCATCAATTTCTAAAGAGGGCGCGATGAAGACCACCAATGATATTCGTAAATTATTTTTGGACTACTTTAAACGGCAAGGCCATACAGCTGTCAGATCCAGTTCTTTGGTGCCTCAGAACGATCCGACTCTGATGTTCACCAACTCAGGCATGGTGCAGTTTAAAAACCTTTTTACGGGCCTTGAAAAGCGCGACTATACAAGAGCCACAACATCCCAGAAATGTGTCCGAGCTGGCGGCAAGCATAATGACCTTGAAAATGTGGGGTATACCGCCCGTCACCATACGTTCTTTGAAATGCTCGGGAATTTTTCTTTTAGTGATTACTTTAAAGAAGAGGCGATTGCTTTTGCATGGGAATGGCTTACCAAAGAAATGGCAATCCCTAAAGACAAACTCTGTGTCACAGTTTATTCCCAAGATGACGAGGCGGCAGGCATTTGGAAAAAGTTGACAGGGTTTAGTGATCATAAGATCATCCGTATTTCGACTTCAGATAACTTTTGGTCCATGGGGGACACTGGCCCTTGTGGGCCGTGTTCTGAAATTTTCTATGACCATGGGGACCACGTTTTCGGTGGGCCTCCAGGAAGTCCAGAGGCTGACGGTGATCGGTTTGTGGAAATCTGGAACCTTGTTTTCATGCAGTTTGAACAATTACCAGGAGGCGAACGTATTGCTCTGCCTAATCCTTGTATTGATACGGGCATGGGGCTTGAACGTGTCTCGGCTGTGTTGCAAGGGGTGCACAATAACTATGATACTGATGCCTTCAAGACATTGATTCAGGCCACTTGTGAAGAAGTTGGGTCTACCATCACAAAAGAAAATCATGCGTCCTTCAAAGTGATTGCTGACCACTTGCGGTCCACCAGTTTCTTGATTGCCGACGGTGTTCTTCCCTCTAACGAAGGGCGGGGCTATGTTTTGCGCCGTATTATGAGACGTGCCATGCGTCATGCCCACATCTTAGGCTGTAAAGATCCTTTGATGTGGCGGTTGGTGCCGACTCTTGTTGGGGTCATGGGGCAAAGTTATCCAGAGCTGGAACGGGCCCAGGATCTTATTGAAGAGACACTCCGATCCGAAGAGGAACGGTTTAGAACAACGCTGGGACGCGGGCTCAAATTGCTGGAACAAGAATTAGATGAATTGGAATCAAAAGAAGATTTTCCAGGGGATGTGGCCTTTAAGCTTTACGATACTTATGGATTTCCCCTCGATTTAACCCAAGATATTTTGCGCAATAAAGGCCGTGTGGTAGATACCGCTGGTTTTGATACCTGTATGGACGCCCAAAAAGCGAAGGCACGGGCTGCCTGGGCTGGGTCTGGCGAGGAAGCAACCGAATCCATTTGGTTTGATCTTCGAGAAAGCTATGGGGCCACAGAATTTCTTGGGTATCTAACGGAAAAAGCAGAAGGACAAATCCAAGCATTGATTGTAGACGGAAAAGAAGTCGAGACATTAAAGGCAGGTGACGAAGGGTTTGTCCTATTGAACCAAACTCCTTTCTACGGAGAATCCGGTGGCCAGGTTGGGGATATTGGGACAATGACTGGCGAGGATCATCTTCAGGTCCAAGTTCTTGATGTGGTGAAACGTCTTGATGCCCTTCATGTTCATAAGGTCAAAATATTATCTGGAACCCTTGCAAAAGGGGACGGTGTCAATCTGTTGGTGGATCATGAAAACCGCTCATCGCTAAGGGCCCACCACTCGGTCACCCATCTCTTGCACGCTGCCCTTCGTGAAACGCTGGGAAGCACAGTTTCTCAAAAAGGATCATTGGTTCTGCCAACACGCCTCCGGTTTGACTTTAACTGCGGCAAAGCTGTTTCCAAAGAGTTTCTGCGTCAGATTGAACAGCGTGTGAATGCTGAAATACGCAACAATAGTCCAGTCATCACCCACCTCATGAGTCAAGAAGAGGCCATTGTTAAAGGGGCCATGGCCCTTTTTGGTGAAAAGTACGGCGATGAAGTGCGTGTTGTATCCATGGGGACAGAATCCCAGGGGAAGACCTATTCAACAGAACTCTGTGGAGGAACCCATGTGCGTTATACTGGAGATATTGGATTTTTTAAGATCCTGAGTGAGAGTAGTATTTCCTCTGGTGTTAGACGGATTGAAGCCGTGGCAGGATTAGCGGCTGAAACCTATATGACCCAGCACGATGACATTCTTACAGCGTCGTCAGAGTTTTTAAAAACAACACCGGCAAAGTTGCTTGAACGGTTAGAACATGTAATGGAGGAACGGAAAAAGTTAGAACGTGAATTGACAGAGCTAAAGAAACAGAGCCTTAGTGCAGGGGATGTTTTTGAGACAGAAACAATTCAAGGTATTTCTTTTTATGCCAAAGAGTTCCATAATCTTCACCCCAAAGAGATGCGCCCTATAATTGATCAACTCAAACAGCGATTGAAGTCTGGTATCATCGCTCTTTTTTCTGTGAATGAGGGGAAAGTTTCTGCCATTGTTGCTGTAACGCCTGATCTAACGGGTCGATGGAGTGCTGAGAACTTGATTCAATCTGTCCGAGAGGCCCTCGGTGCCCAAGGTGGCGGGGGGCGGCCAGATATGGCCCAGTGTGGAGGCAGTGATCCCAAGGCCATTCCCGCAGCAATCCAAGCTTTAAGGCAGCGACTTATGCCAATTCCCATTTTTTAACGACGGCGTTATACGTACTTCTTCAAATAGTGGCCTGTGTAACTTTTCTTGTTTTTGGCAACCTCTTCTGGGGTTCCGGTTGCAATAATCTCACCTCCGCCATCGCCCCCTTCAGGACCTAGATCAATAATATGGTCTGCAGTTTTGATGACCTCAAGATTATGTTCAATCACGATCACTGTATTGCCTTGATCAACCAAATGATGCAAGACTTCAAGAAGTTTTCGCACATCTTCAAAATGAAGGCCAGTGGTTGGCTCATCTAAAATGTAGATGGTTTTTCCAGTGGCTTTTTTTGCAAGTTCTTTCGATAACTTCACACGCTGGGCCTCACCCCCTGAGAGCGTTGTCGCGCGTTGTCCGATTTGGATATAGCCAAGGCCTACTTTTTCAAGGGTCTTCAACCGGTCCCGAATGGCTGGTACGGCATCAAAAAAAGCAACTCCTTCTTCCACACTCATATCCAAAATATCAGCAATAGATTTGCCTTTGAAATGCACTGAGAGAGTCTCTCTGTTATAACGCTTTCCCTTACACTGATCACACGTTACATAGACATCGGGCAAGAAATGCATCTCGATTTTAAGAACACCGTCGCCCTCACAGGCCTCGCACCGTCCACCCTTCACGTTAAAGGAGAAGCGTCCAGGGGCGTAACCTCTTGTTTTGGCTTCAGGTAATTTTGCAAACCAGTCCCGGATAGGGCCAAAAACATCGGTATAGGTTGCAGGGTTAGATCGCGGTGTTCGACCAATAGGAGACTGATCGATGTTGATAACTTTATCGACATGTTCAAGGCCATGAATTTCTTTGTAATGACCCGGAATGACCCGACTTTTGTTGATAATTTTGATCAGCGCCTTGTAAAGGGTTTCATTGACCAGTGATGATTTTCCACCCCCTGAAACACCAGTGACACAAATGAATTGTCCAAGCGGAAACTGAGCCGTGATATTTTTCAAATTATTGACAGTCGCGCCTTTGATTTCTAAAAACTTGCCGGCATGACCTGTGCGCCGTTTTCCAGGCACTGGCACAAAAGAAGTCCCTCTTAAATATTGGCCCGTAATACTATCGGGATTGGTCTCAATATCTTTGGGTGTGCCTTGGGCAATAATCGATCCCCCATGAATACCCGCACCAGGACCCATATCAATCACATGATCTGCTTCCCTTATGGCATCTTCATCGTGTTCCACCACAATCACTGTATTGCCCAGATCCCGAAGGCGCTTAAGGGTTGTCAGAAGACGGTCGTTGTCGCGCTGATGAAGACCAATGGATGGTTCATCCAAGACATAAAGAACGCCCGTCAAACCCGATCCAATTTGAGAGGCGAGACGAATACGTTGACTTTCGCCCCCCGACAAAGTCCCTGCCATCCGGCCAAGGGTTAAATATCCAAGGCCAACACTGTTTAAAAATTGAAGACGTTCGCGGACTTCTTTCAAAACCCGGGTACCAATGGCCCGTTCTTTTTCCGTCAAGCTTTTTTCAAGCCCCAAAGCCCAATCTAACGCCTGATGAATGGAAAAATCGGTGACATCGCCAATATGGTGATCTTGGATTTTGACACATAAGGCCTCGGGTTTTAGACGATGACCATGACACGATTCGCAGGGCAGGGTATTTTGATATTTGGATAAATCATCCCGGACTTTTTCGCTTTCCGTTTCTTTCCATCGGCGTTCCAGGTTGATTAAAACCCCTTCAAAGGGTTTGGAGGATCGCATCTCCCGTTTACTATCTTTATAGGTCGTTTGGATCACTTGTTTGCCGGACCCATGCATCAAAATAGTTTGGATATTTTTTGGAATATCTTTAAAAGGCGTGTTGATAGGCACGTCATAAAAGGTCATAACCGAGTGTAAGGCCTGCATGTAATATTCCGCAAAAGGCCCCGACCAGGGTTCAATCGCCCCTAAGCGAATGCTGAGTGTTGGATCAGGAATCACCAAGTCTTGGTCAAAAACCATTCTGACCCCAAGTCCCCCACATTCTCGGCATGCACCAAAGGGGCTATTGAAAGAAAAAAGACGGGGTTCAATTTCTTCAAGGGTAAACCCTGATACAGGGCAAGCAAATTTTTCTGAAAACATCACCTCTTCTTTTGTGCCAGCATTTTCCATAACAGCCAGTCCATCGCTAAGTTTCAAGGCTGTTTCAAAGGACCCTGCTAATCTTTCCTCGATTCCTGCTTTTACAACAAGGCGATCGATCACCACACTGATGGAATGTTTGAGTTTTTTATCAAGGGTTGGGACCTCGTCAATTTCATAAAAAGCACCGTCGATCTTGAGACGTTGGAATCCTTTTTTGCGTAAGTCTGTGATTTCTTGTCTGTATTCCCCTTTGCGGCCTCGAACGATGGGGGACATGAGATAAAGACGCGTCCCTTCTTCCATCTGCATGACCCGATCCACCATTTCAGAAACGGTCTGGCTTTTGATGGGAAGGCCTGTTGCTGGTGAATAAGGAATACCGACACGGGCAAAAAGAAGGCGGAGATAGTCATAAATTTCCGTAATAGTTCCAACAGTGGACCGAGGGTTTTTGGACGTGGTTTTTTGTTCAATGGAAATGGCTGGTGACAGTCCCTCGATGGAATCCATATCAGGTTTTTGCATCAACTCCAGGAATTGCCTAGCATAAGCAGAAAGACTTTCCACATAACGCCGCTGCCCTTCTGCATAGATGGTATCAAATGCTAGGGATGATTTTCCAGAGCCACTGAGGCCCGTAATGACCACAAACTGATTGCGAGGAATATCCACAGAGATATTTTTGAGATTATGCTCACGCGCACCCTTAACAGAGATAACGGGAATTCCTTCATGTCCTGACATTGTTTTTCTTCCTCAAAATTTCTCTTAATATGTATTCATTTGACAAAAAAATACAGTGTCAATTCACGAAGGATCTTGAATTTTTAAATGGATTTAATAAAATTTTAATAGAGAGAATCATTAAAGAAAGGAGCAATCAATGTTAAAGAAATCTCTTGTTTTTAGTGTTGGTCTTCTAATGGCTGGCACAAACTTTACTTCTGCCCATGGATTTACGGATCCCTTTGGCAGGAGGTACGGTTTACTTGATGATGGGTTCTGGCGACACTTAGAACAATCCATGGAAGACCGTTTTGCCCAGTTCGGGTCTTCCGCCTCCATTGAAAAGGACAAAATTGTTTTAAGTTATGATGTGCCAGGGCTTTCTAGCAAAGACGTTACCGTTAATGTTGATAATGGCCATATGCTTGTGATTAAAGGAGAAAAGAAAGAGAAAGCAGATGAAAAGGATAAAACCAAAGAAGTCCACTATCATTCTTCTCGGTCTTTCTATCGGTCCATGACGTTGCCCAAAGATGCAGAGGTTGCAAAGATCAATGCGGAAGTGAAGGATGGTATCCTAACCATTACTATTCCCCGCAAACCGTTGCCACCAGAGACGACTCATAAGGTTCACGTGAAGTAATACCAAACCCCTGCTCATGTAGGGTTTTTTTTTGACCTTTCTTGTTGACATAAAGCCCCCCCAACAGAGATAGTATGAATGAAGATTCCACGTTGGATATGAGCAGAAATGTTCATAAGGGAATACGGTAAAATCCGTAGCTACCCCCGTAACTGTAGGTGCTAGTTTTCTTGATTATTATGCCACTGGGAAAGCCTGGGAAGGTAAATCAAGAACGCCATGATGCACAAGCCAGGAGACCTGTCTTTAAAGCCACTTTGCCTTGAAACGGAGGGTTTCTAGCGCGCAGAGGATGAGCATTTTCATTCAAAATGACTCTGTCGGTGGCAATTTATCAATTGTCAACAAACGGAGTATGTCATGCGCGTTCTTTCTTTATCAAAGTTTTCCCTTATTAAACCAGGAGTTTTTTTAGCAGCTGGCAGTGCTTTTCCCCTTACGATGCCGGGTGTTTTTTCAAAAGCTGTGGCCGCTGTTTCTAAATTGCCTCTTTATAGTTTGTCCTCTTTTTACGGGCCATTGCTGAGCACCTATATTGCCCCAGTATTGGCTGTCGTATCGGTGGTGAGCGCTCCATTAAGCACGAAGGTTTCTGTGGCCTCTTTTCGTGTTGCGGGGATGCATAGTGTCGAGGCCCCTGTTGATAGGCTTTTGGATACGCTTGTCGATGCTTCTGTCACTCCCTTTTCTTCTGTCACCTCCTCCTTTTCTTCTGTAACTTCCTCTTTCTCTTCCGTCACCCCCTTTTCTTCTTCTGTCACCCCCTCGAAAGCGGCGGCCCAGGGTCACACACACGTTCTTGACGTTGAAACAGTTGTACCTTCTCCCACCGCCGTCAGTTGGGGGGTTAAGTATTTTAGCCATATGGCTAATTCTCTGGATCCCCACGTTCTTGCCTCACAAAGCTTAAACTTCATGAGACAAGTTGAGCTCGGGAGGACGGCATCTCCTAATCTCAATACTTCTGCGACGTTACTCCCCACCTTACTCAAAATGGACTTATCCCAGGAATCGGATAAGGATTCTATAGGTGTATCGCTAACAGGTGAGACCCAACCAAAAATTCAACCGACAGAAGAACAAAGGTATTCGATCGTTCTTGAAAAAACGTTATCTTTAATAAAAAACTCCCCGGCTATACACAAAGCATCTCGCGTTAAAGCTGATTTCTTTGAATCAGCCAACTGGTTTTTCAATATGAACTCTAAGCTTAAGAAATGGGTTATGGTTGTTTTTTCTAAAATCTGGAATGAAGATACGCCTCAAGATCAAATGTGTGAATCTGTTTCGTGTCAAAGATTAAGTGTTAAAGTGGAACAGTTAGAAATGTTAGAAAAATTAGGGAGTATTCTGAAGCTTCTTGTCATCCAGCGTTTAGAACGAGGATTGAACAATACTTTCTTTGATGTAAGTTTTATGGAAAAACCTCTGGAAGCGCTTAGGTCTAGGGGTATTATTGCGGATAAGGATATAGATGACTTGTACGATGCACGAGACTAACCCACCAATTTCAGTTTAGGCATCTATACTGAAATTAGAGTAGAACATATGGTAATGAATTTCAATATAGATCTCTAAACTGAAATGCATCAAAAGAACGAATAGGGATCGATATCAACCGCAACTTTCATGGTTGAGGGGATATTAACCGCCTGAAGCCATTGTTTGATAACCTTTTGGGGGGATAAATTTTTCTTAGCTTTGACCAAGAATCGCCAACGATGCCATTGGTTCAGCTGGTGGATGGGGGCTGGAGACGGCCCTAAAATCTCCAGATCTGTATGATGGGGAATATGGCTCGCCATGGTTTGGACAAATTTTTCTGTCGCAATAGGATCTTTTCCTGCAACGATCAGGGCCGCTAGTTTTCCAAAAGGGGGCAGATCCAACGTGCGTCTTGATTCAGCCTCAAGGGATAGAAATGATGCTTGGTCATAGTGTTTGATGGCCTGCATCACAGGATGATCCGGACAATGGGTTTGGATCAAAACGCGCCCCGTTAAATGGGTTCGCCCAGCACGTCCCCCGACTTGATAAAGGAGTTGGTATGTTTTCTCCGCCGCCCGCAAGTCCCCACCGCTCAACCCCAGATCCCCATCAATCACTCCTACTAGAGTGAGGTAAGGGAAATGGTGCCCTTTGGCCATGACTTGGGTGCCTACAATAATATCAACTTCTTGGTTCTCGATTTTCCCAATAGATTCTTTAAGCTTTTTGGGGGATGACAGAGTATCACTGGTCATGACCAAAAGCCTGGCTTTGGGGAATAACTGGGTCACCTCTTCTTCAATCCGTTCAACCCCTGGCCCACAAGGCGAAAGGGTTTCCATTTCTAGACATTGTGGGCATTGTTTGGGAACGGGGCGTTGATAATTGCAATGGTGACATTGAAGGCGGCTAGTCGATTTATGGTACACAAGCCAGGTACTGCAATTGGGACAATCCATATGATGCCCACACCCGTGACAAATCAGAAGGGGGGCATACCCCCGCCGGTTCAAAAACAAAAGAACCTGTTCTTGGCGGGAAAATGTTTCTGTTATGGCATCTTGCAACGCCTTTGAAATCCATTGCCCTTGAGTCTTTTTGCCATGACGCATATCGATAAGAGCCACCGTTGGCATAACGGACACACCATGACGGTTAGGCAGATGCCAGCGCTCGTATTTTCCCGTTTCAATATTATGGAGCGTTTCCAAAGAAGGGGTCGCAGAGGATAAAACCAGAGGACATTTTTCCATATAGGCCCGCATTACAGCCAAATCTCTGCCTTGATAAATCACACCCGTTTCTTGTTTATAACTATGATCATGTTCTTCATCCACGACCATGTAACCAAGGTTTTTGTAGGGAAGAAATAAAGCAGACCGCGCACCAACAATGACAGATGCTGCTCCCTCAGCAATAGAGCGCCAGGCCTTTCGACGTTGGGCTAAGGGCAAGTCAGAATGCCACAGCGTTGGTGTTACTGCGAAACGGTCCTTAAAACGATCCACCCATTGGGTGCTTAAAGAAATTTCTGGAACAAGGATCAGGGATTGTTTTCCCTGATCATAGGCCTCTTTGATACCTTCAAAATAAACCTCTGTCTTGCCAGATCCCGTGACCCCTTCCAACACAAATGTCTTGAAACTTTGTTTGCGGATTGCATCTTGAAAAGCCATGCCAGCCGCTTTTTGTTCTGGACTCAACGTATGGGGATGAAAGGTCATGGGCGACATGCTGACCACTTCTTCTTTGACCAACGCTTCAGGTGATGCAAGGACCATCTTCAAAACAGACCCCAAAGGGGCAAGGGTATAGTGAGACGTCCATTCCAAAAAATCCCGCATGGTTTTTGAAAGGGGGGGAAGGGAGGCCACACTGATAATAGATTTAATTTTGTCAGCCTGAAGGGTGCTTATTGTATCAACCGCCCATACAACCCCCCAAAGAGTTTGACGCCCAAAGGGCACTAAGACATAGTCGCCCACACAAACCTTGATAGCCGCCTTATAGTCAAAGGGTTCCAAAAAAGGTTTGGGAAGAAGGACTTTTATCATTGTGACAGTGGTGGACATCGTGCGCTATTTTCCATAGTATGTGGCGACATTCTACAAGATAAGTGAGGAGAAAAAAATGAAGTTTTTTATTGATGGTGCCGATATTGCTGAAATTAAGGCCTTGTGTGCCATGGGCGTGGTCGATGGAGTCACAACGAATCCCTCTATCATTGCAAAAACAGGCCGTAACTTCCAAGAAGTGATTGGGGAAATTTGTGACATCACATCAGGTCCTGTCAGTGCAGAAGTTGCGGCAACAGATGCCAAAACCATGATTCTTGAAGGCAAACACCTTGCCAAGATTGCAAAGAATGTCTGCATCAAAGTTCCCCTCACAGAAGAAGGCTTGAAGGCCTGCTATGCCTTGAGGCAAGAGGATATTATGGTGAACGTGACACTTTGTTTTTCATCTGTTCAGGCGTTGATGGCTGCCAAAGCTGGCGCCACGTTTATATCTCCTTTCATCGGTCGTCTTGATGACATTGGTCATGATGGGATGCAATTGATCGAAGATATCTGCCAAATTTATAGCAATTACCCTGATCTGACAACCGAGGTGCTTGCAGCCTCTGTGCGTCATCCTTTACATGTCAAGCAAGTCGCTGAGATTGGTGCCCATGTGGTGACAGCCCCTGCTAATGTGATTCGTGGGTTGATCAATCATCCGTTGACAGATAAGGGACTTGATATCTTTTTGAAAGATTGGGCAAAAACAGGTCAATCGATTTTGTAGATGGATCTCCATTCAGTTATTGCATCATGGCTTGAGTGGCTTCAAAAGGAAAAACGTCTCTCAAGCCATACCTTAAAGGCCTATGCTGGTGATATGGAAGGGTTCATGGCCTTCATGCAATCCTATCAAGGGGAAGGCTTAACATTAGAGACGGCTTCTTCTTTAAAGGCCCAAGATTTTCGGTCATGGCTTGCTTTCTTTGCACAAAAGAATGCGGCAAAAACATCCATCGCGCGCGCCATGTCTGTGATCAGAAGTTTTTTTCACTACCTGGACCAAGAAGGTCTTGCCCATAATCCCATTCTTAAAACCATGAAGTCTCCCAAACTTCCTTTTTCTATTCCAAAGGCGTTGTCCCAAGATCAAATGACGGATTTCTTAAAGGTCAATGCAGAGGGAGAGGACTGGACGGCGCTGAGAGACCAAGCCCTTTTTATGGTGCTTTATGGGGCCGGTCTTCGCATCAGCGAGGCTTTGGCCCTAGACCAAGGGGATGTGGCGGGAACTGATATATTAAGGATCAAAGGAAAAGGGAATAAAGAACGACTCGTTCCCCTGTTGCCTGTGGTAAAAGAAGCACTGATGTCTTACCTGAAATCCTGTCCCTTGAGAGACCATAGCCCCCTTTTTTTAGGGCTTCAGGGCAAACGACTCAATATCAGTGTGGCAGAAAAACAAGTACGTGATTTAAGGCGGGCTTTGGGTTTGCCAGAAACCGTAACCCCCCATGCCCTGCGGCATAGTTTCGCAACCCATTTGTTAGAAGGAGAAGGTGACCTGCGGACCATTCAAGAACTGTTGGGACACACATCCCTTTCAACGACCCAGCGGTATACCCACGCGAATCGTCAACATCTACAACGTGTCTATGAGGCAGCCCATCCCCGGGCACGCAAACTTTTGGAAGATTAATGGATCATCTTTAATTTTTCCTCCAACGCGTGGCTTAAGGTATATTCTGATCTACCAATTACCGATTCTCTAATACAAAAGGACCAACTGACAATTTACCGACAAGGCACCTTTGATACCTGACCCAGGCCGATCCCAATGTTCAACGATGCAATCGTTCAAAAGGGGATTTGGTATAATATGATTTTGATAGGACATACCCAACAGCACTTTTCTGGGTTTTATAGGGGAAAGTATGGTCAGAAATTTAACGAAATCTATGAACGAATCGTTGTTTTTTTAAGGAATTTTCCTCGAATTCACCATTCGAACCTTAGAAGAAATTGGTGGAGCTAAGCGGGATCGAACCGCTGACCTCTACAATGCCATTGTAGCGCTCTCCCAGCTGAGCTATAGCCCCAAGGTTTCTATACCCTAATAACCATTCCAGAAACTTTCAAGGGGTTTTTAGAAAAAAGGGATAGGGATTGAAATATTCTTTGTTATACTCAATCTCATGAAAATAAGAATACTTTTATGTCTCATCTTTATAATTGTTGGACCTTTGGCACGAGGGGACTTCCAGCGAGGGACCGCTATTCGTGACGCTGAAATTGAAAAGATTTTACGCAATTATTTGGACCCTCTTTTTAAAGTCGCAGGGCTCAACCCAGGGGAAGCACGCATTGTGATGGTTGTGGAAAATGCGTTGAACGCTGCAGCATTGCCTGATAATACCTTGCTTTTTTACACAGGCTTTTTAGTTGAGGCTGAGAACCCAGAGGAAATTGCTGGGGTTCTGGCGCACGAAGTTGGTCACATCGCAGGCCGCCATTTGGTGCGTATGTATGGGGCCATGGAAAAATCCCAACAAATGGGAATGCTGGGTGCTTTGATGGGCATTGCCGTTGGCCTTCTTGGGGCACCCGATGCGGGTATTGCCTTGGCGCTGGGGGGGTCTTCCCAAGCATTGCATAGTTTCCTTCACTATCGTCGGGGTGAAGAGGAGGCTGCCGATATGCTAGGCGTTCAATATCTTGAACGGTTAAAATGGCCTATCCGAGGTCTTCGGACATTTTTAAGTAAAATGTTGGGGCAAGAACTTTTATCAGAATCTCTCCAAGATCCTTATTTAAGAACCCACCCGTTGACCCATGAACGTGTGGAACGGATTCGAGCCAAAGAAGATGCCGGTTCCAAAAATCAAAAGATGCCGCCTTATTTTTATGAACAACATCATCGGATGGTTGCAAAATTGAAGGCCTTCTTGTGGTCCCCTAAAAAAACGCTGCATGCTTTTAAGGGGGACAGGCTTTTGGACCGTTATGCACAAAGTATTGCGTATTATCGCCAAGCCGATTTTGATAAGGCATTGTCTTTGTTGAGGCAGCTCATTGTAGAAGAGCCTGATAATCCCTTTTTCTTTGAATTACAGGGACAGATCCTTTTTGAATCAGGCAAGGGATCACAATCAGTTATCCCCTATAGAAAAGCGGTTGATCTTTATCCTGGATCTGCTTTGCTTCAAGCAGCGTTAGCTCAATCTCTTTTGCAAGATAATAAAAAGGCATCCGTTGAAGAGGCGCTGGACCATCTTCAAAAAGCGATTGCCTTGGAAGAAGATAACGGGATGGCCTGGAACTACCTGGCGATTGCTTATGGACGTCAAAACCAAATGGCGAAGATGGCTTTGGCGCTTGCAGAAAAAGGGCTTTTGACCAATGAATGGGTTTATGCCATGGAACAGGCAGAGCGTGCTCAGCATTTTGCCAAAAAGAATGACAAAGAATATCGACGCGCGGAAGATATTAAAAAAGAGGCGACCCGCCAACTTGCTGAATCTAAAAAAGGGGGGCTTTTTGGGATTCGATCACGAGATGCGATTGAATCTGGTGCCGGATCCAGGTGACCTGCCGTTTGGCGTAATTACGGGTTTTTTGTTGGATCTTCTCGACCATTGCGTCATGCGGTATTTTTCCTTCTAGATAATCTTGTATATCTTGATAGCCAATGATGGGAACCTTCATAGTTTTATTATGGAATCGGTTGACTTCGTCCAGGGCCCCTTGTTTTATCATATCCTCAGCGCGTAGATTAATGGTTTCATACAGTTTTTCACGCTGGGGCATCAAGGTCACAATACAAAAATCCATATCGATACAGGGTTTTTGAGGCTGTTTGTTCCAAAAGCTGAGGGGCTTTTGTGTCTGGATCAGGACTTCTAAGGCACGTGTTAATCGTTGGGTATCGCCTATATGAATCTTACTCGCTGGATCAGCTTTTTGAAGATGTTTATAGAGGGCGTCTCGCTGTGGTTGATTTTGAAGGGCTTTTGAGACGGCCTTTCTAAGGGTATTTGGGATGGGGGGGATGGGGCTGAGGCCCTCCAAAAGACCTTTGATATAAAACCCCGTTCCTCCTACTAAAATTGGCAATTTTCGCTGACGTAGGGTTTTTTCAATGACATCCTTTGCCAAGGCTACCCATGTTGAAACAGAACAAGACTCGTTTTTCTCCAGGTCAAAAATACCATAGAGCTGATGGGGACAATCTTCAAAATCCTTCGACGAAGGGCTAGCGGATAAAATGGGAAAATTTCTATACACCTGCATACTATCGGCATTAATGATCACGCCATTAAATTCTTGCGCCATATTGATCGCAAGACGTGACTTCCCACTAGCTGTGGGGCCGAGCAGTATTATTCCTTTTGGCTTTCCGTTATTCATCCATTTACTATGGAGATTTTTAAACAAAAAGCCAAATAGATATGTTTTGCTAAATGTACTTTAAAAGAGAGTGCTTACTCTTCCCTAAAAATGCGTTCTTTGCGTTCGTGCCGTTCTTGGGCTTCGATGCTCAAGGTTGCAATAGGCCTAGCTTCTAGACGTGCCAAAGCGATAGGTTCGCCTGTTTCCTCGCAATATCCATAACTGCCCTCATTGATACGTTCCAAGGCCGCATCAATTTTGTTCAAGAGCTTCCGATCACGGTCACGCGCCCTCAATTCCAAAGAAAGATCTGTTTCCATGGTTGCTTGATCGTTCAAATCAGCTTCGCGAATCATCGTTGTTTTGAGGCTTGAAAGTGTTTCTGCTGCCCCATGCATAATTTCTTGCCGCCACTTTAGAATTTTTTGACGAAAATACTCTCTTTGTTGGAGGCTCATAAAGGCCTCACCCTCACCGGGCTTATAAGAATCGGGTAAACGAACGTTATTTTTCTTCATTGTAGCCTCCTGTATATATTTTTATTTTGAGAAATCTTAGATCGTTGAGCGGTAAAATGCAATAGGGTTTCGGCGGAATTTTTTCAAAAGGATCTAGGATTGTAAGGATTTGATTTTTCGAATTTTTTTAAAATGTCTTCCAGTTCTTCGGATTGCTCTTTGGGAGGTGTGATGAGGATTCTGATATGAAAATCTCCGGGTGTTTTTCCAGCAATGCCCCTACCTTTTAAAACAAGCTCTGTCCCAGAAGCTATATAGGGGGGGACTTTTAACATAAAAGGCCCCTCAAGGGTGGGAATTTCGATTCTTGATCCTGCAACAGATTCCATGAAAGTGATGGGAAGGGTTAGGTGAATATTATGGTCAACACGGATGAGGTGTGGATGGGCATCTACATACAGAATAACAAGGACTTTTCCTTGTGATTTTTCTTTTAATGAGAATTCTAGGGTGCTTTTATGGGTCACCCCTGGCGGAATGGTAATGTCTAACTTTTCCCCTTCGATGGTCAGAGTTTTTTGCGTCCCAAGACATGCTTCAGAAAAGGTGATTTTAAGGGAATAAGAAAACACTTGGGCTTCCTCTTTTGAGGATTCAGACGGTGTGTTGGAAAATTTTCTATTCATATGGGCAAAGAGATCCCCAAGAGGGTCAAATTTTGATTGATATTTCAATCTTTTTTCTTCTTCCTGCTGATCATACAAGAACCGTTGTTCGGGATTATAGAGAATCTGATAAGCCTGTTGAATACGTTGGAAATGGGAAACTTTTTCCGAAGAAGCATTAGGATTGGTATCAGGGTGATACATTTTTGCAAGCCTTCGGTAAGCCCCTTTAATGTCTTCCTGGGTTGCCCGGTGACTTAATTCTAAAATCGCATAGAGTGTTGTCATTCATTTCACATTTTTCATTTTGTTAAGTGTATCGTTTATAGAAATCGTGGTCAAATGGTCTGCTATGGTGTTTTTTTATGGGATTATTCATGCTATGCTTTTGTAAATTTATGAAGGTCCTTTAAATGAATTATCAGCGATTATTGTGTCGTATTGTGTTTGTGAATCTTATCCTTTGTTTCCATCCCCTTTGTGCTATGGCTGATAAAAGTTTTGCAGGCGGGTACGGGGGTGGTGAGCTTACCTATGGATATACCCATGCTAAATTTGGGGCTAATGCCTATAAAGCCATGTCTTTGGGAATGGGGGGCTATTTAGGATATGGATGGCTAAAGGATATTGCGTACTATGGTATTGAAGGTGGATTTGGGTATGATGCTTTTTCAAAGAAAAAAGGGGGAACTCACCTCAAACAGCCGTGGCAGGGAAGTTTTTCTCTAAGACTTGGACGTATTTTACGCAGTTATTTTCTGCCTTTTTTGCGCCTAGGGGTGTCTCATGATGCTTGGGTTTTGCGTCCAGTATGTCAACAAACAGATCATTTTACGTCCATGATGGCCTTGTTGGGTGTGGGGGTTGATGTCTTTGTCGCAGATCGCTTGTCCATTCGATCAGAATTTAATTACGCTTTATCCATGGGGTTACAGGGAAGTAAACCCCAATCTTCTAAAAAACCTATCAAAGCAGGTCTTGCGATGGGACTGTCTTATCATTTTTAGAGGTTTCGTCGGGTTTAGTCATTTGACCAAGCGTAGAGGATGCTTCGATTTCTTTTACTTTCTTTTGGGCCAAAGCAATGAGTTTGGGATTATCTTTTTCATGGCGCGCTGCTTTTTCAAAGGCATCTTTGGCAAGATCTTGCTGATTCAAGGCTTGATAAGCCATCCCAATGCCAAGCCAATACCGGCTATTCTGGGGGTTGATTTCAAGTAATTTATTGTAAACCGTTAATGCCAGTTCTGGCTTTTCCACCTTAAGATAGGCTTGACCGAGGAAGGCATAGTACTCTGCATTTTCTTTTACATTTGGAAAACATTGCATCAGTGTTTTAACAACTGTTTGATATTCTTCATGATGCCAATAGATGTGGGCCAAAAAGAGCAGGGCTTTGGGTTCGATGTTCTTATAGCGCGCCGCCATTCTTTTCAACATGTCTTTCGCTTTGTCGAAATCTTTCTTGTGTGTGAAGGCACGGGCCAAGATAAGACCAGAATTTCCACGTGTGACCGTTTCCATATCAGGAACATCTAAAAGAGTGATCGCTTGATCGGCATCCCCTTGCCGTAAAAGTTTTGCTGCTTTTTCATAAATGGCTAACATTTCCTTATGATTATTTCTAGCAGGCTTAGGGGATGGAAGTATCATCCTTGGTTCAGGTTTGTTCTCTTGTAGGATTTCTTTGGGTGCTTCTTGTGCGGGGGGTGCAGGCTTTTTATTCATAAAGGAATATTGGGCAATACGTTCTTTCCTAGACAGATATTTGGTCTTTTGTGGTGCTGTCGCTGGGGCCTCTTCTTCTTTTTTAATAGGCTCTGCAATGGGAGCTGTTGGCAGCGGTATAGGTGCAGATACAGGTTCTCCCAAAACTTGGGAGATCGGCTGGGGTAAGGGCTGGGGTAACGGTTGGGGCAAGGCTTGGGGTAACGCTTGGGGTAAGGGAGCCGCTGATATGGCTGGGCTTGTTTCCAAGGGTTTCTGTTGTTCCTTTTCTTTTTTTTGCATATGAAGAAAAACTGTCACACCTGCAAGCAATATGAGAATCAACAGGGCGCCTATCCCGTAGAGACTCATTCTTGTTTTTTTCCGACGTTGCAGTACAGAGTACATGGTTATCATCCTATCCATGAATCAAATAAGCCATATAAATTAGCATGGCGATAATAATGACAACGTAACCCCCGTAGAGGCATTTCTTGAGAATTCCTTGGAAAGCTGGGGCATAAAGGCTTTTTGAAAGATGAATGCTTTCCTTCATAATTTTTTTATCGATTATCTGTTTGCGCTCTTCCCATGCAATAAGCATCGCCCGATAAGTCAGCGTATTGATAATTCTTGGAATGCCGCCACTTGCTTTGCTTAAAAATTTAAGGGCATCTTTGGTGCAAATACGCCCTGTAGGATGACCTGCGATAATAAGGCGGGTAATAACATAATCTTCTATTTCACAGGGTGATAAAGGTTCCAGATAATAGTTCACATTGATACGTTGACGGACTTGGCGCATATGGGTGGCTGCCAAATGCTTATCGAGTTCTGGTTGTCCAAAAAGAACGATTTGTAAAAGTTTATGCTTTTGCGTTTCAAGGTTCGTCAAAAGGCGAATGGTTTCAATGCCTTCATCACTCAGGGCCTGGGCTTCGTCTACAATAAGCACGACGCGTTTTCCCATCTGATGATAGCTCATGAGTTTTTGATAAATATGATTAATAATATCAAATTGGTTATCAGAGGAATTGCCTGTATAACCAAGTTCCATAGCAACCGACAGTCTGAGACTTTCTTTATCAAGGTCTGGATTGGGGATGTAGCCTGTGATGAAGTCCTTGTTATTAAGGGAATGTAAAAGTTTGCGGCAAAGAAGGGTTTTCCCGGTCCCAACTTCTCCAACGACCTTGATAAGACCTTCTCCTGATTCCAGATGAAACAGCAAGTTTTCCACAGCATTTTTATGGTTTCCAAGAGCACAAAAGAATTCCAGGTTGGGTGTGAGGTGGAACGGAAAATCTTTTAAATTAAAATGTGTTAAAAAGTCCATTTGTCATTCCATTATTTTAAAGGCAGATTCAGCTGCATTTTTTAATTCTTTTTCCCAGGTGTCATCCTCAACAATTACGGGTTTTAGAAGGATGATGAGTTCTTTGTTAGACTTTTGGTGGTTTTTTTGTCCAAGCAAATCATTAATAACCCCCAAGTTGTCACTGAGATTAGGTTTGCTATCCATCATTTTGACACCACTTTGCATCAATCCGCCGATAATAATAATTTGGCCATTTTTCGCACGAACGATGGTATCTGCTTCTCTGGTTCGGGTTGACGGGGCGTTTAGGATTGTTTTTTGCCCCGCGACGACTATGTTTTGTTCTTCTGCTGTAATATCTGTGATGACAGGATGAATGTGGAGTGTAATCTGTTCATCACTGCTGATTTGGGGGGTGACATCAAGGGCAATACCACTGAAAAAGGATTGAAGACTAACATTGCTTGTATTTTGGACAGCTGCCTGGCTGCCAGTCAGAGAAGAAGAATTTGCACTGGTCGAATAGAAACTGTCGGTGCCAACTTTGATGACGGCTTTTTGATTGTTGAGGGTTGAGATGCGGGGGCTTGAGAGAACAGATATTTTGCCCTGTCCTTCTAAAAGATTAAGGACAGAACCAAAATGACCATTGGTACGTGTCAAACCCAATGTCATGGACTGTGAACCTGTCCCTGACATTTGAGTTTTGCTCGTTTCCCCGTTACTGAAGCTTAAATTATACCGTCTTGTATCAATTAGTGTTGATGATAAGGCAGACCAGTTAATTCCAGAGGCATTTTGTGCATTTAATTCGACATCAAGAATTTTTGCTTCAATGATGACCTGGCGTTGAAGGGTTTTTTGAGTTTTATTGAGATAGGCTTCAACTTGTCGGAGTTGTTGGGGGTATCCTCTGACCACAATCAGCCCAGAGTCTTTGTTAATAACAACGTGTCCTGATGGTATGGTGGTGCCCCCGCGTCTTCCTCGATTCAATCCGGCAGCAAGCGATTCTGTGGAAATAATCGCTTCTATCGTTTCTTTGAGATTCGTCCAAAAATCAGTTTTGACGTGGGTTGAAACACTGGTGCCCCCGCTACTGCCACCCCCACCGCCACCACTTCCGCCACCACCACTGCTTCCCCCTGATGATGTGCTGCCAGAGTCTTTGGGGGAGGATACATACATACTGCTGGTTCCTGTCCGCTCAATATCTAATCTGTCGATCATGAACATTCTGGTTTCAAGGCGGGGCATAAAGATATTATACCCATAGGCTGTTTTTTCGAATTCAAAACCATAGATTTGCCGAATAGCTGTCAGAATTTCATTAATGGTTACATCTTTCATGTTAAGGGTAATTTCCCCCTGGACATCAGGACTAATAACAATGCTTTGGTCGTACAGATCAGCAAGAGTTGCAAAGAAGCTATCGGCAGGGGCTTTATTAAGATTAACGGAATAGGTTGGTTGAATCTTTGAATCTTCGAGTATTTTGGTGAACGTATCTTCCGTTAGTAATTCGGATATTTCATGGGTGGATTCTTTTTGAAATAGAGGTGCTTCTTTGGCTGCATCAACCAGTGTTTGCTTCATGGTTTGAATCTGGGCTTTATGATGTTCTTCAAAGGAGGTGCTGCAGCTGGTTGCGAGCGCAAACGCAAATATAGAAAAGACTTTTCTTGATAGCGAAAGCCCAATCCTCATAAATACTCCCCGAATACTTTTTATTATTTATTTTATTATGACTAAATAATTCTATATTTGCAATAATTTATAGAGGACAAGGAGAAAGAGGAATGCTATAGTGACTTTCGTGAAAATATGATGGATTAAGTTTGGAAAAAACGGCAAAACTTGATAGTCTTGTCGCAGTTGGGATTATTGCCTTCGTTGGGCCCCAGCCTGATAGTGTAATTATTTAGAAAATAGTGAAAACAGGATTTGAAATTGGATAAACAGATAAGAAATTTAGCGATCATTGCCCACGTTGACCATGGGAAGACAACTTTAATTGACGTGTTGCTCCGTCAAAGCGGCATGTTCAGAGACAATGAGCAAGTGGCAGAGCGGATGATGGACTCGAATGCCTTGGAAAAGGAACGGGGTATTACCATTCTTTCAAAGTGTACCTCTCTTGAGTGGAATAATTACCATTTGAACATCGTAGATACCCCTGGACACGCCGACTTCGGTGGTGAAGTGGAACGTATTTTGGGCATGGTCAATGGCGTGGTGTTGTTGGTGGATGCTTCAGAAGGTCCCATGCCCCAAACGAAGTTTGTTTTGACCAAGGCCCTAGAACAAGGATTAAAGCCTGTTGTGGTGATTAACAAGGTTGATAAGCCTGATGCGCGCGCTGGAGAAGTATTGGATGAAATTTTTGATCTTTTCGTGGCGTTGCGAGCGTCTGATGATCAGTTAGACTTTCCGGTTGTTTACGCCTCTTCCAAAGAAGGATGGGCTGTTCATAATTTAGGGGATGAACGGAAAGATTTAACGCCTTTGTGTGAAGTCATCGTAAAACATATCAAAGCCCCCGACGTAGACGTGACAAAGCCTTTCTCTATGCTTGTTACAACCCTTGATTATGATAATTTTGTGGGAAGGACTTTAACTGGTCTTGTCACATCAGGAACGGTTAAAACGAATGACAGCGTGCGTGTTTTAAAGCCCGAGGGTGGTGTGCGCGCAGAAGGTAAGGTCAGCAAATTGTTTGCCTTTAGAGGTATTCAACGGGTGCCTATCGATAAAGCTAAAGCCGGCGATATTATTATGATTGCAGGACTTCCCGATGCGACAGTGGCTGATACCATTTGTTCACTTGAGGTGAATACGCCGTTGACATCTGTGCCAGTTGATCCCCCCACCATCGCTATGACGTTTTCTGTAAACGACTCGCCTTTAGCAGGTCTTGAAGGGGAAAAGCTTACGTCCCGTATGATCCGGGAACGCCTTTTCCATGAGTCTGAGATCAACGTGTCTATTTGTGTTAAAGAAGCGGATAATAAGGATGCCTTTGAGGTTTCGGGTCGTGGTGAATTACAGCTTGGGATTTTGATTGAAACCATGCGCCGAGAAGGATTTGAACTTTCTATCAGCCGTCCACGGGTTGTCTTGATTAAAGATGACCATGGTAAACCCCTTGAACCTATCGAAGAATTACAAGTTGACGTGGATGAGCCTTATGTGGGGAACGTCATTGAAAAGCTTGGTCTTCGCAAAGGTGAAATGCTGGATATGCAAAATATTGATGGTAATAAGGTCCGGATCAAGTTTTTGATTCCAGCGCGTGGATTGATCGGGTATCGCAACGAGTTCCTGACCGATACACGGGGTACTGGGATTATGAACAAGTCTTTCCATGGATACGCCCCCTTTAAGGGTGACATTGGCGGGCGTCATAATGGTGTTTTGACATCGAATGCTCAAGGAGATGCTGTGGCCTATGCCCTTTGGAATATCGAAGAGCGCGGTGTTTTGTTTGTTCATCCAGGCGATGCCTTGTATCAGGGCATGATCATTGGTGAGAATGCAAAGCCCCAGGACTTGGAAGTGAATGCCTTGAAGGGTAAAAAACTGACAAACGTTCGCGCATCTGGAAAGGATGACGCTATTCGCTTGACGCCTCCACGGCGGTTCAGTTTGGAGCAAGCCTTGTCTTATATCGATGATGATGAATTGGTCGAAGTAACGCCCAAAAACATTCGTCTGAGAAAAGTTTATCTGGATCCTAATGACAGAAGGCGAGCGAAAAAATAACAAGGCTGTGGATGTCACGTTGGTTAGACGACGTTAAAAAAACTTACTGTGCACCCCGTGTCATGGGGATTGGTTTTTTTGCCTTTCCCTATGGCATGATGTTTTTCCTGGCGGTTTCAACCCCCCAGGTGTGGCTAAAAGATATTGGTGCAACGAATACAGATATCGGCCTTTTTGCCTTAGCCAGTTTTCCTTATATGCTTAAATTCTTGTGGGCCCCTTTGGTGGACCTGATTAAAATCCCCTATCTTTCAAAAAAATTAGGTCATAGGCGAAGCTGGCTACTGCTGATTCACTTGTCATTGATGGTGGGACTTTTGTTGATGGGGTTTTCTGACCCAACTCCCCATAGTCTCCGGTGGACAGCGATTGTGGCTTTGGGTTTGGCTTTTCTTGCAGCGACCCAAGATATTATTGTCGATGCCTACCGGATTGAAATCTTAAGCACCAAGGAATCTGTTCCAGGAATTGGCATGTTAATTTTTGGGTATCGGTTGGGATCCATTACGGCCAAAGCCGGCACTCTTTATCTGGCCCACTATTTCTCTTGGCCTATTGCTTATTGTGTGATGGCCCTTTGTATCCTTATTGGCGTTGCCGCTATCTTTTTTAATCCTGAGCCAGCGCAGAGACCAAGATCCGATCGTGTGATTTATAACGCCGTTGTGAGGCCTTTTACGGAATTTATTAAAAGATCGCCTTATTGGTGGGTGCCTATCCTATTTATTCTTTTTTATCGCTTGGCCGATGCTATGATCAATAATATGGCGACGTCTTTTTATATGGAGATTAACTTCACAAAAGCAGAGATTGCGACCGTCACCAACGTATTTGGGGTCTTTGCTACCATCATTGGGGGGTTTTTGGGCGCTGCAACCGTCAGGCGTTTGGACGTCTTTAAGGGTGTTTTTGTCTGCGGACTTTTACATGCATGTTCCAACCTTATGTTTGTGGTCTTGGCCTATATCGGGAATGATATCCCAACGCTTTATATGTCCATCGCCCTTGAAAATCTGACGGGAGGGATGAGTACCGCTGCATTCTTTGTGTATCTCACCCGTCTTTGCCATATGTCCCACGCCGTGACCCAATTTGCCCTATTCACATCCATTTGGTCAGCCCAGTCCTTTATTGCAAGTATCAGCGGATGGATTGTGGACTGTCTTGACGGTAACTGGCCCGTCTTCTTTTTGATCACAGTTAGTGTCGCTGTTCCTGGCCTTGTAATTATTGGATTCTTGAAGAAATATCCTTTTGGTAATAGTGGAGAGTTAGAGTCAACGGGGTAGTTACGGTTTCTTCTTTCGGTACTTAAAATAAAGGTACACGCCCCCAATCAGGATCACAAGCCCACCTGCCAAGTACTTTTGAATTTTCTCGAAGTGTTCGATAATATTTTCTAATGCCATCGCACAAGAATACCCTACATAACTAACGATAATGGCCCACAAGGCGGCACTGATCGCAACAAGGGAAAAATACCGTTTAAAGGTAATAGATCCAGCACCCACAACAATAGGGGTCAACGTCCGGATACCATAGATAAAACGGAAACTCATGATGAAATACCGGTCATGTTTTTGAATAAGGTTCACGATTTTCGTAATGCCTCTCTGGCCTCTGTATTGACCATGGAGAATCTTTTGACCAAAAAAACGTCCAACAAAAAAGAGAAATGCATCATGAAGAAGGGCCCCCAAAAAGGCAATGACCATGACGAGGGGGAGGCTCATATACCCATGGTAAGCCGCAGCGCCCGAGAGAATAAGAACCATTTCCCCTTCCAATAGGGCCCCTGCCACAACAATCGTATACTTGTAAGTATGGAGCATCTCGGTCCAAAAACAAGGAGACACAAAGTGGCCAAGCCATGTGGCAAGGGAGTTTACGAGAGGGCTCATAATGTCGTTGATATAATCCATGGCTATCAATGTATCATAAAAAACAAATGACAAAAGCATTTAAAAGAAAATCAACATCAGTTATGCTGAAAGAAAAAAGTTTTACTGATGGGGAACATAATGGGGATACGATTTTTCTACTTTTTTCTGGTCTTTTGTGCCTTGAACATCAACTTTTCCGGAGATTTTTTCTCAATGGCGCAAGGAGTGTCGGATCCTAACGATCCTTTGTACGATCCTTTGTATGTGGAAGAACAACAAGAAGATTTGGATGATGTTTTAGACAGTCCTTCTTCTGAGGACAGCATAGTCCCGACCCGTGACGTCAGTCAAATTACAGGACTAGAAGATGAACAAGAAAAAATTGTTAATCGCAAGATCGATACTATTCTCGCAAAATTCAAAACACTGGAAAAAGCCAATCAATACAATTTAAGTCTTAAGTCCCAAGAACAGGCTTGGCAAGCTGCACAGAAAAAAAGCAGTATCTTTTCCAATAGTCCCGCCTTTGACTTTACGCTCACAGATGGATTAACTAATGCAACGAACCCTGTTGAATCCTTGATGCTTTCAGCGGTAGCCGCATTAAAATTCTGCAACGGAAAATCATCTCCAGAAAAAAGGAAAGTCATTTATAAGACCATTGCTGGGGGCGGAAGTCTTCACCCCTTTAAGCTTCCTACAGTGACAACGGCTTCTACAACTTGTGCCAACTTAAGACAAAATTTCTGTAGCAACGTTTGTACCAAAGGATTTTGTGGGGCCGATCCTCTTTTTGGTGCTGCCTGTGTGAGGGCTTGTTGGGGCGAAGAATTTAGAACGAATTCTAAACTGCAAGCCTGTCATCAAGATTTTGATATGCGGTTTGTGAATAATACAGGAAATTCAGCCATTAATCCCTGTGCCATTGAGCGGGCACAAATTGAACGTCAAGGATCTTTGGCAAAACTTAAAGCAAAAGCATCTGGAAAATTGCAATCCCTAGAGCTTGCCGATAAGTGTACAACGGTTTTGGCCACAATGGATGCCACCACCCTTGGGTCCATGGGGGTGCTCTGTGCCAATGTTCTTAAAACGTGTAGCTTGAATGCCATGGATCGACAAACCCTTGCAACGTTGATGCAGCAGTTCCAAACAACGGGCGTTGTTCCGACAGCTGCTTCCCCTAATTTACAACTGTTGGCTCAAATGCGTTCTCTTTCTTTGAGGGGAGGATTGGGGACAATGGGGGCTATGGGGACAATGGGTGGAAATCCTTATGGGGGTATGGGCATGATGACTCCTATGCCAATAATGGCGCCTATGGCCATGATGTCCCCTATGATGCCGTCTGCTCCAAATCCTTATGGGGGTATGCCCACTCCTTATGGACAGCCCCAGTATGGTCAATCTCAATATGGACAGCCTCAATATGGTCAAGGGGGTGGTCAGGGATACAACCAAGGGGGTAACTACGGCGGGAACCAAGGTGGCGGACAATACGGCCAAGGCGGTGGGGGATATGGCGGGAACCAAGGTGGAGGTCAGTACGGCCAAGGTGGCGGGGGATATGGCGGGAACCAAGGTGGAGGTCAGTACGGCCAAGGCGGTGGTTACGGTGGCATGGGAGGATCAGGAGGTAATTGTGATCCTACCATGGATCCAACTTGCAGCGGTGGCTCTGGTGGCATGGGAGGGTCAGGAGGTAATTGTGATCCTACTATGGATCCAACTTGCAATGGAGGAAATTATTAAAGGTACATTAAATAAATTTAACCTCGTTAGAGGATGTGAACTCATACAGAATGCAAATTTGAATTGACAAAAAAAATAGTCACCGTAGCATTCAATCATGCTATAGCTTTTGGAGGGTTTAATGCAAAAATTCTTGTTAATTGGGGTTTCTTCGATTTGTCTTTGTGTGACTGTTGGTGCTTCTGGTGCAGCTGCTCGTCGTTTGGGGGAGTCTCCTGAGGTAGCTGACGCGATGACAAGATTCAAAGGAAGGGTTGGTGCCCGTCTTCCTGATAATCCAGTAGAAGTTGGTGAATATTTTCTTCTCTTGTCAGCTCAGTTACGATCTGTTGGTTTAGTTTTATCCTCGGGTCATGTTCTTGATGGTCGTGATCATGATTATGTTTGTCAGATGCCTTCTAAGATAGAGGACAGTCTACGAAAGGCCGGCATAAGACCAACTCGAAAGTAGCTTATCTCATTAGCTGATGAAGGTTGTTCTTAGTTCTTCAAGGAAATCTCAGGGGGTGCGCGTTTTGCCATTCCCTTTTTTATTCCAACGTCTCACACATTTTCTAAAAAACAATAAACTAAAAAATAATAAAAAAAGTAGGCCCTATGAGCCTACCTATTAAAATCCATCTTTAAGTGATCACTTGAGATGGTCAAAGTCTTGTTAGCTACGGCATGCTTACAAAAAGCAATGCATTAATACCGAGTGCAAAAAAGGCTAGATTATATAAACGGTACATATTGACCTCGTGAATAAAATTAAGTTATGGAATGCTCAAAAATGACATTGAGCAAAGAATTAAGGCAAAAAAAGCTAGATTGTATACATGGTACATAACGACTCTCCATTAAAAAACATATAAAAACAAAAGGGTAGAACCCTATTTTCCCGTGTTTAGAAAAATTAAGGCGCGCTACAGAAAAAAACGGTACTGTATGCCAAAGCGAACATAGAAAGATTATATAAACGGTACATATGAGCCTCCAAAAGCTATTAATGACCCATGATAAGCACTTTTATAAAAAAAATCAACCTAAAGCATTCTTTTTTCTTAACTATTCGACATTTTCTCCCTGCCGCCGTCACGAGCTGATACAGCGCCTACGAAATGTGTGATGAAGAAAAACACTTTATGGTAGGAAGAAATGCCCTCTCACGATGAGCCGTCATCACGAGGAATACCGAAGGCGTGACGTGGGACCCAGGAGGTTAGCCGAATGGCTAAAATGCCCCCTTTCAACCCTCTAAAATGGTGAGGGAGTCAAATCTTGAGTAGCCCTAACGGGCTATTTTCTGGATCCCACGCCCACCTTCGGTGGGCTTTGGAGGACGGCACTGGTGAGGCTTTGAGGGTGCCTGAATGATAGACAGAGAGAACGCTTTTCTTTTGCGGCAGATTTCTAGGCATTGCATCAGCTGCTAAGGATACCACCAGAATACTCGGTCTTTGTTAATCTAATTTTCTATACAGCAATAGAATTGTATTTGTATTGACAGTATTAATAAAAAATAGTCTAATTAAAGAATAAGTTACATTATCCCAATAAATCATAAAAAATCAATCTGATAAGCAACAATTAATTAACAGGAAAAGTCTTTTCTATTTGGAGCCCCGTTTAGAGCAGTGTCTCGTGCTCTTTACATAAGGTGGAAAGAGAGGAATTTTAACATGAAAAAGCGTCGTTTTTTAAAAATCGCATTGATCTCTGGCGCTATTGCATTGCCTTTGTGGGCCGTGATTTCATCTGATGCCGTATCGTCTAAATCAGCCCAGGTCTTGAATGACCTGAAGGGGTTTTATGTGGGGTTGGGGTTGGGAAACGCTTGGCTTAAGGGCCAAGATACGATCAATGATGAGACAGGAGACGATGTTTCTACTGTTAAATCAAGGTTATCAAAAACATCCCCTGCAGTGAATTTTTCTCTAGGCTATGAAAAAACTTTCAATGATGTGTATGTTCTTGGGGTCGAGGCCAATTACCTTTACACGAAGTTCAGTACGTCAAAAAATAATCTTTTTGAAGACGGTACTGGCATTGGCACATACCCGATTAAAAATACGCTCAAAATGAACAATAGTTATGGACTGAGTCTTTCTTTTGGACGGCGATTTGATCGGATCACGCCTTATGCAAAACTTGGTATTGTTTCAACAGAATTCACAACACAAGCCCAATCTCCTGGGGAAGACCCGAATCCATTGTCGGCCTTTAATGGGTCCCAAACTAAAAGGGTATTTGGTCTGGCCACAGGTGTTGGTATGAAATACGCCTTGACGCACCGTCTCGATCTTGTAACCGAAGGTGTGGCACACTTTTACCAATCCTTTAAAACCAATAATTTTTCAAACAGTTCGACCGATCCCCATACCATGACGGTTGATCCCTGGCTTTTTATGTTTTTGGTGGGGTTAAACTGGAAATTTTAATCAAATAGCATTATCAAATCCTAATAAAAATTCCCTCCCTTTTACAAATTAACCTTTTGATTATTGTTTATTCTCGCTTTTCATGCCAGCGTGCGAACGGGGGTGTGTCATGGAACAAAAACTAAAATGCTTTATCTGTGTATCTTTCTTCTTATTTTTTTCCGAGTCTGTTGCATCAACCTTTAATCCTGAAGAATGGATCGGGCGTCTTTTTGATATGTCATCTGGATCGCCGCGGTTAAAATCGTTGGCAGAGATCCCTTCAGAACATCATGACGTCTTAAGTTTATTGCTGTACAATGCCCAGATAAGACCTTTGATGAAGGAAATGCTTGAACATATGGCGGCCGTCCATCAGGCCCTTAAGGCAATCCAGGTCCAATATTCTAAAAGCCGGGATGATAAACGACAAATCCTTGCAAAAAAAATTGCAGAAGTTACGGCTTGTGTTGACATGAAATCTCCAGTTTCGTTAACACCTCCGTCTAAACCGTTGGGCTATGACTATGAGATGTTGATTGGACACATGTTTAGATGGGACAATGGCACAAGGGTTTTAAAATGGTTTTCCCAAGTTGACGTTCCATATAGAAGAGAATTATCGGGTTTTATGAAGGCCGCATACGTTGCTCGGGGTAACACGAATATGGTTATCAAACAACTCGTTGAATACATGGCTGATTCAATGGATCTACTAAAAGAGGCCCATGCGGAATTGTCAACCAGTGTCCAGGCGTCAAGATTGGACCTTGCGGATCATATTGAAAGAATGAGCTCTTCTTGTAAAAGGTCAGGCGATTCCATTCGGTCATCTGCTTCTTCTCGTTCTTCTCGGTCGTCCGTTTCTTTTTCAAGCGATGCCAAAGATAGTACGACGCCGTCCAGAGGACGATCCAGGAGCAAAAGCAAAGATCCTAAAGAAGGAGAAGATGGATTATTCACAAGGATGCTCAGGTCTTTGTCCCCCAAAAGGACACCATCAGGGGCTGTTGTTACGCCTGATTCTGTGGCCTCATCTGCAACCGTAGATAGTGCAGAAGGGCAGTTGCGTGCTTCTGGAGGCGGCTTCATGGGAGCGGTCAGATCATTATTTTCTCCTAAAAAAAGGTCTTCATCGGTCACGAGAAAAAGAGATGCTGACGACAAGGCAAAAGACGACAGAAGACGTGTCAGATCGGTCTCGCCAGGTAAGGATATTGCGGGGGACATGGCTAGGGACATGGCTGATCCTTCAGGTCATTTAAAAGCGTTGCTTCGGGCCCAAACGGCTCAATTGAAAGAAAAAGATGCCGTGATTGCCCGATTGACCAAAGAAAACGAAGAACTGCGTCGATTGGTATCACAACGTGATGAAAGCCAGAAGCGCCTTATTACATCAGGACAGAAAGTTACTGATATGGAAAAACGGCTACGAGAAAGTGAAGCGGCTAAGCGAGATCTTGAACGACGTATTAGTGAGCAAGGAACCTTGCTCGCATCCCGTGATGGAACACAAGTGCGTCTTACGGATTTGAGTCGGGACAAGGCTGCCCTTGAAAGAACAATATCTAATCTAAGGGGTGAGGTGGATTTATATAAAACGACTCAGGCAAGACTCATGGACAAGATGGCAACGTTAGAGCAGCAAGTTCTAGAGCAACAGAAGGTTGAAGACGGTCTTGTCGCGGAGCTTCAAAAGTTTAAAGGACAAGCCGCTGCGGCCGCATCCGGGACAAGGGTATGGATTAGAAGGAAATCTGGTGATGATTCTAAGAAATAATCATTAGACACACAGGGCAACGCTTGAGATTATCTTGTCTTGGGTTAAGGGAAGTTCATGGTCTGATAGACCCCTTGAAACATTCTTGACCTTTTACTATCTATGGGATATACACATAAACATTAATGAAGTTTACGAAAGGTTTTTAAAATGACAAGACGCTGTGAAATAACGGGCAAAGGGCCTGCTGTTGGCAATAACGTGAGTCATGCAAAAAATAGAACAAAGCGTCGCTTTTTGCCTAATTTGCAAAAGGTCAGTTTTTTGAGTGATACGTTGGGACAATCCGTTTCTGTTCGTGCTTGCACGAGAGGCATTCGTACCATTGAACATAATGGTGGCCTTGATAGCTATCTTCAAAGTGTTTCAGACAGCAAGTTAACACCTGAAATGCAAAGTCTTAAAAAGCGCATTTTTAAGAAAAGCGTTGCCTCTTAAGAAGAGGGTTACATTCTTTTGAAGGCCCGCTTTTTGCGGGCTTTTTGACATCTGGGTTTTTTGTATCGATCATGGTCAACCTTCTTGATTTTCTCTCTTTTTTACAAACCCAAAGCCCGATTGGACTTTTTCTGGGCCAAGCTCTCTGCTGTGGCGTTTTAATTCTGCTTCTTTTTCATTATTGGGGACCATTGGGGCTTTATATCTATGGGGCATTAGCCACCATAGCTGGCAACATTGCTGTTTTGAAAATCGTTACCTTTCCTTTTTACGAAAAACCTATTGCCCTTGGGACTGTTCTTTTCATGTCTTTGTTCCTTTGTAGCGATATGATGAACGAATATGTTGGGCGGAAACAGGCCCTTCGCTTGATTTGGGTTGGATTTATATCCTACTTTGTCTTTTCCCTTTTTATGTACGGAATATTGTCTTACGCCCCAATTGATGAAAATCTCGACATTCATAACGCCCTATCCCTTCTTTTTATCCCAGCACCGGCTATTTTTTGTGCCAGTCTTACGGCCTATTTCATTAGCCAATATGCGGACGTTGTTTTGTATAACTTGTTGCGCCAAGCAACCCACGGGAAATACCTTTGGCTCAGATCATCCCTTTCGACACTGTTCGGGGCTTTTTTGGATAATACGGTCTTCAGCTTTCTTTTATGGTGTGTCTTTATGCCGATCCCCAAAGGTTTTGAAGAAGTGTTTTGGACGTATATTGTCGGTGTCTTTATTCTTCGGATTTTTTTATCGGTGCTCAATGTTATTTTTATGTATGGTGTAAAGAAAATACCCTTTAACCATAGGATTGAGATATAAGGATGGTTATGAATCGTTATCCCCATTTTTCTTTTACGTATCAAAAAACTTCCCAAAAACATGCAGGAAGATTAGGTGTTTTAACAACGCCCCATGGGTCTCTTAAAACCCCCGCTTTTATCTTTTGTGCTACCAAAGCGGCGATTAAGGCAGTCAGTATCAAACAGGTTGAGGCTTGTGATACCCAGATCATTCTTTCTAATACCTACCACCTTATGCTGCAGCCTGGATCCAAACTGGTGAAACAAATGGGGGGTCTCCATCAGTTTTGTGGGTGGCAGGGGCCTATGTTGACGGATTCGGGGGGGTTCCAGATTTTTAGTCTAGGACATGGATCGGTTGCTGATGAAATCAAAGGAACGCGCCGTTATACCAATCGCAAGAGCACCGTTAAAATTTCGGAAGAAGGGGCGCTGTTCACTTCCTATATTGATGGCAAGAAGCATCTTTTAACCCCCGAAAAATCCATTGAGATCCAGCGGGATTTGGGGGCGGACCTTATTGTGGTGTTTGATGAATGCACCCCCTTTCATGTGGATAAAAGTTACACAGCGTCGTCCATGCGCATGAGTCATCGCTGGGCCCTTAGAAGTCTTGAAGAATTTGATCGGGGCAATGATGGGAAACAGGCCCTTTATGGCATTATTCAAGGCGGTGTTTACCAGGATCTACGCAAAGAAAGTGTAGACTTCATCAATGACCAGGACTTTTTTGGTATTGCTGTTGGGGGATCCCTTGGGGCCTCTAAAGAGCAAATGTATGATGTTGTCCAAATGGTTCTGCCCCGTTTAAAACCTGAACGGCCTGTCCATCTTTTGGGCATTGGGGGGGTAAGAGATATTTTCTCCGGCGTTCGCCAAGGCATTGATACCTTTGATTGTGTCCATCCCACACGCATTGCGCGCCATGGATGGGCTTTGGTTAAAGGAGCCACTAAAGAACGTATCAACCTTATGAATACACGATTTAAGGATGATCCAAGGCCTATAGAAGAAAATTGTTCTTGTGAAGCGTGTGTTACCTATTCCAGGGCCTATATCCACCATCTTTTGAAGGCAAAAGAAATTCTTGCACTTCAACTCGTTACTTTGCACAATATTACCTATATGAATCGGTTGATGGCTGCCATTCGGCAGGCGTTGGAAACGGATTTGTTGGATGAGGAAGAGAAACAGTGGCTGGGCAATTCAGACGACAATTAAGATCATTAAGCGATATTGCAAAAACGTTCATCGATCCTTTGTTGAGCAAACAAGGGTTTGTCGGTGGGTCTATGCTTAAAGATTGGTCCACGATTGTTGGTCAACATTATGCCCAGACAGTCCATCCAGAAAAAGTGATTTTTCCAAAGGGGAAGAATTCAGAAGGAACTCTTTATGTTTGCGCCCAAAGCAGTGGGGTTGCCTTTTTGTTTGAACATGCCAAAACCGATATTCTGAAGCGGATCAATGGTTATTATGGGTATCCGGCTCTGTCTAGCATTCGTATTAAGACATCCCATCACTATAAGCAACCGGTCCCTAAAAAAAATCAGGTGTTGTCTGTTGACGAACAAGTCAGAATCCAAGAACAATTGGGAGACGTAGGCGATGACGGTTTGAAAGATATTTTGTCCCGTTTGGGTATGGCCATTACCCTTGATGAAAAAGAATTAAAGCGAGGACGCCTATGAGACACGTCGTTTTTTTAATCATATTCCTTATACTTCCCTCCATCGGATGGTCTGCTGCTCGGCTTCCCCAACGGGTTGTGGACAGTGAATATGTTATCGGAAACCCAAAGGCTGAAGCCACCATTTATGAATATGGTGCTTTAACATGCCACGTGTGCTTGGATTTTTATCTGAATGTTTTGCCAAAATTACTGCAAGATAAAGATTTTGCAGGAAAAATAAGAATTGTCATCAGACCTTTTCCTTTTAGCAAACTTGACGTGGACGGGGCTAGAATTGTCCTTTATAGCAAAGATCCTCATGGTTTAACAAAAAAGCTTTATGAAACCCACGAAGAATGGTTGAAAGCCCCTGATCAACTTGAAGCGATCAAAAAAGTTGCTGAAAAATTTGGCATGTCACGGGATGATATTGAGGCAAGTCTTCAAGATAAGCATTTAGAAAATGCTATGTTGGCAAGGCGCCTTATCTTTAAATCCGATGCGGCCCCTATTTTTAAAGTAGGCAGCAGTATATTGCCAGGACTTCCTCATTTTGAGCCGTTCGCACTGGTTTTAAAAGCATTCCTTGATTATAGGCTGCAGGGCCATCCAGAAAAGGAATTCGATGCGCTTAAAGAATTTGAACGTCTTGCCAAAGAACGGGAAAAAAAAGAGCGGGAACAAGAGAAAACTAATGACAAAAAGTAACCCATTATCCTTTGAAGAAAGAGCAGACAAGGTCCAAAAGAATCTTGACTCAAACGTATCTCTATCCGTTGGACCTTCTTTTAAAACTATGGCCTATCAGACAAGTGCTGATATGATTGCATCGGTCCTTGTGGGATGTGGTTTGGGTTTTGTGGTAGAGCATTTTTTAAGCATTAAACCTTGGGGTATGGTTGTTGGGTTTTTCTTAGGGGCCACAGCGGGACTTTTAAATGTGTATCGACGTCTTGTCAAAATTGGATATGGGTTTGGAAAGTAATGCATAGTCCATTAGAACAATTTACTGTCAAAACGCTTATTCCCTTTCATATAGGGGATGTGGACCTGTCTTTTACCAATTCCTCGCTTTTTATGATGATATCAGCGCTGGGTATTTTCTTTTTCTTAGGTCTTGGACTTCGCAAACCATCGGTTGTTCCAGGACGATTTCAATCTTTGGTTGAAATGGCTTATGAACTGGTTTCTACGATGATTCAAGATAATGTAGGCCATGATGGAAAACGGTATTTTCCCTTTATCTTTTCCATTTTTCTTTTTGTCCTTTTTGGAAATCTTTTGGGGATGATTCCTTATGCTTTTACCTTTACCAGCCAAATAATCTTAACCCTTGGACTTGCATCTTTGGTCTTTATCGTTGTGACGTGTATTGGCTTTATCAAGCATGGCTTCAAGTTTTTTAAATTCTTTTTGCCTGAGGGAGCCCCTCTTTTTATGGCTCCCATCCTTATTCCTATTGAGATTATCTCATACCTATCAAGACCCATCAGCCTTTCCATTCGTCTTTTTGCAAACATGATGGCAGGACATACCATGCTGAAAGTTTTTGCCCTTTTTACAATGCTTTTGGGTATTTATGGTATTTCCACAATTCTTCTCAATACAGTTCTGATCGGGTTTGAAGTATTGGTTGCTTTTTTACAGGCCTATGTTTTTTCTGTTTTGAGTTGTTTGTACTTGAGTGATGCCATTCATATGCACTAATATAGGAAAATAGTAATAAAAGGAGAATAAAAATGGATATGGAAGCAGCAAGAATGATCGGAGCCGGCCTCGCCGTATTTCCTTTACTGGGTGTTGGGCTGGGAATTGGGAGTATTTTCTCCAATCTTATTCAGTCAGTGGCGCGCAACCCAGAGGCACGTAAAGAGCTTTTCTCAATTGGTATTTTGGGATTTGCACTGACAGAAGCTGTGGCTTTGTTTGCCCTTCTCATTGCATTCTTAATCCTCTTTAAGTAGGATGCCTCAGCTCGATCATACATCGTATGCCTCCCAACTCTTTTGGTTGGGTATTGTTTTCCTATTGCTTTATTTAGGGATTGCCTATTATTTTGCCCCGCGGTTCAAACAACTGTTTCAGTTCCGGGAAGATAAAATAGAAAAAAAACTAGCGCTTGCCAAGCAATTGAAACATGAGGCAGAAATCCTGGAAAAGGAATCTAAAGAAAAATTAGACCGTGTGCATCAAGAATTGTATACTTTGGTTCATGAAGCTGAGATTAAATCCCAGCAGATATTACTGATTCGTAAACATGATATCAGTATGTTCCACAGCAAAGCCCTTGGGGAAATGCAAAAAGAACTGAGCGATTTTAGACAATCATTTTTCAAGTCCAGTAAGGCAACAGAAGATCTTACAAAAATTTTGTGCCAACAACTCATCCCTTTTGAACTGAGCCATACTGTCTATGATGCTGCTTTTAATCGGTCGAAGGATTCTTATCATGTGGCATGATCCCCATACATACATTGCAATTTCTTTTGTTTTGTTCCTGTTATTTATAGGCCGACCGCTGTACCAGAAATTTTCAAATCAACTCGCGCAAAGGTCTTTAAAGATTGGCAAAGACATTGAGGCGATTGATGCCCTGTACCAAGAGGCTCAAGGGATTCTTTTGGATCAGAAAAAGTCCCTTGCCCAAGTGGAAGACCTTGTTGAAAAACTTAAAAAAGATGCCAAAGACCGCATAAAGACAATTGAAACAGACCGAGAACAAGTTTTAAAATCCCTTGAAGAATCTTCTGTCAAAGATCTTCAAAAGGAAATGGATAATTTAAAAGAAGATGTTAAAAAGTCCATCCAGGAAACACTTATGCAACAAAGCTATGAAAACGTGCAATGGATTTTGAATAATAAACTCACCGATGCGCAAAGAGAAAAACTCATAGCCGAAGGGATTGAGAAGTTATAAATCTCCCCCCCCTCACTCTTCCTCTATAAAGTGTTCTTTCCCGAGGCGTTTCCAGAAATTGAGATTAGACCGCAGTTCCGTCATTTCCTTAATGGTAATCAAAGCGCCGTAGAGTGTTTGGCTATCAAGGTGATCTAACTCAGCACGTGTCACTAGGTCACCAAGTTTAGTAAGACGCTTTTTTTCGACTTGTTTAGCCATAATTTTGGTCTTTAAAAGCTTCATCCGAAGAGAAGGTTTCTTTGATTCTGGTAATTGCTGTTTTTCTGCCAAGTTGTTGTTCATTTTTTATCCCTGTTTGATCATTTTATTCTCGTCAAATTGATCAATTTAATTATAAGTCTATCTCATTTATTATTAGATTTTTGAGGGGGTGTCAATTTAAAAAGAGGGGGTTTTTACTCTAGAATTTCTAAGGCAATGAAATTCCTTATTTTAAAATTTTCATCAATATTGTCAGTGTCCCCCTTCCTTTTGTGTCTTTATTTTGGAATTCACTGCAACAAAAGTATTATGTGAACCGCCACGATGAAGTAGGAATAATACAGGCTTTTCAGGGTGTAAGCGCAGTGATTCTTTAATGATAAAGTTAATATCATTGATGTGGTGGACTTTTTTCTCGTTAATCTCAAGAATTACGTCTCCTTGGGTAAAGGTGAATTGTTCGGCAATCCCCTCTTCCTTGACATCAGAGATTAAAACACCATCGATATTAAGATCACCAATATCAAAACGTTGACGGAACTGAGGAGTTAATGACGTGACCCCAAAGTTGAAGTCATCATTATAGACATGGTCTTCCAAGGGAAGATTCTCAAAACGAAGATTGTCCTTAAAAGTCTCATGCTCTTGATATTCTTGAAGAACAGGATGTAACACCAAACGGTTTCTATTGCGCAGCACCTCAAAATCACTGGGTTTTCCAACCTTTAGCTGCTTTCCGATAATTGTCAGATCTGCGAATTTTTTAATGGGTTTACCATTAATAGAGATCACTACGTCACCAGGTTTTATACCGGCCTTTTCAGCAGGGCTTCCTTTGGTAACCGTTGTAATCAGTGCTCCATCAGTACTTTTGAGGCCAAAGTAATCACAGATGTCTTGTGTCAAAGCTTGGGCACTGGTTCCAAACCACGCTCGGTGAACCTTGCGATGGGTCATCAACTCTTCGACGATTTTTCTTGCAAGAGAGGCGGGGACAGCAAAGCCTACACTGTGGTTGCTGCCTGAGGTACTAATGATCGATGTATTGACCCCAATGACTTTCCCTTCCATGTTCAAAAGAGGCCCACCAGAGTTCCCAGGATTAATAGCCGCTTCTGTTTGAATATAGTTATCAACTAAGGTCTGTTTATTTCCCATGGATAAATTCAAATCCCGGGCCAGGTAGGAAATCACGCCGGTGGTCAAACTTGTCCCCCCCAGTCCATAGGGATTGCCCAATACAATAGACCACTCACCGATGTGCAAGGCGTCAGAATTCCCCCACTCTAAAACTTTAAGATTAGTCATTGTTTCAAATTTAAGGACAGCAATGTCTGTATCAGGATCTTTTCCAACAAGAGTTGCTCGGTGAATCGTTTCATCTGCAAGGATAATCCTCATAGAAATACCATTTTCAATAATGTGGTGATTGGTCACGACGTAATAAGTATGACCTTCTTTTTTAATAATAAACCCAGACCCTACCGCGCCGACCCGTCTTGGGGCATTTAACATTTCCACCCCAAAAAGATCTTTCTTGGGATCCACAAAAAGATTCCTCATCCGCTGGGCCATTTCCTTTTCATCTTGTTCAAGATTGAGGCTAGCCACATTCACGACCGAATCCTTTGCCATTTTCGCCACATCAGCAAAACTTCTTTTATAAAGAACCGTATCTTTTTTTGCAAAAGCCCCGCAGGTTATCAAGAAGGCTGTTGGAAGAATTAAAAGAGAAAATTTATAGCGCATGGAATTACCTCAAGAATTTAAAAAACTCACCCTCTTTGGGGTTAATAACGTAACTTGTTTTTTCAGGGTTTAACGCCTTTCGATAGGCCTGCATGGACCGATAAAAATCATAAAATTCCCGGTTCGTTTTAAATGCTTGGGCGTAAATACGGGCGGCTTTAGCCTCGCCATCTCCTCGAATCATGGTGGATTCTTTGTTGGCTTGAGCCACAATGACCGTCTTTTCACGGTCAGCATTCGCCTTAATTTCCCGGGCCTTTTCTTGTCCCCGGGCACGTAGATCCTTTGCAATACGATCCCTTTCCGATTTCATCAACTGAAAAATCTTCTCACTGTTTTCTGGCGGCAAATCGGCCCGGCGGATACGGACATCCACCACGGTGATTCCCATAGAGCTGACGGACTTTTCAACGTGCTCTTGAACTTCTTCCATAATGCTGCTGCGCTTATCAGAAAGCAGAACATCAAAGGATGTTTTTCCAAGGATACTTTTTAGGGAAGATCCAATGATTGAGGATAATTTGGATTCTGCCTGAGTCTCGTTATGAAGACGCTTATAAAACAACAAAGGATCGACGATTTTGTAACGGGTATAAATATCCACCACCAGACGCTTTTTATCGGTCGTTGTGATTTGTTCTGGCACAGAATCAATAGACAAAATGCGCTTATCAAAACGAATTAAGGTATCCAAAAAAGGTACCTTGAAATGAAGTCCTGGTTCTCGAATGGTTCTCTTGTATTCTCCAAATTGAAGAACAATCGCTTGCTCAATGGGCGTGATGGTAAAAAATATCTCTGACAGTAAGAAGATAAAGAGGGCAAAGATACCGCCTACAATCATGAAGAATTTATTATTGATCATTTTGATTCCTCTTTTTGTGCCTTTGCTACCCCAATAGCCGGCAACGCCATATGAGGAAGCACGCCTGATTTATTATCAACCACTACTTTGTCCGCTGTTGCGTAGATATTTTCAATGGTCTCATTCAAAATACGTTTTTTCATCAATGCTGGATCTTTTTCATATTCAAGAGCAAGACCGATAAACTTTTTTGCCTCTCCTTCAGCCTTTGAAATAAGAGCCTCACGGTATCCTTTTGCTTCTGCTAGAATTTCGGACGCTTCACCGCGTGCTTTGGGCAGTTCTTCATTATGATAAGCTTGGGACTGGTTGATAATACGACCCTGGTCGGACTGTGCGCGCTCCACTTCTAAAAAGTCCTCAATCACCTGCTGAGGCGGGTCTACCTTTTTAAGACTCACCCGGGTAATCAAAACTCCTGATTGGTAACTATTCAAAAGGACTTGGAGTTTTTCTTGGACAATGGCCTCAATGTCACTGCGCCCTTCTGCCAAGGTTCTGTCGATATAAATTTGTCCGACAGTATCTCTCATCACGCTTTCGGCGGCTGACTTAATAATCTTTTCCGCATGACGAATGTTAAAAAGAAATTGGATGGGGTCATGAATCAACCATTGGACCGTAAAGCTCAGATCCACAATGTTGCGATCACCCGTTAGCATCAAGCTTTCATCCAAAGACCCAAAGCCGATATTGATCTGGTTTGTCATGGTGATTTTGGGCTTTAAAACCTGTTCGATGGGATAAGGCAGATGATAACGCCAGCCTTCTGTGGTGGTTTCTGTCCACTTGCCAAAACGAAGGACGATCCCTTGTTCATCCGGATTAACCTGGTAAAAACCACTGATAAGCCACCCAGCCATAAAAAGCGCCAAGACACCCAATACCAATGTTTTCTTATCTTTCGGGGCTTTGAACCCTTTAAACGAATTTGGAAACGGATTCGGGAAATCTTGTTTTGATTTTTTATTATCCGAAGGTTTGGGGTTATCTTCTGAATTATTTCCCAAATTATCCCAAGGCCCACTCATACCAAAAATTTTTAATCGCATGTGATAGACATCCTTTGCAACCTGCTTATTTAGTGGTTATATGACACTTACACAGTCCGATCAACTTAAATTATGGGTCCCATGCACCACCCCCTTTCTCTTGTTAAAAATGTTATCAGTGTTTCATCGGGCAAAGGTGGCGTTGGCAAGTCCACTATTGCGTTTCATCTGGCCCACACCTTGATCGATGATCATAGTCTTAGGGTTGGTCTTTTGGATGCTGACATTCACGGGCCGTCTCTCCCGACACTCATGGGGTTGATGGAAAAACCCCAGATAGTGGAGAATAAAATCGTTCCTCTTTTAAAAGATGGTCTTAAAGCCATGTCCATGGGGTTTTTGGTTGACCCCCAAAGTGCCCTGATTTGGCGGGGGCTTATGGTGCAAAAGGCCATCAAGCAGCTGCTTTTTGATGTGGAATGGGGAAATCTTGACGTGCTGGTCATTGATATGCCACCGGGAACAGGGGATATTCCTTTAACCATCAATCAGCTTGTTCCTCTTTCTGGGGGAATTGTTGTATCTACTTCAGATCCCTTATCCTTGGTTGATGGGGTGAAGGGGGTAGCGATGCTTAAAAAAATGGGCATTCCTTTTTGGGGATTTATTGAAAATATGGCCCATTTGGTATGTCCTCAGTGTGAGACGCACATTTCCCTTTCCCATGACTCTTTAGTAGAAAAAGAAGCGGTGAGAGTGGGCGATGCTTTCCTTGGATCTATCCCCTTTGACCAAGGATTGCGGTTTGGGGGGGCAATGATGGCATCCTCCAAGGATGCTTTTAAAGATATTGTGCGCAAAGTTATCCCACTCCTGAAGCAGGGCTAGCTTGGAAAAATGAGTATTTTTCTTGACAAGGATGATGATCCATGTCACTGAATTTATATGTTATTAACGAATAAAGGTGAATAAAGAAATGGCGACGACTAAAAAAGAAACGGAATTTTCTGGCTTAAGGAAGGCTTTTTGGCCTATCCATTCCCATGAGTTGAAGAAGTTTATTCCGTTGGCAATCATTATGTTTTGTTTATTGTTCAACTATACGATTCTTCGTGATACGAAAGACTCTCTTATTGTGAACTCTGCCGGTGCCGGTGCTATTACTTTTCTAAAGCTCTACTGTGTGACGCCTGCTGCTATTTTGTTTGTGGTTTTGTATGCAAAACTAACGAACATCTTGTCTCGGGAAAACGTCTTTTATGCCGTTGTTGCGCCGTTCATTATATTTTTTGGACTGTTTGGTTTCGTGATGTATCCAAATTTGGATCTCATTCATCCTTCAAAAGAATCCATTGACGCGTTACAACTCGCGTATCCAGCGCTTACTGGATTCATTGACCTTTATGCGTATTGGGCATTTTCTTTGTTTTATGTGCTTTCTGAAATTTGGGGAAGTGCTATGATCGCTTTGATGTTCTGGCAGTTTGCGAACCACGTGGTTCGTATCGAAGAATCAAAGCGTTTTTATGGATTGTTTGGCGTTGTTGCAAACTTAGCGCTTGTCATGTCTGGTCCAACGGTCATGTTTTCTTCTGAGCACATTAAGCATGTTGTTTCACAGGGAACTGATCCTTGGCAGATCACGCTTTATATTCTGATGTCTTGTGTTGTGGTGATGGGGTTGATTGCCATGTACGTTTATCGCTGGATGCACACGGAAGTCTTGACGAACAAGCTTTATTTCGATCCCGCACAAGTTGTTGAAAAGAAAAAGAAAGAAAAGCCTGGGTTGGTTGAAAGCTTTAAGATCATCATCAAATCTCCTGAGCTTGGTTTGATTGCTATCTTGATCATGGCGTACGGTGTGACTATCAACCTCGTTGAAGTACAGTGGAAAAACCAGTTGGGTGTTTTCTGCGCTGGTAACAAGGGGCTCTTTAACTACTACATGGGCATATTGTCCACAGCAACGGGTCTCTTTACCATTATCTTTGGACTTACTATTGGGTCTAACGTTCTAAGACGCCTCACCTGGGCAAAGGCTGCGATGATTACACCCCTTGTTATCTTGTTGGCTGGAAGTTTGTTTTTCATGCTGATTCTTGGTGAAGGTTCTGTTGATGCTTTGCTTGAGATGTTCAACACCCATGCTGTCTACTTAGCTGTATTGGTGGGTCTTGGTATCGTTGTTGTGTCAAAGGCTGTGAAGTACATCTTGTTCGATGCGACAAAGGAAATGGCTTACATTCCTTTGGATGAAGAATTGAAGACAAAGGGTAAAGCGGCTGTTGATGTGATCGGTGGTCGTGCTGGTAAAGCAGGCGGTGCCTTCGTACAAAACATGCTGTTGATTGCTTTTGCAACCAAGGATGTTGTGGCAATTGCCCCTGTTACCTTCGGTGTTTTCGCTGTTGTGACTGTTGCATGGCTTTATGCTGTGAAGGTGTTGTCCGTTAAGGTGAATGCGGCAGCGAAGAAGCAACATCTGGGCAAAGTATAAGCTGATTCTTTTTAATATCAAAAACCGCCTCAGTCTAAGACGGGGGCGGTTTTTTTTCGTGCAATTCTGGATGGTTATAGTATAAATAAACCTTGGAGCGCTCGTAGCTCAGGTGGATAGAGCACAAGATTCCTAATCTTGGGGTCGGAGGTTCGAGTCCTCTCGGGCGCGCCATTAAAATCAACCGTTTTGGGGAATGTTGGTTTTTCAGGAAAAGTCTCGGTGCTACCCTGGTGCTACCCTGGTGCTACCCTGGTGCTACCTTTTATCGGATAAGCGTGCAAATTTTCTCAGGGTTATACAATCAGAACCTACAACAAATTCCATAATGTCCGTATTGCCATATAGAATATCTGTTGGAACTCCACCCAAAAAGATAAAGGCTTCCAATATCCTTCAGGCAGAAGTGAGAGTGCAAGAAACAGAGGAGGACTTCTCTTCCTTGTGAGGTTGCTCAGCAATTCTGTTAATCATCTGTTGCCTCGGTGCTACGCGATAAAAATCTCACGGTGCTCCGTGCTAGCACGCTTACCGGTATACTTTTGTACGCAATTTGAGCCCCTAAAGAAGAAAAGGAGGAGGAAGAAAAAATAGAAGGAATTTTACCTCCTTAACTGGTGCACTTTTACTCCGCCTAAAATGACCCCCATAAAATAGAACCGTTGATTGAGGAGAGATTCATCCATAAAAGAATATAGAAAGGATGGATCAAATGACGAAGGGAATAAGGATGCGTATGGCGGCGACCGTGAACGGCCGTGGCGGAGGAGCGTGAACGGGTCCAAATGCCACTGTTAATTTTCCTCTTATAAAATAAAATTGTTCACGATGCACTCTCTTTTTTTGTTTTTCTCATCGATTCTCCTTTCAATTCTAATTTGATCGATTTGTTTAAAATCCTGTCAAGAATAGCATCGGCTAAAGTTGGGTCTCCAATCATTTCATGCCAGTTTTGAATGGGGATCTGTGTAGTCATCAGAAGGGCTCCTCTTTCATAACGATCTTCAACAATCTCTAAAAGACTGTGACGGTCTTTAGGGTCGACAGGCTCCAGTAACCAATCATCCAGAATCAGCAATTCTATTTTTGATAAGGCCTTTAAAAGCTTGGTGTAGGTTCCCTCCACACGTGAGAGTCTTATTTTCTCTAGGAGGAGAGAGAAGCGCATATAAAGGACAGAAAGTCCTTGCCTACAAGCCTGTTGACCCAAGGCACATCCAATCCAGCTTTTCCCTGTCCCTGTTGCCCCAGTGATCAATACGTTGAGGGAATCCTTGATCCACTGGCAAGAATGAAGTGTTGCCATTTGCTCTTTTTTGATCCCGCGGCTTGGGGCGTAGTCAATATCCTCCATACACGCTTTATGTCTGAGTTTTGCAAGCTGTAAAAGTTTCTCAAGCCGTTTGTCTTTGCGGTATATCTTTTCTGCGTCCACCAGAAGAGAAAACCTTTCTTCAAAGGACAGATCATAACTTTTCGGTTGTTCCAGTTGTCTGGATAAAGCTTCCACCATGCCCTTTAAATTAAAGGCTCTTAAGTCTTCAAAAGTTTGTTCTATTAACATAATTGTCTCCTTCATCAATGATAATAATAGCGGGAACCACGAAGGTTCTCATGGACGAGGACGAGAGGCTTTTTTGGGGTTTCTACTTCTTCCTTGTCTAAGTTGCTTTCTAAAATCTTTGCAACGCTCTTATAGGAAAAGGCCCGGTAGGTGAGAGCCCGATTGCAAGCCTTTTCTAACCGCTCTGATCCAAAGTCTTTCTCCAAGCGATAGAATCCTAAACAGACTCTTTTAATCTGGTCAGGGTGTTTCTTTCTGGCAGCAATCTTACCAATCAGAACACTGGTCTTCTTTCCAATGCTCAAAGCCCAAGCTAATGCTTTTTCTAAGGTCCAGGTCACATGCGCTAAATGATTCTTTGGCATATGGTGGGGCAATGTTGTTTGCCCTTTCTCCCTTTGCCTTTGATGGCTCACTATTCTTTTTCCATCATGAAGCACTTCTATCATGCGTTCTGTGACCCGGATGTCCACTTCTTTACCAACATAAATATGAGGGAGGCTATAGAAATGACCTTCATGCTCTATATGATAATCAGGCGTCACTTTGCGATGATAAAACTGGGCGTACTCATAAGGCTTTTGAGGAAAAGGGTTTAGGGCAGGACGATCCACTCGCTCAAACAAACTTCTTCTTGTCCCTTCAATCTTTTTAAAAGGGCGCTCATTTAAAGAAACCAAAAGATCCCTAATCCTTCTATTGAGATCTTCTAAGCTATAGAAAGTTTCATGGCGTAAGCGCGCCATAATCCACCTCTCCACAACAAGAACCGCATTTTCTACCTTTGATTTATCTTTGGGCTTATAGGGGCGGGCCGGAAGGGCTGCCGTGCCATAATAATCGAGCATTTCTGCATAGCTGGGGTTTAAATCTGGATCATACCGACACGCATGACTGACCCCTGATTTTAAGTTATCAGGCACAACCAAATTAGGAACACCGCCGAAGTATTCAAAGGCCCTTACATGGGATCCTATCCAGTTCTCAAGCGCTTGACTCCAGGTGGCGTCACTGTAGGTAAAGTTAGAAGCCGCCAGAACAGCCACAAAGATTTGTGCCTCACGCACTTCTCCAGTCTTTCGATTGATCACAATGGGGATGGTTGGACCAGCATAGTCCGTCATCATCTTGTCTCCGCCTTTATGCTCTTGGCGCAAAGAAAGGTTCTTTGTCTTCTTCCATGCGTGGTATAGGGAACAGAACTGCCTATAGCTATAATGGCTTTGAGGATTCTCTAAACAGTACTCCTCATGCAAAAGTTGTAAGGTCACTCCTTTATGTTTGAACTCTCCATAAATCCAGTTATAATCAGGCAAGGTAAAAGAGGAGCAGGATTTCTTTTTAGGCATTAGAAGGTCCCTTAACTCTTTATCTCCCGTACTATCCGGCAGGGGCCATACCACCTCTGCCTCTTCTGCGAGCTTGATATATTTATTCACAACCCCTGAAGAGATGTTCAAGCTCCGACTGATTTGATGTTGACTCAATTGACTCGCATGAAGTCTTAAAATTTCTCTGACTTTACGCATCGACAGTATTCTCCTTTTGCTTCTCATGATTACCTCACACACTTTGGTTAAACCTGACGTGTGTAAGTTTGGTCAAAATTGACCCTTAATGAACAGTAGCTTTAGGAGTTTTAGACTTCAGCGGACCGTGTGAAAATTCTCGGCGGAGGGTACCTAAAATCGTTCATGATATTCCGCCACGGCCGTTCACGACTTTCCGCCGCCGCCGTTCACGCTCCTCCGCCACGGCCGTTCACGGTCGCCGCCATACGCATAAGGAAGAAGGGGCATAGCGCTGAGTTTAAATTCAAGGTAGCGATTGAGGCGATTCGGGGTGAAAAGACAATGGTTGAGCTTTGCCGTGAATACAGCGTTGTGAGCAGTCAAATTTTTAAATGGAAAAAGGATTTGTTAGAAAAGGGCAAAGAGGTATTTAGCCGTGGTGGATTGGGGGATGGGGTTCAGGAGAACCAGATAGAGAAGCTACATACAACAATTGCGAGGTTGACAGTAGAAAACCATTTTTTAGCCAAGTGTGCCGGCAGAGGCCTATGATGGAAAGGAAAGCGATCGCCAATGAGAACTTTAAATCTTTAAGCAAACGAGGGAGAGCAAGGCTTTTAGGGGTTAATCTCTCAAGTCTTTACATAAAGAGAAAAGGGATTGGAAGGGATTTGAATGGCATGGGATTGTGTGTCAATCATAAGAAAGTCTACAGATTGATGGGGATTATGGGATTAGAGGCAATCTATCCAAAGAAGAATTTAAGCAAGTGTCGCCAAAGTGATGCTATCTATCCCTATTTGCTGAGAGAATATCCTCCCCTAAAGCCGCATGACGTATGGTGTGTGGACATTACGTATATCAGGCTTAAGGATGGGTTTGTTTATCTAACGGCCCTGATCGACGTGGTAAGTCGACATGTGATGGGATTTAATGTGAGCACCAGTCTTGATACGGAAAGCTGCCTTAGAGCGCTTGAAATGGCAATTAAAAGGGGGTATTGCCCCAAAATCATTAACTCTGACCAGGGGTGTCAATTTACAAGCCAAGAATGGATTTATAATCTGGCACTATTGGGGGTTAAAATTAGTATGGATGGCAAGGGAAGGTGTCTTGATAATATACCCATTGAAAGGTTCTGGCGGACCTTAAAGTATGAAGAGGTTTATTTAAAAACCTATGATTCTGTGTTTGAGGCCAAAGAAGCTTTATCAGTTTATATTTATTGGTATAATCACGAGCGCCGGCACAGTGGGATTAACCATCATAGGCCCTTTGAGGTGATGACCGGATTAAAGGAAGCGTTAACACGGTCGTTTAAGAAGGCTGATGGATATGGGGATAACTTGAAGGAAGTTACCCCCATCCCACAGCCTCAACAACAAAAATTAAGCAGCAAATTAAGATTGAAAACCAGATGAATCTCTCCTCAGAAAAAGCTGCTTAGTGTTCTTGACTTAGGGGGTCACTTTAGCCTTCTGGTGCACTTTTATCCTGCTATTGACACAGGACCCATCAATTGGATCAAACAGGAAAGATCGAGGCTAAAACACATTAGAATTTCTGAAGACATCAAAACAAGGACTTGCGAACATGTGAGAGAAGATGATGCTGGTCACAGCTCCAAGCACCATCACGGATAAATATATTGATATAGAACGCCGAGAACGGGCTCAATCGGCGAGGAACAAAAAGCTTTAAAATTTTTGCAGAAAGCTGTTGAGAAATTAGAAAAAAAATGTCAATGAAATCAATAGGTTATAAAAGTACTTCAAAATTCTTCCTCACCCTCAAATCCTTACCCACAAAGCATTTCTGGGTAGCAGTTTAGATTTTCTATTGTTCCTTCTCTAAAGATCGTTATGGTAGCAGGCCCTATTCATCAATTAAAGCTGCCTCGAATGCCTCTTTTAGAATCTCATCATCTGTAACATCCTCTTCTCCTTTGTAGTCTATTTTTACAACATTGACAAAAGCCGCGAATATTTCTTTTAAAGATGCTCCACTAGAAAAGGCCTCTATTACCATAGCCAGCTTATCAGATTTTTTTACCTTATAAAAATCACCAATAGAGGTATAATAAGCTTCTTTATCAAATTTTTTTACCAAACATTGAACGGTACCATCATCTTTCACTTTCTGCGCAAGCTTAAAAATTTTTTCTGGAGTGTGTTCAATAAAATATTCAATTTTTGTTTTTGATTCACCACCTGCACCTGTGAGAAGAGGAAGAGCTGTAGCAATATGAGATTCCGCTAAATTAGTTTTCATACACTTTGTTACACTAAAGCTAGTTGACCTATTTTTTGCTTCTGTAATAAAAAGTTCTGGATCGGTTGAAGCATCCCAAAACACCCCATCAATTCCTTTTTCTGCGCCATATTTGGAATAATATTGTTTGTACCCAAACCATGTCATAGTTAGCGTTGTTGTTAATTCCCCCAGTAGAGCTCTTTCAGTATTATTTTTTTTCTGCCCTATCTCTCCTCCTCCTTCTACTATTAGAGAAAAAGGCTTTTTGGTATCTGACCAATTGCCAGCAGTGGCTTCATCGTGGCTAAGATGTAAAACTTCGAATGCTGCCCCTCCTGTTGTTTTTTTGCTCTTTAAATTCAAGGCTTCTAAAATAGAAGAACCTTTTTCTATCCATTTATCTTCTCTTTTTTTCCAAAAAACTTCATATCCTTTTCTCAGTTCTTTTTTTTCCATAATGGAAGACGGAAAAGCGCTCTCAAAGGTTTCTACAAAACTCACTGCAAAATTTTGGAACTCTTTAGCAGTTGCACACGAAATCTTAATGCTACCTCCTCCAGCAGCGCTTCTTAGTTCTACCTGAAACCCTTCATAATTAGCAAGTTTTCCAGATTCAGCAGGATATTTATAGTAACGAATGCTTTTAAATGTTTGAGCGTCTATATCGAAGTCCACAAGCCTCAATCCTTTTCTTCCTTCACCAAAATCATATTCTGAAAAATCAAGAAACCTAATGGAAAAGGCAGCTTCTGATAAAAAAACAAACATAATACAAAAAATAATCTTACTTATTCTCATTTTAATCTTCCTCAATTAAAGTTGCATTTTAACTTACTGGTAAGAATCTCTTATTCTAACTAAAGATTTCCCCATACCCATCTCTGTAATGATCATCAACATCTGTTTTTCATCATAGATTAACTGCTTTTCAACTGGTAAACAGCATGATTCCCAATTTTAGGATGCATCCGATATCCTACTCGATCCCAGTCACTTTCACGAAACTCATAAATTTTTGGAAATCCTGTCTGGGTAAATCCCCTCATAGTCCTTTCATGCATTCCTAACCAAACCTCTCGGACATTCGTTAATTTTTGTAAAAGAGACAGGTGTTTGTGTTTAGTTCGATAGGTAGGACGTTTCAATTCTTGAATCGCTCCATAAAGTTCCTTGACGGATTTCCATAATATGGGAGAAAACTTTAAAGGCATTATTTTTTCGCTATAGTCACCAATACTATCTCCGAACCTGGGATCTCCTTCCCTAAAGTCATCAGCCCAGCCCTTGAATAAATTCCACCACGGCCAAGCAAAATGTCTTCGTGTAAAATTGTTTCTAATATTGCCATGGTCAACCCAAAGTTTCCCAGGACTAGCGAGCATTGGTGGACAAAGAGACCTAATGACACCTCCGAATACTTCATAGCCAAGAAAATCATATCTCCTTGGGTCTCCATTATTCAAATAGTCCCATAAGAAGAGGAGATCGATGATGGGAATAATATGATGGACATCGTGATTTGGTGCTGTACTGTAGATCTCACCATACCCACCCGGATGCTCTACTCTTCGACTTTTAGGAGTATGGAGACTCAAATCCCACAATAGAAACTCATATCCACTCTGTTCCAAAGCGATTGGAGGAACGATAAAAAAACCAGGATTTCCCAAATAAGGGGCAGAAATAGGGTCATCAACTGTTTCTGGACGACTAAATCGTTCAAAAGGGATGACTCTTCTTGCAACATATGGGGATCCCATATCGCTAAACACATTGCGGTAAACAGAAATCCCGTGGGAGGATGCTAGCCCAAGATTTCTTTGAATAATGGCAGCGCCAGACGCTCCAGGTCCTGCTTCAATAGAAATGTTATTGTATAAAGCTGCTCCAACGGCAGGATC
>CAMBTM010000010.1 GCA_945870825.1 Rhizobium sp. Q54
ACATCCAACAAACCCAACCTGAATCCTAAAAACCCAGATCTTTTAATGAACATCTTTTTTAAATTCTCTCAAGGCCTGTATCAACAAGCCTCCACCCTTATATAACCCCTTCATCCCACCAGTCAACCCCTTCCTTAAACTATTTTTAAGTAAAATCAGAGCATTTATTACTTTTATGTTTTTTAGCCCCACACACGCCCCCTCTAGGGCGGTGCTCTGGAGCTGAACCAACGCCTACGAAATTTATGACAAAGAAAAACCCTTTTCTCCATCGATCATTCAGACACCGCTAAAGCCCCACCAGTTCCGTCCTCCAAAGCCCACCGAAGGTGGGCGTGGGATCGAGAAAAATAGCCCGTTAGGGCTACTCACGATTTGACTCCCTCACCATTTTAGAGGGGTGAAAGGCGGCATTTTAGCCATTCGGCTAACCTCCTGGGTCCCACGCCCTGCCTGCGGCAGGACTCTGGAAGACGGCGTCGGGGGGGGCTAAAATACAGTATTTTCAAGGACTTTAAAACCAAAAAAAAGCCTACATTTCTCTCACACATTTCGTAGGCGATGGTTCAGCTCTGGAGGCCAGATGCACAGGGGGAGGGGCAGCCACAAAGGTAAAGTGTCGTTTGTCGCCATAAAAAAAGCCCTCTGACCGAGGGCTTTTTCATTCATAAAACTTAAAAAGCTTTACTTCATTTTTGTTTCTTTGAACATCACATGTTTGCGCACGCGAGGATCATACTTCATCAATGCTAATTTTTCAGTCATTTGACGGGGATTTTTTTTGCGCACGTAAAAATAACCCGTGTCAGCAGTGCTTTGCAATTTGATCAATAATGTTTTGGACTTGGCCATGTGAAACTCTCTTTTAAAAATTCTATATCCCTTAAGTATAAATTCAGGGCCGTCTTGTCAAGGGAAATCCGTCTTGCAGACGTATAATTATTTCACCGGTGACACCATCATCAATACCTGGCGTCCTTCAAAGGCGGGTTGATTATCGGGGGTGCCGAAACCTTCGACGTCTCTTGTTACCCGTTCAAAGACCTTGAATCCCAGTTCCTTGTGGGCCATTTCACGGCCACGGTAACGCAGCGTTACTTTGACTTTGTCCCCTTCGGAGAGGAATTTTTTCATTTGTTTCAGTTTGATTTCATAGTCATGGTCACCAATCATGGGACGCAACTTGATTTCTTTGATTTCTATGATTTTTTGGTTCTTTTTGGCTTCATTTTTCTTCTTCTGAAGCTCGTACTTGTACTTCCCATTGTCAAGCAGTTTGCAAACGGGGGGCTCGGCTTGGGGGGAAATTTCGATGAGATCAAGACCGACATTTTCAGCCCGTCTTAGGGCCTCTGACAGGGAAACAATCCCCACCATCTCGCCGTTTTCATCCACTAATCGTACTTCTGGTACTTGAATTTGATGATTGACCCGAGGGCCTTCTTGTTTTGGCTTTACGTTAGCGCGGATATTCTTAGAAATGATAATACTCCTCTTATTTCTGTTTCATCAATTTTGTGCATCAACTTTATTCATGTCCTGGACTTTGAGCTTCTTTTTGAAGCCGGTCAATCCCTTCCCCTAAAGAAAGCGTTAACTGATCTTGTCGGCCCAACATCCGAAGGACAACGGTACCGTTCTCTGCCTCTTGTTTCCCAAGGACAATAATATAGGGGACCTTTGCCAAACTGTGCTCTCTTATCTTATAAGAGATTTTTTCGTTGCGCAAATCCATTTCTGTACGGATGCCCGCATTTTTTAATTTTTCAAAAACCTGTTGTGCATAAGCATCAGCATCGCCCGTAACGGTTGTAATCACAGTCTGTACGGGGGCGAGCCATAAAGGGAAACGTCCAGCGTAGTGTTCGATCAAGACGCCAATAAACCGCTCGATGGACCCAAAGATGGCCCGGTGCAGCATGACGGGACGGTGTTTTTGGCCGTCTTCTGCAATATAACTTGCATCCAACCGCTCAGGCAAGACAAAGTCGACCTGTAATGTGCCACACTGCCAGTCACGGCCAATGGCATCACGCAAAACAAATTCTAGTTTTGGCCCATAAAATGCCCCTTCGCCGGGGTTGAGTGTATAAGCAAGACCCGCTTCCCCCACAGCCTTCTTTAAAGACTCTTCTGCTTTATCCCAAACAGCATCTGTGCCAGCGCGCACCTCGGGACGGTCAGAGAACTTCACAATCACATCATTGAATCCAAAGTCCTTATAAATGCCCAAAAGCAATGAACAAAATGACTTTGTTTCAGACGTAATTTGGTCTTCTGTACAAAAAATGTGGGCATCATCTTGGACAAAGCGCCTGACACGCATCAAGCCATGCATAGCGCCTGAGGGTTCATTCCTATGACACGACCCAAATTCCCCCATGCGTAGCGGCAGATCCCGGTAGCTTTTGGACCCTTGTTTAAAAATCTGCACATGGCACGGACAGTTCATGGGTTTAATGGCCAAGGTGCGGCCTTCTTCGGCTTGAACGGTGAACATGTTTTGACCAAACTTTTCCCAGTGGCCAGACGCTTCCCAGAGTTTGCGGTCCACAAGCTCTGGCGTATTAACCTCGACATACTCAGCTTTTTCCAGCTTCTGGCGCATGTATTTCTTCAATGTTTGGTAAATGGTCCAGCCTTTGGGGTGCCAAAAGACACTGCCAGCGGCTTCCTCTTGCATGTGAAACAGGTCCATTTCTTTGCCGAGTTTCCGGTGATCCCGCTTTTCAGCTTCTTCCAGTTTGAAAAGATAATCTTTCAGCTGCGTGTCGTCAGCCCAGGCTGTGCCGTAAACCCGTTGCAACATGGCATTTTTGGAATCTCCCCGCCAATAGGCGCCGGCCAACTTCAACAGTTTAAAGGCTTTGCCGACTTTTTTGGTAGAAGGCGCGTGGGGACCCCGACAAAGGTCAATAAAGTTTCCTTGGCGGTACAAAGAAATAGGTTCACCTGCAGGCAAATCATTGATAATTTCTGCCTTGTAATGTTCCCCAATGCTTTTGAAGAAGGCCACAGCGTTGTCCCGGTCCCAAACTTCGCGCGTGATGGGTTCATCCCGGTCCACGATTTCTGCCATGCGTTTTTCTAACTTTTCCAAGTCTTCGGGTGTGAAGGGGGTTTTTCTGGCAAAGTCGTAATAAAATCCATTGTCAATGGCAGGGCCGATGGTGATCTGCAGGTCATCACCGTAAAGTTCTTTGGCGGCCTCAGCCAACAAGTGCGCCACATCGTGGCGGATGACATCTAATGCGGCAGGATGACTGCGTGTGATAATTTCAACCTGGGCCCCGTCGTGTAAGGGATGAGTCAAGTCCAAAAGGGCGCCATCAACGCGCATGACAAGGGCGTCTTTCAAAAGACTTTTGCTGATGGCTGTGGCCAGATCAAGGCCTGTTGCGCCTTGATTCAGGGTGCGTGTGCTGCCGTCTTTGAGGATGATATTCATAGTTATTTCCTTGTTTTCTAAGGACTAGGGGTTATGAATGGCGGAGGGAGAGGGATTCGAACCCTCGATACGGGTTTAGCGTATACACACTTTCCAGGCGTGCGCCTTCAACCACTCGGCCACCCCTCCGGAATCTCGAAAACTACCCCATTATCTACAAGTGCTCAAGATAAAATTTCTTTTTTTTGGTTATTTTCTGCTTCTGCCTAATAATGCATCACGTTTTCCAGTAGAAAGTCTCTATCCAAATCCAATAATTGAATTATAATGAATAAAAAAAGATTACAAAAATCATGCGACAGAAGAAACTTTTAAAATATTTCACAATGTTTTTTGCCATTGGACTGGGTCTTTATTTATCCCTAGAACCATTTTATACCCCGACAGCCATTATAACCCCCCCACACATGTTTAATTTTCCCCGTATTATAGCCCATAAATCCATTGTCTCCGGTGATTTTCAGGGCAATACCTTAGAAGCAATCCTTGATGCTTTGGGCAGTGATGTGAGGGGCATTGAAGTGGATGTGCGTTCCTCTAAAGACAATGTTCTTTTCTTGTACCATGCCGATAGGTTGGAAATATACACCAATGGCCATGGCAAACCAGAAGACCATACCTGGGAAGAACTTGCAAAATTATCATATAAAGGAAATATTCCAACACACCTTGTAACACTTGATCAACTTTTAAGTCTTGTTGGGACACAGAAATTTGTTTTTCTCGATATAAAATCCAACGGTCTTTTTGAACAAAAAATCGCACACACGCTTATCACTCTCATTAAAAAGCACCATCTTCAGGAAAATGTGGTTGTTGAATCCTTTAATCCATTATTTTTGGTTTTCATGCGTCTCCTCTCTCGCGATGTAATGCTGATGTACGATTTCGTAGAAAAAACAGAGGCTATTGGCGAAGAGGTTCAGGCACAGTTTGATCGTATTCCTTGGATTTTAAAGCAGCCTTGGATGCAAAAGCAAATAAGACGTATCGTAAGGCCTGATATGTTGGGGCCCCGATTTAATACAGATAAAAAAATCTTAAAATCCTTGATAGATCATGGCTATCCTCTTATTAGCTGGACGGTTGATGATGTGACCGTTGAAGAAGAGCTTTATGCCTTGGGCGTCAAAGGGTTTCAAACCAATAAACCGTTGATGTTGGGGAGTCTGCGGCATCAAACAACAAGGATGGTCTATGATGCTGGAGGGACAAAAGTTTGTATTGGTGAAGTGATTCCTGTATCGTCCATGGACGATATCGTAAAAACCGTTAAAAGAGCTATCCTTGAACATAAACACATCACCATCGCTGGACGTCGCCATTCTATGGGGGGCCAGACGCTTTTAGAACATTCATTACAATTGGATATGTTAAATTTTAATCATGTGACCTATGACTCGAAAACGAAAAGGGTTAGGGCCCAGGCGGGGGCGAGTTGGAAAAAAATCCAAGGGATCTTGGATGCCCATCATCGGTCCGTCAGCGTCATGCAATCGGACAATATTTTTACAGTAGGGGGATCAGTGAGTGTTAATGTGCATGGCTGGCAGGTCGGCTCACCCCCCATTGCATCAACGGTTATGTCGATGACAGTGGTCACGGCAGATGGCACCATCAAGCGTATTTCGAAAAATTCAGACCCTGATTTATTGAGGGCGATTTTGGGAGGATATGGATTATTTGCCGTTATTGTGGATGTTGAATTGGAAACGGTCGACAATCCTAGTCTAACCTTTCATGCCAAATTTATGCCCCCTCAAAAGCTAGCGCACAATTTTGAACGATGGGTCCAAAAAAATCCCAGGGCAGAACTTGCCTATGCCCGTCTTTCTGTTGATCAAAAGGAATTATTCCATGAGGTTGGCTTGTTTTGGTATGAACGATCAGATCAATCCCTTGTTCAAAGCATTAAGCCTGAAAGTCTTATCGCCCTCAAAAGGGGTCTCTTTAGGACCTCTCAATATGGCAATCTTGGCAAGAAAGTGCGGTGGTCGGCTGAGAAATTGTACGCCAAGATGATGGCCAGGGGTAAGCCTATCTCACGTAACAATGCGATGAATACAGATATCCATGTCCTCTGGCCACTTTATGGAACAAGCAAAGATATTCTCCATGAATATTTCGTCCCCAAGCACAAAGTCGCTGAGTTTATCGATAGACTACGCAAGAACATCTTGCAGTACGATATTAATATGCTGAATGTAACGATTCGAGAAGTTAAAAAAGATTCCTTGTCACTTCTGCCCTATGCGCGGGAAGATGTGTTTAGTTTAGTCTGCCTCATTTCCCAAAAACAAACGGATTTAGAGGAGCGGGTGATGGAGGGTTTTACAAAAGCCACGATTCAAGATGTCTTGGCGCTGGGGGGAACTTTTTATTTGCCTTACCGACTGCACTACGATGCCTCTTTGCTGCTTAAGGCTTATCCTCATATTTTAAAGTGGCTTCAGTTTAAGAACAAAGTCGATCCTTCTGGCGTGTTTCAGAGTAATTTCTTTCAATACATCGAGAAAATTCTCCACCCCTCTACCTGATATAGCCCCTCACTTAATAGAAAAAATCGTGCAAATCCTTTCACAATCATGTATAAAATCCTGAACAATTCTAAAGGATGAAGTCATGAATCAATCATCAATTCAAACCGTTATTGAAGGGCATATCAAGGATAATCCCGTTGTGCTTTATATGAAGGGGACTGCTGATTTTCCCCAATGCGGTTTTTCAGCCGTTGTGTGCCAGATCTTGAAAAATCTGGGCGTTACCTTTAAGGACTTTAACGTGTTGGATGATCCAGACCTGCGTCAAGGCATTAAGGATTATGCCAATTGGCCAACCATTCCCCAGCTTTATATGAAGGGTGACTTTATCGGAGGCTGTGACATTGTGCGTGAAATGCTGCTGTCTGGCGAACTTCAAACCCTTTTAGAAGAAAAGAACATTCCTTTTAAACACATAACAACTGAGTAACGATGACCCACGAAAAATTAAATGCAGAAGATCATCTTCGCCAAGTCCGTATTGATAAATTAGATAAAATTCGGGCATTAGGGGATAATCCCTATCCTTATAAATGCGAGGTGACACACCATGCGGGATCTTTGCAAGAAACATACAAGGACCTTAGTAATGAAACGGAAACGGGGGATCAGGTGGCCGTTGCAGGGCGCGTGATGTCAAACCGCAATAGCGGCATGTTTATTGATTTGCAGGACGTGACGGGACGGATTCAGATTTTTTCCAATAGCGACTGTTTGAATGCCCATTCTTTAAAGATTCTGGATCTTGTGGATTTGGGGGATTGGATTTCGGTCAAAGGGTTCATCCGCCGGACCAAACGGGGTGAACTGACCATCAATGCCCAGGAACTATCGATTATTTCAAAAGCATTATTGCCGCTTCCTGAAAAATACCATGGCTTGGCGGATATTGAAAAACGCTATCGTCAACGGTATCTTGATTTGATTGTGACAGAAGAAAGCCGTACCCGTCTTCGCAACCGCAGTAACATTATTCAAACGCTCCGGAGTCTTTTGACTGAGCGAGGCTTTTTAGAAGTCGAAACACCCATGCTTCAAACCATTCCAGGGGGCGCTGCGGCTAAACCCTTTATCACCCATCATAATTCCTTGGATATGTCTATGTATCTGAGGATTGCCCCCGAGCTTTTCTTAAAGCGTCTCATCATCGGGGGATTATCTGACAAAGTTTTTGAAATGAATCGGTGTTTTAGAAACGAAGGGTTGTCACCACGGCACAACCCAGAATTCACCATGGTTGAAATGTATCAGGCCTTTGCGGACTATCATGATTTGATGGAACTGGCTGAAACGTTGGTTTCAACCGTTGCCCAGACAGTTTTAGGCACCATGAAGGTCACCTACGGGGATCATGAGATCGATTTTACACCGCCTTGGGATCGGCGCACCATGACATCCTTGGTTGAAGAAAAAACAGGGGTGGATTTTAATCTGATCCAGGGTGACGCCGAGGCGCGGGCTGCTGCTATCAAAGCATGTCCAGATGTGCAAGTGCCAAAGGGTGCGACATGGGGTGAGGTCATTGCGTTGCTTTTTGAAGAAAAGGTGGAAGAGCATTTGATTCAACCCATTCATGTGATTGATTTGCCCTTGGACATTTCGCCCCTAGCCAAAGTCCATCAACACGATCCACGGCTTACAGAACGGTTTGAAACATTTGTTAATCGCTGGGAAGTGGCCAATGCCTTTTCGGAATTGAATGATCCCCTTGATCAGTTTGAGCGGTTTAAAAAACAAGTCACTCAGCAAGAAGCAGGGGCAGACGAGACACACCCGATGGATGAGGATTTCGTCACAGCCTTGGAGCACGGCATGCCCCCGACAGGCGGCCTTGGGATTGGGATTGATCGCCTCGTGATGTTGTTGACCAACGCCCCAAGCATCCGGGATGTGATCGCATTTCCGACCATGAGACCTAAGGAGTAGAGGTTTTATGAAAGGGAAAAATCCTTATCTTGTTCGGGATCTTCTTTTGATATCCCTTGCTTTGGGACTTCTCTTTTTCGTTTTCCTTGGGAATCGTCCCCTGGCGGCCCCCGATGAGGGCCGGTATGTGGAAGTCCCGCGCGAAATGGTTGCAACAGGGGATTACCTGACGCCCCATTTAAATGGTCTTAAGTATTTTGAAAAGCCGCCACTTCTTTATTGGGTTCAGACGATCCCTATCCATCTTTTTGGCATCCAGGAATGGGCCATGCGCCTGCCTGTGGCATTCTTGGCGTTGTTTGGATGCCTTTTGACGTACTTTTTTACACAGCACCTCTATGATCGGCGCACAGGCCTTTTTGCGACCGGCATTCTTGGAACAAGCCTTCTTTATAATGTTTTAGGACGGCTTTTGACCCTTGATATGGGGGTTTCTGTTTTCTTAACAGGGACGCTTTTTTCATTCCTTGCGGCAACCGAGGAACCGGCCCCCAAGAAACGTCGTCTTTGGATGATTGGGGCAGCCTGTTTTGCAGCCTGTTCTATGTTGTCCAAAGGTCTTATTGGCATTGCGGTGCCAGGCATGATTATTTTCTGCTGGTTTCTTTTAACGAACCAATGGCGGATTCTTCCAACCCTTTTTCTCCCTTCTGCTATAGGGGTCTTTCTGTTGGTGGCAGCGCCCTGGCATATTCTGGTTTCCCTTAAAAATCCTGGCTTTTTTGATTTCTATTTTATTCACGAGCATTTTGAACGGTATCTGACCACCGTCCACCGGCGTCATCAACCTTTGTGGTTTTTTATTCCGGTTGTGTTGCTCGGTCTTTTTCCTTGGACATCCCTTTTGTTCAAAAGCCTTTTTCAACGGTACTCTAAAAAACCCAGGGAACTTTTTTTCTTCCTTTGGTTTTTAGTCCCATTCATCTTTTTTAGTATTTCTCATTCCAAGTTGATTCCCTATATCCTGCCGGTTTTTCCAGCCCTTGCGGTTTTGATGGCACGGCGGATCGGGGAGGGTGCTTCTTTTAAAGCGGAGATCTTGACCCATAGTCTTTTTTCTATGGTGTTGGGGGTGGCTGTCATGGTTGTTATTGGTGATGTAGATCCCGATCTTAAAATGATTCTCAAGACCCACCTTGTGGCCCTTTCTGGGGTCCTAGGTGGGAGCGCCATTTTGGTGCCTATCCTTTTTTGGAAATATGGTGGGACCATTAAAGCCTTTGGAGGCATTCTGATCACAGGGATTGTTGTGGTTTTTATTGTTATTATGGCAGCCCCCTTGGTGCCGCGGCTTTCTATTAAGCCTTTGGCTAATATATTTTTGGATAAAATGCCAAAAGACACAGACGTTTTTACGTACATTACCTATTACCAAGATCTGCCACCCTATTTGGGAAGAACGGTGACGGTTGTTGAATGGCAGGGGGAACTGGCCTTTGGAATGAATGATGACCCAGCGCAAACCCAGATTGTAACGCATGAAATGTTTGAACAGGCGTGGCGGACCAAACCCCGGGTTTGTGTCTTTACAAGACAGAATCGTTATGAAAACTTAGCAACATACTCCTGGTTTACCCATACAGTCCTTGGAAGGCATGATGGACAAGTGTTGGCGTGCCGCAATGATTTTGAACAAATTCGGCATCAGGATTGACAATTCCCTGATCTTCCTTTAGAAATAAGCTTCCAAACATCGGGAATATCCCCAGGGCACACTTTGGAGTGGTGCTCTGGGGATTTCTTTTTGGGTGTATTCCCATAGGCCCTCTTTAAAGAATAGCCTTAAGACCTTTTTGTTTGACGAGGGAAAGAAGCTTAAGGGCGGGACCAGCAGGTTTTTTCTCTCCCCGTTCCCATTTGCTAATGGAGTCTTTTGTAACATTCATATAAAACGCAAAAATCGTCTGACTTACATCTTCACGTTCCCGTAATGCTTTGATATCAGGGCCGGTAAAATCTTGAATAGGGGTTAAACATGTATTATCAAAATGCCGCATGGTTTTTTTAGTGATAATTCCTGCATCATGCATCCCAACGGCTATGTCGTGAATAGCCTCAAAGGCTTTGTCTTTATACGATGGCTTCTTGTGCATGGTATTTTATCTCCTCAAAAGTTCCGTTAAGCCTTAGTTTCATAAGTTGTGTATCGTTTAAGGCAAGCATTAGTTTTCCTTGTTTTTTAAAAGTATTTTTTTGCTCTTCATCAATATTTTCTAGGTCTTTTTTAGCAAAGCCGTAGATAAAGAAAATTTTATCATTCTTTCGATAATAAATAATAGCCCTATAACCACCAGACTTTCCTTCATTCTTCCTGGCGATACGTTGTTTGATAACACCCCTACCATAATTGACGTCAATCTCTCCTTGATTGACTTTTGTTGCTATTTTGCAGAGCCTTCTGTTATCAATGCCTTCTTTATCTGCGAATTTTTTGAACGGTCTACTCTTAAAAATTCTTAGACGATCATGTTTTAATATATAGTCTTTAGAACTACAAATCAAGCAGGGGAGTGAGAGAAATTTTTCTTTCCAAAATCTTATCATTTCACCGCCCGTACACATCTTCAAACCGTGTGATGTCGTCTTCGCCAAAATAAGAACCTGTTTGGACTTCGATTAAGACAAGGGGGAGGGGGCCATTGTTAGCAAGGCGGTGTTTTTCCAGTGTTTTAATGAAGATACTGTCTTGAGGCTGCAGCTGGATCACTTTTTCACCTTGAGTAACGGTCGCTGTTCCGCTGATGACAATCCAATGTTCTGAGCGGTGTTGGTGGCTTTGAAGGGATGTCTTATGTCCTGGATTGACGGTGATGCATTTAACCTGAAACAAAGGATCCGTCTTAAGAATGTCGTACGTACCCCACAGGGGCGGATTGTTTTCATGACTTTTATGCCACCATAATATCTTTAATGACCAATTGGGGTGATGACCGTCCTTGCCACTGGTTCACGTTCAAGGTGCCAACGATATGATACAGTTGGCGGCGTTCTGCGGACAATAAAAATTGGCCCAGAGGGGTGTCTTTGGCTTGAAAGGCAATAGCTCCCAGTTTTTTCCTGTCTTCGCTTTCAATGGTACACCGTACATGATTGGTCCCGACCACACTGGCATAGATAATTCTGACATGGGGGATGACGAACAAAGGGGTGGGGTTGGATGGGCCAAACGGGGACAGTTGTTCAAGGGATTGGATCAGATCAAGGGATGCTCCCCCGACGGTTAAAGACCCATGAATATCAAGAATGTTACTATCGGCATTCAAAGAGACTTGGGTTCCAAGAAAATCTCGGAAGGCATCGATCTGGTCGGATGCAATGGTGACTCCTGCTGCCATGGCATGGCCCCCGCCATTAATCAACAGTCCCGCTTGCCTGGCACTGTGGGCTAAGGCCCCTAAATTAACGCCAGGCACAGAGCGGCCAGATCCTTTGCCAATGCCTTTGCCATCAATAGCAATGACAAAGCAGGGTTTATTGTACCGTTCCTTAATGCGTCCTGCCACAATACCCACAATACCCATATGCCAGGTGGGGGAGGCCACACAAATAACCGGATGATTTTGAAGGGTTTGTTCTTCTACTTGGGCCAAGGCTTCGCTCATCATCTGGAGTTCCATTAGCTGACGTTCTTTATTCAAAAGGTTTAACGTCATGGCAACAGTTTTGGCTATGTCAGGGTCATTGGTGGATAAAAGGGTTGCACCTAAGTCCGACTGTCCGATACGTCCGCCTGCATTAATGCGAGGGCCAAGGATAAAGCCCAGATGGTAAGGCGAGGGCCTTTCATTGATTTCCGTGATCTCCAGCAGGGTTTTGATCCCCAAATTTTGTTGCTTGAAAAGGACTTTTAGGCCCTGAATCACATAAGCCCGATTCAATCCCACCAAGGGGACTACATCACAGATTGTCCCAAGGGCAACCAAATCCAAGTATCCCCTTAAATCGGGGAGGGGGGAAGCGGCCCCTATTTCCTTTAATCGTTTGCAAACCCCGGCTACAAAAAGAAATGTAAGGCCCACTGCGCAAAGGTATGTATAGGGGGATGTTTCATCGCGTCTATTGGGATTCACAAGGGCAAACGCTGGGGGAAGGGTTTCTTCACTGATATGATGATCAAGGACAATCACATCCATGGTGTTGTCTTTGGCCCAGGTGAGGGCGTCAAAGGACGTTGTCCCACAGTCAACCGTTAAGACTACAGTGTATCCCTCAGCCTTCAAGGTCTCGAGTGCTTGTTGACTGAGACCATACCCTTCAAGGGCGCGGTTCGGGATATAGATCCGACAGGGCACTTCCATATCATCAAAGAACCGTTTCAACAGGGCAGAAGAGGTGGCACCGTCTACATCGTAGTCCCCAAAAATCAGGATCTTTTCTTTTTTTTCAATAGCTTGTATAAGCCTCACAACGGCTTTGTCCATATCTTTGAGATGAAAAGGATCAGGCATCAAGTCCTTCAACGTCGGGGATAAAAATCCTTGGACTTTATCTACGTCAATTCCCCGTTGGGCCAGAAGACGGGCCACCAGTTCAGGCAGATTATGGCGTTGCTGAAGATAGGTAATATCCCGCACAGGGCCTGATTGTTGGACCCAACGACGATGGGTGCAAGACAGCTTCCCATCAAACAGCATATACCAATCATCCTTCAAGTTTTGGGTTTTCGAATCCAGAACTTGAACTATTTCAGGGATAGACGCAAAAGGGGAATTCATCACATCACGGTTTTTGACTAAGGGCATCTCGATCTTTTTTCATCAATGCCACTTCTGCCTTGGCTTCTTCCAACGTGATGGAAGGTTTTTTATCCACACTTGGACCATCAGAAAGGCGAGGATAGGGACCTTCATACCCACAGTGGGCCAATAAAAATAGGGCAATACAAAAGAAAATAGAGGTTCTCATGGGATTAATTCCTTCCATCATTTCCTCCAACCTACGTTATGAATATGCTTATGACAAGACACTCAAAGAGAGTTTTTCTTGAAAAAAATTCCAACCAGGAGAATTTTATTTGAACGCATGGAGGATCTTCGCTAGGATGACAGTAGAAAGATAAACAATGTCCGATAATATTCTTGTGATTCAGCCGTTGCCTGGTATCGGGGATGCCCTTTGGTTTCTGCCTCATCTTGTGGCACTTCGACGTCATTACCCTAATGACGCGTTGACGCTTCTTACCAAACCAAGTTCTAAGGCAGATGACGTTTTGGGAGAAACAATTTCTCTTGATCATATCATCTGGTTGCAGCGGGATAGCGGAAAACACAAGGGCCTGAGGGGTTTTTTCAGCCTTGTGGGTGAACTTAAAAAGCAAAATTTTAGCGTGGCTTGGTTGCTTCATAAAAGCCCACGGTACGCTTTGGCTGCAAAATTAGCTGGTATTAAGACAATTTATGGGTACGGCCAGTCTTTCAGCCGATTTCTGGTTAAATCCCCCGTTCTAACCATTGAAGAACAAAGACGCCATCCCATTGAGCAAGCAACCTTGTTGTTAAAACATCACGGGATTACGGTTGATCCTATGACATGCCTAAAGATTCTTCCTAAATTTCAAAAGAATTTACGCCAAGAATATGGCCTGAAAGCTAAAGATAAGATTCTTGTGTTAGGGATTGGGGGGAGTGAGGTTTATAAAAAATGGCCAGCCGCCTCTTTTGCATCCGTTGCAACACAATATCACACCAAAGGTTATCGGATCTTTATTTTAGGGGGTGCCCAGGAAAAGCGTGAGGCACTCTTGATTGCAGCCATGGTGGAAGAACAAGGTGGCGCTGCGACAGCCGTTTTTCATCTATCCATTCAAGAATCTTTTGCATTACTGAGCCTTGCGACCCTTTTTATTGGCAATGACACGGGGATGTTGAACGGGGCGGCGCTTTTGAATGTCCCCACCTTTGGACTTTTTGCAAAGACCCATCCTTTGGCTTACCGCCCTAATCTGCACCCCCTGACACCGCCATTATCTGTCTTAGAACCCAGTGTGGGCGACATTACTGTTGACCAGGTGATGGGGGCTTCTCATTCTATCATCTCGAAATGACTCATCACATATTTCGTAGGCGATGGGTCAGCTCTGGAGCTGAACCAACGCCTACGAAATTTATGATAAAGAAAAACCCTTCTCTCCATCGATCATTCAGACACCGCTAAAGCCCCACCAGTGCCGTCCTCCAAAGCCCACCGATCCCCCCGACGCCGTCTTCCAGAGCCCACCGAAGGTGGGCGTGGGATCCAGAAAAATAGCCCATTAGGGCTACTCACGATTTGACTCCCTCACCATTTTAGAGGGTTGAAAGGGGGCATTTTAGCCATTCGGCTAACCTCCTGGGTCCCACGCCCTGCCTGCGGCAGGACTCTGGAAGACGGCGTCGGGGTGCTAAAATACAGTGTTTTCAAGGGCTTTAAAACAAAAAAAGCCTACATTTCTCTCACACATTTCGTAGGCGTTGTATCAGCTCCCGAACCACGCCTACGGGGTGGTGTGGGGACCCAGGAGAATTTAGCTATTTGGCTAAAAACTTAAAAACCACATTTTATTTTTCTAAAAGGAACATGCAGAGTCAAATACTCTGGAACAAACATCAGAGAGTTTAAAAGGATTATTTTTAGGCAAATGCCTAAATTCTTCTGGGTCACCGCATCGCTGTTTCTAGACACTAAGCTTCAGGAAACATATGCTCCCCACATCGTCATCCCCGTTTCCCCCGATTGTCATCCCCTAGGGGATGACAAAAAAGGAATGGGTTGCCCACGTCGCTGTTTTCCGAAGGTTCCGCACCAAAAAGCCCTTTCTCCTCGCGGCGCGACGGCGGGAGGGAGTTGCTTTCTTACCCCCGCCAATCTGTTAAGGATATATGATTAATTTCACGGGCCTTGTACCAACTGTGGAGCTGATACAACGAAGCTTCTAGATCAAAAGATGAGTATCTCCCAAAGGTTCAGGACCGAAGGCATTTACCCAGCTCGCTATATCAGGGTTCCATAACATCTTCAAAGTCTTTTGCCCCAAAGAAATCCAAAGATTGGTCGTATTAAATGCCGGTACGAAAAAGAATGTTTCTAAGCCTCCAGTACCAGTAAATACGGGCATCACTTTAGAAAACTCAATATAAGACGTGGTGGATATCAGCTTTTTTTCCAGGTCTTTTATATCCGTAATAAACTCTAAATCCACAATACCGATGGAATATTGACCATTTTTTTTAATACGTAACGTAATGGGAAAATTTGGATGATACCAAATATGTTGAATGGATTGTCCATAGCTGTTTGTATGATTAGGATCTTCTAATTTTTTGAACTTATAGTTTGCTAATGTCGCTGCAAGGTCTTTTTTATAGTGCTTAAAAGGGTGGAAAAGAGAATATCCAGCCGACGAGCAAACATCTGTTAAAAAAGGCATAATAAGGGCATCATGTTTACGAAGCGTATCAAGAAGACGTGCATATTTTTTAGCAACAGGAACCGTTAAAGATGAAACATCAGCATAATTTGTCCAGTGAAATAATCGAATATTTTTTAAAACTTCTCTGGTTACGGCTGCATAAGTTACGTAACTATTTTCAAAATCTCCATCAATAGATGAGGCATGTTCAAAATAGTGCAAAGCCCCCTCAGCAGATTGAATCATATCCAGCAGATCATTCATGACATCAGAACGGACAGGATCTTTCTTGCCAATATGTTTGTTAAAATTAGCAAAAGAGGATCCATATTTCTTTTGAATAAAAATATCGCCTACTGTTGAAGCAGCTAACTCTTCATTTTCGTTATGAAAATCAATGAAAGCATCAAATTCCTCTTGGTCTATCAGTTCACCAGAGATTTCAGATTTAAGATCTTCCAAAGCACTCTGCAGGTCATCTGCCCTTATCACGTAAGACAACTTGTTGCATACAATCCTGGGGTCTGAAAATTTAAGACCTGTCGGCGTTCTTAATTTTTCTAGAATGGTGATCCTAGGAAATACTGAAGAAAAAGACTCGATGGTTTCTCCATAGAGAAGAGAGAAAAAATCATCGCAAGAAGAGATAAACTTGCGCCGTATCTGAGGTAATTTAGTGGTACGTGGTGCAATAAATTCAGCGATATCTTTTAAGCCCAATATACCGATACTCGCGTAGTGCCTATCAGGGGGCGTTGAAATTCCCATCATTTTATTTTCAATTTCTAGGGTTGAATTGAGAAAAGACTGAATAACAGCCTCTGTCCCTATGCCTAAGTCCTCGCCGATATGATGAATAGATTTTTGCAATTTAGATAATGTTACTAACTTAGAATTTAATAGAGAAAATCTTTCTACCTTCTCACTTAACGCATTAAGTGAGCATAATATTGGGTTTTGAAGAAGATATATCAATTCTCCCTTCAAACTATTGGTCTCTTGTTTGTAAAAAGAACTCATGTCAGATATTTTACAGTCCTTATTGAGAACCTCCATTATTCCTAGACATTTTAAAAGAATATCACTGACGTTAGCATCCCCTCCCTCTATTTGGGCACGTAAAGATGAAAAACGTTCATCAGTAATTTCAACATCCATATACTCAGCCAGTTTTTTAAGCTGTTTTGAAGGGTCTTGTGGAACAATTCCTGTGAAAAAATGCTCAAAAGCAAAAGCCGGTTCGTCAGGCATATCTGTATTAAACTCCTGAAGCATCTGATGATGCTGACGATCCATAAAATCTGCATTGATAAATAAATCAGGATAACGATTGGCCCCATGCCCATAGGAAAAGAAAAAGGAAGTAGAAAGACTGATAAATAATACTTTTTTCATGATAATTACCTCTAATTTTCCAAAGGCCTTTTACAAGCCGAAGGGGATCCTAAAAGAGTCTCTGGATAAAGTCAATGGATGAAATTGTTGGTGTATGAGTTTACCATAACCGGCGGGTGAAGATCCCTCCCCCAATACCGGGACCGCTTTAACGGTACCTGCATGATGGGTGAAAAGAAATGGAGCCCCCCCTTCTACATGGGTATTTTGAACATAACAAGGTCGCCGCTCGTAAGACGACACGTAAAGTGCAACGCCCCCTCAGACAAGGTTTTTACGGGTTCCGTGCCGTTGGCAAATTCCTTCTTTTCAGCAGCACTTAAAGGGCGCATCAGGACATAGATGAGGACTTCTTCGATGTCGGTGCGTTTCGTAAATGTCCTTAAAAAATCAAGTTGAAACGCCCGATCTCGCATCGTCTCTTTAAACGATTCATTAAAAAGTAAATGGGTAAGCCGGCCGTTGTCTTGTTGGGGGTGTGTCATCGTTATTCTCCTTTTTATTACGCTTCATCTCGCGAGAAAGCATACACAACTGCCCCAAAATAAAAAGTTGAAAAATCCATATTTTTCAACAGGTAATTGAAAATTATGCGCATATGAAGCAAGCCCCCCTTTTCTCGTAGTCCTTCCGATATAACTATGATATTGATACGGATATGATTGATTTATTTAATCCGATACTCCCTGAACGCCTTAGCGTGAAAGTCACGCCTAAAGCAGCGTCCAATCGTATAAAAGTCGAACATAAAGCGGATGGCACCCTCTTGGTCAGGGTTTATGTGACAGTCGTTGCAGAAGATGGGAAAGCCAATGAGGCGGTGATTGCGCTTCTGGCTAAAGAATTAAACATTCCCAAAAGCGCCCTCACCATTCTTCAAGGATTTAAAACCCGGGATAAGGTGTTGCGGATTAATCATTGATTAATCACAGCCACCTTCACGAACACATCCGTGATTCCTACACTCTCTTGGAAACTGAATAACCTCTTTCAATGTTGCATTAATATCTGTTCCTGGATTGTGAGCAACCATATTAATCAAATTTTGCAAACGCTTTTCAACCTTAGCCCTTGTTGATATTGCTTGCTTTCCACGATATTTCTTCAACTTGTTTTTTGCTATATCCTTTAAACTTGTCAGAATTTCTTGATTTAAATAAAAAACTGCATTATCTTTTTTAGTCTTCACACAGTTCAAGGCGCTCTTAAAATCCTCATAGGTTGGGGTCTTTGATGTATTAAAATTCCCAACCCATACCATCTGACTAGGTTCACTGGTCCCTTTTTGATGCCAATCATCACCAGATTTTGCTGCAATGTTAACGTGAAGTTGATAAGTCGTCTTATTACTGATTGTTGAACACTGAAGTTCAATAAGGTCCTTCATCTCACGCAAGCTTAGACGACCATCTATCCCTGTTTGAACAAGTGGACGTGTAGCAGATTTTACAGAACCACCTTGACTAGAAAAACCACACAAGGTCACACAGCCAACCATTAGAATTTTTAGCGCTTTTTTCATGTTATGTTTTCCTTAATTTTCTACCAGCAGGGTTTTTACATTCCATTAGTGTTCGTTGAACTTGGTCAATAAAACTCTCTAAAATACCTTCTGCAAAACGCCGATCAGAGGTTGAATATGTCTTCAATCCCACTTTTGTCATACTCACCCCCCTTGTTTTTTAATTATTATATTATCATTCTATACCCTCGAATGAATTTCTGTCAAACCGTCCTTTTAACCAACGCTGTGAGGGATTCAATCTGTTGGGTTAGACGCTGAAAGACGTCGATTTTTACCTCCTGCACGCGTGCTTCGGGGTTACTTGGAAATGTTACGAGGGAAATTTCTTCCAAAACGATGGATTCTAAACACCGTCCCTTGGGGGTTTTGGACGCTTTTAAGGGTCTGTACCCGATGGATAACCCATCCACAACACCAGTTTTTAATAACAGGTGGACCTCCCTTCCCCTTTGTAAATCGAGAAATAATCTCCCTTTGACAAACAGTCCACGACTGTCTTCTGTGATGGATAACCATTCCCCAATGGGGTCTGCTGGATCATGATGCCACAGCATTTTGGGCCATGACTCTTGTGATTTTAGCACACCAAAAGCGCCTGGCATCACCCAATCTTCTTGGGAATCCACCAGATGATAAACACTGGCGTACCCAGAGAATGTGCCAATATCTTCCAATGATTTTATAGAAAAACATGTGTGTAATTTTTGCATAATAATTTCCTTTTTTGGGTAATTTCTTGAGAAAAAATGTAAGTATTCCGGAATGGCAATACGGATTATTGATGGGAGGGGGAATTTGCGTAAAAACAAGGGGCCGATTGGCCCCAGTTTTAGTCCTGTATTTTTTATAACGGAAGATTCTTATCGCCTTCCTGTTTATTATTATCGTTACTAGTTCTCATTATATGATGACCAGCACGTATTCCCCCAGATTAGAGCGCCTCCCTGCCCCTCCTAGGAACCTAGTTGCACGACTCCTGCAACAGCGTTTGATCTTTCTTTTTGCTGTTCGCGATGCAGGATTTGCAATTCGTTGAGTAATTCATTGGTTGTCTCTCGTTCTTCATAAAATTTACGAACATCTTTTTGCTTAGTCGCATTCAGTATGTCCCTTAACTTTTTCTGAGAAATTTCGTTTAATCTTTTATAGGTCTTTCGAAATTCACTTTGTGGATTATCCATAGATTCCAAAGCACTATTCCAACACCGTTCATAAACTTCCATACCACACCATGCGGCGCAATGACCTGCGGTAATCACATCAGTCGCGCAATTTTCTGGCACGCAAACAGAACATTCAAAATATCTTTTATCGAAACTAGGCTGTTGGAAATTGGATGCATATCCCAATACTGGCACCCAAAGGATCGTTAACTTTATTATTTTTTTTATTTTTTTGAGCACGGTCCGTGTTCTCCCTTAATCAAAAGCTTAAGCCCCCTTTAAGGCACCCGTCAAGTGCTTTTTTTGAAAAGAAATGAACCCTGGGAAATTCTTTGTGGCATTGAATATCAGGGGGGAAAAATTTGAAATTTTTACTAAATTTCAATCGCCTAACGTTCTCAAAAATCGGATAGTTTCCCCTGTCGCTCTGGGTGACGAACTCGTCAGTTACTTAAAATATTAACATGTTTGAAAACTAGTCTGAGATCCGTGATCTGGGGAAAATATGGAACAACACCGAATGGGGCTATTACGAAGGGGTTATCCCCTCCTCAGCCCCGGGGCCCATAGCCTAGGGCCTCACGTTTTTCATTGTCGGTGAGGAAACTGCATAACACCATCTTTTGATTGCAGAGATCGCGATTTTTTGCGAGGGTACATAGAAAACTAGCTTCGTCATGAGGTCACGATGGAAAAAAAATATACACTTCCCAATGAGATCATCTTTTATGAGACAAAGGACCGAAAAATTTCCATCGCTGTGAGATTTGAGAATGACGACATATGGCTGACTCAAAAACATATGGCAGAGTTATTTGAGGTGAATATCAGAACTATCAGTGAACATCTAAAAAATATCTTTACAAGCAAGGAACTTAATAAAGATTCAGTTATCCGGAAATTCCGGAATACTGCTACTGATGATAAACATTACGTAACTCAGTTTTATAACCTTGAGGCCATCATTGCTGTTGGTTATAGAGTGAATTCAGAACGTGGCATCGCTTTTCGCATTTGGGCAACTGATAAACTCAAAAACTATATTTTCAAAGGTTTTGCCATTGATGCAAATAGATTCAAAGAAGGCTCTAAATTCGATAAACGATTCTTTGATGAACTTCTAGAAGAAATAAGGGAGATTAGGGCATCCGAACGGATGGTTTACCAAAAAATAACAGATATTTATGCCACAGCTATAGATTATTCCCCTCAATCCGACACTTCTTTCCATTTTTTTTCGTCTGTTCAAAATAAGTTACACTTTGCAGCAACTGGCAGTACGGCTGCAGAAATTATTGCCAGCAGAGTCGATGCTGCCCATCCTAACATGGGCCTTACAACCTGGCGGAAAGGCCCGAGGGGAAAGATATTTCTATCAGATGTAAGTGTTGCCAAGAATTACCTAACTCATACAGAGCTTTCAAAGCTCAATCGCATCGTGAATATGTATATAGATTACGCAGAATTTCAGGCTATCAATGGAAAATTGATGACCATGAAAGAGTGGTCAGAAAAATTAGATGCCTTTTTGACATTTAATGAGCAAGATATTCTAAAGGGTCTTGGCAACATATCCCACGAAACTGCAAAAACGTTGGCCGAGAAAGAATATGAACTTTTTAGAAAGAACCAAGACCAACTCTACCAGTCTGATTTTGATAAACTTTGCAATACTACGAAAGATTTAAGTCTGTTTAAAAAACCCAAAATAAACAGTGAGCCCGTTTAACCCCTCCTCAGCCCCGGGGCCCATAGCCTAGGGCCTCACGTTTTTCATTGTCGGTGAGGAAACTGCATTGTTCCAGTCTTGACCACAAGGACTCACGTCTTAAAACAAGGGCGGGTATGTTTTCTATATCATAGGTGAATTGAAAAGCCTCACCATACAAGGAACATAACCATCGGTTCATCTCAGACATGATTTTATCCAAAAGTGGCAAAATCGTATCTTCCCACAAATGAAAGCGTGCCTCTCGGTAATTGGCAAAGGTCGCATCACCCGGCACCCCCACCAACATAGCGGGCACCCCAAAGGCTTGGGCGATTTCACGCGCTGACAGGTACTTGCCCGACACATAATCCAGATCCTTGGGTTTAACCCCCATCTCTTGCCATTTTATATCCCCTTCTAACAAAACCACACGTCCTGCATTATCACTCCCTTGAAACGCTTCTTTCAAGTCATCTCTGAAGGTTTGAAATTCTTCCTCAGACATATACTTCTGGTTAAGTTGGTTAAAAATCAAAGCACCACTAGGACGTCCTCCATTTTTCATCAATGCCAAGTTATGGTGCCCCACCTCGTTGTGCTGGTCGATACTGGCCGCTGCTGCCTCAACGGCACTCATGCCATACCAATCATTCAAAGGATGAAAGGTCTTGATGTGCAATAAAGGGGAAACAGAAGCCTTGGGGGACCGTTGAATGACACGAGATCGGTCCCCCACTGTATAAAGATAGTAGGGTTCAGGGGCATCTGGTACCACCTGTACCCGGTCAGGACGCAAAAGATAACATTCACGCTGCTTCTTTTCTGTTGCGACCAGTTCCACATAGGCGTTGCCAGATAACATTAGATGGGATGTGAGCGCCTCCAAAAAAGAAACCCCGGTTTGGCCGGGGTTGGGGGTTCGTATAAGATCCAATAAAGGATGATGATCAAGTGGTTGATTTGCCTTATGAAGCACCCAAGGCACGCTCGCCAAGTTCCGCGCGACCAAGGTCACAGAGCGATACACAATGATATTTTGATTATAGCCCTCCTTGACAAGGTGGTGATAGGACCGAGGCGTTCCAACAGGAATCCCAGGCGTTGCCCCCATGAGAGGCCGATTCTTTTTACGCGGTTTATTGGTCCGCTTTGACTCTTGTATCAATGTTTCTTTAATTTTAGTAAGCCATGATTTCATAACGTATTTTTCCTTCTTATTGATTAATGTTAAAAAATAGACCATACTCCAGAAATAGCTGCGAAAATTGGAGCATGGTCTAAAAATAATGTTTGTTGAGCGATTATTAAAGTTTCCCCATGAAAGAAGCTTTTTTCTGTTTGGGGCAAGAAACACAGGCAAAAGAACCCTTTTAAAGCATGTTTTTCGGGAAAAAGAAGCCCTATGGATCGACTTGCTCGATCCAGAAACAGAAGAACGTTACGCCCGCAATCCTTCTTCTTTTCGCCAAGAAGTTCTGGCTCTCAAGGATCCTATAAAATATGTAATTATCGATGAAATTCAGAAACTCCCAAAACTTCTGGATCTCGTCCATCAACTGATTTAATCCACTCCCCTCATTTTTATTATGACAGGATCCAGTGCCCGCAAACTAAAGTATGGGGGTGCTAATCTTTTGGCTGGCAGAGCCTTTGTTTACAACCTCTATCCCCTAACATCTTTAGAAATAGGCAAAAATTTCGATTTAGACCAAGCGCTCTGTTGGGGGACACTTCCAGCGATTCTCTACAAAATGAAAACCGATGAAGACAAAATTAATTTTCTCAGATCCTATACACAGTCTTATTTAAAGGAAGAAATATGGCTTGAACAATTCATTCGTAAAGTCGACCCTTTCCGGAAATTTTTGGAAGTCGCCGCCCAATGTAATGGTGAGATTATTAATGTTGCCAATATTGCACGCGATGTGGGTGTGGATGATAAAACCGTTAGGCAATATTTTTCTATTCTTGAAGATACGCTCATGGGATTCAGGCTTGAACCTTATAGCACTTCTTTGAGAAAAGGGCTCCTGTCAAAACCTAAGTTTTATTTCTTCGATGGTGGTGTTTCCAGGTCATTAACAAGAATGCTAACCGTTCCATTAAAAAAAGCCAGCAGCGATTATGGAAAAGCCTTTGAGCACTTCGTCATTCTTGAGTGCATCCGTCTTGCCAATTACTACTATCCAGATTATCGGTTTTCTTACTTAAGGACTAAAAACGAGGTGGAAGTTGACTTAGTCGTTGAACGTCCAGGCAAAAAAACTCTCTTCATCGAAATCAAAAGTGCCCAAGAGATTTATCCAGAAAAACTTTCTTCATTTCTTACCTTTACAAAAGATATCCCCCACAGTGAGTCCATCTGCATGTCTCAAATACATCAGGCTCAAAAAATAGACCATGTCCTTGTATTGCCCTGGCGCGAAGCACTCCAGACATATTTTGTTGATTCTTAGTATTTTTTTAGGCCCCATCCCCATACCACCGAGGAAGAGGCAAGGGAAAGAAGAGGGCCTGATCGACCCCCTCCTCTCTTTGTGCCCGAAGAAGGCGTTCAATGAGAACAGTTTCTTTCATGATGATCCTAATTGCCTTGGGAAAAGAACCCCATAAAGCGTTTCAGATTTTTCATAAAGCTTGGCAACCTTCACCAAAATCTGATGATGGAGTGATAGAGGAACCATTTCTGGTGTGTCCCCATACCCAACACGCAAATCCGCCTGGAGGGTATCACCATCAGCCACTTTCACTGTCAACCGATGGGGTCCTCGCGTATGGGACAGTGACCAAAACCGTGGCTCAATAAGCCGCCGTCTGCCGTCTAGGCGAAAAACCTCCACCCGTTCTACCAATTGGATTGGGTGAAGCGGTAATGTGATAAAGGGATAATGGGAAAAATGTCGCGCCTCTGGCCGAAGCCCCCGGGTACGATCATGGATGAGAGGGCCTGTTATCCGAACCCTTTGTGTCAAGGCATAATGCCCTTGACGTTCTGCCACCAAGGCTTCAGCTGTTTTAATTAAATGCACCAACAATCGATCTTCCCGGGGACTGAGGATCTTTAAAAAAGCCTTGACCTCATCTAGAGATAATGACATCTCAAGGGGTGCTGACAGTGATTGAATCATAGAAACCTCTTTTAAGATTATTCAGCATCGACAACCAACGGAGCTTCACAGAACGATAACATCACAAGGGATTCAAAATTGATGACACCCCCGCCAACGCGTTTATTGATGTAAAATTCCACGTAAGGCTTATGACTATAAGGATCCCGCAGAATACGCATATCGTGACGATCCACAATCTGATACGCCTCCCTAAAATTCCCAAAAATTACCGATGTGCTGGGTGTTCCTGGCAGAAGGGCCGGCATTTCATCCATTAAAATCACAGGGTATCCAAAGATCTGTGTGCGGAATGGCGCATCCAAGCTATGGTCGTGGTAAGGCCGTCCACCAGGTGTCTTCAAAGACCGAATTCGGGCCAAAGCTGAACTGGACATTAGCCACACAGCCCCTTCCAAATAACGGGTTGGTAGTTGATGCATCACGTCAATCAAGACCTCTGGATGATCGGGGTGAAAGTCCCCGTTTTGCCCGGTATAGATGGCCCGGAAATTTTCCCATCGAGGTTCCGCCTCTTGTGTCAAAGGATAGGTCAAAATGCCTTTAGGTTGATTGTCCCCCATTCCCATCAAGAAACTCATGTTTTCAAGGCGCCTGATCTTTTGGGCCACTTTTTCCACAAGCCAGGCCTCCACATCAATTTCTGAATCCTCCAACAATTTTTGGGTCGCGCACGGCTTGGCATAGAGTTCATGGACCATAATTCGGGTTTTAAGCAATTCTGCCGTCTCTGTTTCTTCTCTTTCATCCCGTTCTTCAACCCACCGGGCTTCTGGAAGGCCCATGTCGATCACCATATCCACAAAGCTGGAGGAAATCTGGAGGGTTCTTGCCAAAGACCGAAAGGATCCAGGCCCCTTAAGGTCAGACTGTATGCGTGATTGAAGATGGATGGGAATTGTAAAACTGCCCGGCTCATCCCCTGCAGACAATGATTTCACGGCAAAGGCAGCATGCCCCCGTAAAAAGGCCGCAAAGTTTTTAGCGTCTAAGTCGGCTTCTTTATGGGACAACGCTGGGGGTGATGAAACACCCACCTGATGGGCTGCAAATCCTTCCTCCAAACGCTCTAAACGTTTGCTGTGATCGTCTTTGAAGTCTTTAAGGGTTACACCTAATGTGTCTATACTGTTTTGAAGCGTTGTGAATGTCATGATTTTTTTTCCTTTCTTTGTTATTGGAATAAAAAAAGCCACGAATGCGTGATTCATGGCTTTAGGGTTAACCGGCAAGAAATTTATTCCCCCGATAGGGGTTAAAAGGGAATAGACCTCCTGCCTATGGTAGGGGATTTTCTAACACTTTTTTCCAATTACAATACTTTTTTGTGAAAATTTGTAAAAAGTTTTGAAAATGGTAAAAGCGTCATCATTTTTTAGGAGGGGTTGGAGAATGTGCATGATCTATAATACCACCTCCCATTTTAAATTGAGTGTTAGGAAAACGACTGGTGAGCGCGATGAGCCTATCGTTTATAGGTGACACACCTTCTGCCCAAAGGGTGATCTGGAAGTTTAAACGCCATAATCATTTAAAAGGGGTGATGGTATAACAGCTCATCTTTTTTTGTGTCTCATGTCTTCAATGCCCCACAGGGGGATTCTTATTCATAAAAAAACGCCCCGAAAAGGGCGTTTAGGAGAAAGTAAAATAAAGAAGCTATTTTCGAAGAGCACGTCCACGAAGGGCTTTAGCCTCCTGCAATAATCTTTTGAGCTCTGCCTTTTTATCCCCAGCACTCGCCCCGCCACCACCCCTAGCAGCTTTTCCTGCAGTACTACTCCCAAGAACCCATGGATCATCTAGGACCGGAGCAAGAGAATCTCCCTTAAAATTTCTTAAGGAAAAGTTCATTGTCCAACCCTTGTAACGCTTTTCTCCTTCATGCTTTAAATTGATAGAAACATATGGACCATTGTAACATCCACACTCCAACTCTATATTTTCGTAGTCAGTGTTTTTAGGAAAAAATAAAGGTTTTTTTTGTTTAAAGATACTTACTGCACTGTCATCAGTCTTCCATAAGACAATTTCAAATTCCTCGACTTTCCATACCTGAAATCCCTTACGACTTGGGTAAAGCTCCCCTATGGAAGTGTCTAATTTCAAAAAATCTTGAGGGAACTTAACCTCTCGTTCATCTTCACAAACATTACACAGGTCTTGAAGCTTATAAAAATCACAATCATATTCATGAGGATAAGACCAGGTCTGTTCACCGTTGCTCAAATGTACAGTCCCTCTAAACCCTATTTTATCGGAAGAAGTTTTAAGACGACCCCATGTATCTGTATCATTTGCTGATAAGCTGAGAAGTCTTCTTGTTACTGTAGATGATGTAGTTTCTTTTCCTGAAGCGTCAATACGCATCAATTCTTCGTCAAAAGCATCATCAGAAAGGTCTCTCAGTGCCTTGAATCCACACATATGAGAAACTTTATGAGGATTTTCTCCCCGCAGCTCACTCGCCATGACTATGGGCCCTGAAATAATAGCCATAGAAAATAAAATACTTTTAATACTGTTCATTTATTAATCCCTTCAAGTAATTAATGTTAAATATATAAGTAATATAGGGAACATTATTTATCATTCAAGTGATCTAAATGGAAAAATTAAAGACACTCTTCCTCACAGAAGAGACTTGGAGAAAAATTAAAAAGATGGTCGGGGCGAGAGGATTCGAACCTCCGGCCTCCTGGACCCAAACCAGGCGCGCTACCAGGCTGCGCCACGCCCCGACACAAGTGTCATGGATACACGAAACCCTTTCAAACAGCAAGGGGGACAGGGTGTTTTTTTTTACACCCTCAGCACATGCACCAACACCAAAGGTTTCTTGCCATTGATTTGACTGATAACACGCCGGACATATTTTTCAACAGAGATTTGAACGTTACCTTCATTATCCAATTCACTACGTGCGAGATGGCTGTAACCATCTTGAATAGCCTGATAGACAGCGTCCGTCATGTCACTTTGGACAACAAATCCCTTGGTGGAAAAAGCGGAATCCTTCAACGCGTTCTTGGTGTCCAACACAAGACTGACGGAAACAACGCCATTGCTTTCAAGAATTCGGCGCTCTTTAAGGGTTCCATGATCAAACGTCACCAACACATCCCCGTCTAAGGCCAAGCGGCCTGAGGCGACTTCATCGATAATGCCAGCCTCGCCTTCAGATACCTCAATCAACGTCCCGTTTTCGGGGACAACGATTTCTTTAATCCCATGACGCCGTCCAAGACGACCTTGTTCAACCATGTGTTGAAGCTCACCATGAACAGGAATCAAAATTTTAGGACGGATCCAATCGTACATTTGTTCTAATTCAGAACGCGCGGGGTGTCCTGAAACGTGCAAATCCAGATCATGGCGTGTGATCACATGAACCCCTAAGCGAATCAGTTTATTTTTAATGGCATTGATAGACCGTTCATTGCCTGGAATAACCCGCGACGAGAAAATCACCACATCCCCATCATTGATGGACACATGCTTCATGGTTCCCGCTGCAATGCGGCTCAGGGCCGCCCGGCTTTCGCCTTGGCTTCCAGAACAAAGATAAAGGACTTTGCTCGCTGGCATAGTGGCCGCGGCCTCTGCTGTAATAAAAGGGGCGACTTCTTTCAAATATCCGTTCTCACGGGCCACTTCCACCATCCGGTCAAAGGATCGCCCAAACAAGACCACACGGCGCCCAGCTTCTTGAGCCGCCAACGCCACTGTCTCAAGACGTGCCAGATTGGATGCAAAGCATGTCACAAAAAGTTTTTCTTTTTTATACCCACCGATCACACTTTTAAGATTTTCCCGCACATCCCCTTCGGACCCAGAAAATCCTTCGCAAAAGACATTGGTAGAGTCACAAACCATGGCCAACACACCCTCATCCCCCAGCGCCTTGAGTTTTTCACTGTCGATGGGATCCCCCACCATAGGATTTGGATCAATTTTCCAGTCACCCGTGTGAAAAATGGTTCCCGCTTTTGTGCGGATAACAACACCATTGGGTTCTGGGATAGAGTGGGTTAAAGACACGAGCTCAATATCAAATGGTCCGATTTTCTGATGGCCTTTTAAGGGAATTTCATGGATAAAATCCCCGTAATCAATATGACGCTCTTTGAACTTTCGGCGCACCATTTCTGCTGTGAAAGGGGTCGCATAAATAGGGCACTTCAATTGTTCCCAAAGATAAGGAACCGCGCCAATATGATCTTCATGGGCATGGGTCAACAATAACCCTTTAAGGTCTTTGCGCCTCTCCACAATATATTGGGGATTAGGCATCATCACATCAACGCCAAGGCGATCGTAGAAGGAAACCCCTAAATCTACCATCAACCACTCATTATTATAGGCATAAAGGTTTAAGTTCATGCCAATTTCTCCAGATCCCCCAAGGGGCAGGAAGTATAATTTATCTTTTTCCATTGTACTCATTTGTTTTTCTTTCAATTATCGTTGTTGCATTATATCAGCTGCGCTGAAGGTTCTTAAGTCCTGAGGAGAAATCTCTAATTTCAAATGACCCCGATGATCCATGCCTTGGAATACACCGGCCAAGGGGCCCTGAGCTGTCAGAATATGAATGGTTTTCCCAACATAAAGGGCAGATTTGTGCCACGCCCTTGATATTTCTAAAAACCCCTCTTTTAACCATAAATCCTTGTATCTGTCAAACAAAGGGATAAAAGCCTTGAGAAACGTCATTGGAGGAATAATAAGTTCACTCTCATCACAGATAGAGGTTGTTGGATAATTATTCAAGGGGGGGGCCTGTTTTAAATTCACCCCAAAGCCCATAACAATAGCACGGGTCTCAGTTTTTTCATGGGTTTCAATTAAAATCCCTGCAATCTTTTTCCCTTGAATCAAAATATCATTGGGCCATTTATACCCAATATTGACCCCTGGACAAAGAGTGCGCAATGTATCTCCCGCTGCTAACGCTGCAACGAAAGAAAGGACTGAAAAGTCCTCAATATGGGCTGCAATCCAAAACCCCAAAGAAAATGACAAATTGCCTTCCAGTGTTTCCCAAGAACGGCCCCGCCGTCCCCGCCCCTTGGTCTGACGATCCGCCATGATAAGGCACGATCCCGTCAGATGATCATTCAACCAAGAAAATACCTCATCCATGGTGCTTTCACAGGTAACTTTGTGAATAAAGGTGTAGGGGCCCATTGTTACCTATCTCCTTCAAAGAACATCACCCGCAAGATATTCAGATAGTAAACAAGGGCCACAAGACTGCCCCCTAAAGCCAAGAAAGCCTGACCATATTGACCTCTTTCAGCGATTTCAATAAGGATATTAAATTTCGTCCAAAATCCCGGCAATGGTGGAATCCCCGCCAATACAAAAACCATGAGGGCAAGAAAACCCGCATGAAGGGGCTTTCGTTCAAACAACCCCTTGAAGTCCTCAACCCTTTCCACAGGGTGCCCCTTGTTGGCACCTATTTTAAGGATAAAAAAGAATCCATTAAAGGCAAAGGCATAGACCAGAAAATACAAAAGGCAAGAAAATGATACGTCAAGTCCCACCAGCACAAAGCCCATATGATGAATGGACCCATAAGCAAAAAGTCGACGGATATTGTGTTGTCGTAGCGCCATAAATGCCCCCATTACAATGGAGGCAACCGCAAGCCAGGAAAGAAGGGTAGACCCTTGCACAAGGCGGAAAAGCAGGAATAAAGCCATACATTTGGACACAACGCCCATAAAGGCAACCTGGTCGTTAGTACTTCCCTCATAGACATCCCCGATCCAGCCATGGAAAGGAACAATGGCCAATTTAAAAAGAATCCCTGCCATAATAAAAAATAATCCCCCCTGAAACAGATGCCCCGTTTGTCCTTGAAAAACACCAAGATCCATACGGCCCGTCGATGCATAAACCAACCCCATGCCATAAAGGATAAAGAGAGAGGCAAGGGTTCCTAATATAAAATATTTAAGACTAGCCTCCATGGAAAAAGGCCGATCCCGACGCAAAGCAATAATCCCATAGAGTGGCAAAACATGGAGTTCAAGCCCCACATAGGCCGTAATCATATGATGGCTGGAGATAACAATGCAGACTCCAAGCAAAGACAGGAGGTAGAGCGCGATCGATTCCCCCTGTTTTTCAATCCAAGGCAACCCAAAGGCAAGAATCAGTCCTTTTTGAGAAAGTGTCAGGAGATCCACCCCCATAGTGCCACAAAAGTGTTCACCGTGGAGACCTGGATTCACGATGAGAACCGCTAAAATCCCTGCCATAAAAAGAACCCAAACAAAGGAAATAAGCGGATGTTTCAACAAACGGTCGTGATCCAAAAGAAGCGCACACGCCGTCAACAACAACCCTATTTCTGGAAGAAACGCTAAAAGACTATAAAACACCCAATCCTCCAATCAATCCCGGTTTCACCCCAAGGACAAAAATGGTCAAGATCAATGCGCCAAGAATGATTCCTTCATTCCAATGGAGTATCTCTGGTTTTTCTTCCTCTGTTGCAACCCCAAAAAGAATACGATGCCATAAAAAGATCATAACAATACCATTCAAAAGAAAACTCACAGCCGCAACAGAGGCCCACAGAGGATAGGTATTAAAAAGCCCCAAAACGACCAAGAATTCCCCCACAAACCCACTGGTCAAGGGAAAGCCCATGGCAGAAAGACCCACAAGGATAAAAAGAATGGACCACCGGGCATGGGTTTTCAAAAGTCCTTTATAAGCGGTGATAGCGTACGTCCCATAGGACTGGTACAAAATACCTACCAACAAGAAAAGGGCACTAGACGTAAGCCCATGACTGATCATCTGGACAACCGCCCCTGTGATCCCATGCGGGTGATGAGAGAAAATCCCAAAAGTCACAATTGCCATATGGGCAATAGAAAGGTACGCCACAAGACGTTTCATGTCCGTTTGTCTAAAAGCAACCACCGCCATGACTATAAGCCCTGCGCTGCTTAAAGCAAAAACAACAGGGGCATACAGATGGGATGCCGTTGGAAAGAGGGGAATGAGATACCGTACCATGCCGTATCCCCCAAGTTTCAGGACAATACCCGCCAATACCATGGAAACCCCTGTGGAAGCTTCACTGTGAGCATCAGGCAACCACGTATGCAAGGGCCATAAGGGCATTTTTATGGAAAAGGCCAAGAAAAACAAAATCCAAAGACATTTTTCTATCTCTAAGGGAAAATGAATCATTTGAAGAATTTTCAGATCAAAGGTCCCTTGATAATGATAAAGAATCAAAAGCCCCATTAACATGAGGAGAGATCCAGCCGCTGTATAAAGGAAAAATTTCAAGGCTGCTTCAAGGCGCCCTGCCCCACCCCACAGACCCATCAAAAAAAACAGCGGCACGACAGATGCTTCAAAAAAGACATAAAAGGAAAGGAGATTGACGGATGTAAAGGCCCCCAATAATAAACTTTCAAGCAACAAAAAGAGGCTATAATACAAGGGCTTTTGAGGACCTCGTATCATCATAGACAAGGGAATCACAGACGTTGTCAAAAGGACAAAAGGCAAGGAAAGATTGTCCACGCTGGCGGTCATCGTAAGGCTCATGACAAACGTCATGATGGAAAAAGCCACACCCACCCGCTGAGCATAGTGATCTTTGACAAAACCCAGGACAAAGGCCCCCAACAGAGAAGGACCCATCAAAAAAGCCATGAAAGGAAGAATGCTCATTGACATACCCCATACAATAAAAGTGCCACGAGTCCCAAAACCAACCCATAAAGCGCATGACAAATATGTCCCGTTTGAAGACGGCCCAAAATATGATGAATTCTCCTGGCACCCCTTACAAAAGCCATCGGTCCATCGTGATCGATACGTCCTTCAAGAAAGGCCATGGCCTTCGCAAACCGTTGAAAGGGTTTTACAAAAAGACCCTGACAAAGACTATCGCCGTACGCCTCCTGCACAAAAAAAGTGTGAAGTGCTGGGAATTTTTCTTTCAAAAAAACAGATGTGTGTGGCAAAACGCCGTAAAGGGCATAGCCAACAAAGATGCCTGCAAAAGAAACCCAAACAGTGATGTGTCCGGAAAAAGATAAAGGCGCTGGGAAAGGAAGTGACAAAAGAAGACGCCCCCATACTGCATAGCCGATATAGCCAATCGCAAGGCTCAGCAGCGATAAAATCACCAAGGGGGTCGATAGTAGGGGAGAAACTTTTCCAAAAGAACCTTGTTTCCCTTTGCCCCCATGGAATACCCGCCACATCACACGGGTGGCATAAAGTCCCGTCATGAACGCTGTTAAAAGAGCCAATGTCAACAGAACAAACGATCCTTGGTGGAACGCAATCTCTAAAATCATTTCCTTAGAAAAGAACCCAGCAAAGAAGGGCATCCCAGTTAAAGACAAGAATCCAACAAGCATCGCCGCATAAACGACAGGCGCCTTGACCCCTAAGGCCCCCATACGCGTCACATCCTGTTCCCCTTTATAAAGATGAATGACAACACCCGCCCCTAAGAATAAAAGGGCCTTAAAGAATCCATGGGTTATAAGATGAAATAGCGCAGCATTCACCGCCCCAAGACCGATCGCCATCATCATTATGCCCAGCTGACTAGCCGTTGAATAAGCCAAAATACGTTTGAGATCTTTTTGGAAAAAGGCCATAACCGCCCCAAAAAGGGCTGTCACCCCCCCGACATATCCTGCAACGGTCAATATAGGGGGAACACTTTCTAGAAAAGGGCTGAGTTTAAGCAAAAGAAAAATCCCTGCTGTTACCAGGGTTGCTGCATGAATAAGGGCAGAAACAGGGGTTGGTCCTTCCATAGACCCTGGAAGCCAAAGATGAAAGCCGATTTGTGCTGACTTAGCCATGGCGGCTAAAAGAAAGCTCACCCCAACAAATGTTGGAAATGTGCCCCAAAAATGACCCACAATACCTAAGATGAAAAAGAAATCCCCTACCCTATTCATAATAAATGCCCTTAAAGCCGCCTTCGCTGCCGCCTCTTTTTCAAACCAGAAACCGATCAGAAAATAAGAACAAACCCCAACACCTTCCCATCCAACAAAGAGTTGAATCAACGTCGGCGCCGTCACCAAAATAAGCATGAAGAACGTAAAAAGGCTTAAAAGACCCATAAACTGCCTTTGTCTTGAGTCCTCCGCCATATACTCCAAAGCATATACATGAACCAAACAAGAAATGAGACTAATGAATGTGACCATAGTGACTGACATGGCATCGATAGAAAGCCCCCAGTCGATGGCGCCCATCCATTTAAAAAGGATTACTGGCGATGACATAGGATCTGCTGCAAACGTGATAACAAGCAAAAGAGACGATAGCGTTCCAAGCAAAAGACATCCAACAGGAACATACTTGCCAGGAATGAGGGCACCAAAAAGGGGCAAAAAAAGTGTCAGGATTAAAAAAGACAACAGCATCCCCTACCCCTTTAACTGGGCGATATCATCAACATCTGTGCGTTGATAGCGCCGATAGAAAAGAACTAACAAGGATAGACCAACGGCCACCTCCGCGGCCCCGACACCCAGCACAAAAAGACTCATCACCTGGCCCTGCAGATCCCCTAAAAAAGCAGAGGAAGAAACAAACAAAAGATGTACAGATAAAAACAATACCTCAAGGGCCAAGAGGGCCCGGATTAGATGCCGGCGATTCATCATAAGACCCACCAAACCAATAATAAAAACGATGCTGCTCAGGATAAGAAAATGCAAAAAGGTCATCGCTTAATTCCTTTTCCACGTTCTGGATTGGTTAATGTCAGGCGGTCACTGGCCTTGACGTCACTTTGATGCTCTTGGCGTTTGTGGCGCCGGCCCTTTTCCCAAAGCAACCCCACCGCAATGATCATGGCTGTCAATAAAATGACCCCCATAATCTGAAAAGGAAAGATGTAATGTGTGTAGAGAACCTCACCGAGGGCATGGGTATTGCTTTGGGTTGTCTTAACAAGCACTGGAACAGTGTGTTCTTTTAGGATCAAAAACACCCCCATTTCAATGAGCAACAGTCCCCCTATAACCATGGGAGGCTTTTTGTAAAACCCACCTTTTGTTATAGATACATTCAACGTCATCAGAATGAACAAAAAGAGAAGGGCAACAGCCCCCACATTCAAAATGATGAGGACAAATGCCAGAAACTCAGCCCCAAGCAAAAGGAAAAGACCTGAGACATTGAAGAACGCCCCAATTAAAAACAAAACACTCTCCATCACCTGCGGCATAAAAAGGGCCGCCATCGTACAGCCAATAGTTCCCACCGCCAGCATGTAAAAAAGGATTTCCGTCATAAGGACCCCTTCTGTTCCAAGCGCACTTTGATGGCACTTTCCCAAAGATCCCCGTTTTCTAACAATTTTTCTTTGGTGTAGTAAAGCGCTTCACGTGTTTCTTGGGCAAATTCATAGTTCGGCCCTTCCACAATAGCATCAACCGGACAAGCCTCTTCACAAAGACCGCAATAAATGCACTTGGTCATATCAATGTCATAACGGGTGGCAAAGCGTGTCCCATCTTCTTTTTCATCCGATTCAATAATGATGGCTTGGGCGGGACAAACGGCCTCGCACAGTTTGCAAGCGATACACCGCTCTTCCCCATTATCATAACGTCTTAGGGCATGTTCGCCCCGAAAACGAGGACTCAAGGGATTTTTTTCAAAGGGATAATTAAGGGTAACTTTTGGTTTCCAAAGATAGGTCAAAGTCTTCCAAAGACCCCCTAAAAGATCCACGAGCAAAAACCGTTTTATGTGTTTACGAAACATGCTCATTGCGTCAATACCACAACCCCTGCCGTTAGAATAACCCACGCAAAAGAAAAGGGAAGTAAAACCTTCCACCCCAACCGCATCAGTTGATCGTAGCGCAGACGGGGAAAAGAAGCCCGAACCCACATGAACAAAAATAAAACCAAGCTTATTTTTAAACAAAACCACACAGGTCCTGGAAGGTGGATAAGCCCCTCACAAGGCGATAACCATCCCCCTAAAAAGAGAATGGTCGCCATGGCACTCATCAAAATCATGTTGGCATATTCGGCAAGGAAAAAAAATGCAAAGGACATGGATGTATATTCCACATGATATCCTGCGACCAATTCGGCTTCAGCCTCTGGTAAATCAAAGGGGGCACGGTTCGTTTCAGCAAAAACACTGATGAGGAAAATTACAAACATGGGGAATAAGGGAATGATAAACCAAAGATTTTGTTGGGCTTCCACAATTGCGGTCAGGTTCAAAGACCCTGACAAAAGAAGGACCGGCACCAAAACAAGACTAAGGGAGATTTCATAAGAAATCATTTGGGCAGCAGAGCGCAAAGACCCCAACAACGCATAAGTCGATTGGCTGGCCCACCCAGCGATTAGAATGCCATAACCAGAAAGTGACGTGAGAGCCATCAGGTAAAGGAGTCCAACCGAAATATCCGCAAAGACGTACCCTGCCCCAATAGGAATCACGGCCCACGCCATGAAACTGAAAAAAAACGTTAAAACGGGGGCTAAAAGAAAAAGGATTTTTGGGGAAAGGGATGGAACAATCGTTTCCTTGTGGAGGAGTTTTAACGCATCCGCAAAGGGCTGCAAAAGACCAAAAAACCCAACTATATTGGGCCCCTTCCGCCGTTGGATTGCGGCAATAATCTTGCGTTCTACATAGATTAAATAAGCCACCAACAAGAGGAGGAAGATAATGGCAAGGGCCACACGGCCAAAAAGTTCAAGAACCATTATCACACTTTTCCGCCTATCGCTGATTGTCTTGGAATTTTAAACTGTCAGCCTGCTCTTGAAAGACGATAGAATAATCATCACGGTTGAACTTTTCTGTTTGGTAATCCTTCATGATATCTCCTCTTCATGCTCTAAGATCCAGCAAACTGAGCGCTTTCTTCACCACTGGATCAAAGCCTTCCGGAATTTTTCCCATGCTTGCAGATTATTTGAATATTTTCAACCACTGTTTTTTTATTCCTTCCCCTAATGTTGTCCTCCAGAGCTGACCCATCGCCTACGAAATGTGTGAGAGAAATGTAGGCTTTTTTTGGTTTTAAAGTCCTTGAAAATACTGTATTTTAGCCCCCCCGACGCCGTCTTCCAGAGCCCCGCTGCAAGCGAGGCGTGGGATCCAGAAGGTTAGCCGAATGGCTAAAATGCCCCCTTTCAACCCTCTAAAATGGTGAGAGAGTCAAATCGTGAGTAGCCCTAACGGGCTATTTTTCTGGATCCCACGCCCACCTTCGGTGGGCTTTGGAGGACGGCACTGGTGGGGCTTTAGCGGTGTCTGAATGATCGATGGAGAGAAGGGTTTTTCTTTTTCATAAATTTCGTAGGCGTTGTATCAGCTCTGGAGGACGGCGTCGGGAAAGGCCTTCGGTGGGCGTTGTATCAACCTATGAGTAAAATCTGACTATTGAGAGAGTTTACTCAATCTCATACACATCGCACTCTTCAAGTGGTGTTTCAAGACCTTTCTGAGCAGATTCTGTAAAAATAATGGACCCAAGATGTTGCATGCTAATCAAGCCCCGCCAGTTTTTTGACCTCTTCTAGGGAGAATCTCTTACCATTATCTTTTTCAAGAGCTGCAATAGCTAAAAGATAATCTTCTTGATCTTCTAAAAATTGCTGTATCGCTTTTGTTGCATAATAGCTTTTCGATCTATTCGTTGTTTTTGAAATTTTTTCCAATCTCTCTTCTAAGTCTTTAGATAAACGAAGGGATAACATTTTAACCTCTTTCTTAAATACATCCACATTTCCAATACATACATGTATTACATGTCGTGCAACTGATTTAATTATTCCCTCCCCGCACTACAGAAAACCCAATGTTCATCTCAAAATCATACTTTTTTCGTTGAACAATCTTGATCTCTTCTAGCATTACAAGGCCTGGAAGGTTCTTCGAAAAATCGTGTGCTATTGCGTAAAGCGATCCCTCATGTCTTGACGTCAAGCGAAGATGAATGGGCCAGTGGGCAATACCTTCATCCAGCAGGGGTGCCCCTATTTCGATCTTTTGGATATGGCCACGGTGGGTCCTTACAATACTGGTTAAAGTCTCCATCACTTTCTCTGGGTTAAACACAATGAAAAAACCTTGGTTCTCCATTGTCGCAATATTGTGGCACATTGTCTGATGGGCAAGAAAATCCTGATAGTCATGGTTTGTTTTCTCACGCATTTTCATGAGGTCATCGCGTCGATTTTTCTCTTGAGATAGATCGAGAAACACTTTCAAAAGAATCCCTGTGCTCAGTATAAAAAAGCCAATCACCCGTTTTGTTGATAGTTTCATGGCGTGGTAAACTGAATACCATGACTATCCGCCGAAAAACTTATTGTATAGGGCGGAAAAGGCTTTTGTATTTGATCAGTCAACCCCTGCTTTTTTTCATGGCGCGGGCCGCTATAATGAAGATGCAAGACAATGGTTTCTTGAGGGGATCTATGCCAAAGAATCTCTGCCACGGTCCAGGGATCCAAAAGCCAGGAAGAAAGGCTTTCGAATAAGGTGAGAGGATCGGGCACAGTTTCTCTTAAAGACCGGTATCGATCCCACAAAGCCCCTTTCTCAGCCTCTATGGGTGGAAGAGGGGGGGAGGATATTGTAGGACTGACATCTTCTAATATCGTGTTATGGCGGTGACGTTCCAGATAAAGGCTCAAGATAATGACAAGGACAATGGAACAAATACTCAGCCCTAAAAGGATTTTTCGACAATAGGCCTCACGTCTTGATGGTTCCAAAGCCTTAAGACGCAGGGATAAAACCGGTTTTCTAGAACGCGGAATAAACGGAAATGGAACTGGTATCAACGCCACGTCATCTCGTTCAATCCCGTATTCTTTTTGAAGATACGTCAGAAGCTGTCCTTTTTCAAAATCATCATCTTGGACAGGAACCAGACGAGTCAGAAGAAAATGGCCTTGATGAAGGACGACCTGTCTTAGACCTAAGAATTTTGAAGAGTACGTAATAACTGTACAGGGTTTTTTCACGCCAAATGCCAAAGATGCCATTTCAAGGGGCATGAGGCGGACAAACTTTATGGGACTTGGAAGGGTTTTTAAAAAATTTAACCAATCTCTTTGAGAAGGGGAGAGATGCAGGTCAATAAAAAGATAGGTGGTAGGATTTTGTTGCAGATACCCGATCCAGTGAGAGTCTGGATCGTCGACCCTTAACCGTTCAGTAAGCCAATTTTTCAAAAGTCCTTTCTGGGAGATAGTCTCACGTCGATAAACCGCTGAAGACGTGTCAAAAAATATATCTAATGTTCCATAGGGATAGCGAAGAAATGGCCCCTCATTTTCTAGGGATTCGATCGTTGAATAAAACCGGGTTGTATGTCCTGGAATAACCACCATACATCCTTGATCTAACAATACGGCAATCAGTCTCATAGAATAATAGCTCCCAAAATATCATAAAGGGGATAGAATAGAGAAAAAATAATCCAGCAGAGAAAAAGTCCAATCAAAAGAAGGCAGAGAGGCTGAATCGTCTCCATCAACAAGGTCATCTGACGATCCAGTATTTTTTCCAAAATTTCCGCAATTTTGGAAAAAGAATCCCCCAACGTTCCGGTCGATTCCCCAAGGGTCAAAAGCGCCATCACCAAGCCATTACCCTTTAAACATAGTGCAAACGCTTCAGAAAAAGGGGTTCCCTTGTCCATAAAGCCAATCATTTTATGGAGGGATGCTTGAACATAGTGATTGACTGTGTGATGGGCCTGCAACTTTAAAGCGGTCATCACATGAACCCCAGCAGTGAGATTAAAAGACAGGGTTTGAAAAAAAAATACCGTCTGGGTCAAACGATTAAGGGGGCCGATGAAAGGGCATTCCATCCAGAATGCATCATAATAATACCGGGTTTTAGAATATTTCAGCCCTATCAAAATAAGGATAAGCAAGAGAATAAAATATCCGACGATTCTGACTCCTTGGATCAGATGAGGACTGTTAGACATCATTTTTTGGCCAGGGTGCAATTGTGCCAAAAATCCGTCCATGCTATCCAAAAAGGGAGGCAAGAAAAGCACCAAAACAGTCACGATAAAAATGCCTAAGAAGCTGGGATAGTAAAGGGCTTTGCGGATTTTCTTTCTGATGTTATCCTGTCTTTCACCGTAATGATGTAGATTCAAAAAACACTGTCCCAACGTGCCACCTTCTTCTGCAATCAGGATGCTGCTAATCATCAAAGGATCTAAGAATGCTTGCGATTCAAGGGACTCCCCCAGGGACATTCCTTGGGTAAGATCTTGATGGACAGCAGTCATCATGTGCTCATGAGATTTCATCCCCTGTCCGTAGGTGCTTAAGGCATCTAAAACAGGTAGATGATGAGTGAGAAATGTTCCCATATGGCGACAAAAGATGGCCTGTTTTTGAAGGGGCCATCGCTTTATCAATGTATTTCTCCCATTATTTCTCCAAGGGTGAGGAAGATTTCATCTGGTGTTGTAAGGCTTTCTTTTAAAAGATATTGGGCCTGGTCAGATAAAGATAAAAATCCTCTTTTTTCAACATGGGTCCGGATTTGCGATAAGGGGAGACGGTTTTGAAAAAGGGATCGAACTTCTTCATCCATCACGAGAATTTCTGCGATAGGACGGCGTCCATAATATCCAGTGCCCTTACACCATGAACAAGAGGCAGGGGGGGTGCAATGGTGACAACGGATCCGGATTAACCGTTGGTTTACGACCCACGTTAGGTGCGATAAAAAATCTTCCCTCTTCAAGCCTAAGTCCTCTAACCGTTGAACAACTGCAAAACTATCCCCGGCATGAAGCGTCGTATAAACAGGGTGTCCCGTCATGGAGGCTCGAAGACTCATCTGTGCTGTTTCTAAATCGCGGATCTCACCGACAAATAAAATATCTGGATCTTGCCTTAAAAGAGACCGGATTCCTTCCCCAAAGGTCAATCGCCCCTTTTCATGAATTTCCGTTTGGCGGATCAGGGGCAGTTGGTATTCAATAGGTTGTTCAAGGGTCATGATGTTCCGGTTCAAAGCGCCCATATGGGATAAAGGGCATAAAGGGTTGTTGTCTTGCCGGATCCCGTAGGACCTGTAAAAATCACCAATCCTTGGGGATGGCTTGCGATGCGCTTTAAAAGGGAAACTTGAGGTGATGGGAATCCTAATGCCTCCAGACTTTGAATCCCCTGGGTTTTGTCCAAAAGGCGAATGACTATATTTTCCCCATAATAGGTCGGATGGGTGGATAGGCGAAAATCTAGTTCTTTCCCCCAAACAAACCTTGAAAATCGTCCGTTTTGCGGAAAGCGCGTTTCTGCGATATCCAGATTAGCCATCAATTTTAAACGGATACAAAGGGCTTTCCAATGACGTTCATGAAAGGTGATCACTTGGGATAACTGACCATCTATGCGATGTCTGATCCGGATAAAATAGCGTTCCGGCTCAAGATGGATATCGGACGCCCTGTTTTTGACGGCTTCCAGCAACATCACTGTGACAAGACGTACAGTTGGATTGGCATATCCCCCATCGTCCAGGATTTTTGCTGTTTGGTCCATCTCTTTGAAAATGCCTTCTAATGACAAATCATAGTCATAGGTTCGCGATAAGCCCTCCATCAAGTGATGAGACGTTACCCGGTAATAATGAAAAACAGAAAATGTTGGAAAAGATAGACGGACTTTATCCCGTGCCAAAAGATCGTTGGGATTCACCATGGCCACATGAAGAGAGGTATTTTCTTCAAACAAAGGCAGGATTTGGTACGTTTCTGCCATATCTCTTGTAAAATCGGGAAAAGCATCGGGGAGAAGAAGGACTTTAGAAAGGTCCAAGGGTGGAAGAGCAGAGTCTTCTGCAAGAAGGTCACTTAGCAGGGCTTCACTAATGAATCCCAATGACACGAGGATATCCTGCAAAGGACGGTTTTGTTTTTGTGCCTCAATGGTCGCGACGCGCCACTGATCAGGCGATAGGATCGTTTGAAGACGTTGTTCTTGAAGGGCCATGGATTCTTCCTTTTTCTTGGAAAAACCCTATCACTCCGGAATTAGAAAACCCAGTTGATTAAAAATACAATTTCAACCAGAAAGTGAAAATGAATCCCAGGCTGATGGCAGGCGCAAAAGGAAAGGGTTCTTTTTGTTGAGAGATAACTTTGGTGCAAAGTCCAAAAGCCCCAATCCACAAGCAAAATGATGGCAACATCACTGGGGTTAAGAAAAAACAAAGAACTGTAAAGAGTTTGACATCACCGAAACCCAACGCTTTTTTGCCCTTAAGGGTTGTTACGGCTGATCCCAAAATAAAAAGGAGGACAAATCCCAATCCTGCCGCTCCAAGATGGCTTACAAAAGATTGATTGGTCAAATAACCTAACCCCCCCCCGACGAGAGAAAGAAGGATCAGTCCAATGTCTGGAATCCTGCGTGTATGCCAATCAACCCAGGAAAGATAAAAAAGCGTTGTTCCTAAAATACTGTGAAGAAAGGCTAAAAAAAGGAAATACATGGGAAGCTCTCCTTTTGTAACGATACGCAAGATGGCTGGGGGACAAGGATTCGAACCTTGGCTGCTCGAGTCAGAGTCGAGGGTTCTACCACTAAACTATCCCCCAAATGTAAAAAGACTCTGACAAAAAACATTGCCAGAGTCAAGAACGGGATTAAATATAGGATGACGAAATAAAAAAGGGTTACCGCTTTGCCAATCTCAAAACACTCATGTCACCCGTTGACAATTGCTTGATGAAGTTGCCAGAATTTCTTGTAATATATCCTTCATTAAAAGGAGATCCAGATCCGATGGTTGCTGCTGTTCCATTAATCTGTAATGTTGATCCTGTTGACGACGTTAAAGTAACAAGACCACTACTGTTAGGTCCCTCTGCTGTGATACTTCCTTGAATATAAATCGACAAAAGCTGAGCTTTGAACGCTAGAATCTTTTGTGACTGTGGCCAACTGGCCGAATCAGGATTCGATGGATCGGGGGTATATCCAACAGGCATAAGATAAGATCCACCATTCACCAAGATGGTACACAAAGGGACAAATGTGGGGGTAAGTTTGGACAACAAGACTGTCAGGGTATCTACTGGCGTTGTGGAAGTACCATCAGGCTTAACGGACGTGAAAATGCCATCTTGTGAAATAATTAAGCTTGCGAAGGTACTTGCACTGACTGCAGCAGACAATATAGAGGACACATCACGCACATCAACACCAGATATCTTAAGGATAGACAACACACATGTCACAAAAGGGGCGGAACTTGCAATAAGTTTTCCAACATCTTCCGCAGCAGAGGTTAAATGGCCACCGACAGCTGCAGCAACCCTTGCAGTGTCAACTGTGTTAATTTGGGTTTGTAATGCTCTGCAACCCAAGAAACAACCTTTAACAGCAGTTGCACCAAGAGCGATGCCAGCACCTGTCATAACGTCTTGGTAGCTTTCACCAGACGCTCTACTTTGCTGTCCTGACATCAACCCTAATGCCAATACAGATGGTATTAAAAATCTTTTTTTCATGATAATCCTCCTTTAGGATAATTTATTGTTAATAAAATTTTATGGAGAAGTTTTTAAAAAATCAAGAAAATTCAATAAGAAACCTTATGGGTCGACTCTTTTTGGCTGGCCTCGGGGTGACAAAACAGCGATAACGACTAAAAAGTGTTTGATTGAACTTATACAATACAGATACCCAAAAAATACTACCATCCTTTTCCATTCTCAGTTATAAATCACCTCATGCTTCCTTATTTCGACAGTGCGTTTAAACGATTTCTTTATGTCCTTGGACCTTTGGTGGTTCTTTGGATGCTTGTCCTATGGTTTTAAGACCTATGGGTTTCAAAATGGATAACCACTCAAAACATATTCAAATTCAGCATCTCACTGTTGCCTACGGTGAGACGGTGGCGTTGGAAAACATTTCAGGCACCCTTCACCCCAATGCGCTCATGGCACTTTTTGGTCCCAATGGCGGGGGAAAAAGTACTTTTGTTAATGTATTGGCGTCAATCATTAAGCCGACTTCTGGCACCATTACACATCAATGCCGGACAACCTGTTCACCGGCGTATTTACCTCAACAATCGACCATGCATCGCCAATTCCCCTTAACGGTTCGCGAAGTGGTGGCCATGGGGCTTTGGGGTCAAGCTGGCCCTTTTCATGCACTTGATCCAGGTCATCAAGAAAAAATTGACGAGGCTTTGGAGCGCGTAGGACTTCAAGACTATGATCAGAGATTGATTGGAACCTTGTCGGGGGGACAATTTCAACGGATGCTTTTTGCGCGCATCATTCTAGAGGATTCATCCCTTATTATTCTGGATGAACCCTTTACAGCCATTGATATTCAAACGTCTGAGACATTACTGCAGTTGATTCAAGAATGGCATAAACTTGGTAAAACTATTCTGGTTGTTTTGCATGATTTGGACATTGCCCGGCGGTATTTTCCAGAAACGATTCTATTGTCAAAAACCTGTTTAGGGTGGGGGAAGACGGAAGATGTTTTAACAGATCACAATCTTATCAAAGCCTATGCACAAAGTATGAGGACGACACACCATGCTTGAAGAATTTTTCTTGAATCCCTTTGATTACGAATTCATGCGCAATGCTTTGCTGAGCTGTTTCTGCCTCAGTCTTGGCTGTGGGCCGGTTGGTGTTTTCCTTGTTTTGCGCCGCATGAGTTTGATGGGGGATGCGTTATCCCACGCTGTGTTGCCGGGGGCTGCTATTGGGTATATGATTGCGGGCTTATCACTTCCAGCCCTCAGCCTTGGGGGGTTTTTGGCAGGTTTTCTCGTGGCGCTTTTGGCGGGCCTTGTATCGCGTACAACTTTATTGAAAGAAGATGCCAGTTTTGCAGGCTTTTTCCTGATTGCTCTGGCGCTGGGTGTTTTCATCATTTCCATGCGGAAAAGTTCCATTGATTTGATGAACATTCTTTTTGGGTCCGCTTTGGCTGTCACGCATCAAGCTCTTTTATTAATGGCATCCATCACAACCCTCACCCTGTCTGTTTTGGCCTTTATTTATCGTTCCCTTGTGGTCGAATGTTTTGATCCGCAATTTTTTCAACGTGTTCATGGGAAAGGCACTTTATACCATATGCTTTTCTTGATGCTGGTTGTATTGAATCTTGTTTCAGGGTTCCAGTCTATGGGGACGTTATTGTCCCTTGGGATTATGATGCTGCCTGCCACAGCAGCCCAGTTCTGGAGTCGTCAAATTTGGTCCATGGGGGTCTTGTCAGTTGTTTTTGCCATGATTGCGGGGTATTTAGGGCTTCTTTTATCCTATCACCTCAATTTCCCCACGGGCCCTTCGATTGTGTTGATGGCAGGGCTTTTTTATATCATTTCTCTTCTTGTAGGACGGTTTGGAAGTGTCTTGCAACATATGAAAAACAGGGTTGCTTAATATGATGATACGTGTTCTTTTTTTCTGCATTCTCTCTTGTACTGCTTTTTCAAAGCCAATCAAGATTGTGGCTAGTTTTAGTATTCTTGCTGATTTGGTAAAACAAGTGGGTCTTGAAAAAGTGGATGTACGTACCATCGTAGGGCGCAACGGCGATGCCCACATGTATGAACCAACACCCCTCGATGTTAAAGCAATGAATAATGCTGATATTGTTTTTATCAATGGTCTTGGGTTTGAAGGATGGATTGAGCGGCTGATCAAGGCTTCTGGCTTTAAGGGGCCACTGGTGGTCGTTGGCAAAAATATTCACCCCCGGCTTGTCTTTGAAGGACGATTGGTAGAGGATCCCCATGCGTGGCATAGCATTCCGAATGCGATTGTGTATATCCATAATATTCAAGAAGCCTTGGGCACTAAGGACCCCCATCATAAAGCTTTTTATGAAAAAAATGCACAGCAGGTTATCCATCGGTTGAATGCTATTGATGCATCCATACGTCAACGGCTGAGCCATATTCCACCCAGACACCGTAAGATTATTACCGCGCATGATGCTTTTGGTTATTTTGGCAATAGTTATGGGGTCGAGTTCTTATCACCGGTTGGAACCAACACGGAATCCGAGCCTTGTGCAAAAGATATGGTGAAACTGATTGAGGCGATTAAGACGTATAAGGTTAAGACCATATTCTTGGAAAACATTACTAATCCCAAATTGATTCAGCAGCTGTCCCGTGAGACGAAGGCAAAGGTAGGCCCGGTTCTTTATTCCGACGCCTTGTCGATGCTTGATGGTCCAGCGCCCACTTATGAGACGATGATCCAATATAATTTTGAACGATTTCTTGATGCTATGAAAGAAATGGGATGATGGCCCCCCCAAGACCGTCTCTAGAGCCCACCGAAAGTGGGCGTGGGATCCAGAAAAATAGCCCGTTAGGGCTACTCAAGATTTGACGCACCCAAGATTTAGACAGTTGAAAGGGGGCATTTTAGCCATTTGGCTAAACAATCATGTATAATACCAATTCCCATTTTTAAATGATGGCTCAAGCAAACAAGCGGTTAAGGCCGAGGAGCGTATTAAATATACGTGACCCCAGGCCCCAAGAAGGCCGATCACCATGTTCAACGACGCAATCGTTCAAAAGGGGATTTGGTATAAGGAGCAACGTAGGTTGTCATGTGCTAGCGCATCGCCTTTGGGCTCATCTTGGATCCCCACACCACGCCGTTTGTCTTCGCCCTAAGGGACTTTGACGCAATGCGGCGTGGTTCGGGATGACCGCCCGTAGGGAAATGGCATCGTTTGACCTGGAAAACCGTTTTCTAAAATCAAGTTTCTACTGTTATTTTTGGCTCTTATGCAAAACGAGTGGGTAAGCATTTAAAAACACCCCCGCTGCCCGTCATCCAGAGCTGAACCATCGCCTACGAAATGTGTGAGAGAAATGTAGGCTTTTTTTGTTTTAAAGCCCTTGAAAATAATGTATTTTAGCACCCCGACGCCGTCTTCCAGAGTCCTGCCGCAGGCAGGGCGTGGGACCCAGGAGGTTAGCCGAATGGCTAAAATGCCCCCTTTCAACCCTCTAAAATGCTGAGGGAGTCAAATCTTGAGTAGCCCTAACGGGCTATTTTTCTGGATCCCACGCCCACCTTCGGTGGGCTTTGGAGGACGGCACTGGTGGGGCTTTAGCGGTGTCTGAATGATCGATGGAGAGAAGGGTTTTTCTTTATCATAAATTTC
>CAMBTM010000011.1 GCA_945870825.1 Rhizobium sp. Q54
TTTTTTGGTTTAAAGTCCTTGAAAATACTGTATTTTAGCCCCCCGACGCCGTCTTCCAGAGTCCTGCCGCAGGCAGGGCGTGGGACCCAGGAGGTTAGCCGAATGGCTAAAATGCCCCCTTTCAACCCTCTAAAATGGTGAGGGAGTCAAATCGTGATTAGCCCTAACGGGCTATTTTTCTGGATCCCACGCCCACCTTCGGTAGGCTTTGGAGGACGGCACTGGTGGGGCTTTAGCGGTGTCTGAATGATCGATGGAGAGCGAAGGGTTTTTCTTTATCATAAATTTCGTAGGCGATGGTTCAGCTCTGGATGATGGGCAGCGGGGGTGTTTTTAAATGCTTACCCACTCGTTTTGCATAAGAACCTCTCTTTTTTTCAGTCTATACAGTATATATGACACTCAAGGGGTGGGTGAAAGTTTCCCTACAGCCATCATCAAAAGCTGATACCCCCGAGATATCTTCATTAAAAAAACAAGTGATGACTCTATCTCTCTAAGACCCGTCTCAGTCGGCTTTGCTGGTAATACGATTGTGATTTAACAAGGTTTTTAACCAACTGATTCAGTTGCATAGAAAAATTTTGACGGGACAGCTCTGAAGATTCCAAAAGACGCCTCAGGGCCCACGCATCTTGTTCAAGGCGCATTTTCAATTGACCGATTGACATCAAATCAGATTTCTCTAGATGAAAAGCGTGACGATGATCTTTTTTCCATGAAAAATTTTCAATTATACGTTTCATGTTATTCCTTTCTTATCCTAAATCGACTCCCTATCACGGACTTTTATGACAGATAAAACACGAAAGTCAATACAAAAAACAAATATTTGTTGTTTTTACCTCAATAGCACATCATGTTGCGGCCTTAAAAAAAAGCCCCCAAGTGGGGGCTCAAACAATCTATCGTGGATATACTCAGAAAACCAAGAACACCACAGACAAGACGATTCCTGAGACAAAAAGGGCCATAACACAGTATCCCATGATATCCCGAAGCTTAAGACCTGCGATCGCAAGAAGTGGCAAAGCCCAAAAGGGTTGGATCATATTAGTCCACGCATCTCCCCATGCAACAGCCATGGCTGCCATGGGTAAGTTAGCACCAAGTTCCTTAGCCGCTTGAATTACGATTGGCGCTTGGACCGCCCACTGACCACCCCCTGAGGGAATGAAAAGATTTAAAAAACCCGCTGTATAAAATGTCAAAAGGTTAAAGGTTTCAGGTGTTGCGACCTTCACGTAGGCCCCTGCAATAATGGTATCAAGTCCTGATCCTTGAAGCATCCCCATAATACCCGCATAAAAAGGGAACTGAAGCAAAATAGGCCCCACGCGACTGGCACCGCCTTCAATAACTTTAATGAATTCACGCGGATTTTTATGAAGAAACAATGCCAAAAAGAGGAAAAGGAAATTCACCATATCAAGGCTCAGCGCAAACTTATTGTTCAAAATACGAATCAAAACATAACCAAGACCTAATCCCCCAAAAATACGAGAAATCCACTTGCTTCTTTCCAACCACTCTGCTGGAACAGGAACATGGTTTTTCTCGGATACCTTTTTTTCTTGCTCTGCAATAACAGTCACGTAGGACTTAGCGGCATTGACACCCATCAGCCAGTTCACAAGGGGAATAAGGACCGTGAGTGAAATCACCGCCACAATATTAAAGGGCGCAAAAAGAGTTTCACTAACAGGGATAAGTCCCCCGATAGCAGCCTCTGTAAAATTGCCAGGTGTTGCAATCGTTAAAGGAATGGAGCCAGAAAGACCACCATGCCATACCAAAAAACCACTATAAGCACTTGCAACCATCAACCGAAAATTCCCTTTTGGAACAGACTGACCAAGCTCACGGCATAAAAGGCCACTAATCACGAGTCCAAAACCCCAGTTCATCCAACATCCAACGCAAGAAACGACCGAGATGACCAAAATAGCCTGACCCGGCGTTTTAACGTGTTTGGAAACCTTATCAAGAAATGACTTAACGAGGGGTGTTGATGCCAGTACATAGCCGCCAACAAAAACCATGACCATCTGCATGGTAAAAGGCATCAGCTTCCAAAACCCATCGCCCCAGGAGAGAATCACTTGTTGGGGTGTCGCATCTGTACATACCACAGAGGCAACAAGAACAATGGCACTGAGAATGAGGGCTAAAATGAAGGGATCGGGGGTATATTGACGCATCAGTCGATCAAAGAAATTAGCTGAAGTGTTCACAAATCCTTTTATCATCATGTATTCCTTATTTTGATTAAAAAACAGGACCCCACTATACGCATGACGACAAGACCGTCAACCCCATTTTTCTCCAGAAAAGAGAACAGACCCTACTCTTTAATATCAACGCCCCAAAGGTCTGTTTTTAAAACCCAGCCTTTAAAAGAATCTTCTCGTCGAATTTGGATTTGGCAAAAGTCGCCTTTACACTTGAGAAGCTTTGCAACAACCCCGTTTTGAAGCCACGCCACAACAGAAGAATTTTTATCATTATCCCCTAAAAGAGGGGTTTTATCTTTTAGGACCAACCCATAAAGATGGCCACTTAAAAGCGATTTGTGAATCCATCCTTGAGTGCCATCAAAATCCTTAACTTTACGCCAGTCACCAAATTCGGCAATAATTTCAATGGGAAGATTGGCCCGCTGATAGACCCAATCCGTTGGAAAATGGTTACCAGGACCCACCCGCAGATTGACTTCAGAAGAACGCAAAGATACAAACCGTGGGATGGGCAGACCGGAGGGCGTCGATAAGACATCCACTGAAAGAAAAATTGTGAGAAAGAAAACGCTAAAACGCATAGCTAATCTCCCGTCATCAGTCTTTCCACCAGCTGCTTAACAGTTGGAACGAACCCACCCGCATAAAAGGGATCTTGGCCAAAGCGATACGCCCCATGGCCAGCAAACATTAGTTCATTTTCAACATCCCCTCCATGGGCAATAGACATGAGGCTTTTTTGAATACAAAAAGACCGAGGATCTGCTTTTTTCCCTGTTGTCCAAGGATCCTCTTGAAACCAATTGCTAAACCGGCAAGCACTGAGGCACCCCATGCAATCCCGTTGATCTTTCAAAATCGCCTGAGATTCTTCCGGGGTTACAAAAATAATGGTACTATCAGGCGTTTTTAAAACTTCCGTATACCCAGCTCTGACCCAATTTTGGGCCATTTGAAAATCAGGCTCGGTCACAAAGGCCTTGCGTTGGCGCGGACCATACAAAAACTCCGTATTATGTTCACCCACCAACTCGCTGGTATAGGCGATTTGACGCTCTGACCGTTCCCGAAGATTTTCCAAAAAAGGATTTTTAACAGCAGAGGAATAAAAACCCGTTGGACTAAACCGATTGAGAAAAACGTCCCCTTCTTTCAATGTCAAAAGTTTCTTCTTCCATTGATCTGAAATGGGACTTTCTTGGGTCAATAAAGGCCTTGTCCCAAGTTGAAAAGCGATAGGGCCAATTTCCGGATTAGAGAGCCAATGGTCCCACTCGCGCAGATACCAAACGCCACCGGCCATAATAATCGGTACATGTTGAAGGCCTGCTTCATTCATGACCTGACGCAGTTCCCTCACCCGTGGATAAGGATCCTCTGGAACATCGGGATTTTCTGCCCGGCTTAGTCCATTGTGTCCCCCTGCTTTCCAAGGATCTTCATAAACAACAGCCCCCAACCATTCTTGAAACTTATGGTAAGACCGCTTCCAAAGGGCCCTAAACGCCCGCCCAGACGAAACGATGGGATAATAATAGATGTTATACTGTGCCGCAATCTCACCCAATCGGTAAGGCATACCAGCACCACAAGTCACACCGTGAACGATATCTTTGACTTGCTCTAGAATACCGTGAAGGATGGTTTCAGCACCCCCCATTTCCCAAAGAACGTTCAAGTGAATACGCCCGTTACCCCCTGCCATATCGTGGGCACGTTGGGCTTGGGCAATCCCGCCCTTAATCCCGTAGGTCAAAAGCTCATGATGACGGTCTTTGCGAGTTTTGCCATGATAAATGATGGGAATCAAGTCGCCATTATCATCATACGCATCAGCGTTAACAGCAGAAAAAGTACCAACACCCCCAGCTGCCGCAAAGGCCCCTGCGCTCACCCCATTGGAAATGGAAATGCCCTTCCCCCCTTCAACAAGAGGAAGGACTTCTTTTCCAGATAAATTAAGTGATTGAAGGGGCTTCATTCGCTTCTCTACTCTGCAGATCCAGATTCATTCAAATCCTTCATGGTGAGGCGAATCTTCCGGGTCTTTGGATCAACCCCAACAACTTTGACACGAACTGTGTCCCCTTCGTTCACCACATCAGTCACTTTCTCCACACGCTCCGGGGACAATTCACTGATATGGACCAATCCAGAAGTGCTCAGAAAATCAACAAAGGCACCAAAGTCCATGATCTTTACAACTTTACCTGTATAGATCTTACCGACTTCCGCTTCAGCTGTGATATTTTGAATGCGCGCCAAAGCATCGTTCACACGACGAGACTCTGTGCCATAAATCCGCACCAACCCAGTATCGTCGATATCGATCTTGACATCATAGGTTTCACAAAGCTCACGAATCACCTTGCCCCCTGTTCCGATGACTTCACGAATCTTGTCTTTATGGACATGGGTCGTTGCAATACGCGGCGCATAATCTTTGACTTCTGGACGGGAATGATCGATGGCCTTCGCCATTTCACCCAAAATATGCAGACGACCTTCTTTGGCCTGGGCCAACGCCTGCTTCATAATGCTGGAATCGATGCTTGTGATCTTCAAGTCCATCTGAAGGGCTGTAATGCCATCTTTGGTGCCTGCTACTTTAAAGTCCATATCGCCTAAGTGATCTTCATCGCCTAAGATGTCGGAAAGCACTGCAAAATCATTGCCTTCTTTAATAAGCCCCATAGCGATACCCGCGATCGGACTTTCAAGCGGTACACCGGCATCCATCAAGGACAAGGATGTTCCACAAACAGTCGCCATGGATGAGGATCCATTAGACTCTGTAATTTCAGAAACAACGCGAAGGGTATAAGGAAATGCATCAACGTTAGGGAGTTTACGCTTAATTGCACGCCAAGCAAGCTTGCCATGACCAATCTCACGACGGCCTGGGGATCCAAGACGCCCCACTTCACCCACAGAAAATGGCGGGAAGTTGTACTGAAGCAAGAACCGTTCACGGTTTTCGCCGTGAATGTCTTCCATGATTTGCTCATCATCCCCGGTCCCAAGGGTGGCTGCAACAATCGCCTGGGTTTCACCCCGGGTAAACAATGCACTCCCATGAACACTGGGCAGGATCCCAACTTCACACACAATGGGGCGCACAGTCTTGGTGTCCCGACCATCGATCCGAAGACCTGTTTTCAGGATGTCTTTACGAACAATATCACTTTCAGCCTTTTTGAAGGCCTGCTCAAACAATGTATCGGAATAAGACTCTTCACCAACCGTTGCGAGAACTTTTTCCTTCGCTTTGTCATGAACAACAGCAATTAAAGCCTGGCGATTGGATTTTTCTCTTTCTTGATAGGCTTTACGAAGATCCCCTTCAAAATTGTCTTGAATCACTTTCTTGATGGCCAAGATGTTCTCGCCTGTATCTAGAAGGTCCCAAGGATCTTTTGCGGATTCTTCGGCAAAGTCAATAATAGCTTGAATCACACATTGCATCTCAGCATGGCCAAAATTAACAGCCCCAAGCATGATTTCTTCACTCAACCCTGACGCTTCGGATTCAACCATCAAAACGCCGGCGGATGTACCCGCGACGATAAGGTTAAGATCTGACTTTTCAAGGGTTTCATAGGAAGGATTCAATACATACTGTCCGTCGACATACCCAACACGCGCTCCAGCAATAGGGCCTAAGAAGGGAATCCCAGAAATCGTCAAGGCAGCAGAAGCCCCAACGAGCGCCAAGATATCAGGATCTTGGTGCGTGTCATGACTTAGAACCGTACAAACAACCTGGGTTTCATTCCGGAAAGACTCAGGAAATAGAGGGCGAATGGGACGATCGATCAACCGAGATGTTAACGTCTCTTTTTCACTGGGACGGCCTTCGCGCTTTAAAAATCCGCCAGGAATACGGCCAGCGGCATATAATTTTTCTTGATAATGAACACCCAGTGGGAAAAAATCCACTTTAGGGTCGGCCTGCTTTTTTGCAACAACTGTACACAAAACCCTTGCATTCCCTGATGAAACCAACACAGCACCGTCAGCCTGACGCGCAATCTTACCAGTTTCTAAAACAAGGGTGCTTTCTCCCCATTTAATTTCTTTTCTTACAATATTGAACATACACACATACCTAACTTATACGTTTAAAGGAAAGGCGGCCCCTTTTGGACCGCCCCTTAGATGCCTTATCGGCGAAGATTTAATTTTGTGATCAAGTCTTTATAACGCTCAACAGAACGGGACTTGACGTAATCCAAAAGACGACGTCTTTGACCCACCATCTTAATCAGGCCAAGCCTTGAGTGGAGGTCTTTCTTGTGGGCTTTCATATGCTCACTGAGACTCGCAATTCTTTCAGTCAGAATGGCAACCTGAACCTCGGGAGACCCCGTGTCTTTCTCAGTAATGGCATGAGCCGCAATAATTTTTTTCTTATCCTTCATTGTCACCGACATCTTCGTTTCCTTTCTTAATAAATGAACACACGATTGGGATGCAAAACACCCTCTTTTAAGGTAGACATGGCCACTAACGTTTGTGAAAAATCCTTTAACAAAACACCTATAGAGACGTTAACGTCAGGAAGGATCCCCAAAGATTCACAGTAAGAAATGGTTTGACCATGTCTGATTTTCTTGACTGCATCTTCTCCTATGACCAAAGCCGGGATGTCGTCTAGCACAATTGCCATAGGATGCACCCACTCTTGTAACGCAATTTGCCCCTTCACTTCAAGCAATTTATTATAATTGGCTGCGCGTTCTCTTGAAAAAATCCCCACCGATTCCCGGCATAAGACGTCAACATGGGAACAAGTCCCTAAAAATTCTGCAAGATCACGGGCAAGGCTTCGAATATAGGTCCCCTTCCCGCACGTTACTTGAAAATCGGTTGTATCGCCTGCATGTCCTAGAACCTTAAAATCATGAACCTCGACCGATCGTGCCTTTAACGTCACTTCCTCCTGTTGGCGCACCCGATCACACGCCCGTTTTCCTTGCACTTTGACAGCCGAGTATTGAGGCGGTACCTGTTGAATGATCCCCGTGAACTGGGCCAAAGCACTTTGGATATCATCCAAGGTGGGACGATTATCGGACGTCTTGATGGGAACCCCATCTTTATCATCCGTATCAGTCTGGGTCCCCCAGCGAACAGTAAAGGTATAGGTTTTGACCGTATCGACCATATAATCCATCAATTTGGTTGCTTCCCCAAAGGCAATAGGTAAAACCCCTGTTGCAAAAGGATCAAGAGTTCCTGCAAACCCTGCCTTTGGGCGGCCAAAGTGATGACGGATTTTCGTCAGGACCGCGTTTGAACTAAGACCCGAAGGTTTATCGACAACAAGCCATCCGTGGAAAGGGGTTTTATTTGAGCGCATTATTGATGGCAGCAAAGGCGTCAAAGGTTTCATCAAGCCTGAAATCTAAGGCTGGAACATGACGCAATTGAACTTTTTTGGATAAAAAATGACGAAGACGGGGGCCATGGAGTCGCACTGTTTCTAAAACAACCTCCTTGGCTGTACCCCCCAAAGGTAACATAAAAACCTTGGCATGGCCTAAATCTGCACTCATTTGCACTTCTGTAATCGTAATGGATGCCCCGGAAATTCCTGAGTCTGCGAACAAATAACTTTGGAAAATGGATGCCAATACCCGGCGAATTTCTTCCCCGACCTTTAAACACCGCTGCGTTGGTCCTGCATGGATATCTTTTTTCATCATGAGGGTAATCTAGGGACTTATGGGGATTATTTCAACCCCCTTGCGTTTTTAGTACAAAAACGTCATTTTTAGACCATGGTAGCAATTAAGAGTGAATCAAATGAATATTGTTGTGGTTGGGTGTGGAGATTGGGGTAAGAACATTGCAAAGACTTTAAAAGGTCTTGGCAGTCTTTATGCGATCTGTGATCAAAAAGGCTTCGAAAAGGCCGTGAAATGCGCAGAAGATTTGAACGTCCCCATGCAAGACTTTGAAGATGTTTTAAAAGACTCAACCGTTGATGGTGTTGTGATCTCAACCCAACCCCATTCTCACTATGATCTTGCCAAGAGGGCCCTTTTTGCAGGCAAACATATTTTTGTGGAAAAACCTCTGGTCCCGTCTAAAGCGGAGGCCATCGACCTTGAAGCTATCGCCTATGAAAATGGGCTGACCCTGATGGTCGGACATCTGCTGCGGTACCATGGTGCTTTTGAAGCATTACAAACATGGGTGGTAGAGAAAAAACTTGGCGATATTCTTCATATCAACACCAGCCGGAAAAACCTTGGAAAAATTTACCCGAACGACAGTGTCATTTGGGACTTTGCCCCCCATGATTTGTCCATGATTCTGGCCCTTACTCAAAAAAAGGTCAGCCGTGTTCTTGCAACGTCCGGCAATTATGCGATCCCCATCCAGGCGGATGAAGCGATGATCTCCCTTGAATTTGAAGGGGGGCACCAAAAATCCTTTATTACACTCTCTCGCCTTAGCCCCTTTAAAGAGCAAAAAATTACTGTCGTTGGGACGAATGGCATGGCGGTTTTTGACGATACATTGCCGTGGGAAAGAAAGCTTCGTTTTTTTCATAATGAAATTACCCAAGAATCCATCACCTGCTTTAAGATCCTCCATGATGTGGAGGGAGAGGCTGCTGTCTTAACTCCCTCTGAACCCTTAAAAAATGAAATGACCCATTTTATCGCATGCATGGAAAATAAGACACCACCGCGTACCCCAGCCAAAGACGCTATCGAGATTTTAGACGTCATCCAAGCAGCCCATCAGTCCGTTCAACGCGGAGAATGGGTGGGGGTTTAAGATTTATCCTCGTATTTTATGCCCTTGACAACACAAATTACGAGGATAAATTTTGGGAAAAATCCGTAAGACTCTGGACAAAAATCTTGTCTGTTAAAGGGTAAGAACGTTGACCAGGCGTTATGACTGTGAACCGATCAAGTTTTAAATCCTCCAAAGCAGAATGCATCGATTTTGTCGTTTTGGGATGTTCTGAATATTTAAATTCATAGCCCAAACGTTCCCCATTTTTTAAGACCAAAAGATCCAGCTCCGCCCCTTTTTCTGTTTTCCAAAAATAATACTCTGCAAGCTCATTTTCCGTACTATGAACAATTGTCTCTAGAGCATAGCCTTCCCATGACGCCCCACATTTTGGATGAAAATGGATATCGTGGGAAGGGATTCCCAAGAGAGAATGAAAAATCCCACTATCGCAAATATAAAGCTTGGGGCTTTTGATTTGACGTTTTGATATATTCTCGAACCACGGTCTGAGTTGGCGAATCATAAAACACCCTTCTAAAATATCAATGTATCGTTTAATTGATCTTTGGGTCATGTCAAGAGAACGGCCAAGTTCAGAGGTATTCAGGATTTGTCCATGGTAATGTGCAAGCATGCTCCACAATCTTCGCATATGAATAGGACTAATATCGATGCCCATCTTTGCTAAATCTCGCTCCAAAAATGTCCTAATATAATCAACCCGCCATCGTTCACTATGAAGATCAGAGGATGCCAAAAAAGATTTAGGAAAACCACCCCGTGTCCAATGGGTTTGCATATCACCTACTTCCCATAGTTGAAATGGTGGTAATTCAATATAACCAATACGTCCCGCAAGAGTTTCAGAAGATTGTTGGATCAAATCTTGGGATGCGCTTCCTAAAATCAGAAATTTTTTATCAGCAGCGTTATCCACCAAGAATCGCAAGTAGGGAAAGAGATTGGGTTTTAATTGTATCTCATCAATGATAATAAGTCCTTTTAAATTGGGAAGAGTCAAAGAAGGAGAATCAAGCAAAGCCAAATCTTGGGGATTTTCCAGATCAAAAAAATGAACATCATCGAACGACTGAGCATATATCTTTGCAAGTGTCGTCTTACCGCACTGCCGAGGACCAAGAACAGCACAGACAGGGTGTACTTCAAATGTTTCTTGCAATGACTTTAAATAGTTTTTTCTTTCGATCATTCTTCACCTTTTTTCAAATTATCCTCGTATTTTATGCCCTTGACAACACAAATTACGAGGATAAATTTAAAAAATTTTAAGGGGATTCTCAATTTCTTCAAGGGTTATGAGCTGATAGCTTGTACTGCGACCCCCTTGAGGATTTTGAACCAAGATAGAATGATTGACCAAATTTTGGATATCCCGCAAGGCCGTATCGGTCGAACACTTGGCCAACTGGGCATATTTTGACGTGTTCATATGTCCCTTAAAATCCCCGAGCATCATGTGAATAATATGCCTCTGGCGATCGTTCAAACGATACTGATTCACATGGTACCATCGCTTTGTCCGATCGATAGCCTTTTCAACCATGAGATCTGCGTGATCAATCGCCCGCTCTAAACATGCCAAAAACCACATTAACCATCCAGTCACATCGAGGTTCCCTCGCTGATGATGTTCAAGCTGCCGGTAATATTCCTGCCTTTCCATTTCAATTTGGGAAGAAAGACTATAAAAACGACGCAATGTCCCTTCTGCCTGTGCAAGAGCCATATCACCAATCGCCCGCGCTATACGACCATTGCCGTCTTCAAAAGGATGGATGGTGACAAACCAAAAATGCATGAGACCTGCTTTCAAGAGCGGGTCTATCGATGAAGAGCCCTCAAATGCCTTGAGGAATAAGTCCATTTCATGATCTAACACAGCCGCAGTAGGGGCCTCAAAATGGATAGTCTCTTTACCAACTGGACCGGAAACTACTTGCATAGCTCCTGCAGAAGACGGTCTCCAAGCACCCACTGTGATTCTACGTATACTACTGCGACCATTGGGGAATAAGGCCGCATGCCATCCAAACAACCTTTCTGCAGTCAAAGGTTTTTGATAGTGTTGTGTTGCATCCATCATCATGGAGACAATACCCTCAACATCCCGATTCGTTGGGGGAAGACCGCCTATATCCATCCCCAATTGCCGTGCGATAGATGACCGGACCTCTTCTGGGTGCAGGATTTCCCCTTCAATGGCAGAAGATTTAATAACATCATTCGTGAGAGTCTGAAGAGTTGCTTCTTGCTGCAAGGAAAGCCCAATAGCATCCATCCGACCCAGCAGTTTCCCTTGCTTGTAACGCACATCCATGAGTTTTGGCCTGAGACTTTCAAGATCCCACTTAAATGACGGCCAGTTTTTTTGTTCATAAATCCACATCATGAAACTCCTTAATACAAGAAGTATACGACAGGATGTGGGGAACAACAAGTGTATTCACCGCATAATTTGCGGTGAATAATCCCTCTATTCACCGCACGCTCCCCTTTACCGTCCCCCACAATTCCCCCAATAACTGGGTCAACCCCTGGAGTTGGTTTTGGGGGGTATGCCAGGCTTTGACGATGACAATTTTGTGGTCTGGACGCAGGCGCACCGTATTGCCTTGACGCCCCATAAAACCCAAAAGGACCTCTATGTAGGGACAGTCATTTTCAAAAAACGTTACCAAAATCCCCTTGGGACCTGCTTCAATTTTTTCAAGGTTCAACTTTTTACACAAATTCTTGATATGAATCACACTGAAAAGATTCAAAACCTCTGGTGGCAAAGGACCAAACCGATCAATCATTTCAGCCTTCAGATCTTCGGCCTCTTCTTGACTCCCGACTTCAGAAAGGCGCCGGTAAAAACTCAATCGTAGATTGAGATCGCGCAAATATGTCTCGGGAATGAAGATTTCCAGACCTAAGTGAATTTGAGGAGACCACGTTTTCTGGGGTTTTTGATCATTACCCCCAGCGTTTTGCTTATATTCAAGAATAGCCTCTTCCAACATGTGGTGATAAAGTGAAACCCCAACCTCTTTTACATGACCAGACTGTTCTTGACCGACCAAGTTCCCAACCCCTCGAATATCCATATCTCGGCTGGCCAGAGAAAAACCTCCGCCAAGGCCTTCTAAATTCTGCATCACCTCAAGACGCTTCAAAGCGTTCTCTGTCAAAATCTTTTCAGGGGTTACTGTGAAATACGCATAGCCCCGCACCTTAGATCGACCTACACGACCCCGCAGTTGATACAGCTGGGAAAGCCCAAACAGGTCAGAACGGTGGATAATGAGGGTATTGGCATTTGGAATATCAAGACCTGACTCTACAATATTAGTGGCAAGAAGAAGGTCAAATTCATGATCCTCAAAGGACTGCATAGTCCGTTCCAATTGTTCAATGGGCATGCCGCCGTGGGCGATCGCCATTTTGATTTCAGGAACCAATTTTACCAACGTTTCTTGAACCCTCTCCAAATCGGCAACCCGGGGACAGACATAAAAAATCTGACCCCCGCGATGAAATTCGCGCAAAATAGCTTCCCGAATCACAACAGAGTCATAGGGCATGACAAAGGTATTAACCCCCAGCCTATCGACAGGTGGCGTTGCAATAACACTCATATCCCGAATGCCGGAAACCGCCATTTGGAGACTTCGGGGAATGGGTGTTGCACTCATGGATAAAACATGGACATCTTCCACCAGATTTTTGAGGTATTCCTTTTGTTTTACGCCAAAGTGTTGTTCCTCATCCACAATGACCAACCCCAGATTTTTAAACCCGATTTTTGAGGACAGTAAGGCATGGGTTCCCACGATAATGTTGACTTCCCCTTTTTTGAGTCCTTCATGAATTTCTTGGATTTCTAAGGGTTTTTGAACCCGCGATAAGCTTTCAACGCGGAGCGGAAAATGAACAAAGCGCCGTTTAAAAGTTTGAAAATGCTGGGCGCACAAAATTGTTGTTGGACAGATAAGTGCCACTTGGTACCCCGCTTGGGCCACCACAAAAGCCGCCCTCAGGGCCACCTCTGTTTTGCCAAACCCCACATCCCCACAAAGCAAGCGGTCCATGGGTTTTCCACGGCTTAAATCCTCCAAAACCTCTTGAATGGCTTGTCCCTGATCGGCCGTTTCCACATAAGGAAAACTCCTGCAAAACTCATGGTAGGCCCCTGTTTCCTTTGAAAACACGTGGGCAGACTTTTCTTGGCGTTTTGCAGCCAAGTCCACCAAGGCTTTGGCAATATCTTGAATACGCTTTTTGGTACGTGCCTTTTTAAGATCCCAATGCCCGCTCCCTAACCGATCAAGGGAAGCATGGTCCAACCCACTACCATAAAATGACAGAACCTCCATATTTTCAACAGGCACGTAGAGCACATCCCCCTTGTCATACTCCAATTCAATGCATTCATGGGATGCATTGTTGAGTTGAAGGGGATGCAGACCCTTATAGCGCCCTACCCCATAATCGCGGTGCACTAAAAGATCTCCCACTTGAAAACTCATGATTTCAAAAAGAGATGAAACCTTTTTGCGTTTTTTGCTGCCTTCGTATTGCAGTGAACGCCCTAAAACTTCTTCTCCTGAGAGAATCTCAAACGCTGGCCCTTCAAACCCTTTGGCTAAAAGGCATTGGGTAACAAATACCCCCTGAGAAGGTTTAATGTCATCCCATGTCTGCACGTCTTCAAGGGGGGCGGCTCCTTGTTCTTTCAAATAAGCCTTCAAATAATCCACATACCCCTCAGAAGGCGCCATAACGATAAGTCTTTTTTGAAGCTTTTGAAGATGTTCCTTCAATATCCCATCACGTACTTTTCCTTTGGAAAAATCCCCTAAATCTATGGAAGGCTTATAGCCAAAATCCATACCTTTTGGGTCTTTGAGGGGGGTATAAGAAACGTGAGAGATATTTTTGGGATCCCATGATTGATAAAGTGCTTCTGGCGCAATGGGCCTGTAAGACGTTGAATGCTGTAGACTAAGTCGGGCTTTGAAATGATCCGTCACTTGGGCAAGATAGCCTTCTGCTATGGCCTCAACTTGTGATGGTATAAAGAAAATAGAGGGACCCGCATAGGTGAAAAAATCCACCATCTTTGGATAAAAATAAGGCATCCAGTGTTCTTGCCCTGGGAAAATTCTCCCTTCTGACACGGCTTCGTAAAGAGGATCTTTGGTACTCTCAACACCAAAGATTTTACGATACTGTTCTCGAAAATAATCCTGGGTTGTCTTGGTGAGAAAAACCTCTGTCGTTGGCATAAGGGTCAGAGATTTCAATGATCCAAGGGTCCGCTGGGTCTCTGGGTCAAAACTTTTCAAGGACTCCACATGGTCACCAAAAAAATCAAGGCGCAAGGGAACATCAGCCCCTGGCGGAAAAACGTCCACAATGCCGCCGCGCACAGCGTATTGTCCTTGTAACGTCACAACCTCCAGACGTTCATAGCCATTTTCAGAAAAGAATTTCAACAATTGTTGGATCGGAAAAGACTGACCAACTTTTAAAGAAAGGATCCTATTTTGAAGAATAGAGGGGGGAGGCAACCGCTGTAATAAAGCTTGAACGGTTGTAATGACACAAAATTTTTGGGAAGTTTTTGTACTCAGTTTGGATAGGGTATGAAGTCTTTCTCCAACCACACTCTTACTGGGGGAAATCCGGTCATAGGGCAAACAATCCCAATTGGGAAACGTCAGGATATCCACATCATGAGGTTTAAAGAATGAAAGAAGCGCCCGTGTGGCAGGTATTTTTTCGTCATGAGGCAACACCAATACTGGCAAATCACTGGATTGATTTTCTCTCATAAACTGGGCAAAAAGATGGACTGTTGCTTCCAGCGACAGATTGGAAACAAGACGCTGGGAGTGTTTTAGCAGGTGTGATAAGTTCTGAGCCATGTCCCCATGTCTAGTTGTTGAAGGCCTATGGGTCAAGAGGAAATAAATACTTGAAACAAGAGAAAGGGGAAGATATACCAGTTCTTATGGAAAAAATAGCGACATCAAAACATCTGCATTATTGGTGGTGGATCCTTTTAGGGTCTGCTTTTCTCATAGAAATTTTTGTCTGGTGGCCAGGCATTTTACGTCCCGATAGTGTTGCCCAGCTCAGTCAAGCGCAACAAGGCATTGTAACTGGGGATGCTCATCCGCCCATCATGGCCTTTTACTGGTATTTTCTAAATCTTCTTTACCCTGGGCCAGGTCTGATGCTTCTGACCCATCTAAGTCTTTTATTTGCTTCAGTGATCACCTTAAGCCGTTGTTTTCAGGATTTATCGCGATGGTTTTTTATTGGCATTCTCTTTTTCCCCCCAATTTTTTGTTATGCAGGTTTTGTGTTGAAAGATATTGGTTTTTCTCTTTCTTACCTTTTTGTAATCTCTATCTTAGCCTTTCACACAATCCATAAAAAACCCTTAAACTTCCCAAGTCTCTTTGGGCTTCTAATCCTTATTTTCTACGGTACCGCTGTCAAATATCAGGCTATTTTCTTGCTTCCTATCGTCTCTTTTTGGACGGCATTTTGCACGAAGCGTCATGTAATGATAAAAGGCCTTTGTATTTGGGCTATCCTTTGGACAAGCGTCACACTTTTCAACGACTGGGCTTCTCCCAAAAAGGACCATTGGTGGCAATACGTAAAATTGTATGATCTGGCGGCAATCAGCATAGAAACAGGCGAACATTTAATACTGCCTTACAATAAAACTGAAGATTTTTCTTATGAAAATATTATAAAAGACTTTGATCCATCCCGGATAGATTCTTTGTTTTACTTATTGAAAAAAGGCGCTAATGAGGAAGAACGTTCAGGCCTATGGGATACGTGGGCTAAAGGTGTTTTAAATCACCCTATGGCCTATTTGAAGCATCGTTTTCGTCTTAACAAATATCTCCTGAGCACTCCCTCTATTAAACCTTTTCACCAGATTAAAAATTATCAAGAGTTTGTGCCGAATTTCATAAAAGAAATCCTTTATTTTTTAGAAAACTGGAAGGCTATTTCTTTGTTGCAATCCATCACAGCATTTTATATTTATATGCCCTTTGTCTTCCTGTATATAGCTTTGGGGATTATTGCTTATAGGCGAACAAAAACGCCTTATGGATTAAGCCTTCTGGCCATGAATGGAATGGCCCTTTTTCATATCTGTGTTCTTTTCATTTTTTCTTTATCCAGTGATGCCCGCTATATCTACATCAGTGTTTGTCTTTTCCATTTTAGCCATCCCTTCATGATAGAATGTCTAAAAAGTCTTAAGACAAAAAAATTAAGCGTTTAAATATTAACACTGTTTACCTGATCCTCAAGACTTTCTTGCACGATACCGTCTGAAAAAAATTGACCATCCCCTGTTGTTTTAATATTGCCACCTTCAACGGGGATTGTTTCAATTAATTTACCCTTAAGAGGACTTAGAACTCTTGTTGTTTGAGGATTAGGATTAAAAACATTCCCACTATCTGGATCAGAGGGGAACATTTCATCTGTTCCTTCATTGTCTTCCCATCCTTGTTTATGAAAGCGTCCTTGCATAGGATTTGAAAAACCATTGCCATTGCTTTGTGGCCCTCCCCATCCGGTTTGTCCTGTCATAGCTGGTACCATCATGCCTGATCCCATTCCGGGCCCCATTTTACTGCCCATACCAGCATTGCCATTCACACCAGAATTAATACCTGTAAAAGGGATATTTGCATTCCCAAAACCAGCCCCTGGTTGAAAAGACATAGATCCCGGCCCCCCAAGCCCAACGGCAGGATTAGGAAAAGCAGGTCCTGTCACAGCTGGAGGGACCATTGTCCCACCTGCCGTCCCAGTTGTGGCCCCATCTGTCTGCCCAGTCGCAACAGGAACAGACGGAGGGGTTCCAGCCCCAGAAACATCTGGAGACGGAGGGGTTCCAGCCCCAGAAACATCTGGAGACCCACTCGTCCCAGGTGCCGTGGGGGGGGCCATAAATGGACTTTGAACAGCTCCTCCAATGCCTCCAGGTGCGCCGCCAGGAGCCGCGTTAGGATCAGGAGCCCCCCCTAGACTGTTAGGATCTGTGCCCCCCGAACCTCCCATCATACCACCTGGACCACCCATACCACTGGGATCCATGCCGCCGCCCATACCGCTCATACCAGCGCCCATACCGCTCATACCAGCGCCCATACCGCTCATGCCACCGCCCATACCCCCAAGTCCTCCCATCATAGCACCTGGACCACCCATACCACTTGGATCCATGCCGCCTCCTGGGGCTCCCATACCACCCACTGCACCATCCGCATCACCTGCTAGAGTATCTCCAGTACGCGTCGCATCGGCTGCTGCCACATCTGCATCACCAGCGGCCGTTTCAGCTGCACTCTCATCCCCAACAGGTGGGGATAGCTTGTCTAAGCCTTCCTGCTTCTTTGCAAGTGCTTTGGTTTTTTTGTCTAAATTGGAATTGGCTGTTTTTTGGGCTTTTTTAGCATCTGCTAATTCTTTAGCAGCCTGCTTTTTTTGAGCTTTCGTTGCATTAGGGTCATTCAATACCTTGTCAGCATTAGCTTGTTTTTCAGCAACCAAAGCATCCGCATCTTCTTTTTGTTTTTTCGCAGCATTTTTTTCTGCTTCAGCGGCATCCTTTTCCTGTGTTGCTTTTTTCGTGGCCGCCGCTTGCTTTAGTTCACCTTGCTTAGCGTGAGCTGCCTTGGCTTTTGCATCCGCTGCATCTTTCTTAGTCTGGGCAGCGGCAATTCTCTTGGGATCCCCACTTTTTTTAGCCCGGGCTAATTCTTTATCAGCATCCTTGGATTCTTTATCGGCTGCCTTGCTTTCAGCTGCTGCAGCTTTAGACGCCGCTGCTTGATCAGCTTTTTCTTGAGCCGCTACCGCCCCAGATGCTTTCTTATCTGCTGCTTTAGCAGCAGCAGCCTTTGCATCAGCATCAGCTTTTTTCTTCTCAGCTGCTGCAATTTTTGCCTTATCAGGGGGTGTCTCTTTTTTCGCAGCATCTAATTCTTTTTGGGAATCAGCAGCCTCCTTGTCAGCGGCTGATTTAGCTGCTGCTTTTTCTTCAGCGTCCTTTTTAGCCGCATTTTCTGGGCTCAAGGCCTTTGCTGGCTTCTCCTCTTCTTCTTTCTTGTTGGACTCTGCTGCATCCGCATCTTTCTTTTCTTCTTCTTTCTTTTCAGACTCTTTTTCTTTTGTTTTATCATCAGCCGCCGCTTCTTTGGCTTCAGATTTCTCAGGTTTTTCATCGCTGTAATCACCAGCATAAACACTGTGGAAATTCAAAATAGACACTAGAAGAACGAAAAAACAAAACATCAGATAAAACCTATAGTTAATATTTAAGTGCCTGATCGTACCTTATCGATAAGTCCAACAAGGGTTGTTGTAAAATTTTTCATTTTTTCAAGAGGGTCTTTAGGCATAAACCCTGAATATTGGATAAGATACGCTTCTTGTAATCTTGTAACAGCTGCTGTCATATTGCTACGAACAGACTCTTGCGATATTTCTTCCTTGGTAAACTCACTTGCAATAGAGGCTTCAAGAGCGCCAATCAACTCCCTAAGAAGTACCCCGTCATGTAATAATTTTTCTGCACCTTTTTCTTCTGGCTTAACCTCAAAAACTCCTTCTTTATTCTCTTCTTCATTAACATCCTTTAAACCAATCCCTGTTGACCGTGTACGCGTTCTTGTCTTTGTGTTTCCTAGCTCTGTTGCTTGTTTAATCTGTTCTTCTGATGGCGATATATTCCAATCTCCGTTATAATAGTAATCTAAAAGATCAAGCCAAATACCTTGCAATCTGTTCGTAGGTATTGTGGATAATATGGATAGATCACCCTGAATAATCTTATCGAGATTATCATTAGATAAACCACTCAAGGCACTCTCCGCTTTTTTGCGACGCGCTTGATGTGCTATAATTGTCTTTTGGGCCGTGCTTGTATTTAAAATTGCATCATTATTAGCCTGTTTAACAAATTGAATAACATCATCACTGGACACCCGCATATCAATGCTAAGTGTTGCCCCTCGATTGAAAACACCCTCCCTAAGATACTTCACAAGCTCTTCTATCGGGGTTACTTGCGCCCCTAAACCTCTTGCGATAACAATCCTTCTTGTCACAGTTCCTCTGGTTAACTGAATATTTTGATTTTCTTGTGCATAAACTTGCATTGCAAGAATTTTAAGAATCTTATCAAGGAATGTCTGCACCTGCGTATAGGTCAATTGAGGAGGCAATTGGGATTCAGGATCTCTCAGTGCCGCATCAAGTTTATCCTTATAATCCATTAAAATATCAGGCGTTTGCGCATAAAGCTCTTTATCAGACAAGGCATGAGCCGTATTATAGATGGTGTAAATTTGTTGCATCAAAGCATTTTGACTTGTACGGAATGGATTGGGCGTGCTTGGGCTATCAATCGCCGCAAGTACTTTTTCCACCTTCTGTGCATGAGCCTCAAGCGTTTTCACCAATGCGTTATCAGAGCCCTGTGCACGTTCCGTATCAGTATATTTTTTAATACCCTCAATAATCCCCAAGATGTCTGCTTTTAAGGCAACAATATCATCCCTGTTCATTTGGAATGCTGTTGCTGCAGTGGTTGTTGAAGATGTTGTCAGAGATGACGTTGAAGCAAGATGGGCAGAAGATCCCATGCGCCCCCTATAGGGTCTTGAAGCGGTTGCTGAAGATGTTACAGGTCCAATCCGTCTGGTATTATCAATCAGGGCCTCCCAATCTGTATCAGCCACACTATCCATCATGTTATCAAAGAGTTTGCCCTTTGCAATCAGCATATTATAAAGAGAACGATTGATACGTTGCACTGTATCTTCATCTTTGCGACGGACAGCTTCGCCTTTTGCTTGATTAAGCTGGCGCTCATCAAAAGCAATTTTCTCAATACTACCCTCTAATTCTTTAACTGTCATGTTCGCTGTCGATGATTGATAAGCACCCTGTAAACGTCTTGAAGAATAGGAACGTCTTGAAGAAGCAGGTTTCCTTAAAAGAAGATCTTCACCAAGACCATCCGGGGTAATCCATTTCTCCAATAATGCGTTAAGACGGGCTATACGTTCTTGACGCACTCCCACATCTGGGAGTTTTGATGCATTAGGGTCGAGGAGTAATGTGCTGGGATCTGTTAAAGCGAGGTTAACCCGACTCATTTGAACATCAATATCCGCAATGTCCACACCCTGTGGTAATTCATCAGGATTGACAGCAACAAGATCTTCTAAATCTTTTTGATAACGCTCTAAATCTTTAGGCGACCTATTGGCAAGAACACTATTCGTTAAGCCTCTCACTATACGGTAAGCCCCCACACTACGCTGTGCTTGGAGCTTTTGACCAATAGATGTTTGCGTTTGCAATACTGAAAGTACATCCGTCATCCCAGGTGTCATTGTTGGTATTCCTGAAACACTAGGACCCATCTCACTCATCATCATAAGACCAAGGGGATCTGCTTGAAATCCGCCACCAAATGCCCCGCTGGCAAATGAAGAACCAAAAGAAGGAAAAGAACCCATACCCCCCATGCCTACGCCGCCCATACCGCCCATGCCTCCGTAAGGATTCATAACAGGCAACATTTGGCTAATGGGAGGTGCAATCATAGTTGCTCCAATCCAACTTCCTCCCATAGACATACCACCCATACCCATCGTAGGCATACCAGGGAATCCCCCACCAACGGGAATTCCAGTTGGAATCATCGGATTATTAGGATCATAGCCAGATCCAACTTGCGTAATAGGGCCTTGCATTCCTCCCGGTGAAACCATGAGAGATCCACTTCCAAAAGAACTACCCCCCCCTTGATAAACTGTTACATTCGTTACAGGTGGTGGTGCATAGGGACCCTGCGGAGACTGCCCATACCCTGGTGGCGGGGGACCATAGGGATTATATCCCGGTGGGGGGGGGCCATAAGGATTATAACCAGGAACAGAGGGATAATATCCTTGTGGGCCATAGCTTGGCGGACCATAAGGATAAGCACCAGGATAGCTAGGCATCCCGAACAAAACCAGAATCAATAACGCTAAAATAGAAAAAACTGAGCTACGCATTCGCTGTAAAGCCCTCCCATTATGAAACCCTGAGATTTCTTATACTTTATAATTACTTACAGGTTACCAGAGATTTCCGTTAAATGGCAAGGCGTTAATTCAAGATGTCACAAAATTCCTGACAGAACCTGCTAACAATAAATTTCACAAAATCATTAAAACAAAGGGGGGATTACACCCCCCTCAATCTCAAAATTTCAAAGATTTTTTTCTTTATTTGGAGATATACTTCCAATTACTTCCGTCTGCTCTTGGCAGAAAATTATCACGCTTGATTTCACTTTCCCTAATATCAAATTCATCTCCAATGACAAGATCTCGACCCATAATACTTTCGATATTAGATCTTTTATCCGTATGAATTTGGTATTTAGCCCCACGATCAGTCTCGAGGTAAATATTCCGTTGCCCTTCACCTACGTCTGTAACTCTCACACGAATAAATCCTTCTGCTGGCGCAGCTTCTGCCGCAGCCCTTGCTTCTGCCGCAGCTTTTGCTTGTTCCGCAGCCCTTGCTTGTTCCGCAGCTCTTGCTTCTGCCGCAGCTTTTGCTTGTTCCGCAGCCCTTGCCTCTGCCGCAGCCGTTGCGTATCCCGCAGCCGTTGCTTTTGCCGCAGCCGTTGCTTCTGCCGCAGCTATTAGTCCTGCTCTAGCTCTTACTAATGCCTCATCTCTTCCTAATGCCTCAGATCTTGCGCCTGCCGCAGCCGTTGCTTCTGCCTCAGCTATTCGTCTTGCTTCTTCTTTCTCAGACATTGCATTACTTAGAACACCATTTCTTGCTGTAACAGCGTCGCGGAAGTTGTCTTGTGTTGCTTTGCTTAATTTTTCTAGTGCGAGCTCAGCTCGGTCCAACTCACGGCGTGATTCAGAATATTTTTTTCGTGCGTCTAATAACATTATCCCTGCATCAACTACTGTTTTTTTAAGACTTTCTTTTTCTTTTTCTATGCCACGTCGCTTATCGGTAGCACTCACTGTCAGTACTGCTCTGATTTCCATAATGTTGAGATTTGCGGCTGCTTGATCAAGTTTTTTTTCTAGATATTTTACCTTTGCATCAAGCATATGTATTTGTGCCGGCAGGATTGCGCTGGTTGCGTCGCCTAATGATTTCATTGTTTCTTGTGTTCGGTGCCCAAGGTCTGCAAAATTGGCCCTGTTGTAAGCAGTTGTTAGTTTCGCAACGTTGTTTGCTGCTGTTTCCATAGCGTCTGCTGCTTGGGTAATTTCTTGCATTATCCTCGTTTGCTTCGCTCTCTCCGTTTTTAACATATTCAAATAATCTTGTGGTTTAATAGGTTCTTCCCTATTATAGTCTTTCGCCAAAGTTCTTGCTTCCGCCTCAGCCGTTGCGAGCACCTCAGCCTCCGGTGCTCTCTGTTCAAAAGCGCGTTCTGCACTTCCACTTGCAGCTTCACTTGCACTTGCATCACACGATAAAACGACCAAACAGCCTAACAAATTTTTTTTGATTGATTTAAATTGCATTTAAATTGTCTCCCAGTTTTATGCATATTTTTTTTATATATCTATTTTTAGAATAACCCAAACTGACCTTTTGTGTCTAGGTCATTTTTCTAAATGTCAGAAACACAAGATACCCTTGGCAAAAAATAGTGTAGCTTTTTAAAACAAGATATGATAGACATAGGTGAAATTTGACGCGGGGTGGAGCAGCCCGGTAGCTCGTCAGGCTCATAACCTGAAGGTCGTAGGTTCAAATCCTGCCCCCGCAACCAATTTTTTTCCAACGAGTTCCCTAATTTTATCTGTTTATATAAAAGTTTTTAAGTTCACAAATAACCATTTGTAAAACCTGGAGACGTTCACATGAAGCATAAACTCCCTCTTTTTGAAAATTATAAAATCCGTCGTCACTTTGATGAAAAAACCCTTCTCTCCATCGATCATTCAAACACCGCTAAAGCCCCACCAGTGCCGTCCTCCAGAGCTGATACATCGCCTACGAAATGTGTGAGAGAAATGTAGGCTTTTTTTGTTTTAAAGCCCTTGAAAATACTGTATTTTACCCCCCCGACGCCGTCTTCCAGAGTCCTGCCGCAGGCAGGGCGTGGGACCCAGGAGGTTAGCCGAATGGCTAAAATATCCCCTTTCAACTGTCTAAAATGGTGAGGGAATCAAATCGTGAGTAGCCCTAACGGGCTATTTTTCTGGATCCCACGCCCACCTTCGGTGGGCTCTGGAGGACAGCGTCGGGGGAGCTTCAGTGGGCTCTGGAGGACGGCACTGGTGGGGATTTAGCGGTGTCTGAATGATCGATGGAGAAAAGGGGTTTTCTTTATCATAAATTTCGCAGGCGTTGTATCAGCTCGGGAAGACGGCTTCGGGGGTTGCGCGTTCAATGAATACCCCCTGGGAAATTAAAGAAACATTGATGTCTTAAATGAAAAATAAAACAATATTCCAAAAATATACTTCTCTGTTGATACACTCCTTAAGAACCTCTATTATGCCTTCAACATCAAAAAGGTTCAAAATATGCATAAAGACAAAACCCTTGTTGCTTCCATGGCCAACGCCATTCGTTTCTTGTCCGCTGATGCGGTAGAACGTGCCCAGTCAGGTCATCCTGGCATGCCGCTCGGCATGGCAGATGTTGCAACTGTTCTATTCACTGAATTTCTTAAATATTCCCCAACCAATCCCGAATGGCTTGACCGAGATCGCTTTGTCTTGTCCGCAGGGCATGGATCGATGTTGCTTTATAGCCTTTTGTATCTGACCGGTTATGAAGATATGACCCTTGAGGATATTAAAAACTTTCGTCAGCTTCACAGTAAAACGGCTGGCCACCCTGAATACGGCGAAGCCAAAGGGATTGAAACAACGACCGGCCCCTTGGGCCAAGGTCTTGCAACCGCCGTTGGTATGGCTATGGCAGAGAAAAATCTTGAGGCCCGGTTTGGATCAAGCCTTGTTGATCATCACACCTACGTCATTGTGGGGGATGGGTGTTTGATGGAAGGTATTAGCCAAGAGGCTATTTCCTTTGCAGGTCATTTGAAACTTTCCAAACTGATTGTTCTTTTTGATGATAATAAAATCACAATTGATGGTCCAACCTCCCTTTCAACTTCGGAAGATCATAAGAAACGCTTTGAAGCCTGTGGGTGGGATGTGTTTGAGGCTGATGGGCATGATGTGGCTGATATCCGAAAGGCCTTGTCCCATGCCAAAAATTCCCCCAACCCTGCCATGATTGCATGTCACACAACGATTGGTTTTGGGGCGCCCACAAAAGCAGGATCCTCTGGATCCCATGGATCACCTCTCGGGGCTGAGGAACTAAAGGGTCTGCGGGCAGCATTAAACTGGCCCCATGACCCTTTTGTCATCCCAAACGATATTTTGAAAGCTTGGCGTACCGCTTCTGCAGAAGGCGACGCCCTTTTTGAAGCCTGGGATAAACGGGTGAGAGAACTTCCCGAACCGTTAACAAAATCTTTTTTCAATCAACAAAAGAAAGAAATTGAGCCTCTTTGGGACAATGCTCTGACTGATTTTTGCAAAAAGACTATTGAAAAAAAATCCAAAATGGCAACCCGCAAAAGTTCCCAGCATGTCCTAGATGTTTTAACACCTCATTTACCCCAATTGATGGGTGGATCCGCCGATTTGACGGGATCTAATAATACAAAAGCTGCAACCATGAGATCTGTGACCCCTCATGATGCGAGTGGAAATTATATTTATTACGGAATCCGGGAACATGCCATGACGGCAATGATGAACGGAATGGCACTTCATGGTGGATTCATCCCCTATGGAGGCACATTTCTGACATTTTCCGACTATTGTAAGCCCAGCATTCGTTTGGCGGCCCTCATGAAGCAACGCAGCATTTTTCTCATGACCCACGATTCCATTGGCCTTGGGGAAGATGGTCCCACGCACCAACCCATTGAACATTTGATGAGCATGCGGGCCATTCCCTATCTGCAAGTTTTCCGTCCCATGGATACCATTGAAACGGCTGAAGCGTGGGATATTGCCATCAAAACCATTGACGCCCCATCCATGATTGTCTTGAGTCGTCAAGATTTACCAACCCTTCGGTCATCCGTTGATCAGAATCTAACGGCCCAGGGGGGATACATTTTATCAGAAGTTGACAATCCCACCGTCACTTTGCTTGCAACAGGATCCGAAGTCTCTATTGCCATCGGCGTGAAGGCTCTTTTAAAAACCCATGGGATTTGTGCAAAAGTTGTCTCCCTTCCCTGTTTTGAACTGTTTGATAAGCAGTCCCATGATTATCGACATCATGTATTGAGTGGGAAATTAAAAGTCTCCATCGAAGCTGGCACCACCTTTGGGTGGGAAAAATATGTGGGACTTGAGGGCCTTCGCTTTGGTATCGACACCTTTGGGGCGTCAGGTCCAGCCCCTGACCTCTATAACTACTTTGGGTTAACCGCAGAAAAAATTACGGATAAAATTTTAACCACACTTAAGGGAGGACACGCATGACACTCAACGTTGCAATCAACGGATTTGGCCGTATCGGCCGCATGGTTTTAAGAGCCTTATTGGAATCCAAGCGTTCAGATATTCAAGTGGTGGCGATTAATGACCTGGCCCCTTTTAAGGCCAGCGTCCATTTGTTGCAGTACGACTCTGTCCATGGCCCCTTCCCTTTTCCCATCACGCTTAATGAAGGAACTCAATCCATTTGCAGTGAAGGACAAAGCATTTTGGCATTGTCTGAATCAAATCCTGAAAAGCTTCCCTGGAAGGCGTTAAATGTGGACATCGTCCTTGAATGTTCTGGCGTCTTTACGGACGGCGAAAAGGCAAAGGTCCATCTGGCCTCCGGTGCCAAGAAGGTCATCATTTCTGCCCCAGGTGATCATGTAGACAAGACGGTTGTTTATGGGGTCAATCACCAGACGTTAACGCCTCAGGATCTTGTTATATCCAATGCATCTTGTACCACTAATTGTCTTGCCCCCATGGTTAAAATCCTGGACGAGGGCTTTGGTATCGTGAAAGGTCACATGACCACCATCCATTCCTATACAGGGGACCAACGTCTCATCGACACCTATCATAAAGATCTAAGACGTGCACGGGCTGGCGGCTTGAATATGATCCCAACATCAACGGGGGCTGCCAAGGCCGTAGGTCTTGTGCTGCCTCACATGGCTGGAAAACTAGATGGCGTTGCCATCCGGGTTCCGACCCCCAATGTGTCCATGGTGGATTTTACCTTTGTGGTTGAAAAACCAACTACCCCCAATGACATCAATGCCGCGTTCATCAAGGCCAGTCATGAGGAATTGAAAGGCATCCTGGATACAACCGACCTCCCCTTGGTGTCATCAGACTTTAACCATAACCCCCACAGTTGTATTGTGGATCTCACCCAAACCAATGTGGTCCAAGGAAATTTGTGCCGTGTTGTCGGGTGGTACGATAACGAATGGGGATTTTCTAACCGCATGCTAGATGTGGCCGTTTGGATGGGGAAAATATAAGTTACCCCTTGAATATTCGCCCAAAGTTATATATCTAAGAGGGTATGATTTTTACTGATAGGATTTTAAGACGATGAAAAAAGGCATTCACCCAGATTACCACGAAATTAATATTGTCATGACCGATGGGACGAAGTACAAAACCCGTTCCACGTGGGGCAAAGAAGGCGACACATTAAAGCTTGAAGTTGATCCCCATACCCATCCAGCATGGACAGGGGTTCACCGTCTTATGAATACAGGTGGACAGCTCAGCAAGTTTCAAAGCCGTTTCAAGGGTCTTAAAATCGAAGGTTAAGGCCTTTTCACTCCGTTACTTGGAGTCACTTCCGCATGTTTTCAACACGTATTGTTCCAGCCCCCCACAACGCCAGTTTGTGGGTTGTGGCTTGGATTTCTTGTCTTTGGTCAGCCTCTTCGTTAATGGTATTCTCCCTTTTTCCAACCTTCTTGAAGGACGAACTCCATATGACGGTCGGTCACATTGGCCAAATGGAAGGGGTCGCCATTTTTTTATCCTTTGGCGTTAGACTTTTTTCCGGCATTTGGAGCGACCACATTCATTCGAGAAAACCCTTTATTTTGACAGGGGCCATTTTCAGCACACTCATCAAACCAGCCTTTTCCATTGTAACATCGCCCTTTATGGCCTATGGCATCCGCATCTTGGATAGAACCAGCAAGGGCGTTAGGGCAGCCCCCTTAGACGCCCTTGTATCCGACCTGTCGCCCCGAAAAAACAGAGGTGCTGCCTTTGGTCTACGCCAAAGCCTTAAAACCCTTGGTGTCATTATGGGCGGCATCTTTGCAACCCTTTGCATGTATCTCTCCAACAATAACTACCGCTTCACCTTTTTGATGGCAACCCTCCCAGCGCTTCTCAGCATTTTTTTGACGTTTCGGATCAAACAACCGCCCTTCAAGAAAGAAGCGGACATGCAAAAACAATCCTGGAAATTTTCTGAAATCAAAGATCTTCCCAAGGCTTATTGGCAAACGCTCGTCTTTTGTCTTTGTTTGTTTGGTGCTTATTTTAGTGAGTTTTTCATTGCACTTCATTTAAAAGAAACAGGCATCTCGGTGACCTTTCTGCCCCTTTTAGTTGTCAGCATTAATGTGGTACATGCCTTGTCGGCCTTCCCCTTTGGTAAACTTTCAGACCGCGTAGGCCGTCAAAAAATGTTGGTCTTTGGTGTCATTCTTTTAATCATTGTGGATCTTGTTTTTGCCTTTGCTTTGAGTCTTCCTATGTTATTCCTTGGGATTTTATTCATTGGTCTCCATTGGGGCGTAACCCGTGGCCTTGTGCGTGCAACCCTTGCAGAACATGTCCCATCGCACCTTCGAGGCACAGCTTACGCTGTTTTCTACTTCCTGACAGGATTTTCATTGTTGGGGTCTAATTATATCGCAGGAACCTGCTCAGAGCATTATGGCTCTGCTGGCCCCTTCCTCGCTGGTACCGTTTTTGCAACGCTGGCCTTGGTGGTATTGCTGAGAAATGGCAGAAAAAGACATTGAGAATTTTTAATTTTTGTTTTTTTGATATTGACGATTGATATGCAGATATCGCATAATGATATCATACAGATGTTGCGAGGCAAATGATGACCCGTGTTTTAATTGACATACCAACCAATACTTTAAGCCAATTCGATGATATGGCTGCTGAAGAAAAGATATCGAGAGCGGCACTTGTGCGTTTGGCCATCCACGCATTCATAGAAAAAAACAAAAAAACAAAAATCAACGACGTTTTTGGTATCCTTAAAACACAAAAAATAGACGGACTGACGTTAGAAAAAACATTAAGGAGCGAGTGGTGAAAGCCCTCCTTGATACCAATATTATTATTGATTATCTAAACGGAGAATCTAAGGCTTTTAAAGAAATAAATCTTTATGAGACTATTTATATCAGCATTGTAACCTATATAGAGGTTCTAGTGGGTGTCAGTGATACAAAAAGCGTTGAAGTGATTAGGGATTACCTTCTTTCCTTAAATATTGTTCATGTTGACATCGATATATCAAACACGGCTGTTGATATACGAAAAAAATATAAAATTAAAATACCCGATGCGCTTATCTTTGCATCAGCCCAAAAAGTTGGTGCCATTCTCGTGACTAGAAATACGAAAGATTTTGATAAAAATATTCCTTTGGTAAGAGTGCCTTACGAGATTTGATGGGATGTTGTGAATAAACCCTACCCCTGTTCTATATCCATCTTTCCCAACACGTCCAGCACCCCTTGGACTTCCCGTTCCATAACCCCAATATCGTCACATTCGGCCATGACACGGATCAGGGGTTCTGTCCCAGAGGTACGGATTAAAAGGCGGCCCTTGGCTTTTTCCAATGCCTTATGGGCTTTTTGAATAGATTCCTCAACAAGGGAATTCTTCAAAAGATCTTTGGTCTTATAGCGATAATTTTTCAAGACCTGGGGAACAGGGTCAAATTGATGAAAGACCTCACTCGCGGGGCGGCCTTCTTCTACCAACAACAGCAAGACCTGTAACATGGCAACCAGTCCATCGCCTGTGGTACTATAATCCGTAAGAATAATATGGCCCGACTGTTCGCCCCCTACGTTCAAGTTGCCCTTGCGCATGGCCTCAATGACGTAACGATCCCCCACATCGGTGCGTTCCAAGGTAATCCCCTTAGACTTTAAATAATGTTCAAGGCCAAGGTTGGACATGGATGTTGCCACAATGGTATTGGATTGAAGACGTCCTTGTTTAGACCACTGGACACCGATCATGGCCAAAATCTGGTCACCATTAATAACTTGGCCCTTTTCATCCACCAGAATCAACCGATCACCGTCGCCGTCTAAGGCAATTCCCACATGGGCATTATTTTCTAAAACCGCTTGGCACAAAGCCTCGGGGTGCGTTGCCCCACAATCTTGGTTAATATTATACCCATCGGGATGCACACCGATGGGTATAACTTCGGCCCCCAGTTCCCATAAAATGGTTGGCGCAATTTTATACCCCGCACCATTGGCACAATCGACAACAATTTTTAACCCATCGAGACGTGTCTTTTTATCAAACGATGTCTTCACATGCTCAATATAACGGCCCAAGGCGTCATCTAAACGCTTGGCAGACCCCAAGTTTTCAGCTGTTGGCAAATCATCTTCTGAGAATTCATGGAAGCGCTTTGTGATCGCAGCCTCTAATTTGTCTGGCAGTTTATATCCATCACGGCCAAAAACCTTAACCCCATTATCTTCCGCAGGGTTGTGAGACGCTGAAATCATAATTCCCAAATCAGCCCGCAAGGACTGGACCAACAAGGCAATGGCAGGCGTTGGCATGGGGCCTACCAGGACCACATCAAAACCTGCGGAAATAAACCCAGCAGTCAAGGCTGGTTCCACCATATAACCAGAACGGCGGGTATCTTTGCCGATCACAACCAAATGGCGATGGGTCCCCCACATAAACTCCAAACCTATACACTGGGCCAACCGTACAAGACTATGGGGCGTTAAAAACCCTTGATTTGCCCGCCCCCGAATACCGTCTGTGCCAAAAATCTGTCTTGCCATATTACGCTTTTTCACCCTCATCTGCAGGAGAAACCGTTGGCAAAGATCCACCTTTCTTCTTCGGCTTATCGGTAATTTTATCACGCTTTAGTTTTTTACCCTCAAGAAGGATTTTGATATCTTCCCCTGTCAATGTTTCAAACTCCAAAAGCCCTTGAGCCAGACTTTCCAACTGATCCCCATGCTTTTTTAAAATAGTCTGGGCTGTTTTGTACCCTTCTTCCACAATACGTCGTACTTCACGATCAATGGACTGTGCCGTTTCGTCAGAGATATCTTTGCTTTGACTTCCTGTGTAACCTAGAAACATTTCCTGCTGGGATCCCCGATAATTAAGGGGTCCCAAGGTATCGCTCATGCCCCACTCAGTGACCATACGGCGTGCCAAATCCGTTGCCATACTGATATCAGAAGATGCGCCTGTCGTGACTTTATCCTCTCCAAAGGTTTTCTCCTCTGCAACACGTCCCCCCATGGCAACCGCAATGTCCGCTTTAAGACGCGCAAACGTCATAGACACGCGGTCTTGTTCTGGTAACCGCATCACCATCCCCAAGGCCCGCCCACGCGGGATAATGGTTGCTTTGTGGATAGGATCGGAATCCTTCAAATGAGACGCCACTAACGCGTGACCTGCCTCATGGTAGGCCGTCATCTTCTTTTCATCATCCGTCATGACCATAGACCGGCGTTCAGCCCCCATCATGACCTTGTCTTTAGCTTCTTCCAATTCTGCAACGCCCACCACACGACGGCCTTTTCTGGCCGCAAGAAGCGCTGCTTCATTCACAAGGTTCGCCAAGTCCGCCCCTGAGAACCCAGGGGTGCCCCGTGCAATCGTTTTCATATCGAGTCCTGTAGCCTGGGGGATTTTTTTCATGTGAACATCCAGAATCTTTTCACGACCTGCCACATCGGGCAATGGTACCACGACCTGACGGTCAAAACGGCCTGGTCTTAAAAGGGCTGGATCCAAGACGTCGGGACGGTTAGTCGCCGCAATCAAGATAATCCCCTGATTTTCATCAAACCCATCCATTTCAACCAATAGCTGGTTCAATGTCTGCTCCCGTTCATCATTACCACCACCATAGCCTGACCCACGATGACGTCCAACCGCATCAATTTCATCAATAAACATAATGCAAGGGGCATTTTTCTTCCCCTGTTCAAACATATCTCTAACACGGCTCGCCCCAACGCCCACAAACATCTCAACAAAGTCTGACCCAGAGATAGAGAAAAATGGAACACCCGCTTCTCCCGCAATAGCCCGCGCCAAAAGGGTTTTGCCTGTTCCAGGCGACCCCATCAGCAAGACACCTTTGGGGATGCGGCCGCCTAGACGTTGGAATTTTTTCGGGTCTTTTAGAAAATCTACAATTTCTTTGAGTTCCTCCAAAGCCTCGTCAATCCCTGCCACATCATTGAAGGTGACCTTGACCTTATTTTCAGACATAAGTTTAGCCTTTGAGCGACCAAATCCCATCGCCTTATTGGATCCTGTTTGCATTTGACGGTAAAAATAGACCCAAACACCGATAAACAAAAGCATAGGAAACCAAGAAATAAGAATACTGAACAAAGAAGAATATCCCTCATCCCGACTGCCCGCCGACACATCCACCCCTTGACTTGCAAGAGTATCCGCCACAGCTACATTATCGGGAACTTTAGTCACAAAGGCCCCCCCTTCCGTATTTTTACCTGTGATCGTGTCGCCCTTCATCACGACAGAACGAATCTGTTTTTGTTCAACAGCTGTCTTAAAGGCAGAATATTCAAGCTGTTGCGCTGTGGCATATTTGCTATCTGATTCAAAAAGATTATAAAAGAACACCAATCCTAAAACGATCAGAATCAATAACCAAATATTGCGTGGGGTAAAATTCATTAACAAAGACTCCTTAAATAAACCATAGGGACCGCAGTAACCGACTTTTCGGCAAGAACAGAACCTTGGGTGAGTCTACCATCCTCTGGGGTGATTTAAAATCCCCAAAAGGAAGGAAAAACACTTCTCCCTGGGTGTTAAAGAAAGCTGGAAGGGATTTGTAAATGTGATGAGAATAGGGCTGCACTGCAAGATTATTCCTCACCTGCCTCCACCCTTTCTCACCCAACGCAGCACAGTAAATGCCTTGAGAGACAAAAGAAGGGGGAATATCGCTGATCAAAAACCGACCGTCCCACAAAAAAGAATCGGACGTATCCAGGTCATGGCGCACATGAAGACGACCCCATTCCCGTGTAACAAAGTACGACCCCTTTTGTTTCATAATAAGACATCCGCCTGCGGTGGTTTTATCCACAGGCAATCGCTTTAAAAGTCCTGTAACCATTTGGGACCCCACAGGATACCCATGCCCCCCAATGGTCGTTAAAACATGACCCCAAACCTGGTTTTTCAGGTCTTCAGGGACATCTTCTTGAAGGGTTGCATATCCCCAGTCACTCACACAAACATACCGCCCAAGGGCTGCTGCAAGGACTTTTTCTCTTTGATATCTTTTGATGCCCAAATCTTTTAAATGCGGCGCTTCTAACGGGGCATTTTCCAGACGAAACCGAGGACGCCAAAAGGCCGGGTTGATATTACTCGGGTCTTGAATGAAGGGATGATCTCCCAAGACTTCTTTTAATTCTTGCTTGGAAAAATCTAAAAGAGGTCTTAGGAGACGTAAGGATGCCTGTTCTTCGATCGCTGCCATGCCGGCCAGTCCGTCGGGTCCACTTTTTTTTGACAACCGATAAAAATAAGTTTCTTCTTGGTCTTGGCGATGGTGGGCTAAAAAAAGATGCAGAATGTGATGATTTTCACAGAATGTTTTAAGGAAGTGATACCGGGCGTCACGGGCCTTTTCTTGAATATTTGATAAAGGAAGGGAGGGATACCAGGACAAGACATGGACATCAATGCCTTTGGCTTCAAGCCAGGATTGAAGAGTGAGGGCCTCGTGGCGAGACGTTGGGCGAAGGCCATGATCCACATGAAGCGCAATGAGTTTTCCGCCACAACCTTGAACCCACTGATGGAGAAGAAATGTAAGGGCCAGACTATCACCCCCCCCTGAAACTGCTACTGCCACAACAGGAAACGTCTCAAAAGGCCCAAACCTTGAGACAGAAGATAAAAAACGTTCGTAAAGACTACCGGTCTTTAGGGCGCACACATATACTCTTTTTTCTTCTGAGCCGCCATGGTGCGGGTTGCACTGTCAGCCGTTGGATATTCTGACAAAAGCTTGCCAAGACTAGCACAAGCCGCCTTTTTCTTATCCAAGGCATGCAATTTCATGGATAATTTCAAAAGGCTTTTGGGAGCCTTTGAACCACTAGGGTCACTTTGGAATGATTTCAAGTAATGTTCCGAGGCCTTGGCATGATCTTTCTTCACGTTGGCAATTTCCCCTAAATAAAAATGGGTAGATGCTTTCTGTTCAGACGGAAGTTCATGTTCTAACAAAGCCCCATAAGCCTTTTCAGCCACATCATATTGCCCTGTCAATAAGGCACCTCGGGCTTTTTTATCAAGTTCTTCTGTGGAGAGATTTACTGCTTCCTCAATCTTTTCGCTAGAAGGCTCCCCTAATGCTTCTTGAATATCAAGGGGCTTCTCTTGAGTAGGCTCACGTCCCATCACAGGCTCTGCAGTCTCCTCAAGCGGGGGAAGGGTCGCAATTTCATTTTTTTCTTTTTCAATTTTTGCAATTTTCTGAGCTAAAAGGTGATTTTTTGCCTGCTCATCAGCCAAAAGTTTTTTGAAATGATTCAGATATTGCACAAAGGTTTTGTTATTCTCTGTCAACTGTTGGATCGTATGTTCTGAGTGCTCAAGCCGATTCAACAAAGATGGGATCTGCTCAGAAACATCTTCTAATTTTTTCGACAAGATATCCACTTGCCCCTGTTGGACTTCCGTCAAAGTAGCACCTTTTTCACTGACAGGGGAATGGTGACGGTTGGGCCCTAAGCTACGATAGACAAAGCCCTCCAGTTTCTTCAAATCCTCATAGAGCTTCCTATGATCTTGAAAACCATTCACTGCTGGAACGTCAATATCTTCAGCAAAAACGGGGAAGGACAACATAGCCGCTATCGACAAAGCCCATAGGGGATAAAATTTAATGCATGATTTCATTGCTGCCTCTTTGTTCAAAGTCTTATGTACCCTTCATAATAAACAAGGCCGCCTGTTCGCACAAGCGGCCTTTGTTATAAAACAAAATAAAAAGTAAATTATTTCTGAGGAATCGTAATCGCGTTACGGTTCTTAGCCCAGGCTTCCTCGTTAGATCCTGGAACACTTGGGTTATCCTTGCCATGGCTTGTAACCGTGATACGTCCAGCGTTGATGCCCTTTGAAATCAAATATTCTTTGGCAGCATTCGCACGGCGCGCACCAAGACCTAAGTTATACTCACGGGTACCGCGTTCGTCACAGTTACCATCAACGACAACCGGCACACTTGGGTTATCTTGTAACCACTGTACTTGGGCATCTAACGTTGCTTTGCTTTCTGCAGTCAAGTCGTAACGATCAAAGGGATAAAAAACCCGATCAGTCACATCGCCCATGGGCCCCTTTGAACTCAGGTTTGCTGCTGACATCGAAGCGTCGTAACCTTCCCCTTGACCTGCACCGTTTACAGATGTCTCATCCGTTGTGTTACATTTACAAGACGCAATAGTCAAAGCCAACAAAGACGCCGCTAAAAATTTTATTTTCATATGATGTATCCCCTTAAAGTGTATTCAAAAACAGTGTGTATCCTATCTTACATACTATCAGGAGTAAATCTTTTTTTCACCTGTTTTTTTGGATAAAAAAACTGCCGGAGACTTGAAGTGTCCGGCAGCTTGAGTCATTTAAAAATTTTACTTTAAAGCTGTAAAAACCATAGACTTCATTCCATGTGGCGTAGAACTATTGTATACAAAACCTCAAGTATTCACTGAAACGCCGCCTGTCAAAAACTTTCTCCACAATTCTGGTTGAGCTTTTTTTAGTCCTTCATTATGGGCGGCCGTTCCCACAACATCCATCCAATCTGCAATACCATCTCTACGAATACTCTCAAGCTGAACCATCGCCTACGAAATGTGTGAGAGAAATGTAGGCTTTTTTTGTTTAAAGTCCTTGAAAATACTGTATTTTATCCCCCCGACGCCGTCTTCCAGAGTCCTGCCGCAGGCAGGGCGTGGGACCCAGGAGGTTAGCCGAATGGCTAAAATGCCCCCTTTCAACCCTCTAAAACGTTGAGGGAGTCAAATCTTGAGCCCCCTAGCCCTAACGGGCTAATTTCTGGATCCCACGCCCACCTTCGGTGGGCTTTGGAGGACGGCACTGGTGGGGCTTTAGCGGTGTCTGAATGATCGATGGAGAGAAGGGTTTTTCTTTATCATAAATTTCGTAGGCGTTGTATCAGCTCTCAAGGATCCAATCTTTAGATTATTTTATATTTTTTTGTCAGTGCAATTTTTTAAAAAAATCGTAACAACTATTACTTCAACGTCAAGGGTAACGACGGCGACCAAGCGGGGTCTGTGGCGTCTATGGGGGTTGGTACAAGGCGCTCATGACGCCCTGTAATATCAATGGCATACAAGTTAGCCGGCGCCATGGTCCCATCTTTTTTAGACTTTCCTTGACGCCAAAACATGATCACACGACCATTGGGCGCCCATGTTGGGGATTCCACCATAAAGCCACTCGCAATGTTCCTCTCTTCTGACCCATCTGGCTTCATAAGACCGATATAGAACCCTCCCTCTTGTTTGGTAAAGGCAATCAAATCCCCTCGCGGTGACCAAACGGGTGTTGCATAACTTCCCCCTCCAAAACTGATGCGCTTAATATCAGACCCATCAGCATTCATGACATAAATTTGCTTTCGTCCACTTCTATCAGAGTTAAACACAATCTTGGACCCATCAGGTGAATAAGACGGAGACGTATCGATGAAGGGGCCTTTGGTCAGCTGTTGGACCCGTCGACTTTTAATGTCCATGGTGTAAAGTGACGAGTTACCATTCAACGACTGGCTCATGATCACTTTAGACCCATCTGCTGAAAATCGCGGGGCATAGGTAAGTCCTGGAAAGCGCCCAACCAGTTCTTGTTTACCAGTCTCCAAATCAAGGATGAAAACTTTAGGTACCTTATGATCATAGGTCATATAGGTCACTGTCTGGCACGTTGGACTAAACCGAGGACTCATGGCCATGACTTTGCCGTCCGTCAGGTATTTATGATTGGCACCATCTTGGTCCATAATGGCAAGACGCCTTGTCCGACTGGTTTGTTTGCCGGACTCTGCAATATAGACAATACGGGTATCAAAATACCCTGATTCCCCCGTAATACGTTTATAAATGGCATCGGCAATCAAATGGGCAATACGCCGCCAATGCTGTTTTTTGGTTTTCATGGCAGAGGCCACCATCATGCTTTCGGCATAAACATCCCATAAACGGAATCCGACAGAAACAGATCCATCAGCTTCTTTAGCAACCCGACCATTGACCAAAGCCTCTACTTTAATCAGTTTCCAGTCTTGATACCGCGGCGTCATCTCAAGGGTTAAGTCTGTCTGGATAAAACTTTTAGTTGGCACCATATCAAAAAGGCCGGTACTTTCAAGATCGTGCAAAATGACGCCCTTAATGTTGGCTGCCAGCGCTTGAGTGTCCTTATCTTCAGACTCAAAATCCACAATCGCCATGGGCAATGGATTCATCTGTCCTTGGGTCACCTCTATTTTCATTTCTGCCTGGGCGATGGAAGCCACAAACACCATAATAACCCATTGATATAATTTCATTTTTTCTCCCTATTATTGACTTCTTTAGTCTAGGCAACTGCTGGACTTTCTAATCCATATTCTATATGAATTCTATCAAATTTAACTTCAGCCACAAGTTTTCCTTTTTCTTTTCTTTTAAGATCTATCATTCTACAATTACGCATACGCTTAAGGGTTCTTGAAATATTTCCTTTATTGCGTCCTGTCATGGAGGCTATTTCTTGAATAGACTGAGGATGATGGTCTCTTATCAATTCTAACAAGAGTTTATTTTTAGGGGATAATAACTTTGCCAAAGAATCTAAGGATGTTAACCATATTTTAGGTTCTGTGGGAGACACTTTATAATTCCCTCTCGCAATTTCAAGGACTCTCTTTTTGTAAGATTCCAGACTCATAACGCCAATATTTAATGTTACAGTCATTTTTCACCTCTTATTTTTCAAATAATGCTCTACATTCTGGAAAAAATCTTCCATGAGCTTTTCCGCATTTACATAATCATATTTTTTAATCCTCTTTCTCCTATGAATATGATCAAAAGGATCATTTTTCTTATGTTCATAGGCAGCATGGGCATTATCATACCCCAGCACCCTTTCTCCTTCTGGGCCATGAAGTGTTAAAGAATATTTTATACCATGAGGTCTTTGAGGAACTGGATTAATAAGATAAGCATTAAACCCTATCCAATATCCTTCTCCAACGTCGACAAATTCCCCATTTAACCCTAATAAATACTCTAAAGTGTAATCTCTTCTACCCATGCTCACCATACCATCGTTGTAACACCAGGACAACAGCGATTTTCATACAAAGAGATTAAATATGGTCCAACAATCAGAGAAATACGAGTTGAATGGTTTGGGAATTTCAACGAATAAGCGAAGGGAAATGCTTCAAATCATATCTTTTGGATTAAAAGTAATGACAAAGGTTTGCCATTTTTCATAGCTATTTTTGGGCAATTTCAACGGTGTACACTGAGGGGAAAACAATGCCCGTTTCGCACTTTCAGCAGCCGTTCTAAAATAACCATCACGATGCATACGCGATTGGTCCAAAATATCAGCCTGTTTAACGATCGCATCTGGTCCCATGGTAACGCGAATATCAACCCCTAAATCCTTGGCATTCAACGCACCTGCTGGCACATTCCAACACCGTTGCAACTGCTGGCGCAAGGCATCCATTTCAGAAATAGATAATTTGTCAGCAATATTCTCAGAATCGATCGCCTTATCATCACTGGCTGTTGCTTTTGGACCTGTTCTTTTCACTTCATTCACCGCCTGCAAGACGGACATGAAATCATCGTCTTTCTTCACGGTCTTTTTTTCCGGTTTGGTATCGGGTTTTTTCTGAGGTTTTGATTCATGCTTTAAAGGCTTTTCCGATGCTTGCTTTTCCACTGGTTTTGTTGCAGGAACAGGTTTTGGTACCACTTTATCAGGTTGGGGGATAGGCTTTTTTTCCACAGGCGGGAGCGTTGGCGCAGGTTTGCTTTGAGCTGCTTGATGGGTTTCCATCTTGGTTTTTGCAACATTCTCTTGAGGTTTTACTTTTTTAGGCGGTGACTGGGTTAGAGCCGAAATAGATACAATTTCGATTGGAATGACAGGCGTTAAATTTAAAGGCTTTGCATTCAAAAAGGGTAATTTTGCCAACAGGAGAAACCCCACCAATAGGTGGAGGGACGCTGAAAAAATATAGGCCCTTTTCTCCATTGCAACGAACCTTATAATTTATCGCTGTTTCACAGCTGGGATTTCTGCAACAAGCGCAACTTTTGAATACCCTGCATCACTGATGCATCCCATCACTTGCATGATGTTTCCGTAGTTGAGTTTCCGATCCCCACGCACATAAATCCGTGTCCCCGTATTCTGCTTTGTAATTTGGGATAGACGTGCTGTTAGTTGATCCAAAGGCACCAGGGTTTCTTGAATGTACAAAGCCCCATCCGCCTTCATGCTCACAACAATAGGGTCTGTCGTATCGCTCATGGCACTGGTTGAACTTTCAGGGAGTTCCACCGGCACCCCAACCGTTAACAAAGGAGCTGTGACCATAAAGACGATCAACAACACCAACATCACGTCCACAAAAGGGGTGACGTTGATATCACTCATGGGGCGATAGCCCCCCCGTCGTCCCTTGCTATTTCCACTTGGTAATTGCATACCCATTCTTAAGCCCCGTACAATTTTCTGGACATCAACGTATGTAGCTCGTTGGAAAAATTCTCCAAGGTCATGGCATATTTACTAAGACGGGATGAAATTTTGTTATAGGCCATCACGGCAGGAATGGCTGCGATCAGCCCCAAGGCCGTTGCAAACAGGGCCTCTGCGATACCGGGTGCCACAACCGCAAGACTTGTATTTTTAGAAGCCGCAATAGATTGGAAGCTATGCATAATGCCCCAAACGGTTCCAAGCAACCCAACGAAGGGCGCTGATGACCCAACGGTTGCCAAAAAGCCTGTGTGTTCTTCCAACTTTTCCATCTCAACCGTCTGGCAATTGGCTAAAACCCGGTCAATCCGATCCAAGAAATTTTGTTTTCTCGCATCATCTTTGGAGGCCGCCCCTTTGGAATAATCCCCCCACTCTTGCATAGCCGCCACAAACATCCGTGCCATGGGATCCTGGGCTTTGTAGCGAATATCTTTGTAAAGGTCATCTAAAGAATGGCCAGACCAAAAAGCTTTCTCAAAAGCCTTGCTGTGTTTTTGAACTGTTCCAAGCTGCATCAACTTGGCGTAAATAATACTCCAACACCAAAAAGAAGCACCAAGTAGAACAAGGATAATAGCCTGCACGAAGAAATCCGCATGAAGAAAAAGTCCCCACATAGAGATATCCCGCGATGCTACTTCCAAAGATTGTGCTAAAACTTCGCCAGAACTTGTATCAACCATTTTATCCTCGTTTTATTGATATTGTAATTTCTTCTGCAAATTCTCCGGGATCTTCTTTGGGATACCCTTTGTATTAATAAAAGCAATTTCTACCGTCAGTGTCACTAAAATTTTTCCATCCCGCATAATATTTTGCAAAAATGTTATACGGGCACCCTTCAAGGACGTCACCGTTGATTCAACAGTCAAAGCATCATCCAGCCTTGCAGAGGCTTTATAGTCAACCTGCAAACGATGTACCACAAACAAAAAACCAGCTTCATCAAACAAGCGTTGTTGTTCAACCCCCAGCGTCCTTAAATATTCTGTCCTGGCGTGTTCTGCAAAGGTTAAGTAATTTGCATGATAAACCATACCACCCGCATCCGTTTCGCTATAATAGACCCGCACAGGGAATACATGGGTCATGATGATAATTCCTCATCTGGAAGAACCCCTTGAAAAGAAGTAGGAGGTTCAAGTCCAAGATAAGAAAACGCTTTGGACGTTAAAAGACGACCCCTGGGGGTGCGCTGGATAAATCCTTGCTGAATCAAATAGGGTTCCACCACTTCTTCTAAAACATCTTTTTCTTCTGATAAAACAGCCGCCATGGTTTCAACCCCGACAGGGCCCCCTTGATAGTTTTCAGCAATAGACTGCAAATACCGCCGGTCCATGGCATCAAATCCTTGGTCATCCACTTCAAGTTGCAACAGGGCCCGATCGGCTGCATTTTTATCAACGGGAATTTCTTGCCGCATGGTGGCAATATCCCTAACCCTTCTTAAAAGCCGCAAGGCAATCCGCGGCGTTCCCCTGGACCGTTTGCTAATTTCCAAGGCCCCTTCTTGTGTTAACGGCAGATTCAATAAAACAGCGGCCCGCTGAATCACATGCTTTAGTTCCTCAGGCGTATAAAAACTAAGGGGGGTTGGAATCCCGAACCGTTCCCGAAGAGGGCGTGTGATAAGGCCTGAACGTGTGGTTGCCCCCACCAAGGTAAAAGGAGGCAAATCAATTTGAACGGACCGGGCAGAAGGCCCCTCCCCAATCATGAGGTCCAGTTTAAAATCCTCCATCGCAGGATAAAGAATCTCTTCAACAGCAGGACTGAGGCGATGAATTTCATCAATGAAGAGCACATCATGAGGTTGCAGATTGGTCAAAAGCGCTGCTAAATCCCCAGCGCGCACAATCACAGGTCCAGAGGTTGCCCGAAAGCCAACCCCCATTTCTTTGGCGATAATTTGGGCAAGGGTCGTTTTTCCAAGGCCTGGCGGACCGTAAAGCAACACATGATCCAAGGATTCCTTGCGTTGACGGGCAGCCGCCACAAAGGTTGAAAGGTTCGCCCGGGCTTTTTCCTGACCAATAAAATCTTTAAGACTTTGGGGTCTTAAGGCATGTTCTGGACTGTTGAGGGACTCTTCCAAACTTTCCTCTGGCGACAAAATCCGTTCATCCATGACCCACCCCTCTCATTTGCGATAGTTTTTTCAAGGCATGGGCAATAAGACCCTCTAGGGCAAGCGCAGGCCATTCACGAGAAACATCGTGTAAAACATCCACCACTTCTGCGCGACGATACCCAAGATTCATCAAAGCGGACAAAGCCTCCTGGTGCAGGTAATGGGCTTTGTCATTGGATGAGGCAAGACCCTGCGTGACTGGAGCAAAGTTTAATTTCCCAACTTTGTCTTTGAGTTCCCGTACAATGCGTCCTGCAAGTTTTGGCCCTACCCCATCAGCTTGGGTAAAGACCCCTTCCTGCTGAGATAAAATCGCATGAGATAAGACAGACGGCGCCGCAACAGACAAAATGGATAAAGCCATCCGCCCCCCAATACCTTGAACAGTGACAAGGATTTTGAAATAGTCTTTTTCGTCCATGGTCAAAAATCCATAAAGGGTCAATTGCTCCGCCTTCATGATGGTTTCAACAAAAATTTCTGCAAACTCTCCAGGACTTGGAAGATTAGATAAGGTTTGACGGGAACAGGACAAAAGGTACCCTACCCCCTGGACATCCACAATGACCCAGGCATCCCCAATAGTATCAACACGGCCTTTTAATTTTGCGATCATTGTTTTAAGTCCACTTGTGATTAACACGGCTGAAATGAGCGTGGCAAATGGCTACAGCCAAGGCATCTGCAGCATCTTTGGTGGCATCTCGCGCATCAGGCAACAATAATTTCACCATCGATTCCACCTGCATTTTATCAGCGTGTCCAGAACCCACAACTGATTTTTTCACTTTATTGGCTGAATATTCGCCAACAGACAGATGATGATTGGCAGGGGCCAGCAGAACAACGCCCCGCGCCATCCCAAGCTTTAGGGTGGACGCTGGGTTTTTGTTGACAAAAACCTCTTCCACTGCAGCACAATCGGGCGTGTATTGTTGGATGACTTGTTGCAATCCCTTGTAAATCTGCTGCAGCCTTATGGCTAGGTCCGCATGTTCATCGGTTTTAACGACCCCGTGGGCGATATACCGCAAATGGTTACCAGCGGATTCAATTATCCCCCACCCCGTTAAGCGAAGCCCTGGATCAAGTCCTAAAATACGTTGTGTTGTTTTATCCATATCCCTTTATATCAGGGTGGGAATATACTAACCACCATAAAAGCAACCAATTACACCAGGCCTGCGTTTTAACCATGATGGAATTCAAACTTCGGGATTAACCCTTTCCACCTAAACTAGGATGGCCAAGTGCACCTCTCTCTCATCTATCGGCCATTTAAAGATGGCACAGGAATAAGTTCGAAGGGGCCCTTCTTGTCACATCGCCGATATGATTTTATTCCTTAGTTCCTCTCCTATTGTCGACAGAATGTCGAAGAAATACCCTTCAAGATCTATACTCTCAGTCGGGAATGTTTTGATTGCTTTCAAAACCTTCAAAAGAAGCTGTGCCTTAAAATCGTTGTTTTGTATTGGACCCAATCTACCCAAAATTATTTTTGCATTCTCCACCGTGTCGTCTAGCTCAACCAACTCTAAGAAAGACTCTACCGTAAACTTCGGCAGGACCCCTGCTGGACCAGAAGCCGCTGCTGGACTAGGGGCTGCTGCTGGAAGTTCAGGCTCACGAATTGAAACAACAAGTGGAACCCCAGGAGCGCCTGCTGGAGCGGGCCTAGGGTCTGCTGCTGGAACGCTTAGCCGCTGCTGAGACACCGACATCATCAAGTTGAATGAGCATTTGCCCATATAATCTATCTAATTTTTCTAAAATTGTAGTTTTTTCAACCGTACTAAGCTTACAATTTCTATCTTCAAGAACTTGCGGGATCAACTGAATCACAGCA
>CAMBTM010000012.1 GCA_945870825.1 Rhizobium sp. Q54
TCTTGCGTGCTATCCAAAATATTTTCCATCTCATGAGGAATCTGAGTGAGAGGATGGGATGAATCGTCTATAAAGCGATCTTCCCCTTGGGACAAAAGGGGTTCTTCTAAATCGTCAGTATGTCTTCTATCAGTTGATAGGATTGGCAGTGTTGATCTCCTAAGCGCCATACTTCTCTGTCGCGACACTTCCCCATGAGGATCCTCCATGGCCCAAGCAAGCTGGTTAAAGAACAGGGTGAATACAAAAAGAAGACGAAACGTTTTCTCGATCCAAAGCAGACAGTAATTTCCAATACAGTTTGATTCTTTTTTCATGAAACTCTTTGATATAAACATATTTTTCCCCAACTTTTGGAAAAAAAGAATTCTAAATTCTCGACACTCCTTCTTATAAGGACGTCACACGGAAGTACAAGGAGTTTAAGAGAAAGAGGGGAAAATTATTATGGAATCTCATTTAATTAATGTGTTCCATGATGAGGCATCAAAGAAATAGTGGAAATCAGTTTTTTGTATTTTTGGAAGGATATTTACTGGATGTGAGACAGATGTGGGGTAGGGTGGACTAAAGTTTTTGAGAAATGCACGCCAAATCCCCTTTTTGAACTCCTGTGTCGTTGAATATCGGGATCACCCTTCTTGGGGCCTAGGGTCACGTATGTTTAATACGCTCCTCGGCCTCACCGCTTGTTTGCCTGTGCCGTCAATTTAAAATGGGAATTGGTATGATTCGTTTCTACGTCATCATTTTTCATATTGATATTTTGTGACGAGATCTATTTCACCCTGCTTTTTCAACGAATGTCATTGTATTTTAAAAACGTTCAACTTTTTTTAAATCCTGTTTTTGCGTACCCTGCGGCTATATTTTTCATGATTCAAACCCAGAACCAGAAGGATGAGGAGTATATAACAAAGGAGTTGTGGTGATATGATTGTAGGGATGCTTCTCGTTTTATTTGTTCTTGGTGGATGCCATCATCCCTTGACCCATTCTCAGGATCCCTCCGTTGCAAAAACGGAAGAAGATTTTTGGGCCCTTGGGACGGCTGTTGGGACGGCTCTTGGGACCGCTGCTGAAAAGGCATCTCTGCCTACTACCCCAGATATTACAAAATCCCCACTCCCGAAATCCCGGTGTCCCCAAGAACTTTCAAGGCCTCTTTCAATGCACATCACTCCTGATATGTATATCCAAGATGTTCTGGCAATTTTATGTGAAAAAGCGGGAATTTCTTATGTCATCGCAGATGATGTGGAAGGGTATCTTGCTTATGATGCCACCAACAGGCCGCTGGGTGAAATTTTACAGACGCTTTGTCAGACCCTTCATTTGACTTATCGCTGGGATAATAGTCTTTTAACAATCCAAAAAGATGTTCCGTGCTTAAAAACGTATCCCATGACGTTCATCACCCAAACCAGGCAAAGTGAAAGCCATGTGGCCAATAATACCCACATTGTCTCAGGGGCAACCCAAGAAAATGGCCAAAATAATGGCTCAACGCATGCTCTGGACACCAAAAGCACCCAGGATTTTTGGAGGGAATTGGAAGAAACTTTAAAAATCCTGCTTCCATCCCCTTTCTATTTTTCCATTCAAAAACATGCGGGACTTGTGCATGTTTATGCAACGCACCAAATCCATGACCACCTAGCGATCATTTTCAAACGACTCCAAACCCACATGAGAGCCCAAGTATTGATTGAGGCAAAAATTGTGGAAGTGACTCTCAAAGATGCCTATAAAGGCGGCATCGATTGGGCGGCCTTGTCTGAAAAACATTTAAGTCTGGAGGGGCAGTTTGGCGCCGTGCTTCGTACATCGCCGGCCTTGATGGGTCATGCCAATACAGGGGGCGGGGTTATGTTGAATATCAACGATCATCACGTGAAAACGGCTTTAAGTTTTATGGAATCGTTTGGTACAGTACGCACCCTTTCAAGTCCCCGGATTACGGTTCTGCATAATCAAAGTGCCTTATTGCGGGTCGCAGAAAACCAGGTCTTTTTTCATGTCAAATATGAACGGCAATTCCTGAATAACGATAATGATAACTATGGATCAGTGGTTGCAGCCCAAAGTCAAATCCAAACCATTCCTATTGGTCTTGTTTTGTCTGTTCACCCAGCGATTGATCCAGAAACAAAAGCAATCATCTTGAATCTTCGCCCCACCATTTCAAGGATTGTTGGAACACGGGAAGATCCGTCTGTTCGTCTTATGGCAAACACCATGAAAAATAACGGGCATGATATGGGGTCTGAGATTCCTATTGTGGCCATCCGTGAAATGGATTCTGTCCTTAAACTAATGTCAGGCCAAACGGCGATCTTAGGGGGACTCATGATTGAAGGTAGTGACCATATCTCAACAGGATTTCCTGGAAGCAGACGTGGTCCTTTTTCTTTTCTGACGTCGGCCAAGCGATCGAACCACATGATGACGGAATTGGTCATTTTTTTAAAGGCAACTCTTGTTGATAGCCCTTTTGTAACGGATGCTGACCAGCGTCTTTATCAAGATTTCACAAAAGATCCAAGACCGTTTGATCCACAAAAACAAAAGGTTGTGCAATGAGTTCTTCCATGAAAGATGATGGATTTAGTCTTATCGAGATCAGCATTGTCCTCATTATCATAGGGCTTCTAACCACGTTTATCATGAAGGCTGGTACGATTATTGAAACGTGTCAACTGCGGTCTTTGGTAAAAAATGTGGATGGGTATCGCATCGCAACCCATCTTTTCACAGAAAAATATGGGTACCTTCCGGGTGACTATCCAAAAGCTAGAGAAATCTTGGGTGCTTATCTCAAAAATGGAAATGGCAACAGGCATATCGAGGGGGCAGGAATGGATAAAGGGGGGGAGGCTTTTTGGTTTTGGCAACACCTCGGGGCAGCAGGACTTATCCCCCACCCGGGGATTTTGACCCCCCATGAATTGCCAGGGTTTGGTCATGGTCTTCCTAAATCCGCCATAGGCGGTGGGCTAACAGTTGTTGAAAACCCGGCGCGGTCTATGCCGGGTCTATGGATCCTTTTAGGGGAAGATAATGGACTTTTGAACAATAGGGCTGTCTTAACCCCTCATCAAGCCCAACAAATCTTGGACCTTTACGGTGAAGGAGACCCACTACACGGGCTGGTTCGCATTCAAGAAGGCGTTGATGTGCCCCCTCAAAGCTGCATTCGATCTGGACGCCTTGCCTTGGGATATGAAAATCCTAGCTGTATTGTGTATTTTAAAATATGAGGCTTTGATGAAAAAAAATCCCCACCAAGGAGACAAGGGCCAAGATGGATTTATTCTTTTGGAAGTGATTGTTGCCCTTTTTATTTTAGGCCTCACTTTTCAAGGTGGAATGCTTTTCATCAGTCATATTCGCCAACAAAAAAAGCAAACAGAAACCCTTCAAAAACAGGATTTGGTCCTGAAATCACTGGCCCATTACGCGATGATCCATGGAAAATTGCCGTGGGCGGCGGATCCGGACGCCGCATCCCCCGCGGTTGGCCTTGAGGATAGGGCTTGTGCAAGACAAGTGGGGGTTCTTCCTTTTAAAACGCTGGGACTTCCTGAAAACTACAGCAAAGATGGGCATGGTCATTATTTTATCTATAAAGTTGCAAAAACAACGGCTGCATTACTGACGGTTTCCCCCATCGAAGCGTATTGCAGAGCCAGTCCTGACATTCCCCTTGTTCAGGAGAATCCTGAGGGTCCCCTTCAAAATGATTTTCTCATGGTAGCCCTCATCAGTGACCCCTCAGGGTCCAGGCATCCACCAACTGTTATTCCATCAAGTGCCCCTGACATCAAAGTCGCTTGGGCTACCCGTAATATGCTCATCACCCTTTATGGACAAGGATCGTGCGCCCCCTTCCACCAACCCCTACCGCTTGGTGCTGCAAGAGCAGAGGTGCCCAGGGGGTGGGGCCGTTGATACGTAAATTTCTTATACCAGCTGGCCTTTTAAATGATTGTGTTGTTAAATTTTTCTTGAGCACTCAATTTAAAATGGGAACTGGTGTTAGGCTTTGGATGATCTTTTTCCAGGCAATCCCTTGTTATGGAGGACAAATCTCTCTTTTCAATCGGCCTTGCTTAAAGGCAAAAATCCGACAGGTGATTGTGGTGGAAGGGTGTGAGAAGAGTGAGCCTTTTAAAGATAGCGCACTTTTGGAAGATTTTCTATCCGAGCAGTGATCGCATTTTTGATGGTCTCCCAAAAAGTATCTTTCCCAACAGCAAGGTCATAACTTTGTGTAAATTCCCCCGACGCCGTCTTCCAGGGCCCTGCCGAAGGCGTGACGTGGTGACCCAGGAAGTTAGCCGAATGGCTAAAATGCCCCCTTTCAACCCTCTAAAACGTTGAGGGAGTCAAATCGTGAGTAGCCCTAACGGGCTATTGCTGGATTCCACGCCCACCTCCAGTGGGCTCTGGAGCTGAACCATCGCCTACGGAATGTGTGAGAGAAATATAGGCTTTTTTGGTTTTAAAGCCCTTGAAAATACTGTATTTTAGCACCCCGACGCCGTCTTCCAGAGTCCTGCCGCAGGCAGGGCGTGGGACCCAGGAGGTTAGCCGAATGGCTAAAATGCCCCCTTTCAACCCTCTAAAACGTTGAGGGAGTCAAATCGTGAGTAGCCCTAACGGGCTATTTTCTGGATCCCACGCCCACCTTCGGTGGGCTTTGGAGGACGCCACTGGTGGGGCTTTAGCGGTGTCTGAATGATCGATGGAGAGAAGGGTTTTTCTTTATCATAAATTTCGTAGGCGTTGTATCAGCTCTGGAGGACGGCGTCGGGGGATCGGCGTTCCTCGTGATGACGGCGTCGGGGGGAGGAAATTGAACTGCCCCGGGTGAAGTTGGATTTGGTGGAAGAAGGCCCTAAAAAACAGTGGTTGAAAATATTGAAAGAATCTGCAAGCATGGAGAACATTCCAGAAGATTTTGATCCAGTGATGAAAAAAGCCCTCAGTTTACTGGATCTTAGAGCATGGAGAGGAGAGATCATGAAAAAATATGAATTTGAGAAATTCAACCGTGATGATTATTCTATCGTTTTTCAAGAACAGTTTGATAAAGGCAGAGAAGAAGGCATAACCCAGGGCATAAGCCAAGGGCTTGAAAAAGGTGCTTTCGAAAAGGCCAGAGATATTGCCCTTAGACTTCTTAATATGGGAAGGCCCCTCAATGAAATCGTTGCCTGCACAGATCTTTCACAAGATGATATCCGAAAACTCCAACACAACCATGATGGAAAATAAGAGGCATTATCAATCGATGAAAACACTCGATAGTATCGATGTAAAAAACAAAACCGTTATGGTGCGGGTGGATTTTAATGTGCCGATGAAGGATGGGCACGTGACCGATGTGACGCGTATCCTTGAAACCCTTCCAACGCTTCAAGAACTTCAGAAAAACGGGGCAAAAATTGTCCTGATTTCCCATTTAGGGCGTCCTGAGGGGAAAGTAGACCCAGCTTTTTCGTTAAAACCCCTTGTCGAGGTATTAAAAGATCAACTGACTGCGGGGAGTATATATTTCTCCGATCAACCTATTGGAGGGGGATTAAGATCCCTTGTCAATGGCATGTATCCAGGAGATATTCTTCTTTTGGAAAATCTTCGGTTTTATCCAGGGGAAGAATCAAATGATGATATCTTTTCACAACACCTTGCGGCGTTAGCGGATCTTTACGTTAATGATGCCTTTTCTGTTTCTCATCGTGCCCATGCATCCGTTTCGGGGATTACGCGTTATTTGCCCGTTTATGCCGGGCGACTTTTGGAAAAAGAGATGACAACGCTTGAAGCGGTTCTGACCCATCCTGCAAAACCGCTCATGGCGATTGTTGGGGGGGCTAAGATTTCAACGAAACTAGGACTTTTAAAAAACCTTGGAAGCCGCGTTCAGGTATTGGCTCTCGGCGGTGGGATGGCCAATACATTTCTTTATGCCTTGGGACATTCTGTTGGGAAATCCCTTTGTGAACCCGGACAAGCCAAAGAGGCTTTGATGATATTGGAAACATTAAAAAGCAATGATTGCCAGGTAATTTTGCCACAAGATGTGGTAATTGCACCCAATCTTGAATCAGGACATTTGTCGGCTGTGGTCGATATTGATAGGGTCCCAAGCGATCAAATGATTTTGGATGTGGGACCAAAAACAGTGAAAGCCATTCAAGAAGCTATCCACCAGGCGAAAACGTTGGTGTGGAATGGGGAGCTGGGGGTGACAGAGGTTATGCCCTTTGATCAAGGCACTGTAGCAGTGGCACGCTCTGTGGCGGAACAAACAAAATCTGGAACATTAAAAAGTATCGCAGGGGGCGGCGACACGGCAGCAGCCCTTCATAAAGCTGGGTGTTTTGATGATTTCACCTATGTTTCTATGGCTGGAGGCGCCTTTCTAGAATGGCTTGAAGGCCGGGTGTTGCCAGGGGTTGAAGCGCTGAAGCGTTAAATCAATTGAGACAAAAAGGTCATGGCTGGGGTTTGCCATATCCCTTTAAGGCTGAGACAATCTTTATCAATGTAGGGCATATTCTTAACAACTTGTAGAGACCAGAGGGCTTTTGAGATGCTACAAAATTTTCAAAATGAGTGTTAGGCAAACAAGTGGCGAGCCTGATGATCCTATTCTTTTCCTGTGACATCCTTTCCCTAAATCCGTTTTGATAAAAAGATAGCCAACTTTGAGGCCGCTTTGACGGCTGTTGTGAAGGGTTTATAACCTTTCATCTTTTCAGCATCATTCTCAAGGCTTGTATGGCGATGTTCTAGTTCTTCTTGATGACATGTTTCGATCAGCGTCTTTAAAGGCGTATTGTCTTCAAGCTGATCCAATTGATCTTGGTAGTGTTCATCAATGACGGATTCTACTGCAACAGTACACGCCATGGCGGCCCGCTTTCCAAGCAAGGCAGATCCTGCCCCTAAAGCAAATCCGGCTATATGCCACAGAGGCGACAATAAGGTTGGGCGTACACGATTTTCTCGCATCAAGGCATCAAAAGCCTCAAAATGTTTTTTCTCTTGATCGGCCATGTGTTGGATTAAGGGTGTTATACCCCTATTCTTGAGCACGGCTAATTGGCCTGCATAAATACGCGTGGCCCCATATTCGCCGGCGTGGTTCACCCGGATCATTGCATGGATGTCTGGTTTCATGGGACCCACCTTACAAACCGGGCACAAAACCAAACCAAGAATAAGGATAGCACCAGGTTGTATTCAGCAAAAGAAAGGCCAAAGATTTTAAGGGGGGCAATGTGGCAAGGGGTAACCCGTGGTTGTTCCATCATTTGGAGCTTAAGACTTTCAACGGTGGTCTCGGCATTCAAGGTGAGGTCTGAGGTGCAAAAACGGGGCAGGGGGATCCACCCATGTTCTATCATTACATGGGTTGCTGTGAGAAGGGTCCCTGCCACAAAAGTAATGAAAAATAACTTTTGAAGATAAGGCAGCCAGGATGGTTGACTCATGCCAACGAGACTCAGGATAAAGGCAATGCCATAGGGATACCGTTCATAAATACAAAACCGGCATGGGGGAAGATCAAACCCATATTGCCCAATGAATGCCATACAAAGGGCCAGAAATGAAATACTACAGAGAATATCGAGACTTTTTTCTTTCAATCGTGTCATTTAGATATATTTTACCAAGAAGAATCCACCTACCAACAATCCAATAAACATAAGGGTAATCAACCCAATGTGCTCTTCCATAAGGGTGTTAATGCGGATTCCCCAGCGCTTTAAAGCGGCAGCCAGGATATAAAAACGCAAACCCCGGGACAAGGTGGATGCTAAAAGAAAAAGCCAAAAGTTAAATTTAACAGCCCCACAGGTAATGGTGACTAATTTAAAGGGAATGGGGGTAAAGGCTTTGATCATGATGGCAAGAAAACCCCAGCGGTGAAATGTTTCTTGAAAAGTCGTGAATTTATCTTGAAGGCTGTAAGCATTCAAGATAGGGACTCCCAATTTTTCAAATAAGAAAAGACCGATAGCATACCCTAAGATGCCGCCTAAGGCAGACGAAACAGTGGCATTAAAGGCAACAGACCACGCCTTGCTTTTATCCCTGATAATCATGGGAACCATCAAGGGGTCTGGCGGAAAAGGGGACACAGAACTTTCTGCAAAAGAAATCCCGGCCAAGTACCATTTGGCGTAGGGGTGTCCAGCTTTTTCTAATATCCAAGTATAACTTTTTTTAAGCATGGGGTTTGTCCACTTTATTCAACAGATGATCAAGCTCTGACCGTTCTTTGGAAGGATAAGTCATCTCTTCTGCAGGGTTTAGGTCAATATCTTTGAGGGGATTATGTTTGGCAAGGGTTTTATGGTCAAGAGGGCTTAAGTCCTCGACATATTTTTCTCCTTGAAGAACAAAGGGCCAGAGTTTAGAGGTTCGCATAACATCTGATGACATGTGAGGTGTAAAGAAAATATGCATGATCATAGCGGTCAAGGAAACAACCAATGCCCCAATCCCTATCCCAAAGATAATGCCCAACATGCGGTCCAAACCTTTTAAGGGGCCTTTATGGATAAGGTTAGAAACGGCTGTTGTCAGTAGTTTGAATAAAACTAATAACGTGATAAAAAGAACCGCAGAGGTGATGACTGTGGCGGTCGTGCCTTGGGCAATGTACTTTGTCACCAGGGGTTTCAAGAAAGGATATATCTTAAAGGAAAGGGCGATAGCACCTCCCCAGCTCAGAAGAGATAAAATACGCTGGGTGAAGCCTTTGATAAAACCCATAAGCCCAAAAAGTAAAAGACCTAAGACGATAAGACCGTCTAGCCAGTTAAATCCAATCATAAAATCCTCCTTGTTATACGTCTCATCCTTAAAGTTCTGGGTTTTTAAAAACATCGGGATCTCCACCGGGACATGGTTTCCTCATGTACAAAGAGGGACACATCCGAGCACTCGACCCTCATTTTCGAATCCAGAACTTAAATCATGAAGAGTATATGTATAAAAAAAGCTTACACGGATTTCAAAGAAGACTCAAGAAAAGGGGCTGACAAAAAAACATAAAAAATTGGAGACACTCTAACGAATGGCTCCAACTTTGAAAAAACCTGAGTTTTTATGAATTTATGGTTGCATGGTGTCCTCCTTTAAATATCTACCTGCAAGACCTCCAAACCTGCAATTTAGGACTCTAAGGACGTTTTTTGAAAAATCAAATGAATAAATAACATTCTTTCATTTTTTTCTATAAAATAAAAAACAAGGGAATGATCAGGGGCTAATGGACTGGCAGTATAAAATAACAAAGTCAGTCAAATCATTGCGTTAGAATAGGTATGGGTCAGGGATGTTTTTAACAATAGTATTTACACAAGTGATGGAAAGACTGGGAATCCCCCTATTTGCGGGAAAAATACAGTAAAAAATTGTTTGAAAAATGAAGGATCTTCTTTGCCAAAAATCCTTAAAGATAGGGGTTGGTCTAACGATTGGAAGAATCTTGGAATCAATTGGGATAAAGTGTTTCTTTTAACGGCAACAGAGCCGGCTAAGGGGCGTCATTTGGGAGTGCGGGCTATTCAGGCCGGGACTGTAACGGCAGTAATGGCTGCTATGCCTTTTGTTATTTATGCCGTATGGCCAGCGTTTCCTGTGCTTAAACTGAGTTGGCCGAACCTTTTTTCATGGGGCCATTTAAAAAAAATTGGTGGGTCTATTTTTGGCAATGAAGTTCAAAGCATTCAATCAAGGGTTTATGATGACGCCAGTCACAAAATTGTTGACCGGGTTGCCAGTAACCCTTGATACATTCCGTCTTCCCATTTTCTTAGATTTTGTCTATAAGATCCTTTATGGACAAATTAAACACCCCTTTAAATGTTTCCCTTGAATCGGGAAAGACTTATTTTTTCTGTACCTGCGGGCACAGTGTTGTTTTTCCTTTTTGTGACGGATCTCATAGAAAAGCTGAGACAGACAAAAGGTCTTTGCCTTACGTATGTGATACAGCCAAAACGGTTGTGTTTGTGAACGGGACAGTAAGGGATCAAGACGGTCATGTTTGAAAATCTTAGCGATCGTTTAGGAAAAATTTTTTCCACTCTGACGGGGAAAGGATTTCTTAAAGAAGAAGACGTTACGCTCGCCCTTCGGGAAATCCGCGTGGCGTTGCTTGAGGCAGACGTGGCATTACCCGTCGTTAAGTCTTTAACGGAATCCATCAAAGAAAAAGCCATTGGTCAAGCCGTCCTTCAAAGTGTGACGCCCGGCCAGATGGTCGTTAAAATCGTTCATGACGAATTGATCAAAATTTTAGGGGAAGAAGTATCATCCCTTCATCTTGCAACAACGCCGCCGGCAGTTTTAGTGATGGTGGGGCTTCAAGGATCTGGGAAAACCACCAGCACAGCAAAACTTGCCAAATGGATTGTTACAAAATACCGTAAAAAGGTGTTGATGGCATCTCTTGATACTTATCGCCCGGCGGCCCAAGAACAGCTGAAAATGTTAGGGGAACGGATTGGTATTGCGACGCTTCCCATCGTTCAAGAAGAAAAGCCACTCAAGATTACACAACGTGCCTTGAAGACGGCAAAGCTTGAAGGCTATGATGTGTTGTTGTTGGACACAGCCGGAAGACTTCATGTGGATGAAGGATTGATGGATGAGGTCAAAGCCATCCACGCCTTGGCAAAGCCAGTAGAAACCTTGTTGGTCGCAGATAGCATGACAGGTCAAGATGCCTTGACGGTTGCAAAATCTTTTTCTGAACAACTTGCACTGACCGGTATTATTCTGACCCGTATTGACGGCGATGCGCGGGGGGGTGCAGCGCTCTCTATGCGGCATGTAACGGGCTGTCCTATTAAGTTTGTGGGTCTTGGGGAAAAGATTGACCAATTTGATACTTTTCACCCGGATCGTATCGCAGGGCGGATTCTCGGGATGGGTGATGTCGTAAGTCTTGTGGAAAAAGCTGCAGAAACCCTTGACAAAAACGAGGCAGAGAAGTTAAACAAAAAGCTAGCGAAGGGAACGTTTGATTTAAACGACATGGCATCCCAACTCCGTCAGATGATGAAAATGGGCGGGATGGCCCAACTTATGGGTATGATGCCAGGTCTTGGCAGTGTTAAGGATAAGTTGCCAAACGCTGGAGAAAGCGATAAGGTCATCAAGCGCCAAATTGCGATTGTGGGGTCTATGACACCCAAAGAGCGGCGGTACCACACATTGTTGAATGCTTCTCGTAAAAGGCGTGTTGCGGAAGGTGCTGGTGTCACGGTGCAAGAGGTGAATCAACTGCTCAAGCAGTATGAAGGCGCCATGAAGATGATGAAGCGCATGAACAAGTTGGATAAAAAAGGCTTGTTGCGCCAAGGGTTGGGGAATTTTTTTAAGTAATCGGTTACGTTTTTAGAAAGGAAGACTAAAAGAATGTTAAAAATACGTTTAGCGCGCGGAGGGGCCAAAAAGCGCCCTTATTACCAAATTATTGTGGCGGATGCGCGTTCACCACGGGATGGTCGTTTTATTGAAAAAGTTGGGTCTTACAACCCTCTTTTACAAGGGGATAACCAAAACCGTGTAACATTGAAGACGGATCGTATCCAACATTGGTTAGGGGTTGGCGCCTTGCCAACAGACCGTGTGGAGAAATTTTTGGTTGATGCCGGTCTTTTGAAGGCAAAACCACGGCCGGTACAAACGAAGAAGAATCAGCCACGGGCCAAGACCTTAGAGAAAATGCGTGAGGCAGCTGAAAAGAAACTAGCGGCGGAGGAAGCAGCCAAGGCTGCGGAAGTTGCAGCACAAGAAGCGGCTGTTGAGGCCGAACGCCAAGCAGCAGAAGCTGCCGCAGCGGCTGAGGCAGAAGCTGCAGAAGTAGCACCGGCTGTTGAAGAAGGTCCAGCGGCAAGCAGTGAAGCTGAATCTGCTTGTGAGTCTTCTGTTGAATCTGCTGGCGGGGATGATTCCGACGAGGAATAAATTCTCTTGAGTGAGAAGGAGCGTTCTTCATGATGGCAGCCTCTAACGGCAAAAATCTTCTTTGTGTTGGCTGTATAACAGGTCCCCAAGGAATTCAGGGTCAGGTGAAAGTCAGGGCCTTTACGGAGGATCCCTTTGATGTGGTTTCTTATGGCCCTTTGATGGATGAAACGGGGGCCCCCTTGTTTGAGCTGACCCTTCTCCATCAAACTCAGGACAGTGTTGTTATTGCTCAAATTGAAGGCGTTAAAACCCGCACCCAGGCAGAATTCTACAAAAACACCTATCTTTACGTCGATAAAGATCGCCTTCCAAAGCTTAAAGAAGAAGAAACGTATTATCACGCAGACTTGATTGGATTGAAAGTCTTTGATTTACAAGACAATCTTTTGGGTGTTATTCACGAAGTCCATGATTTTGGGGCCGGTATTCTTTTAGAAATGGAACCAGAGAGATCAGGCGAGACGGTCATGATTCCGTTTCAAAAAGACATAGTTCCCAGCGTTGATATTGCCTCAGGGACACTTTATGTGGATAAATCTCACCTTGAGGCGTTCGCGTAAGGGTGATGATTTGCTACAAGGTTATGGATTTTTATTTATTGCCCCTTTCTACTTCTTTGTCATTCCTTCTTTCCCTGTTGTCATCTACTCTTTCCCTTTTGTCATCCCCGCTTTCCTCTTTGTCATCCCCGCGAAGGCGGGGACCCAGGGGAACTGTCAAGATTTCGACGTTACAGAGTTTTTCAACCCGCGAGATTTCCTTTGTTATCCTGGGCCCCCGCCTTTGCTGGGGTGACAAAAAAGAGAACGTGGATGGCAGCCAGAGAAACAAGGGTGACCGCTCGTGGTGGGTTGACAAATGGAAAGAGAGAGGGGACATGAGATGACCACTTCAAACATCCCCTGGACGATCAATATCCTGACCCTTTTTCCGGAAATGTTTCCAGGTGCCCTCAATTATTCGCTTGTTGGCAAAGCTATGGCAAAGAATCTGTGGCAGTTAAATCCCATCAACATCAGGGATTTTGCAACGGATGCTCATAAATCCGTGGATGATACCCCTTTTGGAGGGGGTGCCGGAATGGTCTTGAAGGCGGATGTATTGGATGCAGCCTACCAGTCTTTGGGGCCTGATCAAGTATTTCCGACTTATTATTTGTCGCCGCGGGGCAAGCCCTTGACACAAGAAACCGTGCAAAAGCTTTCAACAGCACCAGGTTTAAACCTCCTTTGTGGCCGGTATGAAGGGGTAGATGAAAGATTTCTTCAAAAAAGAGGGATTGAAGAACTTAGTATTGGTGATTATATATTGTCAGGCGGTGAACTTGCTGCTATGGTTCTCATCGACGCGTGCTTAAGGCTGCGTCCGGGAATTCTTGGGAAAGAGGCATCTTTCCAGGATGAAAGTTTTTGTAAGGGGTTGCTTGAGTATCCCCATTACACACGCCCACAGGTGTGGGAAGGTGAGGTGGTGCCGGAGGTTTTGGTCTCTGGGCATCATGCTCGTATATGTCAGTGGCGCCAAGAAATGGCAGAAAAGATGACAGAAATGCGTCGCCCTGACCTCTGGATGTTGTACAAAAAAAAGGAAGATTGAATTATGAACATATTACAACAAGTCGAAGCAGAACAAGTCGCAAAGCTTGATCGAAAGATCCCAAACTTTACAGAAGGGGACTTGGTCCGGGTTTTGGTAAAAGTCGTTGAAGGCACGAGAGAGCGTGTGCAGGCCTATGAAGGGGTTTGTATAGCGAGGCGCAATCGCGGGATTAACTCGTCCTTTACAGTGCGGAAAATTTCTTACGGCGAAGGGGTTGAGCGTGTGTTCCCTCTTCATTCTCCAAAGCTTGAAATCGAGGTCGTGCGCCGCGGGTCTGTACGCCGTGCGAAGCTTTACTATCTGCGGGATTTAACCGGTAAAAAAGCCCGTATTTCTGAAAAGAAACGTGGTCTTGGGTCCTTGGCCCGCCAACTCCTTGAAACCGATGAGACGCGTACTTCCAAAGTTGTGGATGTTGTTCAACCAGAGGTTCAAGAACAAGCCTGAGGGTTAACGGCCTTAACGTATTCCAAAGACAGCCCCCATCTGGGGGCTTTTTTTATGCCCTTGTCCCAAAAAATACCATGAAAATTGAAACTGTCACTTTCAAATTTCATGGTAAAAAATATTCCTGGGAAGAATTATTAAGAGAGTTCAAGAAAGAGGCAGTTGATCGCCCCACAACATTTTTAAAAATGATTCGACAGGAAGAATCATAATATCAACACCTTCTACAGTCATTTGACGGGGATGTGTTTCTAGGCAAATGACAGCTACATATTGAGGCTTAGATTCTTTTGCAAATTCAATAATACCATGAATATCACTGACGCTGATGCTCTTGGACAGTTTCACTTCAAGAGCAACGGTTCCCTTTCCTAAAACAAAGTCAACCTCTAGTCCACTTCTGGTGCGCCAATAGGTGATATCATAGTCTTTTTCTTTAATTTCTTTATAAGCCAAAAGTTCTAAAAATACGTATTGCTCAAACAAATGGCCTGCTTCAGGACCTTTTAAACTGGAAAGTGTACGGTTTGAGATGGCATTGACTACGCCTGTATCGAAAAAATAGAATTTAGGCGCGCTTGTAATTAATTGTCTTTTTTGAGACTTCGTATACGGATATATCCTGTAGGCAAGGAACATATCGACTAAAAGATCCACATAAGCCTGGACGGTCCTTGCGCTCATAGCAGATTCTCTTGCTATATTGCTGTAGTTCAGTATTTGACCATTGCTAATGGCAATAACCTCTAAAAATCTTGTGAACCCTGACATTTGCCTTACACGGCTTTCCCACTGAACTTCTGGGATTAAATAATTGCCAATATAGCCTTTTAATGCTTTTTTGGGATAAGATTCCTCAAGATAATGACTGGGGATAAGTCCGTTGTTAAAAATCTTTAAAAGATCAAAATGGTCTAGTTCTGGATAACAGAGGGGTAGAAACAACTGGCTCCAGGCTCGCCCTCCCAAAAGATTCGCTCCTGAATGTTTGAGTTTTCTTAAACTTGATCCACATAAGATGAAGGAAGTTCCCTTCATGTTTTCTATAATCCAGTGTACTTCATCCAATATTTCCGGGACTTTTTGAACCTCATCAATAACAATAGGAGATGCAAGAGATTCTTTCGAACACGTTGAAAGATATCCCCGTAAATGCATAGGGTTTCTGCTATAAGTTAAAAAAGAGTCGTGGTCCAAAAAATCAATATAAATGCTTTGAGGGAAATGACTTTTAAGAAAAGTAGATTTCCCAGATTTTCTGGCGCCCCAAAGGAATATCGTTTGACCTTTTGGAATAGTTAGGTGCAAAATTCTTTTTAACAAATTATTACCTATGTGTATAAATAGTTAAACTTTTGTGCATGTATATGTATAAATAGTATGGCATGTCAATAGGGCTTCTGTCACTTTCAAATTTCATGGTAAAAATTCCAAAATCCGGACTCTAGAAACTAAGATCGTTTTAAGCTAAGGTACTGCAGTATAAGAAAAAGGAACAGCCATGCCCCAAGATATCAACACTCTGACCTTTGAAGCCGCATTAAAAGAGCTCGAAGACATCGTCCGTCTTTTGGAACGTGGCGAGACGACCTTAGACCAAGCCATTGGTACCTATGAACGGGGAACGGCCTTGAAGGCTTTTTGCGATAAGAAATTGAAGGAGTGCCAGCTTAAAGTTGAGCAAATTGTTGAAAGTGGATCAGGGACGCCGACAACCATTCCTCAAACCTTTGATGCATAAGGATTTTTGTTTTTTTTGGTAGCATATCGTTTAGAAAACTTGTCAGGGGTTCTTTGTGAAGGCTATAATGAAAGAAAACGAAAAAAAGAGGGAGTTTATTCATGCGTATGACCCAAACCGCAGAAGTCTTTGACGAATTAGATTTCCTCCAAAATGAAGTGCGCCAAGTGGGTCAAGCCATCGAACAAGTGATGGCGTCTTTCCTTCCTTTCGACGATACCAAAGACCAACCCCTTTATGATGCCATGGCCTACGCCTGTTTGACAGGCGGTAAGCGGCTACGGCCTTTCCTTTTGTGTAGTGTGGCGCGTCTTTACAATGTGCCCTCGGGCGAAAGCCTGCATGCAGGGGCGGCTTTGGAATTTATCCACTGTTCTTCCCTTATTCATGATGACCTTCCCTGTATGGACGATTCGGATTTAAGACGGGGCCAGCCCAGCTGTCATGTACAGTTTTCAGAAGCGATTGCTCTTTTGGCAGGTGATGCCTTAATTTCTTTAGCCTTTGAAGTGTTATCCCACCCGAATACACACACCTCTGCTGAAAAGCGGTGTGTGCTTATGCGTATGTTATCTCAAGTCGCAGGCCCCCGGGGAATCATGCAAGGCCAAGCGTTGGATATTCTGGGTGGCAATCGAACAGATACATTAGAGGGGTTGATCGACGTTCATAACCTCAAGACTGGTTCCATGATCGAATTTGCGTGTGAGGCAGGGGCTCTTCTTGGCGGGGCTTCCAGTCGCGATCTTAAACTTTTCAAGAAATTTGGCACAAAAGTGGGACTCATTTATCAAATTACCGACGATTTGTTGGATACAGTTGGATACCAAGACCAAATGGGCAAGCCTGTCCTTCAAGATATCCGCCTTGATAAAGCCAACTTTGTAACCCATTTAGGCCTTGAAGGGGTTCGTTCCTACGCGGCAGACCTCAGGCAAGAAGCAGTTGATATCTTGCATCAAATGGGCTTCAAGCATTCTCCTCTTCCCCATCTTATTGATTTGATCCGCAGCCGCCAGAATTGATAGCAGGGCTATGATTTTTCTCGTAGATCTTGCACATCTATATTAAATGATATATCATTTTTGAGCAAATGGAAAACAGGTTATCGCAAAATTGAAAAAAAATGGTTGGGAAATTCTACGTTCTCAAGGGAGTCATTATCGTTTTGGAAAAGGGGAGAATAGAACAACCGTGGCTGTTCATGGCACTAAAGATTTAGGCAAGGGTTTAATCGCAGCGATTGAACGCCAAACAGGAGTTAAGCTAAAATGAGAATCGCATATCCGTGCACAATTACCCATGAAGATAATGGGAAATTTCTAGTAATCTTTCCGGATTTTAAAGAGGCATTTACAGAAGGTGAGACTTATGAAGAAGCTCTTTTTAACGGCGAAGAAGTGCTAACATTAACGTTAGAAGGACGTATGGCGGAAAAGATAGATATTCCTCTGCCGCCAGCCATTATCGGCAAGGATGATATCTTTCTTTTCCCAGCTTCCCGTGTACAAGCAGCTCTTTTAGTGAAATTTAACAGAGGTAATTCAACCCTTGCGGATCTTGCACGATTTTTAGAGACATCATGGCCATCGGTTGCACGACTTGAAAATCCGCATCATTGGGGGAGTCTCAAGCAATTATCAAAGGCGGCTGCAGCACTGGGACAAAAATTAGTATTATCTTTTGAAAAGGCCTCTTAATAGGCCCTTGATGCCTGCTCTTTCAGATGGCATACTGGGAAAAAATTATAATAAACAGGAGATCCCACGATGAAGCTTATTACAGCCTTTTTCATTTTTTCCATCGTCTATGTCTTATCCATCCTTGTGCTCTAGCGGGGTGTTTAAGTGTTGCAAAGATGCATCGAGAATTATTCTTGGTATGATTCTTTAGAAAGAAATGAGTTGATCTCTAGCCTTAGACATGAGAGAGTAAATATAAGTAAAAAAAATAAAACGTTTTTAGGAGGACTCTGATGAAAAAATCATTTTTAGTAGGAATTTTGGGTGTAACAGGTGTGGTTGCAGCGTTGAGCTTGTCTTCTTGCATCTCAGGTGATGAAAGTTCCAAGCGCTCTGGTTATAGCAGTGCTGCTTGCCGTGAAAAGTGTGAACGTCTTGGGCAAACTGTTGCCGTTGCAGCAAGTGCTGACGCTGGTAAATGTGTGTGTTTGGCTGAATCAAGAAGAGGCGACAACTAATATAACGTTAGTTTTGGAGAGAGGGGCCGTTCAGGCCCCTTTTTTATGGGCCCTCTTCTGGCGCTTATTCGAAATGAACGGGTATAAGGACATATAGAAAATTAGATTTATCAAAAACGCACAAAAAATCCCCGAGATGACGGCGCAGAGGGAGTGGTTTCGCCCCCATTGCTCAATTTTATTGAGATTTGATCATGCACCCAAGAATGACGAGAGACACCAAGGACAAGACGGATGTTAAGGCCACAACCTTTTTAATACGCTCTTGGTCAATACCAAACTGCTTTGAAATCAGATAAATAATAAACGCTGTGGGGGCACACGTTGCAATCACAAGGGACCATAACCAATAGGGAGCAAGATCAAACACGTATCGACCAACACAAAAGCCAATGATGGGATGGACCATGGTTTTACCCATTGCCATCAAGACAAGGGGTTTGTCAAGGGTGTCTTTATGCAAACGAATGCTGCCAACGGTTAAGCCAAAGACAAAAAGTGTCAAGCTTGAGACCCCCTGGCCTAAATGTTCAATAGTTGAGGTCAGGACAGGGTAAAGATGAACGTCAAGGGCATTACAAAGAAGGCCAAGGATCGGCATGATGATTAGGGGGGTTGAAACCCCTGCCAACAATTTATCAGCGATGGATTTTTCTTTATGCTTTTCAAAGCTGAGAAAGGTCAAAAAAACAGATTGTACGCCAATAATTTGTATCAACATGGCCATAATAGAGGCACTGGGGTCCCCAAGCAGGAGTGTAATCACAGGCAGGCTATACATACTGGTATTCGAATACCCAGCAGCAAGCATTTGAACGGATCGCTTTGATCCGCGGCTTTTAGGAAAGACAATCATGATATATCCAGCAACGCCTGCAAAGGATAAAAGATAGCTATAGACATAAGGCCAGTGGATCAAACTTTTTAAATCATGGTGCAAAATAGAGGTAAAAAGATAACAAGGAAGACCTACGTTGAGTAAGAATTTCTGGAGAGCTTCGACATGTTGCAAGGTGAAGATCTTTCGTTTTTCAAAGAAAATGCCAAGAAAAACGATGGAAAAAATCATCATCATAGGCTGTATTAGATTCATTTAATTGTCTCCAAAAGGGGAATTTATAGCGGGCCCTCGTTAATTTATATTAAAGCCCCCCAGTAATTCTTTCAAGGGTGATGGCATGAAAAGAATAGCATGAAAGAATAAATCCCTTGACCCGGGGACAAAGTTTTGGGAAGAATCAGGTGTGTTGGATGGGTGGCCGAGCGGTTGATGGCACCGGTCTTGAAAACCGGCAGGGGTTAATAGCTCCTCGTGGGTTCGAATCCCACCCCATCCGCCATCATCAATGAATAACTGGATTGAGTCCCATGGAATTAGAATTTTCACGTATTTTAGATGCAAATGTTTTATTGCAAGGGCCGCAAAGCTTTTTTCTGTCAGCTAGCAAAGCTGAATTAGAGGCCGTTTGTAAACGGTTGGGCCTTATTGCCCTAGACGCTTTGACGGCGGACATAACGGTCCACCCCCCAACGCAGGCCCAAAAGTCTATTCAGCTCGATGTGGTTTTAGCCGCTGATTTGGTTCAAACCTGTGTGGTGTCTTTGAAACCTGTTCCAGAAAAAGTGAGTGAACGGATTTCTTTGCTATTGTCCAAAGATCCCGAACCCGAGGCCTATACGGCAGATGATCATTGGTTGGACTTAGCCCGTGAAGAGGCGGAGACTCTTTATGTTGGCGGCACTGGTCTTTTTGATATGGGGGAAATCATGGTGCAATATTTAAGTCTTTCTATGAATCCTTACCCAAGACATGAGGATGCCGTTTTTGAGCCCATTATGGAAGAACTGCCAGAGAAAAACCCTTTTGCCAAGCTTAACCCATTACGTGGTGAGGATGAAGGATGATGGTTTTTCTTTATCACAATGAGTTCAGGCCACATTCTGTTCAATAGATCCATCCCTCTTGATCACTATCCCGTTCAATTGCCTATTGCCATCAACGAACTGCATACTCTTTACATACTTCAGGAAAATGCCCCTGCATTGGAGCTGGAAACCCTTTGTTAAGCTAACATTCTAAACCCTTTTTACGATCTTTTTTTCAATTATTCAATTTTACGAACCAGCGTCCCTCCATTTATGATGGGGGGATTTTTTTTAAAATCATAATCAATAGAGGACCCTAACATGCTGTATATTTCATGGCTTAACCCAATAGAAATCTTCAATCCAATCCTACACCATTCTTCAAAGAACATTTTAAGTGTTAAGGTTTCTCATCAAGAGGGGGCCCTTCCATACGTGCATCTGCTTCTTGTCAATGATGGGCTTGCCAATCACCGTATGGGAGAAAAAGCTGTTATTTATTACAAGAGAGATCACTCGCCCAAAATTTTGTTTTGTGGATCAATGGTTAAAAATCCTGTCCAGGATAATCCTTATCGGGTCCGGATTACCCTAACACCTGATACTGAACATTCCAAAATATTATTAGCTCAGCAAGCATTGAAAGTTCTTCCTCAGTTTGATGGTCTTTTTGTGGCCCCAGATAGTGGGGAGGATTTAGATGAAATTTTAGAAGGCTACATCAATCTTCCCCATTGGAATCGCGAAGGGGCGTTTTCTTTTTCAGGGCTTTTTGAAGGTTCCAAAACCATTCATTTAGATGATCGTTTTGATGATAATTCTCTTAAAACCCGCATCAAAAAACGGGCGTTGGGGGACGTATCCGTCCATCTTAGTGTCCAATGGGTTCAAGAATACACAGGCCTTGTCAACCTTTCACCCGCCTTGATGGAGGCCCTGCCAGAACCTTTTATAACAACATTAACCCCCCAGGCCGTTCAAAAATCATGGCTCCAACCGGGACATGTGATTCATCACACAGGTTATACGGTGATGCAGTCATCTCTTATCCCCTTTGATCCTGTGACAGGGGGGACGGATTATCGCTATCCGGCTATTTCTGCTGGATTTTCTATTAAGGATCGGGCAGGGGCTCATCTGCCTCGTTCATGGTTTGTTCCGCATCTTGTCATGGGGATGATATACCGTCAAAAGAGGGAAGAGTCTGTGTGCTTTACCCTTCAATCATCCCTTCAGCCTTTGTTTTTGGAACATCAAGATTCTAGGCAAACACAAAAAAAATTGCGGTTCAAACTGCAAGACATTCGCCTTGACCATGAGACTCCGTTCTGGACACCCTCTCGGCATTATGCGGTGGATGAACCCATCCAACATCATGGGCGGTCTTATGTTTGTAGTGTCCCGCATCAGTCTTCCAGCACTTTTGAAGAGGATTGGGATTGCTGGAGGACGTCATCGCTGGATCGAAGTCCTTTGGGGGATGGGGTTGCATCGACCTATTTCCTAACGCCGCGCGGCAATCAGTCTATTCTTCATGCGTTAGAGCGCGCGAGGGCCTATCTAGCAATGGGGGCACGGGTCTTTGAGACAACCTTTGAAACGGATTTTCACTTTGTGGAGGATATTGATTGCGATACCTCCATTCGCCTTAAAGATGAACGGTTTCAAGGGGGTGAACTGGTTGGAAAAGTGGTTGCTTATACCTTAACATTTCTTCATGGGGTGGCCCGGGCCCGTATTACCTTGCTTTCTAGCATTGGGCAACCAATAACCTTTGAGCCCCTTGAGGATCATGGGCAATTTCTGGAGACTCCCTCGGGGATTATCATTGAAAATCCCCGAGATCAAAAACCTGAAGAGGGTATTATCGATCCCCGTCAATTGGATGGGTTTGCTGTGCTAAGACGGTTAAGGGTCAAAAATAGCGCTGAGGAACAAAATGCCCTTTTGGCTGGCAAGACATTTAGCAGTCTCAAAGAAGCTGAGGCGCTGGTGAAACAACATCCCACCCATTTGACGGTGGATTTGATGGACTTGAACAGAGGCGATGTCGCGCACCATGCCATAATGCTCAAGGTCATCCGTCCCTGGATCCCCCCTTGCCAGGTACATATGATAGAGGAGGAATGCTAATGCGATTTATTGAAAGAAAACCCTATCCTGTGGGCTATGAGGCGCCCATTTTTTCTGGGAATTACACAAGAACACCAACGCTTGACATGACTCCGGTTATACCTCCATCAGAGACCATGACCTATCCAGATGTTTTTGTGATACGGGCACGGGTTACTATTAAAACGGCCTCTTATTGGACACTGATCGAGGGACTGGGCTTTGGATTGGAGAGAGAAGACCTTTATACCCCTGAAGGCTTAAATATTAGGAATCGGGGACGTATCTTAACCATCATTTTAATGCATACTGGCTTTTGCGGCATTCCGTCATCAGAAGGGATGCTGCCCTGGACAAATCATTCTTTCAATGAAGGAGATTTTTTGTGGCGATACGACTTTTCAAGCCCCTTAGAAACCATTGCCATATCAAGCGAAGATCCCTTGCTCTTGTATCCTTTAGGGGGATATGTTCAAAACACCTCAGAGCCTTTGACGGCAATGCCTTTGTACTTTTTTGTTGAACAGGGAGAGTCTTCCCCAAGTGTTCGTTTTTTATTTTATTCTGATCTTAAGGAAATTCGAGGGACTGGCCCCCTATATTTACCCACTGATGTCTGTATTGATTCTTATCCCAGCCCTGAAGCGGCCCTTCTTCAAAAAGACCTGACCTTGATGATTGGGGGAATTAATTATGGTTCTGCCCAGGTGAATACGTTAGGTGGTGATGGAAGCTTGGTTGATGTGGTGATGATGGGATTGCCTTCTTCTTTTTAGCCATTGAGTTGATAGAAGTGAAATCTATCAACGCGACTTTTATGGCATTTAGGCAGAGACTCTCCTTGAAAAAACGAGGAGAGAAAGATGATCATAAAACCATACCAAGAAGAAAAACGATTTGCGCGTGCGACGTTTGACACGTCATTCAAACATATCATGAAAGAGAAGGATATACAGTTATCGTTCTTAAATGCCTTCACGAAGCGTGGTGACATTGTGGGAGTTGAGCCCTATCCAACATCGGTGCCTATTTTACGGGTAAAAGGGATGGAGGAAACACAACGTCATATGGACTTTGCGTGTCGGATAAAAGATGGCGATATCTTTATCGTGGAAGTGCAGATTGAAAGACACAATCACTGGAATGCCCGGGCATTTTATTATGCATCTTCCGTTTATTCCCAGCAACTCAAGCAAGGGGACGATTGGTCATCAATGAGGTACGTGATTGGGATTAATATTCTGGACTATGACAGCAACACGCTACCACCTGGAGAGGTTGAGAAGTTGTACATGATGACAGATGTGCTGCATCCAAAGGAACGATTGCCTTTTTTGATGATACATCAAATTGAACTGCCCCGGGTGAAGTTGGATTTGGTGGAAGAAGGCCCTAAAAAACAGTGGTTGAAAATATTGAAAGAATCTGTAAGCATGGAGAACATTCCGGAAGATTTTGATCCAGTGCTGAAGAAGGCGCTCAGTTTACTGGATCTTGGCGCATGGAGAGGAGAGATCATGAAAAAATATGAATTTGAGAAATTCAACCGTGATGATTATTCTATCGTTTTTCAAGAACAGTTTGATAAAGGCAGAGAAGAAGGTAGACGAGAGGCTTTTAACCGAGATGATTATTCTATCGTTTTCCAAGAGCAGTTCGATAAAGGCATAGAAAAAGGCAGAGAAGAAGGCATAGAAAAAGGCAGAGAAGAAGGCATAGAAAAAGGCAGAGAAGAAGGCAGAGAAGAAGGCAGAGAAGAAGGCAGAGAAGAAGGCAGAGAAGAAGGCAGAGAAGAAGGTATTCTTCGTGGTAAGCAAGAAATTGCAATCAATCTTCTTCAAGGTCAAAGACCTATGTCAGATATTATCAAATACACGGGTCTTTCTGAAGCTGATATATTAAAACTCACAGAACACAACTCATAAGATTGATGTGGGTCTTGAGGGGGTGTTCGGGTGATGCGGGAGCGCATGAACAAGACACGCGCATATAGGGGCAAATGGGCGAGAATCCATGGTCTTTGGGCAGAGTGGGCAGCGATTCTTTTCTTAACACTGAAGGGGATTAGAATTCTCTACCACCGTTACAAGACACCTCTTGGAGAAATCGATCTTATCGCCCATGACAAGACAACACTTATTTTTGTGGAAGTTAAGTTTCGAAGTTCGGGAGATGACCTCGCCCATGTCGTAGGGGTGCCTCAACAAAGACGCCTCATCAACGCGGCTCAGTATTTTGCAAGACAGTGTCCCAGTCACTATACTGTGCGGTTTGATGTTCTTCTTGTCAAACCGTGGCGTTTTCCAGTACATATAGAAAATGCATGGTATGGAAAGTAATGGTTCAGATGATGATACAAAAATTTTTTCTCAGTGGGTTAATGCTCGGATTTTTATCCAGTTGTTCCCCTATTAGTTTTATGTCATCGACGGTGACGACCCTTGATAGTTCTTCTCAAAATCGAGGGCTTGGGGGGTATGTGTCCGATGGTGAAATTCGGTCCCGCTATCACTTTGCCCTTTTTGATTATGATCACAAACTTTTCTATTACGTCAAAAGCAACGTGTACGAGGGGCGTCTCTTGCTGATGGGGCGTGTGCCAACAGTTCAAATGCAGGATGATGCTGTACGTATTGCGTGGCAGATTAAAGGGGTTCAGTCTGTCATTAATGAACTTACAGTGGGTGAATCCAAGAGTTTTGGGCAGACGGTTCAAGACAAGGTGATCTCAACCAAGCTAAACGCCATGCTCTTATTTGATGAAAAAGTAAATTCTCGCAACTATGAGATTCTCGTTATTGATGGTACGGTTTTTCTTGTTGGGATTGCAAGATCTCAAAAGGAATTAGACGCAGCGGTTAAAAGGGCGCAAGGGGTTTCAGGTGTTAAAAAAGTCATCAGTTATGTGCGCATTGTGACACAACTTGAAGAAATGCAACACAATCAAACCCATGATCCAAATCGTACATCAGATGCTGATGTGCGCCGTAAAGCCCGCCTAGAGTCCCGTGATCCCAACACTATTTCGAGAAACAACAATCAGCGGTTGAACCGGGATTAGTGTCTAGTCCCCCGCTGTTAACGTAGGGGACAAATCATGGCAGCACGCGTTGCAAGCGTTGCCTTTCAAGGCATCGACGTTTTAAAAATAGACGTCCAAGTTCAAATCACAAGCGGTGTTGTGGCATTTCCTATGGTGGGACTACCTGATAAGGCTGTTGCTGAATCAAAAGAACGGATTCGAGGTGCCCTTCAAGCGATTGGCCTGAGTCTCCCATCTCGGCGCATTACGGTGAATTTGGCTCCCGCCGCTGTGCAAAAAGAAGGAAGTCATTATGATTTACCCATTGCGTTGGCTATTTTGGGGGTGATGGGAATTTTGCCCCAAGATGTCTTAGATGATTATTATGTTTTGGGGGAACTGGGGTTGGATGGTTCTATTCAACCAGTGCCAGGGGTTTTGCCGGCTGCGATGACGGCCTTTAAAGACGGGAAGTCTTTGATTTGTCCTTATGCTTCGGCCCGTGAGGCCACATGGGTGGACGGTCTTCATGTTGTGGCGGTGCCAGACCTCATGACCCTGCTTAATTTTTTCAAGGGCCATCAAGTCTTAGACCCACCCCATGCGACGCTTCCGTCTTTCAAAAAAAATACGTTGGATCTTCAAGATATTCGGGGACAGTCTATTCCAAAGCGCGCATTGGAAATTGCAGCGGCAGGGGGGCATAATATGATTATGTCAGGTCCTCCGGGGTCTGGAAAATCCATGCTGGCGGAACGTCTTATGACGATTCTTCCTTCCTTGACTGCGGAAGAAGCCTTGGAACTGAGCATGATTTATAGTGTCGCGGGATTGTTATCTGACGGGGGCCTTTTATCGCAACGACCTTTTCGATCCCCCCATCATTCGGCGTCTTTGCCAGCCCTTGTAGGCGGTGGCATGCGTGCCAAACCGGGCGAGGTGACGTTGGCCCATCATGGGGTGTTGTTCTTGGATGAGCTGCCAGAATTTGCACGCCACACGTTAGAGGCCCTGCGTCAACCCTTGGAAGCAAGGAAAGTCGTTGTGGCGCGGGTGAATGGTCACCATACTTATCCGGCCAAATTTCAGCTGATTGGTGCCATGAACCCGTGTCCTTGTGGATACTTGGGAGATCCAGCACGCACGTGCATCAAAGCACCTCGGTGTGGGAAGTTTTATCTAGACCGCTTATCGGGCCCACTTCTTGACCGGGTGGATTTGCATGTGGAGGTCGGTGCTGTATCCTTTGGGGATAACACAGGTGTTCTAGGCGAGTCTAGTGCTGCGGTATTAGACCGGGTGGTCGCCGCTCGTATGCTTCAGTCCAAACGGTTGGATGCTTTGGGGGGCGTGACCAATAGTGATATTCCAGCGGCGATGGTTGAAGAAGTCTCCAACCTTTCAAAAGATGCAAGAGGGCTTTTGGAAAAAGCCGCCGACCGATGGCGGTTATCTTTGCGCAGTTGTCATCGGATTTTGCGTGTGGCCCGGACTATTGCGGATCTCGCACGGGATAACGCCGTTGGTACGCCCCATATGCAGGAGGCCCTCAGTTACAGACGACCGGAGTAGGACATTCTTAAGGATTTTCAGGTATTAGAAGATCTTGTAAGTTGATCATTTTTGTAAAATAATTTTCTTCTTCAAGCTTTTCTGTCACACCATTTGTATGGATTAAAAAAGGTCTTAAAGAGAAATTTTTTGGACATTTTAATCGTTTAATTTTTGATGATACTTCCTCAACAAGTGTTGGTCCCAAAGGATTTTGGGAAAATTTAATTTCACCGATATAGAGTTCATTTAGTTTTGTTTGGATCAAATAGTCAATTTGGCACCCTAAAGACCGAGAGGTCTTTTTTTGAAAATAAGGTCCATCATTAACGACTATTTCTGATGGGATTCCAAGAGCCTTTAAAATTAATTTCCTATTATTAAGAATAAGATTTTCTATTTGCAATCCAATCATGGAATACCATCCGCTCATTGTCGTTAAATGAATATCGTCCAGTTGTCCCTTTTCAATATTGCTGCGAATTTTATCAATGTATTTTAGGTAGAATCGAATATAATTATCAGAAATTCTATATTTACTGAGACGTGATATATTTTTTGATTTAAAGTCCCATATAAAATCCCTTTGAATAAATCCAGTTTGGATTAAATTTTCTAAATATTCTGTCAAAAAGTTGTTAGGCGCTAATTCAGTACTTTTGGCAATATCATTGCGTTCTATGGGGCCATTCACGAGGGAGTACATGATATTTTTATATATATTGGCACGTGTATTAAACAAATCTGAGAAAATCTGATCAAATTCATTATATAAAGGGCCAGCAGCATTAAAGCATAAGCGTTTAATATTTGTTTCAGCCGATTCTTTTGGATTTATTTCTTCTAAATATCTTGGAATACCACCAATACAAGACAGGACTTTTAAAATTTCATAAGCAGAAATTTGAGATGTTGGGTAATTCCAGAACTGTGCAGCTTCTTGAAGGCTTAATTCTTTTAGATGTATATGCAGAGAAATCCTTCCAACAAATCCAGTGCTTGATAAGATATTTTTATTAATCCAATAGGACACTGATCCGCATAAAATGAGGACAAGTTTATCATTTTGTTTAAAATGTTGGTCCCATACAGTTTTTACAATACCTAAAAATTCTGAATCCTTAGATCCCATCCATGAGATTTCATCAAACAAAATGACAGAATTGGTATGACGTGTTTGATCCGCTAAAAATAAAAACAATTCATACCAACTTTCATAACGCAGTGGAACGTTGAAATATTTTTCTAATTGCAAGGCAAATGTTTTTCGTTGAAATTCAGGACTTGTCTGTTGCGTGGGGGGTAACCCAGAAAAAGAGTAATATATATAATTTTTGCCAAATTCTTGGGCGAGTCGGCTTTTGCCGATTCTACGTCTTCCAGAAATAACAGCAAGACTAGCAGATGACTTATTCTTTAAGGCGGTTAAAAGGCTCAGTTCATGCTTGCGACCAATAAATTTCATTTTTCACTCCATTATGAATGGACTATACATCTAGAGATAGACATTTGTCAATCTGTAGATGGTTTCGTGAATGTATTTCGCATCTAGAAACATGCAAATGTTATTGTGTAGATGCAAATAGTTTCAAGAGATGCATCTAAAGAGACGCTTAAAATCTCTCGATCTGTTCCCGATTCAACCGATACACTGTCCAATCAACCATAGGTTCAGCGCCGAGTTTTTTATAAAAATCGATGGAGGGTTTGTTCCAGTCCAAACACCACCATTCAACCCTTCCGCAGTCGCGTTTTTTGGCAATGCCACAAACAATTTCTTCCCATATCCATGGCCCCGGTACTGTTCTTGTACGTAAATATCTTCAATATAAAGGCCGTATCGGCAAAGAAAGGTGGAATAGTGATGGAAGAAAAGGGCAAAGCCCGCAGGAATACCCTCAACGTCCAAAATCAGCACTTCAGCTTTGGGATTGGAACCAAAAATAGTTTGTTCGATATCTTCTTTTGTCCCAATGACTTCATGCTCAAGCTTTTCGTAGGCAGCCAGTTCTTTGATAAAGGTTAAAATGAGGGTAGCATCTTTTTTTGTGCGGGATGTATACTAAACATCTTTACTTTTTAGGTAACTCAAATCCCAACTGCTTGCATGTGCCCATAAAGACGTCGTTGACGGGAGCTTTGATGGTCAAGGGGCCTTTGCCAAAAAGGTTTGGAAGTGTGATGGATCGTGCATGAAGGTGCAGTTTTTGGGTCATATTATCCAGGCCCTGGTGGTTATTTTGATATTTAGGGTCCCCCAGAATCGGGGTGCCTATCAATAACGTATGGGCGCGCAGTTGATGGGTGCGACCCGTCTTCGGGGTTAGTTCCACAAACGCTGCTTTGTTATGGGCGAAGTCCAGGACCCGGTACAGTGTCAATGCCCGGTCACCGTCGGGGTCTTTGACCATCAGTTCTTGGCCCGCGATATTGCGTTTCAGAAGAGGGGCATTAATTTCCCCTTCCATAGGGACTGGGACGCCGATCGTAATGGCCCAGTAAGTTTTTTCCATCACGCCATCCTTGAATGCCTGGGTCAGGATTCGCGCAACTTGGACATTTTTTGCAATCAATAGGACGCCAGATGTATCTTTATCGAGACGATGAACCAGTTTCCACTGGAAATTCTGGGTGTGGTTTAGGTGATGAAGATAGGCGTCCACATGACGCTGAACCTTCGTGCCGCCTTGGGTTGCAATATTAGCAGGTTTATTGATAGCAACCAGATAATCATCCTCATAAATGATCCAGTCATTAAAATTTTGCGTATCTTTGGGGGAAAGTATGCGTTCTTTAGGAGAGGCGATCGTCTGATCTTCCTCAAGGGCAGCACCCCGAATCATCAAAACCTGACCTTCTTGGGTCATATCACCTAATTGACAACGTTTTTTGTCAACACGAAGCTTGCCTGTACGCACTAACCGTGCCCAAAGGCCGTAGGGAATATGGGGATAGGTTTTTTTCAAAAACCGATCAAGACGTTGTCCAACCTCATGGGCTGGAATGGTAATTTCTTTCATTATCGCTACAGATTCTCATTTTTAAGAGTTGATTCACTGTAACAGAATGCATCAACCGCTAAAAACGATCCTTCAGCCTTGTTGTAACGAAAGATTTGATATTACGCAAGATGTGGTTTATCCCCAGACATCTGTGGGATTGTATCCCCCGCCACCACCATAGGGGTTGCCGCCATAAGGATTACCCCCTCCAGCATAAGGGTTTCCGCCGTAAGGGTTAACCCCCCCACCGTAAGGGTTTCCGGCGTAAGGATTGCCACCGTAAGGGTTGACACCCCCCCCATAACCACTATTGCCACTTCCGTAACGATGCCCTAAGAAGGCACCTGCAAGACCACCGAGGACTTCTCCAGTCGTTCCGCCTATCTTTGACCCAATCATACCGCCAACAAGGCCACCGCCTATCGTTCCACCAATCCCCCCCATCATACCACCCATGCCACCCATCATCCCATTCATCATGCCATTGACGCCGGGCATAATGCCACTGGTGGATAATTGGGTTCCTGGATTATCGACCCACGTGGACCCATTAGTCATCATGTTGGCTATATTCCCCATAGGATTCATACCGCCCATTCCCATCCCCATACCACCCATCCCCATACCGCCCATGCCCATTCCCATACCGCCCATGCCCATTCCCATGCCGCCCATGCCCATGGCATTCATGGCGCCACAACGTTGATAATAAGTGGGATTTTGTTGAGCAATAGGATTATTGCCTTGTTGGGCACACCATGCGGCATTTGAGGCAACGCTTGCGGCCCCTTTCCCCACATCATCAACCCCTGTTTTAATGGCATTGCCAACAGAATCAAGCCAGCCTGACGTACTGTTTTGGGATATCAAACAAGTCATATAAAGAAGTGAGATCAATATTTTATAGAAATACATAGAACAACTTCCTGTTATTTATTATAGATTAATTTTATCAGCTTCAGGGGGGCTTGCAAAGCAGTTTGTTGAACATAGAAAAATGTGAAAAAAGGAGGGGACTCTGTAAGCCGGGTTCTGTCCCCTGGCGAACGCCAGGTGGGCAATCATTCATCTGGGACCTTTGTTACCAAAAGCCTCGTGCAACCTACCCGAACAACAATGCAGAAAACATTATGCGCTGTTCCTATTTGGTCTTGCTCCAGGTGGGGTTTGTCGTGCCGTTCTTGTTGCCAAGACCGCGGGGCGCTCTTACCGCACCGTTTCACCCTTACCGTTGATATTTGCATATCAAAGGCGGTTTATTTTCTGTGACACTTTCCCTAGGGTTACCCCCGCTGGGCGTTACCCAGCACCGATTTTCTGTGGAGCCCGGACTTTCCTCACTTAAGCATCGCCGAAGCGGTGCTTAGGCGCGATTGCCTGAGTCCCCTCCATTTTTCACTGATGTCACTATGGGGGGAGGGGGGACGTATGTCAAGGTTGACAGAGGTTAAATAAAGACGCTATCCTGAAAAAAAGTTTTTGTAATGATACAGGGAGAAAAAATATGAAAAAAATTTCGTTATATCTATCGGTCGCATTTTTGAGTTTGAGCGGGATTGCAGGGGCGAGTGTTCCAGCTTCTGAAGGCTCTATGCCAGAAACAAGACAAGATTTCTCCAAGGTGGAGTTGGATGAAAGTGCCCCAGATGGTTTTGTAAAGTTTTTACGGGACAACATGACAAAATCTTCTAAGCTTGGATTTGCCAATAGTTCAACATCTTGTGGTGATTTTAAGTCTTTTATACAGAAGTTCACAAAGGGTTTCGCTGGTCCAGGAACGAAGTGTCGTGAGCTAGCCTGTTCGACTTTTTGTGTTCAACGGCCGACAGAAGGGACTGCACGCAAAAACGTCTGTGAAAATATTTGTATCCGTGGGGTTCCCATGGCAGAGCGTGCCCATACGGTCATGCAGGGATTCTACCCACAAAGTTCTGAAGAATTGAAAAAATATTGGGAGGGATTAGAAGGTCTTTCGGAGAATAGTCTTTTTGGAAAAAAATTAGCTGAAAATCGTAGGGAGGCTGTGCAATCGTTAGCCCTCATTCAAGCACAATTGAAGAACGCCAAACAGGCCAAGGTTTCGGACCGTGCAGGGGATAAACAAAAAGCAGAATTGATCGATGCGCTTGCTGAATTAAATATTCAGTATCTGATCTTCAAGAGACTTGTGGACCAGGTAAGTGCAGCAGCAGCGCCTTTAAAGGCAGCAACTGAGGCTGTGGTGAAGCAGTATAAAGATGCGCTGGATACAAATGTAATTAACGATGGTGACAAAAACAATTTGGAACAACAAGGTAGAAAAAAAGCATTGTCTAGAAAATCACCCTTCTCGTTTTCTAAAAATAAACCCGAAAATTCATTAAATGAATTTACACTAGACAGTGTGCTTTCTCATGGAACTGAAACAGCTGAAAATATTAACTATTATCATACTCTGGTTGAATCAGCGCTAAGTGCTTTAGGGCATCCTGCTGAAGGTCACATGATGGATACGGAGGTGACGGCAATGCCTAGTCCTAGTCCACTTCCTCCCGCAGCTGGGACGGTTGATACGTCAGGGGTATTGAGTCAGTTGCAAGTGATTATCACTAATAATGGTTGGAAAAATCAAAAAATAAGAACTGGTTTGGAAAATCAACTTGCTGTATCACAGAATAGGAATGTCCTTCTTGAGATAATAAAAGAATCTAAAGATCAGAAGATATCAACTAAGGCAGCATATCTTTTGGCTAGGATTAATGGGATTCCATCTTAACATCTTTCACTGACCCATCCCAAAAATCCCCCTTCACCGGGGGATTTTTTTTGGGTTAAAACTGTCGTTTCCTCGACACTGTCCTTCGAAGCTGAACCACGCCTGCGGTTTTCCCGACGCCGTTATCAAGAGCCTTGCCGCAACTTCCCCACTGCCTTTCATTCAGAGTCCCGCTGCAATTCGCCCGACGCTGTCTTCCAGAGCCCCGCCGTAAGGCGGGGCGTGGGACCCAGGAGGTTAGCCGAATGGCTAAAATACCCCCTTTCAACCGTCTCAATGGTGGGGGAGTCAAATCTTGAGACCCTCATCTTAGCCCTAACGGGCTATTTTCTGGATC
>CAMBTM010000013.1 GCA_945870825.1 Rhizobium sp. Q54
TTATCACTAACCTCATTCTCGAGACCTTTTCTAGTTTTTACAACAAAATTTAAAGGGCTAGATTAAGCTCTCTACGGCACTACACATGGGTGCGCTTCGCTTAATCTATCACACTCTTCCTGTCTCATTTCTATCTAAACTTATACAAAAGACTGTATGCAGGTCTCATCTTCTTTCTTGTCCTATGCTTTAATGACACTCATAGTGCCATATTTGATGTGGGCAATGGGGCTTCTTTTCTTGTGGATCAATTCCCACGCGCTATTCAACAGGAAGTTTATGCCGCACGGGGTTATATCAGCGCCGTGATGGAAACCGTTCGAAACTATTATAACAACACATGCGAAGGCAGCTTTCCTTGCACAGGAAGCTTTCCGGGTGCCTCTGTCATTCCAAGTCCTGAAACAACTTCATTGCCTATTGCAGAAATGATTTATGGAAGTTTTCCTTTAGCCTCTCAAGGAGGGGGCACATTTGTTATTACTTTTGGTCAAACTGATGTCAGCCGTCCCTTAACACATCATTTTGTTGAGGGTGCTAAATTTGCTTTTGTTCCCCAAGTATCGGGCAACACTATTGCCAATTGGCAGTGTTATACGGATCTTGAAGATATGGATACGAACTTATATCCTGGATATAATCCACCCCATGAAGGATCCACCTGCCCCCTTCTTGTTAATTTGGGAGAAGTTTTTTCTGGTTGTTTAAATCAACTAAATAGTGACACTACGTTAAATCCTCCAGACGATCCAAATTGGGTAGCAATTTACGATTATACTCCATAACCTTACAAACATTTTACAACGCTCTCGTTCAGTGGCATAATTCGGCGTATTCTACGAAAGGTAACAAAATGCTACGTCAAAAACTCTCAGATTCTCTTAAATCCGCCCTTATGGCTCAAGACAAGGAACGCCTTGGGACACTCCGTCTTATTCTTGCGGCCCTCAAAGACCGGGATATTGCAGAACGTCCCAATGGGGGAGCAAATGGCATTGGAGAACCTGCCATTTTGCAGATGCTTCAGTCCATGATTAAACAACGACAAGACAGCATTGACATGTATAAAAAAGGTGGGAGACCCGAGTTAGCTGCCAAAGAGGGCCAGGAAATTACCGTCATTGAAGAATTTCTTCCCAAACAGCTTTCTGAAGAAGAGATCCGTCATGTAGCTATATCCGTCATAAAAGAAAAAGGGGCACAGAGCCCTAAAGACATGGGTATTGTCATGGCTGTTTTGAAAGAAACGTATGTCGGGCAAATGGATTTTGCTTTAGCATCTCGTTTGGTGAAAGAACTTCTTACATCTTAAATGATAAAATTCTCAGAAGGTTTTTTGGATCATTTGAAGTCAAGGGCCGATCTTGTTGAGATTGTTGGTCGTCGTGTTCCCTTAAAAAAACGAGGGAGAGATTACGTTGCATGTTGCCCCTTTCATCAAGAAAAAAGTCCTTCTTTTACAGTCAGCAATGAAAAGGGATTTTATCATTGTTTCGGCTGTGGCGTTCATGGCGATGTTGTGACCTTTATCATGCAAACAGAAGGCCTGAATTTTCCAGCAGCCGTTGAAAAACTTGCCGATGATCTAGGCATCCCCATGCCCCGTCAAGAAATCTCTGCAGAAGCAAAAGGGGATCGATTTCTCCAAGAAATCCTACTTAAAATTCATGAAGTCGCCGCCACCTTTTTTGAGCAAAAACTCCAGACATCTTTGGGTCAAGAAGCTAGAGACTATTTAAAAAAGCGTGCTGTTGAAAATACGATCCAGAAAAAATTTCGCCTAGGGTTTTCTTTGTGGGAGAAAGACAGTCTTTATCAACATTTAAAACAACAAGGTTTTGACGAAATATCCATTCGTTCCAGCGGTCTTGTCATTGTTCCACAGGAAGGTGAAAAACCCATTTATGACAAGTTTCGCGGACGCCTTATGTTCCCGATTTTTAATGAGAAAAACCAGGTAATTGCCTTTGGGGGGCGCATTTTAGGAACAGGCGAACCCAAATACCTGAATTCGCCAGAAACTCTTATTTTTAAGAAAAGTTTTGAACTCTACAATATGAACTTTGCCAAAACGTCACCCCTCAAAAAAGAGCCTTGGGTCATCGTCGAAGGCTACATGGATGTAATCACCCTCTTTCAACGGGGATATGAAACTGTGGTGGCTCCCCTAGGAACGGCATTGACCGAACATCACATTGCAAAAGCCTGGCGTTTTTGTGAAACACCTATTTTATGTTTTGATGGCGATATTGCCGGGAAAAATGCTTCTATGCGGTCCGCAAAGCGTGTTCTTCCTTTTCTAAAACCAGGATATTCTTTGTCTTTTATATTTTTACCAGAAGGCCTTGATCCTGATAATTTTCTTTTGTTGAAAGGTGTTGAGGCTTTTAAAAAACTGCTAAAAGACAGCTCTGTACCTCTCGTCGATGTTTTATGGGATTCTTTAACACATCAAGGATCCTTTAAAACCCCTGAAGAAAAAGCCATGATTAAAAATCATATCAAGGATATGGTTCTTGAAATTCAAGATGCTACGATTAGGGATTTCTATCAGCGGGATCTCAATAATCGGTTTTTTGAGACACAGAATTCCCGTTTTTTCAAAAAACCACCCCCTATGAAAAATCCAAAACTCTGGCAAACAAAAACAGATAACTTTTTAAAAGAAAAAGTCTTATTGGCTATTTTAGTACGTATTCCATCTCTTTTAGAAGAAGTAGAAGAATGTTTAGTATCCATAGAATTTAAAGATTCCGCTTTGAGGGAATTAAAAACATCCCTTTTAGATTATTATTATAGTGAGGCCCCTCTTGAAAAATTAGAACTGGATCATTACCTAAGAAAGAATAGTCATGACATGGTTTTGGAACAGATTTTTGATCCGTCTATTGTGGTTCATATCCCATCTCTTGAGAGGGGCAATATTGAAGAGATGGGGCGTGATTGTCATTCCGTTATGGATGCGCTGAAAAGACAGCAATCCTTGTCAGGTGATTTGGAAGAAGCAAAAGAAAGCTTAAAGGAGACGTTAAATGAGGAATCTTGGAAACGTTTTCAAGCATTGAAAAAAAGTTTCAACAAAGATGAGTAATTTTTAACCAATATATGGTATTATAAGTAAATTTTTTGGAGAGTGAGTGCGTTATGTCCGAACAGAATTTAAAGAAATTTTCCCCGTCAAATGCAGAGCCGCAGGAGGACAGCATGATGTCTAAGGAAACCATTCAATCCAATATCACAAATTTGCTCAATGAGGGCAAGGAACGTGGGTTTGTCACGAGTGAGGAAGTCAACAGTGTTGTTTCTAAAAAACAACAAGGTGCTGCTGAAATCCTTGAGTCTTTGATGGAAACTCTCGCTGATATGGGCATTGACGTCATTAACGAAGATAGTTCAGGAAATGTCGTTGCTATTGCCGAAGAAGATGATGTTGATGGCGAGAAAGAGGTTGTTCAAGCTTTAGGGCACACGGACGATCCGGTCCGTATGTATTTACGCGAAATGGGCAGTGTTGAGCTTCTCTCAAGAGAAGGGGAAATAGAGATTGCAAAGCGTATTGAAGAAGGTCGCAATCTCATGATTCAGGCCCTTTTCCAAAGCCCCCGGACTGTACGGGCCTTGATCGATTGGTATCAAGCGTTGGTCGATGGAAAAATCCTTTTGAGGGATATCATTTCCTTGGAAAGCGCCTATGAAGATGATGTGAATTTCAATGAAGCTGCTTTTGCAGAAGGAAAAGAAGACCTTTCTCCCATAGAAGATGTCATGCCACTTATTGTGCCGTCTCCAACCCCAATGGAAAAGGATAAAGAGGCATCAAGTGAGAAAGAAGAAGGCGATGAAGTCACTCTTGGTGAAGGTGATGTTATCGCTCTAGATGAAGAGGAAGATGAAGAAACAGTTTCGTTAATGGCAATGGAAGAAGCCTTATTGCCAAAAGTCCATCAAGTTTTCACAGAAATGAAAGATATCTATAAGCAGCTGAATAAGTTGCAGACAGAAAAAAGGCAAGCAGCCATTCAACGTGAAAAGTTCTCTGACGCAAATCACAAAAAAGTGGTGGCACTTGAGAAAAAATTGGTTGTCCTTTTAAAAGATCTTGCGATTCATCCCTATCGTTTAGAAGAATTAATTCAAGAACTTCAAGAAACCCACAAAAGCCTCGTAAAGATGGATAGCCAACTTGCGTCTTACGCTGAAAAAAGTGGTGTGAGTCACAAGGAATTTCTCGATCTTTATAAGGGGCATGAGACAGAGAGTAATCTTTATGAAACTCTTCAATCCCAAGCAGGCAAAGGATGGCAGAAACTTTTTGAAGACCACGGCGATAAGATCCAGAAATCATTAGAAACCTTGGATGAAATTTCTTCCAAATTCAATGTGAGCATTAACGAGTTCAGAGGCATCGTCGCATCTCTCAACAAAGGATCCAGAGAATCTAGCAAAGCCAAAACAGAAATGATTGAGGCAAACCTGCGTCTCGTGATTTCTATTGCTAAGAAATATACAAACCGTGGATTGCAGTTTCTTGATCTGATTCAGGAAGGCAATATTGGTTTAATGAAGGCTGTTGAGAAATTTGAATACCGTCGGGGATATAAGTTTTCAACCTATGCCACATGGTGGATTCGCCAAGCCATCACCCGTTCTATTGCAGACCAGGCGCGCACCATTCGTATTCCAGTCCATATGATTGAAACGATCAATAAACTTGTGCGTACCTCACGCCAGATGCTTCATGAAATCGGCCGTGAACCCACGCCAGAGGAATTAGCAAAAAAACTTGCCATGCCTTTAGAGAAGGTGCGTAAAGTTTTGAAAATCGCCAAAGAGCCCATTAGTTTAGAGACCCCCATCGGGGATGAAGAAGACAGTCATTTGGGCGACTTTATCGAAGATAAAAATACCCTTGTGCCGTTGGATGCCGCCATTCAAGGAAACTTGCGTGAGGCAACAACCCGAGTATTGTCATCTTTGACACCGCGGGAAGAGCGTGTGCTGCGCATGCGTTTTGGGATTGGAATGAACACAGATCATACCTTGGAAGAGGTTGGGCAACAGTTTTCCGTGACACGTGAACGTATTCGTCAAATCGAAGCAAAGGCACTTCGGAAGTTGAAGCATCCAACGCGTTCCCGTCAGCTTAAGAGTTTTATCGAAACAAACGCATAAAATTCTTGACGGATCTTAGAAAACACTTCCATATAGATATGTGTCTTCGGGCCCGTAGTTCAGTTGGTTAGAACCCGCCGCTCATAACGGTGATGTCGTAGGTTCGAGTCCTACCGGGCCCACCATTTACTCGGTTTATTTATTATTTTAAAACATTGCCCCTCTCTTGTTTTTCTAAAAAATGTCCCTATATATTCTGTATGAGAATTATTTATAGAAAGGAAGAAAAATGATTAAATATTTAATGAGCATTATTTTTGTTTGCATGGCTACTTTTAATAGTGCTGTGGGGGCAGCTGAAGTAGATGAATTTAAACTAAAATTTCAGAATAATACCAATCATCCACTACAAATGAGAACTTATATTACTAAAAACGTCATGCAATTACATCCAGAAGATATGATAGAAAATTTACAGATGCTCGGAATAGGACAAATCGGGGTTGTTCTTTTTACAGCGGAACAACTCGCTGATTTTGCAGGGCGTGCACTGATGGTTCAAGTAACTGTCGAGGGCTCTCTCCACACTTTTGGAGATCAGACGGATCTTTTATCCCCAGAAATGCGGAAAAATTATGAAATTGTCCGGGAAGCTTCAGATTTTTTCTTGCATGATGAGGAAGGGAAAATAACCAAAATTAAGCCTTTGTAGCCTTGATGGCTATCCGATTGCACCCCGGCTCTTAAAGCCGGGGTTTTTTATGGGTATAATTCTACTTTCCTCCAGGTACAATCATCCCAGCAGAAACAACCATCTTAATGCCTTCTTCGACCGTCATGCTCATGGGGATAATTTGATTTCTTGGCACAAATAGTAAGAAACCAGAGGTTGGGTTAGGGGTGGTTGGGACAAAAACGTTAACCATAGCTTGACTCGTTTTTTTGGAAATTTCTCCGACTGTGTCCCCTGTAATAAAGCACAACGCCCAAAGACCCGAACGGGGATATTCAATCATCCCAACTTCTCGAAAAGACTGAGAATGGTTTTGTAAAACAGCCTCCGAAATTTGCTTGGTAGTTCCGTAAATAGTCCGGACAATAGGCATTTTTGAAAGAAGACGCTCACTCCATCTTAAAATAAGAAGGCCTAAAAATCCTTTCGCCATCATACCAATCAAAACAAAGACAATACCAGCGATGAACATGCCCAGCCCAGGAACAGGGGCCAGATACTCTGGAGGAATCATATGTTGAATCCATCCGTCAATAGTTTGGATAATCCATAAAACCACATAAAACGTGATAATCAAGGGCAAGGAGAAAAGAAGCCCTGCGAGGAAGTAACCTCTGAGGCGTAAAAGGAAATTGGTTTTTTTAGATTCATAAATCATGACGGTGATCTTCCATAATCTGGGCAGGGTCTTGGTGCAAAATAATATCCGCCTTAGGATAAACTTTGCGAATCTCTTTCTCGACCTCTTGAGAGGCATTATAGGCCTCTAGAAGAGTAATATCCCCAGGCATTTCCAAATGACACTGAATAAATTCTCCACTTCCAGAAGAACGTGTTCTCAAAAGATGATATCCAGAAACCATTGGGTGGGCCGTGATAATACTAGAGATTTTTTGGCGATCATGATCTGATAACTCTCGGTCCATAAGAATTTCCCATGATTTTTTAAGAATTTTATAAGATGAAAGGAGAATATAAAGAGCCACAAAAGCACCAAAAAGAGGATCAAGCCAGGTGCTATCAAAATATTGACCACTGCCTATAACAAAAAGAACCCCTATATTGATTAAAAGATCTGACTGATAGTGTGTACAATCGGCTTGAATTGCCAAGGACCGCGTTTTTCGAATCACATGTTTTTGAATCAATAAAAGAAAAATGGTCAGAACAAGGGAAATAAGGGTTGCATGAATAATGATCCTTGTACCTTCAATGGGGTGAGGATGTAAAAAATGATGAATGGCTTCTTTAAGTATAAAGCAGGCTGACGCAAAAATAAAAATAGACTGGCCCATCGCCGCAATAGCTTCTACCTTCCCGTGACCAAAACGATAATGATGGCTCGCTGGTTTCAAAGCATGATAAATAGCTAAAAAGTTCAAGAAAGAAGCCAAAAAATCGACACTAGAATCCACAAGACTTGAAAGAAGACTTACGGAATCAGAAACATGCCAAGCAAAAGCCTTCACCATAATAAGGATAAGGGAAATAACAAGGGCGGCAATGACCGCAAATTTCTTTAAAAAAACATCACTCAATGTAGGACCTCTCAAGATCCCTTATATCAAGTTAAAAGAAGTTCTACAAGGTTTTCAAAATACTGCAACGCTTCGGGGTTCGCCAAAGCATCTTTATTTTTAACCAACCGTCCCTCTATGATATTTTTGACAGCCAGTTCCACAAGTTTGCCGCTTTTGGTCCGCGGAATATCTCTGACCGCTAGAATCAAGGCTGGAACATGGCGAGGCGTTGTATGAGTCCGGATTGTTGTTTTAATGTGGGTTTTCAACTCATCTGTCAGCGTCGTATTCTCTTTTAATTTAACGAACAAGATCACACGTACATCGTCTTTAACTGCTTGTCCAATAACAATACTTTCAAGAACGGCGTCTACTTTTTCAACTTGCCGGTAAATTTCTGCCGTTCCAATCCTGACACCGCCTGGATTTAAAATGGTGTCGGATCGTCCATAAATCACGAAGCCATTATTGGCAGTGATTTCAGCAAAGTCCCCATGGCACCAGACATTATCATATTCTTCAAAATAGGTTTCATGATACTTGGCACGCTCTGGATCATTCCAAAAATAAATAGGCATGGATGGAAAGGGTTTTGTACAAACCAGTTCACCTTTTTTCTCTTTGATGGCGTGACCTTCATCGTCAAAAACCTGAACAGACATACCAAGACCTGCTGTTTGAATCTCACCCCGCCAAACAGGCGCAATAGGGTTTCCTAAAACAAAACAAGAAATAATATCTGTTCCACCGGCAATAGACATGACGCTGACATCCTCTTTGATGGATTCATAAATATAATCAAAACTTTCTTGAACTAGGGGGGATCCTGTGGATGCAATATCCCTTAAATGGGAAAGGTCATGGGATTTTTTTGGACATACATTTCTCTTTTTAAACGCATCGATAATTTTGGCAGCAATTCCAAAGAATGTCATTTTTTCTTGGGCCATAAAATCAAACAAAACTTCTTCATTAGGGCAAATTGGGCATCCGTCGTAAATCAACAACATTGCTTTGGATGCAAGGGCTGTGACCTGCCAATTCCACATCATCCATCCGCATGTGGAGAAATAAAAAATACGATCGTTGGGTTTAATATCGCAGTGGAGTTGATGCTCTTTCATATGTTGAAGAAGGGTACCACCAATGCCGTGAACAATACACTTAGGAATTCCCGTTGTGCCCGATGAATACATGATAAAGAGAGGGTCATTAAATCCCATAGGTGTGAAGACAATTTCTTTTGGGGCGTAACGTTCTAAGATTGCTTCACATGAAACAATCTTATCGGTTTCTTGAATATTTATTTTTTGACCATCATAGGAAAAGACAATGGTTTTTTTGAGAGACGGCAGAAGCGCTTGAATCTCAGATATTTTTTCTAAACAAGAATGTTCTGTAGTCCTATAGATATATTTGTCAGCAGCAATAAGAATCGTTGGTTCCACCTGTCCAAAACGATCAATGACAGCAGAGACGCCAAAATCAGGGGAACATGATGTCCAAACGGCGCCAAGACTGGTTGCAGCCAACATACAAACAATAGTCTCAGGTGCATTGGGAACAAATCCAGCCACCCTGTCTCCAGGTTGAAGCCCCAGATCTTTGAAGTAGGCCGCCATTTGGGAGACTTGATCATAAAGCTCCTTAAAAGAAAGCTTGCGCTTTATCTTTGTTTCTCCCCAAAAAACAATCCCATCGGCATCATCACGCCGACGCAGCAGATTTTCAGCGTAGTTCAATTGGGCATCCCCAAAGAAAACAGCTTTTTCCATCTGATCCGCATGAGACAGAATGGTTTTTGCCTGTTTGGTAAAATGCACATCGCAAAATTCAGCAATAGATTGCCAAAAATTCTCTAAGTCTTTAATTGACCACTGATAGAGTTCTTCGAAAGTGTGGGCATTGACGTGGTATTTATCCTGAATAAATGTCATGAACCGCGTCATGTTTGCTGTATTAATCCGGGTTTTTGAAGGCGTCCAAATAGGTTGATTCATAGAGGTACTCTTTAGTAGGGGTTATAAAATAAACTTGGATAAATCGGCATCTTTAGATAATTCTCCGACTTGCTTAATGACATAATCTTTAGAAATCTCTAAAGTTTCTCCAGACCGTTCACTGGCTTCAAAGCTGATGTCTTCCAAAACTTTTTCTAAAATCGTATGGAGACGCCGTGCACCAATATTTTCAACCGTTTCATTCACATGGGATGCAATGGCTGCAATTTCTTGAATAGCATCTTTGGTAAAGGTTAAAATCACAGCTTCAGCCTGCATCAAGGCAGTATATTGCCGAATGAGACTGGATTCAGGTTCTGTTAAAATTTTAACAAAGTCTTCTTGGGTTAAGGAATCCATTTCGATGCGAATGGGAAGACGGCCTTGCAACTCTGGCAAAAGATCTGAGGGCTTTGCAATATGGAAGGCACCGGACGCAATAAAAAGAACATGATCCGTCTTCACGTTGCCATATTTTGTCGACACATTGGTCCCTTCAATCAGGGGAAGCAAATCACGTTGAACACCTTCTCTGTTGACGCTGGCATCTTGGCGCCCCGCACGGGCACAAATCTTATCGATTTCGTCTAAGAAAACAATACCGTTATCTTCCACATCTTGGATGGCTTTTTGAATGACTGTTTCTTCGTTAATCAGTTTATCACTTTCTTCATTTAAAAGACTTTCTCGGGCTTTTTGAACCGTCATCTTTTTCTTTAGCCGTTGAGTCATATTTTTACCCAAAAGCTCCCCTAAATTGAACATTCCCATCTGGGCCCCTGGCATGCCGGGAACCTCAAATGTTGGCATTTTATTATTGCCATAATCAATGACTTCGATCTCAATTTCTTTGTCTTCCATGGATTGATTATCCAAGAGCTCTCGAAATTTTTGACGCGTTTCTTGCAAAGCATTTGGGCCGACAAGGGCATCGAGAAGACGCTGCTGGGCATTTTTTTCTGCCTGCGCTTTTACCTGTTCTTCAAGATCACGACGCACCTTATGGATGGCAAGATCCAGAAGATCTCTGATGATTTGCTCGACGTCACGGCCTACATACCCGATTTCTGTAAACTTCGTTGCTTCAACTTTGATAAAAGGTGCCTTGGACAGTTTTGCAAGACGTCTTGATATCTCGGTTTTCCCAACCCCTGTGGGGCCAATCATTAAGATATTTTTAGGCAAAATCTCATTTTTGAGAGGATCCTTGACCTGATGACGTCGCCAACGGTTTCGAAGCGCAATCGCCACAGATTTTTTAGCACGGGGCTGACCGATGATATACCGATCAAGTTCTGAAACAATTTCACGAGGTGTTAAAGACATTATTGGCGACTCTCCAATATTTCATAACTAAAATGGTTACTGGTATAAATACAAAGCTTGCTAGCGATATCCATGGCCTTAAGGGCGATGTCCTTGGCCGATAAATCTGAACATTCTTTCAAGGCAATTGCAGCAGAAAGGGCATAAGCACCGCCAGAACCAATCCCAACAACGCCTTCTTCTGGTTCAATCACATCGCCTGTACCACTCATGATAAATGTACTTTTATCATCTGCGACCACCATCATGGCTTCTAGACGTCTTAGATACTTATCCGTCCGCCAATCCTTTGCAAGCTCTACACAAGCCCTGGCTAAATGTTTAGGGTATTGTTCCAGCTTTTGCTCAAGCCTTTCAAAAAGGGTCAAAGCGTCCGCTGTTGCACCAGCGAATCCTGCAATCACACTACCGTTTCCAAGAACACGCACCTTTTTGGCATTTGTTTTCAAAATAATATGGCCAAGGGTAATCTGACCATCGCCTGCGACGATGACCTGATTTCCTTTTCGAACGGACACAATCGTTGTGCCATGCAACTCTAAGGGCATTGGTGTCATTTTATAACTTCCATCAAACTCATGGGTATTATGCAAGAAATAGTACAGAAATCAAGGAAAGAACGTATGAATAATTGTAACTATTCCCATTTTAATTGAGTGCTAGATTTTTAAACCATATCCACGAGGATAGGTGATAAGAAATTCTTCCGGGTTCTGCGGAAAAAGCTTTTTTCGTAATTTATAGATGTGCGTTTCCAGGGTATGTGTATCCACATCACTTTGATATCCCCAGACATTTTCTAAAATCGTTTCTCTGGGCAACATTTCTTTGGCATTATAAAGGATAGACAAGATAGCTGATTCCTTTTCCGTTAAAGGATATTGGATCCCTGTTTGACGATGAACCGCCAGGCGTGTTTTGGGAAATATTATATAAGGACCTATTTCAAAACCTTGCTGATCATTGTTTTTAATAAGTTTTATGCATTGCTGGAATAAATCTTCTAATTTCAAAGGTTTTTCTAAAGCGATACAAGACGTAGAAAGTTTTTGGCCTTCTTCCGACAGAACGATCACAGGGTCCTGTGCATAGGTCTTTAACTCAGCAGGCAATGGATTATCAAGGATAAGGCAGGAAAAAGGATGGGGGATGGTGTGTTTATTGATTTTTTGAATGGGATACCCCCTTCCTTCAAAGAAAACAGCAATTGCCCTAAAAATAACGTCATAATCGGTGCGGATAAGAATCGTCACGCCACATCCTTAGAATGATTTTTCAAAAGCAGTAAGGCCTCCGCTCGTGGGACATCCCGACTTAAAGAAGGCTGAGGAACAATCACATCAGGATGAATGCCCGTTGTTTGGATATTTTTCCCAGAAGGGGTAAGATAATAAGCGGTGGTCAATCGAATGGCTGCATAACCTGGAGATAAGGGGAAAATACTTTGAACGGTTCCTTTTCCAAAAGACCGCGTCCCAAGGATCAAGGCACGGCGATGGTCTTGAAGAGCCCCTGCGACAATCTCCGCACAAGATGCTGTCCCTTCGTTAATGAGAACAACCATGGGGGTTTGGGGAACAATGGTATGGGAAGAGGTATTATAGACACGGGTTTTGTCTTGAGAGCGTGGCTGAACGCTCACCAAAACACCATTTTTTATAAAGAAATCCGCACATTTCAAGGCTTCTTCCAAAAGTCCCCCTGGATTATTGCGCAAGTCCAAAATAATTCCTTGAACCTTCTTGCCTTGGATAATACCCAGCGCTTTTTTTAGATGGTCTCCGGTTGTTTTACTATTGAAATCCGTTAAACGAATATAAGCGATATTGTCTTGTATATGCCACCGGACGTTTTCAAGAACAATTTTTTGACGTTTCAAATTTACTGTAAAAGGATCCTGGACTTCTTTGCGTTTAATCTCCAGTTGAACCGTCTCATTTTCAATATCCTGTATGCAGTCCCCGATGGCAAAAAGGGATAATCCTTGAATGGCCTTTCCGTTAACCTTGAGAATTTCGTCACCTGCTTTAAGCCCAGCATGCCATGCGGGAGATCCTTCAATGGGTGTAATGATTTTTGTGATACCATCTTCATTAGTTAATTCAATGCCGATGCCTTCAAGTTCACCTTTCATATCGGATAACATACTCTTGTATCGTCCTTGACTGATATAATTTGAATAGGGGTCCAACCGATTGAGCATACCACTGATAGCAGCTTCCATGAGTTCTTCGTCTGACACGGTTGTGACATACTCGCTGCGGATATGACGAAAAGCTTCATTAAACATATTGAGAAGACGGTAAGTTTCAGCAGAACTTTTTTTAACTTGAGGTTCTGCCAAGCAGTGGGAAAACCATACCAGGAAAATAATATGGGCTAATTTTGTCATAAAATCACGCTATTGGCTGCAAAAGAACATGGCGTTTTTTCCCAGCCGACACTTTGAGAACACCTGGGTCCATAAGATGGTCGGGTGTAATGACCTGATTTTCATCACTGACCAACGTGTCATTAATTTTACAGCCCTGCCCCTTAATAAGACGTCGTGCCTCTCCATTGCTTGCAACAAGTCCTGACTGAGCCAGAATAGAAAAAGCAGGGATGCCTTTTTGAAGGTCTTCAAGATAAATTTTTACAATCGAAAGAGCTGACTTTAAAACTTTATTACCCTTATCATCCATACCTAGAACATCTACATGAAAATCTTCGACCCCAAACACCTGGGCGATACTTTGATGGATCTCCGCAAGGCAAGCAGTCCCGTGGGCTAATATTGTCGCTTCATCTGCAAGACGTATTTTAAGATGGTTAATATCGTTGCTTGACCATTGGTTTATTTCCTGAACAGAAATATCGGTGTAAAATTTTAAGAAACGAATCACGTCGTTATCTTCGGTATTCCGCCAGTATTGCCAATAGTCAAAAGGAGACAAGGCATCGGCGTTCAACCACACAGCCCCTTGTTCTGATTTTCCCATTTTCTTGCCGCTGGATGTTGTAATCAATGGAGCCGTTAGACCAAAAGCACTTGTATTTTCTATGCGACGAATAAGCTCGACCCCATTGAGGATATTTCCCCATTGATCCGACCCACCTGCTTGCAACGAACAACCGTAGCGACGATGCAGCTCCAGAAAATCATAGGCTTGGAGAATCATATAGTTAAATTCCAAGAATGATAAAGGTTGCTCACGCTCTAGCCTTAATTTGACACTATCAAACGTTAACATGCGATTAATAGAGAAGTGACAGCCATAATGTGCTAAAAAATCCAAATAACCAAGTTTTCCAAGCCACTCATTATTATTGACCGTCAAAGAATCTGAGGGTTCGTTTCCAAAGGTTAGATACTTTGAAAAACTTTTTTGGATAGACTGAATATTGTCTTGGATATCTTCGTGTGTTAAGACGGGTCTACTTTTATCCTTGCCTGAAGGATCCCCCACTTTTGTGGTCGCCCCTCCCATTAAAACAATAGGCTTATGACCATGTCGCTGGGCAATGCGCATCATCATAATGGCCATTAGATTTCCGACATGAAGACTTTTAGCGGTAGCATCAAAGCCGATATAAAGGGTTATAGGATGGACTGCACTTTCGTTATCCAATTCCTCAAGATGAGTACATTGATGGATAAAGCCTCGGTCAAAAAGCTCTTGAAGAAAAGGTGAATTAAATTTTTCCATAAGTCCCATACTCTCTAAAATTCCCTTATGGCCTAGATTGAATCTTTTTACAAGACAGTCTTCTTTTTTTGAACAAATCTTTAATCTTTCCAAGGCGAAAAAAACCAGCTACAGTGAATTGTATAAGTCTAGGATTTCCCATAAATACTTTGAATAACTGGCAGGATCGATGAAAATTCAAATTTCTAAGCTTCCTTGCGGCGTGCGTGTCGTAACGGATTTTATTCCAACCGTTGAAACCGTCTCCCTTGGTATTTGGGTTGGCGCTGGATCTCGCAGTGAAGAGGCCTCTAATAATGGGGTTGCACATTTTCTTGAACACATGGCTTTTAAGGGAACAGAGAAAAGATCAGCTTTAAAAATCGCAGAAGAAATAGAGTCCGTAGGAGGATATCTCAATGCCTACACATCGAGAGAAGTTACCGCTTATTATGCAAAAGTTTTAAAAGAAAATACAAAGCTTGCCATCGATATTTTAACGGACATTTTTCAAAATTCTGTTTTTGATCCCAAAGAATTGGAACGGGAACGAGAAGTTATTTTACAAGAGATCGGCCAATCCCATGACACTCCCGACGATGTGATTCATGACTATTTTCAAGAAGTTACCTATCCAGGACAACCCTTGGGACGTCCTATTTTGGGGCCCGCTTCAATTGTAAAATCTATGACGCGTGATGTATTGATTGACTTTATGTCCAAGCACTATGACCCGAACGAGATTCTGCTTGTGGCATCTGGTAACGTGAATCACGATCAAATTCTTGAGTGGACAAATGAAATGCTGTCATTAAAAGGTGTTGACCCAAGGACCCCTTTGGTACCTGCCAATTTTATCGGTGGTGACTTTCGGGAAAAAAGAGATCTGGAACAACTTCATTTTTTGATGGGACTTCAAGGGCCTGGGGCCAAAGAAACGACTTATTATGATGGACTTTTGTTTTCAACCATCTTTGGTGGCGGCATGGCCTCAAGGCTTTTCCAAGAAGTGCGTGAGAAAAGGGGCCTTGCTTATTCTATCTATGCATTTCTATCCTCATGTTCGGATTCAGGTATTTTAGGGGTCTATGCAGGAACCAGCGAAAAGGACTCCCCACTTCTGGTGGATGTCATTGTAGAAGAATTTCACAAAATGACCCGTCATATAACAACTGAAGAAGTGCTTCGGGCCAAAGCCCAAATTAAAGCGAGTCTTTTGATGGGGCTTGAAAGTTCTTCGGGTCGTGCCCGTCGTATTGCCCATACCATTTTAACCTTTGGACATCATGTAACGATTGAAGAAGTCATCCAAAAAATTGAAGCTGTGACCATAGATAATATCTATGAGTTCTCCAAAACACTCCTCACACAACCCCTCAGTGTTGCCGCCATTGGGCCCATCAATACACTGCCAACCTTTGAAACCATTAAGTCCCGTGTTGGTTGATACACTTCAACTTTTCCTCCAACGCCTGGCTTAAGGTATATTCTGAAACACCCAGTGGTCGTTGAATACCATCGATGGCATATCTGACGGTGATGTGGTTGTTATCTCTGCAGAGGATAATTCCCATGGTGGGATTGTCCTCTTTGTCTTTGACCTCTTTATCCATTACGTTCAGATAGAAATTCATCTTTCCCGCATATTCAGGTTTAAAGGGTCCACTCTTAAGTTCAATAATGGTATAGGCTTTGAGTTTAGTATTGTAGAAAAGAAGATCCAGAAAATACGATTCCCCCCCAAGTTTCAAGGGGTACTGGCTTCCAACAAAGGCAAACCCTTTTCCCAGTTCCAACATAAAGTCCCTGATATGATCTACCAAGGCCTTTTCAATATTCCGTTCTGTAATCTTATTGTCGATACTGAGAAATTCAAAATTGTAAGGGTTCTTGATAATCTCATGGGCCAGATCAGAGTGGGGTGCAGGGAGGGTCTCTTTAAAATTCGTAATGGCTTGGCCTTGGCGAGCATAAAGATTGGTTTCGATTTGCATGGAAAGCACATTCCGTGACCACCCATTTTCAATGGTTTTTTGAATGTACCAAATACGTTCTTTCTCTCTTTTAAGTTTGTCTAACAACAAACAATTATGGAACCACGGAATTTGTGCAGCAGCTTGCTGCACAAATTTTACATCAGAATAGGTGGCAGAAAAAGTTCTCATATATTTCAAATTTCGAGCACTCAACCCCCGCATTTCGGGAAAGTCTTTCCGAAGGTCCTTTGAGATCTGCTCAATGACTTTCGCACCCCAGCCTTCTTTCTCTTGCATCTCCAAGATCTTTTGACCGATTCTCCAATACAAAAGCACCAGCTCACGATTCACAGACAAGGCCGCTTTTACCCGTGCCCGCATGATTTCTGCTTTTAATTCTGTAATATGATTTTGATAGGACACATCCAACATCACTTTCCTCCTTTTTATAAGGGAAAGTATGGTCAGAAATTTTAATAAAATCTATGAACGGATCGTTGTTTTTTAAGGGATTTTCCCAAAAAATCCTTACTCAGCGTCTGTTTCTTTTGGGGGTTTTGCCATATTAAGAGCAGCTAAATAAAGATCCAGCATATATTCTTGCTCTTGCCGATCATCGGCATCTAATTTACGAAGACGAACCACCTGACGCAACGTCTTGGCATCAAAGCCATTGGCTTTGGCTTCCGCGTAAACTTCCCTAATGTCAGCTGCAAGATTGGCTTTTTCATCCTCTAACCGTTCAATACGCTCAACAACAGATTGTAATTGTTCTTTGGCAATGCCACCAACGTTTGTCATTCTTTCCCTTTCTCTGTGATACGTTCCAATAATAATTCCAAAATAGGTCGAACCCCTTTGTTGATCTTAGCCGCAATGGGATAAATTTTACTGCCGCTTGCATTCCCAAGGGCGGTGGTTTTTTCAATAATTTCTTCCTGAGTCAAAAGATCGCATTTATTCAAGGCAATCACCATTTCTTTTTCAGCAAGCGCGCCACCATACTGCTTCAGTTCTTGGCACACCGTTTGGTAATTGGCCACCGGATCATCAGCTGTCCCATCAATTAAATGGAGCAAAACACTGCACCGTTCCACATGACCTAAAAATCGCGTCCCTAGGCCTGTGCCTAAGTGTGCCCCTTCGATAAGCCCTGGAATATCCGCCATAATATATTCGTGGTCATGAACGTAAACAACCCCCAGTTGAGGATGAAGTGTTGTGAAAGGATAGTCTGCAACCTTAGGTCTTGCGCGAGACACCACACTAAGAAATGTCGATTTTCCAGCGTTCGGCATCCCAACCAAGCCAACGTCTGCAATAAGTTTCAGCTGAAGCCAGACCCACATCTCTTCCCCAACTTCTGAGGGGACAGATTGCCGAGGAGCCCGATTGGTAGAGGATTTAAAATGGATATTTCCCAGTCCACCGCGGCCACCAGCGGCCAGAATAAATGTATCCCCTTCGTTGACGAGATCAAACAAAACAGTTTCTTTATCATCCGCTAAGACTTGGGTCCCTACAGGCACCTCGAGGATAAGATCTTTGCCAAAGCGTCCTGCACAATTACGCCCCATACCGTTATGGCCACGTTCTGCCTTAAAGTGCTGTTGATAGCGGTAATCGATCAAGGTATTGGAATTGGAGATGGCTTTGATAATGACATCACCCCCCTTGCCCCCATCACCCCCGTCAGGTCCGCCAAATTCAATATATTTTTCCCGACGAAAAGCAACGCAACCAGATCCGCCATCGCCACCTTTCACAAAGATTTTTGCCTGATCGAGAAATTTCATTGTATCTTATCCTTAAGTGATACCCCCCACGCAAGAGGGTGTGGTGTCTTGAAAAGGTACTCTTGTATTCTTTGGAAACTGCCAAACCCGATATCTGAAGGCAGATTATCCAGAGGGAACCACCGAGATTCCTTAATTTCAGGTGATCTCACAGACTCTTGGGTAAAGGACTCAATCACATAAACCGTCGGGTAGTCATCCACCCCTAGATATTTTTGGTAATAAATCCCGAAAAACTCAGGATCCTTTAAACACCGAATACCCGCCTCTTCAAAAACTTCGCGACGAACGGCTTGAAGGGGATGTTCCCCACGTTTCACACCACCCCCTGGCAAGTGCCAACCTGGGCAATATGTATGATAAACCAGAAGGACTTTGTTTTTTCCCGACTTTTTACCTGGGTCTTTATCTTGAGAAATGACCAGAGCCCGAGCTCCGACCACTTTCCCTCCGACCATATTGAGAAAAAAATAGTAACATCTAAAAAGGATGTGGATAAACCCAGTCATCCCTTTGTCTTAGACGATGGAAACGTAACGTCTGCCTTCTGTCTTACTCACAAACTGAACACGTCCTTCTTTGAGCGCGAAAAGGGTGTGATCTTTACCCATGCCGACGTCATTACCAGGATGATATTCTGTGCCACGTTGACGTACCAAAATGTTACCTGGAACCACCATCTGGCCACCAAATTTCTTAACGCCAAGACGACGGCCCGCTGAATCACGCCCGTTTCTTGAACTACCACCAGCTTTTTTCGTTGCCATTTCTAAAACCTCTTTTTTTAAAAGACCCGTTTGGAATCTTAAACGTTACGCTTTATCTTCTGTTACTGATTTCTTTGTTGCCACTTTTTTTTCTGCAGCCTTTGGTGCCTGCTCAGCCTCAGTCTTAGGCTTTGAAGGCTTTTCCGCCTTAACAGACTTGCCATCTAGCACAATCTCAACAATTCTTAGAACTGTCTGATGTTGTCTGTGACCATTCTTTCGACGATAATTTTGACGGCGCTTCTTCTTGAAAACAATAATTTTCTTAGTCCGAAACTGATCCTCGACAATAGCTTTAACAACAGCCCCAGCAACCACAGGCGCCCCTAAAGAAACCTTGTCACCCTCTGAAATCATCAACACCTGGTCCAAAACCACCGTGTCACCAATATTAGCTTCTATCTTTTCAACACAGACCTTTTGGTCCACGGAAACCTTAAGCTGTTTTCCACCGGTCTTTACAATTGCAAACATTTTATTCTCTACGTTAATCGTTTCTATATATATGAATGAGTTTTACAAATTTCCACCCCTAAAAGTCAAGAAAATTCTGTATCCCTTGGAGAACCTTCTTTTTAATGATGGGTATCTTTGTCACCTGCGCCAAACGTTTGTCAAAGAATGCCATCGCACAGGATAAAGTAGTTTCTTCCTTCAACCATAATAAAAATGTCGGCACAAAAACCATGGAAAGCAATAAACGTTTTGTATAAAAATTATAATCCGTGGATTGATCCCCCGCCCGGTACCAAAGGTCATTGATATACTGATACCCAATAGGGACCAAATGGACCATGGTGGTTTTATTGATGGAATGGCGGAGAGATCCTTTATAAGGTTCAAGAATTTGAAATGTTATTTCAACAGATCGCCTTATCTTTTCAGGCGTTCTAAAATTGGAAAAATCTTCTTGGTTAAGGGACTGATTAATAAGGCACTTAAAATGCCCGGCCAGTTCTTTTAAGACCTCGCCTAAGCTATCTTTAAAAGCAAGCCTTACAATCCCATAGGGATGGGGTGTTTCAAGGGAGGCTTTCTCCACTGCGTCCCAATTAAAAGGGCGGGTTTTTAAAATATCTAAAAGAGGGTAAATAAGGTCCTGCTTTAAAGCACCATAATCCATCATGTTTTTCCTTATCAAGAAACTTAAAAATTCAATAGCATATTTTCGCCAGAGATTTTAAGATATTTTGAAACAATGAGGAACGCCTATGACCATGGACAAAAAGTACCTAGAAGAAATTCAGGAATTACGGGATGAGACAAAACCAACCCATCGGGCGACAGTACAGTCCTTGGAGGATTTGATTTATAAACCCATTTCTGTGTTGGACCATGGATTTATCCGGGTGATTGACTATATGGGGGACGATAGCGCCATTGTTCAAGCAGCCCGGGTTTCTTATGGCAAAGGTACCAAACAAAAAACGATGGACCGGGGATTGATTAATTATCTGATGCGCCATCGCCATAGCACCCCTTTTGAAATGTGTGAGATTAAGTTTCACGTGAAACTTCCGATCTTTGTTGCACGTCAATGGATCCGTCATCGTACAGCTAACGTCAATGAATATTCTGCACGGTATTCTATTATGGATAAGGAATTTTACACCCCGTCGCGCGATCATTTGGCGTGTCAGTCGTCTATTAATAAACAAGGACGGGATGACATCCTTCAAGGGGAAGAGGCCGAACGTGTCTTGATGCTTTTAAAACGCGATGCAGAACAGTGTTATGCCTCTTATGATGAAATGTTGAATGAAGATGCTGAGGGCAACAAGCCGGATCCTTCCCGCGATGGATTGACCAGGGAATTGGCGCGTATTAACCTTCCTGTCAGCTTCTATACCCAATGGTATTGGAAGATTGATCTTCATAACTTGTTCCACTTTATGTCACTCAGGGGAGATCCCCATGCCCAATATGAAATCCGGGTCTATGTGGATGCCATGCTAGAAATTGTTAAAAACTGGGTACCGTTTGCGTACGAGGCCTTTATGGAGCATCGCTTTCATGGATCAAATTTTTCAAAAAGTGGTCTTGATGTAATTAAGAAGTTGATCAACGGCGAGCACGTCTCCCAAGAAACATCAGGCATCAGCGCCCGGGAATGGGGCGAGTTGATGGGAAAGTTGGGGAAAGTTTAAAGGGGTTGTGAATAGGATTTTATCGTTAGTTAATTCACACTTGGTCTTGTCATTCCAACGCTCCTCGTTGTCACCCCCGGCCCCCCTCGTTGTCACCCCCGCGCAGGCGGGGGCCCAGGATAACAAACAAGATCTCGCAAGCGGAAAGGCCTTTGAACTGCAATGTGTTGAGTGATCCCCTGGGTCCCCGCCTCCGCGGATATGACAACGGGGAAAAAAAGCAGGCGGGGTTATCAGTTTGTTGCAAGTGTTGTTAAAAAACTATGACCGATAATAAAGTTTTTTTGCCCCTTCAATGATACTGATATACCCCACGGTAATGAGGATGAAGATTCCCATAAGGGAAGGGGGAAGTTCTACAAAGCCAAAGGTTTCCCGCCACCGGGTATAAAGCAAAAGGATCCCCGCTATAATAGCAAGGGCTGCTGTCCACAAAAGAAATGGATGGGGTTTGCTTTTATAAAACGCCCTTTTCGTGCGAACCAGAAAGATCGCTAAAATCTGTGTGATGAGGGATTCTACGAACCAACCTGTTTGAAACAAGGATTCTGTAACGTGGAGGACCTTTAAAAGAATATAGAAAACAAAAAAATCAAAAATGGAACTAAGCGGTCCAAAGATAACCATAAAATTACGCATAAATTTTATGTCCCACCGGGGTGGATTTGTACAATTTTCCTCGTCAACATTGTCGTACGTAATACCAATTTCTGACAGATCATAAAGAAAGTTATTAAGCAAAATTTGAACGGGCAACATGGGAAGAAAGGGCAAGAAAAGACTGGCGCCAGCCATGCTGATCATGTTGCCAAAATTAGAACTAATCCCCGTCATCATGTATTTGAGAATATTATTATAAGCTTTTCTGGCCTCAAGAATACCTTGATGGAGGATGTCTAAGTGATGACCCAGCAACACAAAATGAGCTGCTTCTTTGGCAGCAGAGACGGCATTGTTAACGGATATACTGACATTAGCAACGGAGAAAGCCCCAAGGTCATTAATCCCGTCACCCAAAAATCCAACCACATGCCCATTAGACTGAAGGGCTTCTACAATTTTCTTTTTTTGAAGCGGCGTCACCCGGCAATAGACGTTTACCTGTTCAACCCGTTCTTTGAGATGACTGGGGCTCAAGGCTTCTATGTCTGGCCCTAAAAGAACACCGTGGATCGGGATCGATAACTTCTCACAAATATATTGGGTTACATATTCGTTATCCCCTGTAATAATTTTAAGGGTCGTTCCATGGGTTGAAAGAAGACGAACAACTTCTGCTGCAGAGGTTTTGGGTTGATCAAAAAAACTTACATATCCTGCAAAGATGAGATTGTTTTCATCGCTGTCTTGAATGTGTTCATCCCTCATTGAAAAAGGTTTATAGGCAACACCCAATAATTTGAGCCCTTTTTTACTAAACTGTTTAAACCGATTTTGAAGGTCTTCTTTTTTCCCTGCATCGAAAGGAAGGGGGGATTTTTCATCCGCTCCTTCTAAAAATGCTGATTTTCCCAGGATATCTTCCAAGGGGCCCTTAACGATCAAAAGTCTTTCTTCTCGATTGCAAGCAAGAACGGAAATACGGCGATGTCCGGCACTAAAGGGGATTTCATCGATTTTCTGCCATGTCCCTACATCCAATGAGGCATGACTTAAAATGGCTGCATCCAAGGGGCTTTGGTATCCTGTTTCAAGAGTGCTGTTGATATAGCTTAAGAAGAACGTTCTATCACTGGGATTGTCCCTCCAATCAGCAGCGCTTTCCAATTTGATAACAGCTTCTGTCAGCGTTCCAGTTTTATCTGTACAAAGCACATCCATAATCCCAAGATCATAAATGGCTGATAAACGCTTCACGATGACTTTTTTCTTCGATAATAAAACGGCAAACCGCGCAAATGTAATGGAAATAATCGCATTTAAAAACTGCGGCGTTAATCCAACCCCTAAGGCAATAGAAAAAAGAATGGTATCCAGCCAAGACCGTTTGAGAAAAAGATTAACGAGGAGTGTCAGGATCACAAGGCAAACAGTGATGCGTATGAGCAAGCCCCCCAGTTCCTTGGTGCCCGCTGTAAAAGCAGATGCAGGGCGTGCTTGTTCTAGGGATGCTAAATTTTCCCCAAGCATGGTTTGAAGACCTGTTTGACAAATCAGCATCTTTGCCCAACCACTAATGACGGAGGTTCCAAACAAAAGAACATGGGAACATTCTAGGGGAGATCTTACGGAGGAAGGACTTTCACTATATTGCTTTTCAATGGGCATGCTTTCCCCATTTAAAACAGATTGGTTAATGAACAAGTCCTTGGCATTTAACACCAGTCCATCCCCTGGAATGATGTCTCCAGCGGACAACTCCACAATGTCCCCAGGAACAATATGTTCGATGGGAATTTTTATTTTTTCACCATCTCGCATTACCCATGTTGTCGGTGCAATCACTTTTTGCAAAGTCGTCATGGCATGGGTTGATCGATACTCTTGAATAAAGTCGATAATAATACTGCCAATCACAATGAGGCTTATGAGCATCGCACTTTTAAAATTACCCATAACACCAACAAGGGTTGTGGATATCAAAAGCAGAATCACGAGAGGGTTTTTGAAATTTTGCAAAAGCATTCTAAAGGCTTTGAGGTGACCATGAGAACTGATGTGATTTAATCCATATTTTCTGAGGCGTTTTTGGGCCTCTTTCCCTGTAAGTCCATGGGTACTTGTCGTAAGAATTTGGAAAAGCGTCGAAGCAGAATTATTCCAAAATGAGGTTAGTTGTTGTTTATGCCTCATCATCGACATACCGGTTATTGGTTTGGGCAATAACCTCAAAAGATTTGGGAATGACAAAAGGGAAGGGATTATGCTTTGTATGACGGATGCCAACCATAAATTGTTTTGTTTTAGAGACTGTCATGTCTTTAGCAGCCTTACCTTTCATGACATTTTGCACATACGTTGCAGCCTTTTGTCCGGATTCCCGAGCAGATGGGAAAAAACTGAGGAAAGCCCCATCGTAAAAATGATTTTCATAAAGCCCAATCATGGGATAGGGACTATGATTTAGGGTCCAGGTTAAAACATCTTTTGACGATACTTTCCCATTGCATCCTTTTTTTATTTTCAAATGGTCGTAATTCAACAGCAAAATAACGGCCTGCTTTTTTTGTTCCTGCAACGACTTTATCGTGTGTTGCCACTCCTCAAATGTATCGAGCTGAATAAAATCTTGCACTATAAAAGGATGCCATTTTTGACGGAGGATATAGTCCTTCTCCATGGTCACCCGAAAACTTTTATCGCCTAAAAATATAAGTTCCAACGGATTATCTGGATGAATGTTTTGAGGATAGGTTTCTTTGAGGACCTCAAGAATGGGAGTAAGAGGCATTTCTTCCAAAATACCCGTTACATTGGGTGTTGTATCGTAACTATAGGGATGATGATCACGAATACAGGCAAAAATCACCTTAATTTTTGACTTTCCTCCGTAATAACGCGCCGCATATTCTTGGGCCTCTTCACCAACCGCCACAATGAGTTCTGGATCAAATTCATCGATAAATTCTCGTGATTTTAAACCAAATCTTGTGCGCTCTTCAGACGAGTTCGCACGAGAGATGTTCATATAACTGTTGACGATATAGGGGTTTTTCAAGTCATCTGTGACATTAAAGAATCCTTCACTAAACGCCACAACTTCAGGCACCTGATTGGAATAACTGTATAAAACAATGACTCTAGAGCGATTTAAATTATAGAACAAAATGAAGCTAAAGATGAATACAATCACCAGCCCTTGAACAAAAAACATATATTTTTTACGCATCTTCATGAGAAGAAAAACCTTTAATGTAAAGCCTTCTTAAGTACCATACCATAAGGTCTCTTATAATACAAAATTCCCGTTATCAAGCCATCGCTGGACTTTTTGCAGATATTTCTTTATAGTACATCGGAGTAAGGTAAAAAAAATATTAATTAGGAACTTATGGTAGAAGCATGAATAAGGCTTCAAGTTTGACAAAACATCCCTCTGGCAGTGTCCGTGAAATCACCTCGATTGCATTTCCCATGATGTTGACTGCCCTTTCCACCAATTTGATGATCTTCTTGGATCGCATCATTTTGGGACATTATTGCGTGGACGCCATGAATTCGGTAGCAGCCGCCAGTAGTGCAGTGATGCCTTTTGTTTTCGGTGCATGGGCTGTGGCATCCATTTGTGAAATTTTCGTTGGTCAATTTAACGGGGCCAAAAGATACGATAAAGTCGGTCAATCTGTCTGGCAGATGCTTTGGTTTTCTGTGTTCTCCATGGCTTTCTTTATTCCCATGGGTCTTTTTGCAGGGCCCTTGATTATCACAAAACCTTTCTACCAAGAAGGTCTTCCCTATTACCAATGGATCATGTCCACAGGTTTCCTGTCAGCTTTTAATGCGGCCTTGGCTTCTTTCTTTATCGGACGGGGAAAGGTCAAATTAGTCATGACGAGTGCCATTATTGGTAACGCTCTTAACCTAGGCCTTGATATTGTATTTGTCTTTGGGATTGATGGTGTTCTTGCTTCTATGGGAACCAAAGGCGCTGCCATTGCAACAGTTATTTCAGAGGTAACCCAGGTGGGCATTCTGTTCGTTGTTTTTTTCTCCGCTAAGAATAAGGAGAAATTTAAAACCCATGACCACACTTTTCACCCAGGGATTTTCAAAGATTGTCTGAAAATCGGCATGCCTAATGCTGTCAGTCATTTGATTGGCATGAGTGCATGGTATTTTATTTTTGTGATCACAGGGTCAACAGAGTCCCACCATGTAACGGTTTTTCAAATTGGACAAACCATTTTCATTCTTTTCACCTTTCTAGCTGACGGATTACAAAAGGCAGTCATTGCCTTGACATCCAATGCGATTGGGGAGAAAAAGTTGGAACGCGTGCCCAAAATTTTAAATTCGTCTGTTAAGTTTCATATCTTAATGATTTCTTTATTATCCATCCCCTTTATCTTTTTTCCGGAGGTTTTTATCGGCCTGTTCTTAGGGGATAAAACCATTTTGCCCATCGATACCATTATGCATCATGGGCGTATTGCTTTGACGTGGGTATGGGTGTTTCTTCTTTGTGATGATTTTGTGTGGATTATTGCAGGGATTCTGACAGCTGCAGGCGACACAAAATTTGTCATGATCATGAATAGCATCAGCTCTTGGTGCTTTGGCGTGATCCCTGTCTTCATCTTTATTGTGATCCTTAAAAAGGATCCTGTTCTTACCTGGCAACTCATGGCCTTTTATGGCTTTGTGAATCTTGTCCTTTTCCTCTGGCGCTATAAAAAAGGGCATTGGAAAAGAATTGTGATCAGCCAGGAATTGAATTAATCTCCATTGATTTCTATAAAGGATAATTAGAATGGATATGGTTGTTTTTTGGTTGTTAGTAAGTGGATTGTGTGTAGCATCGCTTTTTCTTGGGATGCAAGGCGAGAAGACCCAGGAGAAATCTGTCCAGGCGTTTTTTGTTTGCAATGGCAATCTTGGTCTTGTCTCTTTAATGCTGACTATTCTTGCAACCCAACTCGGGGGTGGCTCTGTGATCGGAAGTGCTGAAGCGGCCTATCAAAATGGATGGGGCGCGATTTTCTATTCCCTTGGGATTGCCTTGGGACTGATGATTATGGCATTCACAGTTGGGCCGGCACTACGGAAATTTGGAGTCTTCACCATTGCTAACGTTCTAGGAAACATATACGGCTCAAGACGACTTCACATTATTGCTTCCCTTCTTTCTATCCTAACCCTGTTTTTTATTCTGGTTGCAACAGGTGTTTCATGTCGAAAAGTTTTCCTGTCTTTGGGATTTGATTCCCCGTGGATGCTGGTAGGGTTTTGGTCTGTGTTGATCGGCTACACTATTTTAGGAGGACTCAGGGCAGTTGTTCTAACCGATAAACTCCAGGTTCTTTTTATCCTCGGTGTTTTTAGTCTGATTGTTTTTTTCTTAGGCGATCAATTCGTCGGAATGGTCAACAGCCCTAAGCCGTTGGATCTTGGGACCGCAGATATTTCTTGGTCCAGCTGGGTTTTGATGCCTCTTTGTTTTATGCTGATTAGCCAAGATATGGGACAGCGGTGTTTTGCCGCCCAAAATGACAAAAGTATCAGGCGCGCTATGATCGGAGGGAGTTGTCTTCTAGTGGTAGCAACGCTTATTCCAGTCCTTGTTGGCATCTTGGGACGTTCCATAGGTGTCACAGTGTTGGATGGCGAAAGTATCTTCATGGCGGTTGTTAAGGAAACGTTATCCCCTATGATCATCAGTTTTGTGGCAATCGCTGTCTTGATGGCGATCATTTCAACGGCTGATTCCCTTCTTTGTGCCATTAGTTCCAATGTGGCCCTGGACTTTCTTAAATCCAAAACCATGAAACAATCCCGCTGGGTTACCTTTGTAATCGGCTTCCTTTCCCTCATCCTTTCTTTTTACGAAGGGGATGTGATTCCCGTCATGATTGTGGGCTATGAGATTTCGGTCTTTGGATTGTTGGTCCCATTCTTGATGGGGCTTTGGCTGAAAAAAGTCTCTGAGACCCAGGCTTTGTGGTCTCTTGGGATTGGCATCATTGGCTTTTTATCCATGAAGTTCATCCATTTTTCAGGGATGGAGGCATTGGTTTTGGCAGCAGGGACGTTGCCCTACATCTTTTTAAAGCCGCGCTAGAGCGAGTTCTATTTTTGACTTCTTTTCCTGAAAAGTCCCTAACCGTTCTTCCAACTCTTGGATGATGTGGTCAGGGGCTTTGGCACGAAATTCGTCATTGTCTAATCGTGCATTCGTCTGTTTTAACTCTTGGTTTATTTTTTGAATATCTTTTAAGAGACGTTGTTTTTCCGCCTCAATATCGATAACGCCCTTTAAGGGAACGTGAAGAATCATCCCCTTCAAAACGATTTGAATCGTCCCTTCATCAAGATTGTGAGGGGCCTTTTCTTGTGACAGTGTTAAAGATCCAAGACGCGCAAGGCGCTCAATAAGATCTTGATGGGCTTTAATCCCATGCATGGATTGTTCTGATAGTTCATAAATATCAAGGTGTATTTTTTGTGCAGCGGGCACATTCAGTTCGGCACGTGTGGAACGAACCTCTGTGATAATGGTAATAATTTCAGCCACAATGCCATGGGCTTTGGTTGCTTTCATGGCTTGGCATATCGGCCAGGATCGCCCGGCCAAAAGCCCCTGCCCTCCCATGGCCTTCCATAGCTCTTCTGTAATAAAAGGCATAAAAGGGTGGAGAACATGAAGAAGCTGGCTCAGTCCCCACGCTAGACATTGGCGGGTTTCTGTTACAGCATCCTGATCAGATGACAGAAGGATGGGTTTGGTGAACTCCACATACCAATCACAAAATGTTCCCCACGTGAAATGATAAATTCCCTGGGCCGCTTCATTAAATTTATATTCTTCGATCAAAGATCCTGTGGTTTTGATCAACTGATTAATCTCTTCCACAATCCATTGGTTGATTTGATTGTGGCAGGTGGTAGGCGAAAACGTTTCATCAAAGTGGCAGCCATTCATCAAAAGATAACGGGATACATTCCAGAGTTTTGTTGAAAAATTCCGCATGCCCGCAACCCGGTCTTCTGAAATTTTTATATCTTTCCCAGGCGCTGCAAGAGATGCCAGACAAAACCGCACGACATCCGCCCCATAGTTATCAATCAAAACCAATGGATCAATGACATTTCCTTTGCTTTTGGACATTTTTTGTCCTTTGGCATCACGGATCAAAGCATGGATATAGACATCCTTAAAGGGAACATCTTTCTTAAAATAAAGCCCCATCATCATCATCCGGGCAACCCAAAAAAAGATAATGTCAAAACCTGTGATCAGAACATCCCCTGGATAATGGCGTTTTAAGAAGTCATTTTCTTCTGGCCAGTCAAGCGTTACAAAAGGCCAGAGAGCTGAGGAAAACCAGGTATCAAGAACATCCGTGTCTTGGGCTAAGAGGACATCCTTTCCATAATGACTGCGGGCTTTTTCAAGGGCCTCTTCTTCAGTTTCCTCCACAAAAACAGTGTTGTCAGGGCCATACCAGGCCGGAACTTGATGTCCCCACCAAAGCTGCCTTGAAATACACCAGGGCTGGATATTCTTGAGCCATTCGAAATAGGTCTTATCCCACCGTTTGGGGAAAAAGGTTGTTTGTCCCGTTTCAACGGCTTTGATAGCAGGGGCCGCCAATGTTTTTGCATCCACATACCATTGGTCCGTCAGCATGGGCTCAATGACAGTTCCTGAACGATCGCCATGGGGGACTGTGTTTTTAAGTTCTTCTATTTTCTCGATCAAGTTTAATGTTTCAAAAGTTTCCACAACTTTCTTGCGAGCTTCTGTTGTTGACAGCCCTTGATACTCAGAAGGGGTATTTTCATTGAGACATCCATGAAAATCTAAAATAGAAAGAAGGGGAAGATGGTGACGTTTGCCAACCTCAAAATCGTTAAAGTCATGACCAGGTGTAATCTTAACAGCCCCCGTGCCCTTTTCTGGATCACTGTATTCGTCTGCAATAATAGGAATAGATCTCTGGGTAATTGGGAGAATCACATTTTTCCCAATAAGATGGGTATACCGTTCATCTTTGGGGTGGACTGCAATGGCCGTATCGCCAAAGAAAGTCTCCGGACGCGTGGTTGCAACCGTAATAAAATCCTCAGAATTTTCAACGGGATAGCGCAAATGATAAAAATGGGATGTGATTTCTTTTTGTTCAACTTCAAGATCAGAAATAGCTGTTTGATAGTGTGTATCCCAGTTCACAAGACGCTTATCTTTATAAATGAGATTGTCCTTATAAAGTCGAACGAAAACTTTTCGCACACAATGATCAAAATGGGGATCCATAGTAAATCGTTCCCGGTCCCAATCTGCACTCGCGCCCAAACGCTTCAGTTGGTTGATGATGGATCCGCCTGATACTTCTTTCCACTGCCAAACCCGGTCTAAGAATTGTTCACGTCCCAATTCTTGACGCTTGAGACCCTCTTCTTCTAACTGCCTCTCCACAACCATCTGAGTCGCAATCCCTGCATGGTCTGTTCCTGGTTGCCATAAGACGTCCTTCCCGAGCATGCGTTGGTAACGAATTAGAATATCTTGAAGGGTAAAGGTAAGGGCGTGCCCCAAATGCAAATTCCCCGTCACGTTGGCAGGGGGCATCATGATGGTATAGGGCGTTTGATTTTTTTTCACGCCAGCTTTAAAAATACCCGACTGTTCCCATGCTTTGGAAAAAAAGTCTTCCACATCTTTGTGGTGAAATAGTTTATCGATCATGATGATTAACGTGTAACAGCGCCCGTGATGACTTGGATTTCTTCACGGACAATGCGTTCTACAAGATCTGGAAGATTCTGATCAAGCCATTCCTTCAAAAGGGGAAATAGAAGATCCTTTGTAATTTCCTCGATACTCGCATTCCCAGAAGGCATATATAGCTCCGGTTTTCTTGCAACTTCTTTCAAGGCTGATAAGGTCGCAACAGAGGCAGCAAGGGTGGCATTCGACATCAATGATGGGGTTGCATTTTCCAAACTATCATTGATAGCACACAACGTTTCAGCACATTCTTCTAGACATTCTTCTAAATCTTCTTCAGCACATGCCTCGGCAAAGTCTTCCTCAGATTGGACAACCTCTGTGAGTTCCAAAGGTTCTATCATAGGGACACAGAGAGGCTTTTTCTGCCCTTCGTCGGATGACAAAATTTTTCGAATGGAGGATAGAATATCTTCCATGGAAGCATCTTGTGCTTGGTTTTGGTTATCGCTCATTGTTCCCCCCCCCTTATTCTTCAATGCTGAGACCCCAAACAGGAGATTCATAATCGGACCCATCAAATTCTTGAACTGGAAGATCCAATGTCTGAGCTGTTAAGGTTCCTATTTCCTTGAGCAACTCATAGGCCGCCTGAAGGTGTTCTTGTTCTGCGGCAAGACGTTCAATTTGGGCAGAGAAATATTCTTGTTCAGCAGTTAAAAGATGGAGCGTTGTTTTCATTCCTTCTTTAAATTCTTCGTTCATGCAATCATACGCCACTTTTGCCGTACGCTCTTGCTCTTTGGCTTCAACGATATTTTTTCTTTTGGCTTCCATAATTTGCCATTTTGATGTCACAGCTTCTATCACCCCACGCCGCGCATTAATAGCGTCAATGCGTTTCTTTGCCGCATCGTATTTGACTTTCCGGACGCCTGCTTGTGTGGATCCTCTGAAGTCAAGCGGTATACTGAGCGTTGCCCCTGCATCAAACTGGCTGCTTGAACTCTTGCTGAATCCACCAGCTGTTGTAACATTGTAGGCTCTGGCAGACCATGTTCCTTGAAGGTTTCTTGAAACACCTGCTGAAATATCTAAATTGGGGAGAAGATCGGCCCTCACTTGTTTAACCGTTTCTTTTGCTTCTTCTGCATCTGCTTCGACAGCTTTCAAATCATAATTATTCTCTAGTGCCAATTGCATTGCTTCCTCTTGGGATTGAGGCAACACTGATGGCAAAGCTGGATCTTCTAGACTGGAAAAGTGGGCAAGACCCGTTAATTTTTCAAAACTGGCCCATGCTGATGCTAATTCAGCCTTGGCCATAGTGACCGCTGCCTTTATTTTTGCAAGCTTTGATTCTACTTGGGCCACATCTGAAATAGTGTTGGCCCCAAGTTCATTAGATGTTTTGGCCATGGTGGTTTGTTCTTCTAAAACCTTCTGGTTTGCTATGCGAACCTTTAAAACAGCTTCTTTGAGAACGACGTTGGAATAAGATTGAATCGCTGCAAACAAATGGGAAGATTCTTGTTTTTGGTATCCGGCCACGGCTTTATCGACAGCATGTTTTTTGGCCCGAATGCCAGCGATTGTTTTTCCACCTGCAAATAAATTCTGATTCAAGTTAAGGCCTAAATTAGCCCCGGTTGTGTGGATATTATCCCTTGATGTTCCAGGGTTTTGAGGATTATTTCTGCTGCGTGTATTCTGAAATTTCTCACTATACGTTGACTTGATTCCTGTCGTTGGCAACCACTCTCTTTTGGCGGCAGAAAGCAATTCATGACCAGCCTTGACGTCATACTGCGCGCCTGAAAGATAAGTCAAATTATAGGCTGCCGTTAAAGCATCTTTAAATGTTAGCGTTTCTTTGGGGGCTTCAGCGGGCTTTTCAGTGGATTGCTCCCCTGTTGCAGAAAACCCTATAGAGGCCATAATGCTAAACACACAGGTCAGCAAAAAGGTATTTAAATTTTTCATCATCAATCAACTTTTTTCTTTGAATTTCGCATGATCATCATACATAGGTTCTGAGGGAATTGGAAGAGGGATGACTGTATGAGTTCAGTACATATGAGACTCAAGCGGCAGTCTGGAGAATGAGATTCTGAATATAGTGCATAGGGGTGAGCCCTTTCAATGAGAAATGTGGTCTATAGGCATTATAAATGCCAAGAGCGTGTTTAAGATGGAAACGCATATCC
>CAMBTM010000014.1 GCA_945870825.1 Rhizobium sp. Q54
TCAGAAGGATTATGCAAATTCAAGGTCGGCGGCATAATGCCATCTCTCATGGCCCGAATGGAAAAGATAGCTTCCACTGTGCCCGCAGCCCCCAAAAGGTGGCCAATAGCAGACTTTGTGGAAGAAATAGAAACATCCTCTATGTGGGATCCCATTAAACGACGGATAGCCTTGACCTCAATCATATCCCCCAAGGGCGTCGATGTCCCATGGGCATTAATGTATCCAATATCACTGGGATCAATTTCAGCACGTTTCACTGCCATCTGCATGGCCCTGTACCCCCCATCACCATCCTCTGCAGGGGCTGTGATGTGGTAGGCATCTCCTGAAAGGCCATAACCTACAAGTTCAGCATATATTTTGGCCCCACGCTTTTTAGCATGTTCCAGTTCTTCTAAAACTAGAACGCCGGATCCTTCACCCATCACAAACCCATCACGCCCACTATCCCAAGGACGAGATGCTTCTGTTGGAGAATCGTTGTATTGGGTTGATAAAGCCCGCATAGCCCCAAATCCAGAAATACCAAGACGGGTTACCGTTGCTTCAGAACCTCCTGCCACCATGACATCTGCATCACCGTACTGAATAAGACGGGCTGCATCACCAATAGCGTGGGATCCTGTTGCACAAGCTGTGACTACAGAATGGTTAGGACCTTTAAACCCGTGACGAATGGCCACATGACCTGAAGTCAGATTAATAAGAGCAGACGTGATAAAGAAAGGACTGACACGCCGAGGCCCTTTTTCGTGTAAAAGAATAGCATTTTCTTCAATATTGGTGAGACCACCGATCCCAGCCCCCATCAAAACACCTGTTCTTTCCAAGGATTCTTCATCCGTTGGATGCCATCCGGCGTCTTCCAAGGCCTCTTCTGCAGCAGCAATACCAAGACTAATAAAACGACCGACTTTTCTTTGCTCTTTAGGATCCTGGAAATCATCCATATTAAGCATACCGGTCCGTGTTGCACCAGGGATTGCGCTTTCAGGCACCATCCCCGCTACACGGCAAGCAAGATCAGAAGCATCAAACTTGGTGATAGATTCAATACCAGAAACGCCACGAATAAGTTTATCCCAAACAAGCGAAACCCCGCACCCTAAAGGGGAAACAATACCCATTCCCGTGACAACAATACGTCTCATATCTTCACTGAATCCATTAATAGTAAAAAGTATTAATTAGTTCTTTTTTGCAACGATATAGTTAACAGCATCTTTGACTGTTTGAATCTTTGCTGCATCATCATCTGGAATTTCTATGTCAAACTTCTCTTCTAGAGCCATGACAAGTTCAACTGTATCAAGACTATCGGCTCCAAGATCCTCAATAAAGTTTGCATCTTCCACGACTTTCTCACGGGACGCACCAAGGTTTTCCGCCACAATATCCATTACTTGGCTTGCAATATCTTTACTCATCAATTCTGTTCCTTCTCAATTGATTAAAAATTAATATATAGTTTCCTATCATAATATTTTAAAGCTGACCACCCTAAAATTTAAATCATAGCCATCCCACCATTCACATGAATGGTCTGACCTGTAATGTAACCCGCGTTGTCGCTAGCCAAAAAGGCCACTGCTGCTGCAATTTCTTCTGGATTCCCCATGCGCCCCATAGGAATCCCTTTTAAAAGATGTTCTTTTTGAGCGTCAGCCAAAATATCTGTCATAGGGGATTGGATAAACCCAGGTGCCACGCAGTTGACCGTCACATTGCGTCCTGCAATTTCAGCAGCGAGTGCCTTTGAAAACCCAATAAGCCCCGCTTTTGCAGCACAATAGTTCACCTGCCCTGGATTACCTGTGACCCCCACAATGGATGTAATGTTAACAATACGCCCAAAACGGTTTTTCATCATAACCTTAACGGCAGACCGGCACAAACGAAAGGCCGATTCCAGGTTTACCTTAATCACTTCTTGCCAATCTTCATCTTTCATCCGCAAAATAAGGCCATCTCGCGTAATCCCTGCGTTATTCACGAGGATATCCAAGCCTTCCGCCATAGTCACAGCTTTTTCCACCAATCCATTGACGTCTTCTTCTTTAGCAAGGTCAGACGGGATAATATGGGTCCTAACCCCTAAAGATTCAGCAATCTCTTGCAACTTATCCAACCGACGTCCCGAAAGCACGACAGTCGCGCCTTGATGGTGCAAGGACCTTGCAATATGTTCCCCAATACCCCCTGTGGCACCTGTAACAAGGGCTGTGCGTCCTTTGAGTGAAAACATGATTTCTCCTTTATGCGTTGAGTGTTAATAGAATAGCTTCAATATCTTGGGGGGTTTGAACCGCATGGGTTTCTACCCCTTCAATAGCGCGCTTAAAAAGACCTGAGAGAACCTTTCCAGACCCTAATTCAAAGACCGTTTTAAGACCTTCTTTTCTCATGGTATCCATGGTCTCTCGCCACCGGACCTGGCCTGTGACTTGTTGAACCAACAAGGATTTAAAGGCAGACCCCTGGGTTTCAAGGGCTGCTGTCACATTTGGAATAATGGGCAAAATGGGATCTTTAAAATGAATGGGAGCCAAAGCTTCTTCCATGGCATCCGCTGCAGGATTCATCAACACACAATGGAAAGGCGCACTCACACTAAGGGGAATACATTTTTTAACACTATAGTTTTTTGCAATCTCTGGCACACGGTCAATGGCCACTTTCTCACCGCTTAAAACTACCTGACCATCCGAGTTATCATTTGCAATCACACAGATCCCTCCTTTAGAGGCTTCCTGAATGATTGCTTCTAAGTCAGTGAACGTTCCCCCCAGTATGGCAACCATTCCCCCCTTGCCAACGGGCACAGCCTTTTGCATAGCGTCCCCTCGAATCCGGAGCAATCGTGCAGCCTCTTGAAGCGTGATGGATCCCGCTGCCGCAAGGGCCGCATATTCCCCTAACGAATGGCCTGCTGCCATCTGGAACCGTCCCATGGAAATGTTGCCCTCTTTTTCCAATATGCGCACCACCGCCATGCTAACGGCCATCAAAGCCGGTTGGGCATTCGATGTTAAAGTCAATTCTTCCAAGGGCCCTTCAAATATGAGCGTTGAAAGCTTTTGGTTCAAAACATCATCAACTTCATGAAATACATCCCGAGCCACAGAGAATGCCTCAAAGAGTTCTTTTCCCATCCCAACAGATTGAGATCCTTGTCCCGGAAATACGATTGCTTTTGCCATAGTGAATCCTTATGCCTTTAAAAGAAGGCCCCATTATTGGAAATTTTACAGGAATGTTCAATAGGGTTTGTTATTCCTAACTCAACCCCCCTTCAAAAGGCCTTAACACCTGAAGTCCCTCTTTCCCAACGCCGATTTCGACCGTATCTCCATCTTGGATTTTACCCTCTAAAATAAGGGTCGCCAGAGGATTTTGGAGAAACGCCTGAACAGCCCGCTTTAAAGGACGGGCCCCATAGACCGGATCATACCCTTGGTCCCCCAACCACGTCTTCGCGTCATCACTCAAAGAAAGGGTGATCTTCCTGGACGCAAGTAATTTCTGAAGACGCCCCAGCTGGATTTCCACCACATGGGACAAGTCCGCCCGTTTTAGGCGACTAAAGAGAAGGATCTCATCCAACCGGTTCAAAAATTCTGGGCGGAAGGCCGCACGAACAGCCTCCATCACCTGAGGCCGCACGGTCTCCAGATCATTTTTCTCATCCAAATTGGCAATCACATCACTCCCCAAGTTAGAGGTGAGAATAATCAACGTATTCCTGAAATCCACAGTATGTCCCTGGCCATCAGTGAGACGCCCATCATCCAATACCTGCAGCAACACATTAAAGACGTCCGGATGGGCCTTTTCCACTTCATCAAACAAAATGACTTGATACGGACGACGCCTCACGGCTTCCGTCAAGACACCCCCTTCTTCGTACCCCACATAGCCTGGAGGGGCTCCAAGAAGCCTTGAAACTGAATGCTTTTCCATGAATTCCGACATGTCAACCCGCAAAACAGCCCCCTCGTCATTAAAGAGGAATGCCGCCAAAGACTTAGCTAACTCGGTTTTTCCAACCCCTGTGGGACCCAAAAACAAGAAGGATCCAATGGGACGGTTAGGGTCTTGAAGGCCCGCCCTGGAGCGACGTACCGCATTACTGACGGCTTTAACCGCTTGATCTTGGCCTACAACGCGCTTGTGGAGTTCATCTTCCATCTTCAACAATTTATCTTTTTCGCTTGCCAGCATTTTATCAACGGGAATCCCCATCCACTTAGAAACAACTGCCGCGATATGTTCGCTGGTCACTTCTTCGTTCACCATTTGCTGGGAATTGTTGGAAGGGATAGCCGCAAGCTGTTCTTCCAACTTTGGCAAAATGCCATACTTGATCTCACCTGCTTTTGTATAGTTTCCCTCCCTTTCAGCGATCGCTAGATCGTTTCGGGCACGCTCCAATTTTTCTTTAATTTCCTGAGACTGTGAGAGTTTCTGTTTTTCAGCTTGCCACAAAGATGCCATGTCCTTGGCCTTCACTTCCAACCCTTCCAATTCTTTTTCCAAATCCTTGAGACGGCTTTGAGACCCTTCATCTTTTTCTTTTTTTAACGCTTCGCGCTCTATCTTAAGCTGCAAGACCCGACGGTCCAATTCATCTAAGGCCTCAGGCTTGGAATCCACTTCCATCCTAAGGCGACTTGCAGCCTCATCAATAAGATCAATGGCTTTATCCGGCAAAAACCGATCGGCAATATAGCGATCCGACAAGGTTGCCGCAGCAACCAGGGCACTATCTAAAATCCGTACCCCATGGTGAAGTTCATATTTTTCTTTCAACCCTCTCAAAATGGAAATCGTTTCTTCCACCTTGGGTTCAGGGACAAACACAGACTGGAACCGTCGGGCCAGTGCCGCATCCTTTTCAATATATTGACGGTATTCATTCAAGGTGGTGGCCCCCACACAGTGTAGTTCACCCCTGGCTAAAGCGGGCTTTAACATGTTGGAGGCATCCATGGCCCCGTCCGTTTTCCCAGCCCCAACCAAGGTATGCAGCTCATCAATGAAAAGAATGATGGAACCTGCTGCAGCCCCAACCTCTGATAAAATAGCTTTGAGGCGTTCTTCAAATTCACCGCGGTACTTGGCGCCGGCAATCAACGCCCCCAAATCAAGGGCCATAAGTTTTTTGTGGCGCAAACTTTCTGGCACATCTCCATTGACGATTCTTAAAGCCAGGCCTTCGACAATAGCTGTCTTTCCAACTCCCGGCTCCCCAATCAAAACGGGGTTGTTTTTGGTCCGTCTGGCCAAGACCTGAATAGTACGCCTAATTTCTTCTTCCCGACCGATGACGGGATCTAATTTTCCCTTGCGGGCAGCATCTGTTAAATCCCGGGCATATTTTTTTAAGGCATCATACGTGTCTTCAGCACTTGCCGAGTGGGCTTGACGGCCTTGGCGCATGGCATCAATAGCTAACTTAAAAGATTCAAGGGTAACACCGCCTGCGGCCAAAGACTGACCCGCCGGATCTGTTTTATTTGATAGAATGCCAAGAACGACATATTCCACCGTCACATAGCTATCCCCTGCCTTTTGAGCGGCTTGTTCTGCAAAAGAAAAAGCCTTTTCAACATCGGGATCCATATAAACTTGCCCTGCCCCAGAACCTGTGACCACGGCCATTTTTTTCAACGCTTCTGCGTTGTGGCTTTTGACTAAGGTCACATTACCGCCGGCCCCTTGGATGAGGGAGGCCCCAAGACCTTCTGGGTCATCGATAAGAACTTTTAGGATATGGCAAAGGGTGAGACGTTGATGATGAGCATTTTGAGCCAATGTCTGTGCTGACTGTAAAAAACCCTTCACACGATCGGTATAAATATCAAGCTTCATGGTGGTTTCTCCTAGAATTTTCTCCTAATCATAGGACGAAATCAGGCACCGTTCAATCCCTGCCAAATCTTTCTCAATCTTAATTTTTGTAAAGCCATGGGCTTTTAAAAGATCTGACACAGATTGTGCTTGATGAACGCCAATTTCAAGAGCCAAAAGCCCCGATGATTTTAAAAATGGGCCGGCTTTTTCGATAATTTCCCGGTAACACTGAAGTCCATCATCGCCCCCTACCAACGCCAAGACTGGGTCATAACCCCGTACATGATAGTCCAATGTGTCGTAATCTTTTTGGGCGATATAGGGAGGATTACTAATGATGACATCAAAAAGACCCTCTACGGCTTCAAACCAATGGCTTTGGGTAAAGTGGGCCCGGGTATCTTTTAAGATACTCTGAGCATTTTGTCTTGCAGCATCAAGGGCCTTGAAGCTCAAATCAACCCCTATCCCCGTTGCGTTTTTGTATTCAGATAAAAGGGAAATCAAAAGACACCCACTCCCCGTCCCTAAATCCAGAATACGCATCGAAGCCTGATGATCCGGCCTATATTTTAAAACGGATTCAACCAAACATTCGCTGTCTGGCCGTGGGTCCAAGGTATCTTGGTTCAAGGCAAAAGGGAGACTCCAAAATTCCCGCTCGCCTAAAATGCGCGATAAGGGCATCCCTTGGGATAACTGATGGATACGATGGTCAAAAATTTCTCTTTGTTGAGGAGAAAGCTCATCATTGGAATGAGTAAAAAAATAAGAAGCAGACTTACCTGTAATATGAGACAAGATCTGACGAATGTGGGAATTTCTTGGACGGTCCTCCGTCATAACCCCATCCGCTTTAAAAACCTCTCTGGATCTTGCTGGTAGTCTTCGGCCATCCCGTCAGCCAAAGGCACCTGGTGGATATCCGTTACATAGCCATTAAAAAGCCTGTCACCGTCATGTTTTGGCATCACAACTAAAAGCTCAACCAGAGGGCGCGGAACTTGAAAATGATGATAGTCCACCATGTCATTCCATGTGCCGCCCCATTCCCGAAAGCCATTGTCGGCCAAAAGGTCTACGATAGGTTCCACCATGCCAAACCGTTGGTTGAAACGATTCAGGTAATCTGTACCACCTGTAGGCCAAACATCAACCACACTATGATATTCCCCAGTGATAACTTTAGGATTACAAAGACAGGGGTTTTGCATGGGATTGATATCAATAGCTGCGCCGTAGCCGTGAAGAGAGATGGTTTTCTTTCCTGCGATGGTCCGATCGTTAAAAGCCGAACTGTTGTTAGCATCCATCGAAGCGTCGTCACTGCCGTCAAAATCCTCGATACGTTTTGCACTATGAATTGGGAATTGTTGCAAAAAAAGATGGCGGAAAATATTTTCAACGTGATGGGCCAGAACATCCAAAACAACCACACTACCATCATAGTGAATCACATGGTCAAAATCATGGTACGCAAATTGCACAAGACTAAGCCGGTTTAAGGAAACAGGACATTTTACAGTCCAAACCCCTTTATCGATCATAGCATCTTGAACACTATGGGGTAGAGGAATATGGGAAAAAGTAGGATGAGTCATTCATTTATCTCCTTCATTCATCTGGGCTAAGAGTTGCATTTGGTGTTCAGCCATGAGAGGTTCAATAATTTCGTCCAAAGCCTCGCCCCTCATGACATATTCCAATTTATACAATGTCAGGTTAATACGGTGATCTGTCACACGTCCTTGGGGGAAATTATAAGTGCGAATCCGCTCTGACCGGTCCCCACTTCCGACTTGTTGTTTGCGGTCTTTGGCCCGCTCTGCTGCAATTTTATCCCGCTGCATTTCGTATAACCTGGCTCGCAAAATCTTTAAGGCCCGTGCCCGATTTTTGTGTTGGGATTTTTCATCTTGCTGTTGCACCACAACACCCGTTGGTAAATGGGTAATTCTGACCGCGCTGTCTGTTTTATTCACGTGCTGTCCCCCGGCTCCTGAGGCGCGATACGTATCAATCCGCAAATCTTTTTCTTCAATATGGATATCGACCTCTTCCGCTTCAGCCAAAACAGCCACTGTCGCAGCAGAGGTATGGACCCGTCCTTGGGTTTCTGTATCCGGCACCCGCTGCACCCGATGAACGCCTGATTCAAACTTGAGACGCGCAAAGACAGCATTTCCAGAAATAGAGGCACTGACATCTTTGATGCCGCCTAAATCCGTTTCTGTCATTTGAAGAATTTCAAACTTCCACCCCTTAAGTTCCGCATAACTTTGATACATATTGAATAAGTCCATGGCAAAAAGGGCTGCCTCACCCCCACCAGTTCCAGCCCTAATTTCAATGATGGCGTTCTTGTCATCAGCTTCATCTTTGGGCAATAGCAATACTTTAATTTCATGATCAGCTGCAGCGATCTTTTCCCTCACGAGGACCAATTCTTCTTCTGCCACTTGCTTCATATCAGAATCCAAACCCGATTCTTTCAACATCTCTTGCAGATTTTCTAAATCATTTTGGGCCCTTTGCAGCCTTAAAGCGGCCTCTGCCACTGGCAAAATTTCTGCCCGCTCTTTAGAATATTTGACAAAATCTTCAGAAGACAACGCCTCTGCCAATTTTTCTTCCAAGAACGTCCGACGTTCAATTAGTTTACGTAATTTTTCTGATAAACTCATGATGATGCTTTCAAATACTGGACTAGTTGACTTAACCCCACTTCTTGTTGGGTTCCCCTATCAAGACACTTCACAATGGCTGTGTGATTTTCTAGTTCTGTGTCGCCTAAAAGAATCGCTTTTGCTGCATTTATCCGATTGGCATATTTCATATGGGATTTCAAATTCCCATGATGGGATAAAATGACTTTTAACCCTTCACGCCTGAGCCATTGGGCAATAACTAATACTTGTGTCTCTGCCGTGGGACCAATAGGGATGATACTGATAGGCCGGATGGACGAAATTTCTTGATCCATCAATAGATTCAACCGCTCAATCCCTGACGCCCACCCAATACTGGGGATCGGCTCTTTATGCCCCATGAGTTGGGCCAAACTATCATAACGCCCCCCCGCCAACACAGCACTATGGGATCCTAAACAATCTGTCACAAACTCAAAAGCTGTATGACAGTAATAATCCAGTCCTCGAACAAGGTGAGGATTCAAGACATAAGGAATCTTTAAAATGCCAAGACCTTCTAACACACTGCCTAAAAATTCTTGGGATATATCATTCAAGTAGTCCTTCAAATTGGGCGCACTTTCAATCAACACCCGATCGCCTGGATCTTTAGAATCCAAAATCCGCAAAGGATTTTTCTCAAGACGCAATTTGCTATCCTCTGATAACTGATCCTTAAGGTCAGAGAAATAGGTTACCAAAACATCGCGGTAAGCCTGACGGCTTTCACTATCTCCTAATGAGTTTATTTGAAGTTCAACTTTTTGAGTCAATCCAAGCCGTTCGAAAAGGTCCCATGCCACACTAATGACTTCCACATCACTACCTGGCATGCTTTCACCAATGAACTCTACCCCAATTTGGTGAAACTGACGGAAACGGCCTTTCTGGGGTCTTTCGTAACGAAACATTGGGCCAGCGTAGAAATATTTCTCAGGCAGTTGGCTCGTCAGTTTATTGGATAAAATAGCCCGCATAATCCCAGCTGTTCCCTCAGGCCGCAACACCAGTTTATCCCCATGACGATCATCAAAAACGAACATCTCTTTGCTGACAATGTCGGAGGATTCCCCAAGGCTTCGACAAAAGACATCCGCATATTCAAAAATAGGGGTACTAACGAGATCATAGCCATAAAGAGACGCTTGAACCCGTGCAGCATCTACAATGTACTGCTGCCTTGCTGCAAGCTCCGGCAATTGATCATAGGTGCCTCGAAAAGGTTGTGTCATGGAATTTCATCATTCATTTTTAAAATCAAGAAGATCATACATCAAGGGTGAATGTTCTCCAAGGCTCTTTGTTGTTGAAAATTTGGGAAAACTCCCCTAGAAAATCTCTTCAAAAACCCCTGTCTTGGGATTAAAGTGTTGCAATCCCCCATCAGAAATACGGAAATACCACCCATGAAGCGTCAAGGATCCTGCCCCAACACGTTCTTGAATCCAAGGGAAAGTCATAAGATTTTTCAAAGACAGTAAAATCACTTCTTTTTCGCAGGCATGCTGCAAAGCGTCAGATTCAACGCAAGATCCCACAAAATCGCAGGCTTTCTCTTTGGCGGGTTGCCCAATATCCACCCAGTGTCCGATAAAGTCAGAATCCTCCACCGCCTCAGGATTCAGTAACGTATGAACCCCTGCACACTTGCTGTGGCCCAAAATAACAATATTTTCAACCTTTAAGATCCGTACGGCAAATTCCAATGCCGCGCTGACACCATGAAAGCCCTTGTCATCTTTTTCATATGGGGGAACTAAATTGGCCACATTGCGAACAACAAAAATGTCACCTGGATCGGCATCACTGATGATGGAAGGATCGACTCTTGAATCACTGCAGGCAAGAACTAAGGTTTTGGGGGATTGACCAACCTTATCCAATTCCTCATAGAGGGTCGTATCAGATAAGAAGTATTTCTTATGAAACCGTCTGTAGCCATCGATAAGCTTTTGAATCTCTGCCACGATAGTATCCTTAATGTATTCTTATATATTAAAATCTTCACCCAAATACACCCGCCTGACATCTGTGTCTCGAATAATATCCTTAGGCTTGCCTTCCGTTAAAATCATCCCATCGTTCAAGATATAAGCCCTATCCACAATGCCGAGAGTTTCCCTTACATTATGGTCGGTGATGAGAATCCCAATACGTTTTTCCTTCAAGTGACTGACCAGTTCTTGGATGTCATTCACGGCAATTGGATCGATCCCTGCAAAAGGTTCATCCAATAAAATAAACTGAGGATGGGTTGCAAGAGCACGCGCAATTTCCACACGTCGCCTCTCGCCCCCTGACAGGGATATAGCGGCTGTCCGCCTTAAGTGGCTGATGGAAAATTCAGCCAACAGTTCTTCAAGACGGGCCTCCATTTTATCTTTATCAAGATCAATGGCTTCAAGAGAAATACGGATGTTTTCTTCAACGGTCAGGCCTCTAAAAATAGAAGCCTCTTGGGGCAAATACCCAATCCCTAAGCGCGCACGTCGATGCATCGGCAAAGACGTCACATCTTGATGATCCATATAAACATGACCATAGTCAGGCTTAATAAGACCACACATGATGTAAAAACAGGTTGTTTTCCCAGCGCCATTGGGGCCCAGAAGGCCAACGACTTCCCCTTGAGAAATGCTGACAGAAATACCCCGGAGAACCGGCCTATTTTTATAAGACTTTCCGATGTTATCACAGTGAAAAAGGATTTTCTTTTGGGTGTCTGCCATGGTCTTAGTCATTGGATACCAGCAAGGCACTGACACGATCTGTTTTGGTGGGCTGTGTACCAGGTTTATGATTTAAAACTTTGGTGACCCCTGTCTTTTGGTCCATAATGCCATAAGCACCACTAATCTGGTTCTTATGATCCGTCACACTCACGTGTCCTTCTAAAATAATTTGCTCAGTAGAGGGTGTATACGTTCCAAAATCTCCTTTTGCGACATTCTCAGGTCTTTCGATACGAACGTTGTGGTAAGCCTTCACAAGAGCAATCTCATTTTTATTACCAACTTTTTTGAAATACACTTCTAGCTTTTTTGCATAAAGAGTAGCATCACCCTTTTTAACAATAGCATTACCTTCAGCCGTCGCCCTGTTCAAAGCTTGTTCAAAAATAATTGCATCAGCTGTAACATGGGTTGGCTCAGGCGCTTCTTTGCCAGCACAAGATTCCTTTGCAACAATCATGTAAAAAAGAAAAGCTAGACTAAAAAAATGCGACAGTTTCATCGATCAACCCTTATTGAAAATTGTTAGGGATGCTTTCCCTTTGAGTACTAAAACTTTGTTTTTGTAATCAAAGGAAAAACTCTGGGCAGAGACTACACCATCAGGTCCTTGTCCTTCAACAGGATTCTCTGTGTAAAGAAGTCCTTTCTTGAAATCAAGGTGAGCATCTTGTGTCGTGACTTTCTGCACCGCATCATAGGTCATATGGACGGTGTCATAGAAATAGATGCTTTCTGCCTGATGGGATTGGGTCTGTGCCATATTGGCATCAGCCATGACCACAATGCCATCTTTCAGCGTGATCGTCCCTTTAACCTGCCTCAAAAGCACGCGGTCCTTATCCAGTTGCTCTCCTGAACTCGCTGTCACAATATAAGGTTGATGATCATTATCTGTTCCAATAATACGAGGATTCGTCACGGTCTTTTTCTCAAGATCGATACTCTCGATGCTTATTTTGGGAATGGGCTTTGCGTTTCTTTCTTCCAAAAATTCTTCTATATAAGGCCAACTGATCATGCCAACGAGAAGAATTAATCCACAAATCACAAGCAAAAATTTCAACCGATTACGATTGGAACGAATGGCGTTCGCTTTGGTAATAGATGTTTTTGGTGCATATTTCATTTAGACAATATCAAGTCGCAAAAGATCATGGATATGCAACAACCCTAAAGGCTCTGTCTTATGGTTCACTACAAAAAGACAGGTAATGGTACCCGTCATTTTATGAAGGGCTTCTTCTATCAAAGCATTAGGCAGAATGGTTTTAGGGTTGGCCGTCATGACAGACGTTACCTTTTCTCTTAAAATATTAGGTGACATATGTCGTCTCAAGTCTCCGTCCGTAACAATACCAGCCAGTTTATTGTCTTTGGTAACAACACCCACACAGCCAAAACTTTTGCTCGTCATCACAAGCAATGCCTCTTCCATGGTGCATCCCTCATCAATAAGTGGAAGATGGGGAGGTTTGTGCATCACATCAGTCACACGTTTAAGACGTGCTCCTAATTGTCCCCCTGGATGCAGTGCCTTAAAGTCCTCTTTAGAAAAGGCTTTTCTTTTAAGAAGGGCGACCGCCAAAGCGTCCCCCAGCGCCAACATCATGGTAGATGACGTGGTGGGCGCAAGTCCATTGGGACAGGCTTCCGGCATGGGAGGAATCAGCAAAGCAATGGTTGCCAGTTCGGCCAGCGTACTCCCTTTTTTTTGGGTGATCCCGATCAAAGGAATGCCATGGCGCTTTGCAAAAAAAATGATATCGCTGAGTTCTTTTGTTTCACCCGAATTAGAAAGGGCAATAATCACGTCGTTCTTAGAGATCATGCCCAAATCCCCATGGCTTGCTTCGCTGGGATGAACAAAAAAAGCAGGGGTACCGGTTGACGCTAAGGTTGCAACAATTTTGTTGCTGACATGCCCACTCTTTCCCATGCCTGTTACAATAACACGCCCTTCGGAGGCACTCATAAGGTCTACAGCGTGAACAAAGGACTCATCGAGAGATTCTTTTAAGGCCAAAAGGCCTTTTGCTTCTTGTTCAATGACGTCAACGCCAACAGATAGGGTGGGATCTTTCATCAGTATCCTTTAAAAACTACGGGGCTCAAAGTCACTCGATTGGGCACGCCCGCGCTCTTTGGTAAAGGTGTCAATATATTGTTCCCCAACATTCCTGGGTGCCGGACTGCCTAATGTATCAAGATGCTTCCCATCATCTTCATCCAATAAAGTATCATGAGAAGAATCATAATCCTTTTCGTAAATCAGCTGATTTTTTTGAGGAGCTACGGTCTCATTTGTGACGCATCCACCTAGAACTAAGAGGACGGTGCCAAGCGATAAAAAAAATTTTATTTCCATGCCTTTTTTTTCCATGTCTGGGGTTCCTTATTGACAAATATCTTCAAGAGACTATATCTCATAAAGAGTTTTATTTAAAGATGTAAGTTATCATGTCATCCATCGTCAATATTTCTGGATATAAATTTATTTCTATCGTGAACCCCGGTTCTTTGCGGCCTCGGCTTAGAAACGCTTGTCTTAAACTTGGTCTTAAAGGGACGATTCTTGTCAGCCCCGAGGGCATCAGTATTTTTCTTGCAGGTTCCCGTCATTCTATCGATGATTTTCTCGTGCTTCTCAGGGATGACGAACGGTTTTCAACCATGGAATTTAAAGAAAGCTTTAATGACAAACAGCCCTTTAATCGCTTACTGGTCAGACTTAAAAAGGAAATTATTGCCTTTGATTTTCTTTTAGACCCTTCAAAGCATAAAGGACGGTACTTGGACCCAAAGGTATTGAAAACATGGCTTGATGAGGGGCGCGATCTTGTATTGCTTGATACCCGCAATGACTATGAGGTGGAGATCGGAAGCTTTGCAAAGGCCCTGACACCTCCCATGAAAAGCTTTAAGGACTTTAAGCAAGTTGTAGAGGATCTGGATCCTTCTTTGAAAGAAAAGACCATTGTTACATTTTGCACAGGCGGCGTACGTTGCGAAAAAGCCGGCCCCTACATGGAATCCCAAGGATTCAAAGAAGTTTACCAAATTGAAGGCGGCATTTTAAAGTATTTTGAAAAATGCGGCGGGGCTTACTGGAACGGGGAATGTTTTGTCTTTGATCAACGCGTGTCTCTGGATCCTGCTCTTCAACCAGGAAAAAGATGTCTTTGCTATCGCTGCCGTCACCCCTTGAGTCCAGAAGATAAACAATCCAAAGAGTATATAGAAGATGTGTCTTGTCCCTATTGTTCCGGAGGGAAATTGCCTCAAGGAGCTTCTAATGAGCTGACCACGGGATGTGGTTAACTGGCACTATACTCTTCATGATTCAAGTTCTGGATTTGGAAAAAAAGGCTCTCGTGCCCAGAGCTCTTTGTACATGAGGGCACGAGATTTCCCATGTTTTCAAACCCAGAACTTTAAAGATGAGGGGTATATCTTTTCTTCTTTAAGAAAACATAATAGGCTCCTTGCCCCCCGTCTTGGACTTGGGCTTGACTGATGGAAAGAACTTCTGGAAAAAGGGCTGGGTCTTTAATCCACTCTGGCAGTTTCTTCCTTAAAACGCCCGGTTCGCCTGTTGCCCAAGGCTCTCCCTTTTGTTTTGTAAAACCCTTGCCTGTGATAATCAAAACCAATGTGTGTCCTGTGAGATAGGCGCTTTTAATAAAGTACAGGAGCTTGGCATGGGCATCTTTTTGAATACACCCATGAAGATCAAGTCTAGCATCAATGGTTAAAGATTGTTTGCGGATTTTACGGCTTGTACGGCGCTCCAAAATATCGATGCCCTCTTTATGTTTCCTGGAAGGCATAGTCGGACTGTCAAAAGAAATAAGGGAAGGAGTAATGCATACAGGAATTTTTTTGGGTTTTTTGGTAGGTTCAGGTGCTTCTTCTCTTTTCTCAAGACGTTTTGTTGTCTGATTGACCAGATCCCAGAGTGCTTTTTCCTCGTCAGTAATAAAGCGCTGCCCCATATGGATCAGCCCCCATGACATCCAGCAAAGGATACTCTTTTGGGCAAAAGAAGATAAGTTCGCCCTTTTTCCTTCATCGTACCAGCGACCTTTGTTGCTATATCGCTAAATCCCCAAAACACATCGCCCCGCAATGGGCCTTTGATAGCACCACCCGTATCTTGGGCAATCAAAAGACGTTGAATTTTTACATCATTTTCAGGATGTTCAGTATCAAGCCAAACAGGAACGCCGTAAGGAATATATTGTCTATCAACCGCAAGACTACGTCCAGGCGAAACAGAAACCCCTTGAGCCCCAATGGCCCCTTCTTGTTCCAGGAATCTAAAAAATACGTAGGATGGATTTTTTAACATGAGCTTGCGTCCTTCTTCTGGATTTTTTTTAATCCAGTCCCGAATGGCTTGCATAGACATATCTTTCTTTGGGATTTCTCCACGCTCTATCAAAATCTTGCCAATAGCGGTATAGGGGTGACCATTAGCCCCATCATACCCTACACGGACATAACGTCCATCTTCCAAAAGCACCCGGCCAGATCCTTGAATATGGAGAAAAAATGCATCAACAGGACAATCAACCCACAGAAGCTCTAAATTTTTTCCTTTTAAAGCACCATTTTCAATGGCTTCACGGTCATGATGAGGGGAGAAAGAAGATCCGGATCCTTGGCCATATTTCTTGTCCTTTTTTGTAAGATCTGGGGGACGCTTATAAAGGGGATAGGCATGCTTTTCTGATGGTTTTAGTGATCCGCGCAGTGCGCTTTCATAGTATCCTGTATAAAGCCCCGTATCATTTTTGTCTTTGTCATGACATTTGTAAGGAACAAAGTTTTTTTCAAAGAAAGATCGAACACGTTTTAGATCCTTGTAAGGTACTTTTTCAGCGACTTCACACACATCGTGCCAAATACCAACGGACATGGAAAGTCCCAGGCGTTTGCTGCGTTCTTGTTTTTTGAAAGCGGTACAGGATTTTTTAAACGCCAAGAAAGCGGGTCTTAAGTCATCAGATTCCCATCCAGGCACTTTATTAAAGGCTGTGGGCTCAATACAAAGCCCATCTTGTTTTTTCTTTTGCGTTTGACAATGGGTCAAAAGAATCAGAAGCAAAATGGGTAGGAAGATTTTTTTCATAAGAAACTAAGCAGCTGTTGTTGAAATAAGGATCCAATTAGGGGTTGTTGACGTGAGGGGACGTTCAAACGTCCATACTTCTTCGACCTGATCAATATGGTCTGGGTCCCCCTCCAACACTTCATTTTTGTCATTCTTCAAGAGCTGCGTTTGCTCTGATTGAAACAATACTTGAATAAGGGCCTTATGGTTCTTAATTGTAATATCCTTGATGGAAACACCCACAACCCTCAAAAAAGCCATCTCTGCCCGTTGTCCATTCTTGTCCCGCTCATCAATAACATCCGAAAATTGTTTTAAGAGCCCAGGACTTACAAGGTCTTTGAATCCTTTTTTATCGCCCTTCATAAAATTGGACAGGATCATTTCAAAGGCCTTTTCAGCGCCAGCTAGAAACCGGTCTTGGGTGAAATTCTTATCGGCATGTTCAATTTGTTTTAAGGCTGTCACCAAGGGCCCAACAGGTTCTTCAGACTTTTTTTCTGCCTTCAAAGGACTTCCAACCCACGTGTCGTTTAAAGGATTACCAGCACCTTGGTTATCGGGTCCCTTTTTTTGACCCAAAATGCTGTAAAGCCGATAAGCAACGAAAACCGTTAATCCTAAAAACATTAGATCGATTGCATGCATAAAAATACCTATTCATTTGTATTCAGGTTAAACTAGCATAAATTTCATTCTAGCCATAAAGAATTTATTTAAGTTATAGTAGGGATGTAAAAAATTAAAGGACAAAAGTAAATGTGTATTGATAATAAAGACCAAGAAGCTTTGGATTTTCATGCCTCAGGAAAGCCTGGAAAGCTGGAAATTAATCCGACAAAGCCCATGGAGACCCAAAAGGATTTGTCACTTGCCTATTCCCCAGGCGTTGCAGTCCCTTGTTTGCGCATTCAAGAAAATCCCGAAGATGTTTATGCCTATACCGCAAAAGGCAATCTTGTGGGGGTGATTTCTAATGGGACGGCTGTTTTGGGCCTTGGTAATCTTGGAAGTCTTGCCTCCAAACCTGTAATGGAGGGAAAAGCTATTTTATTCAAACGCTTTGCGAACATTGATGGATTTGACATTGAAGTAAATACAGAAGATGTCGACAAATTTGTCTCAGCAGTTGAACTCATTGGCGATACTTTTGGGGGCATTAATCTAGAAGATATCAAAGCCCCTGAGTGTTTTATTATCGAGGAACGTCTTAAAAAGGCCTTAAAAATACCCGTCTTCCACGATGATCAGCATGGTACCGCTATTTGCGTAGTTGCAGGACTTATTAACGCCTTTCATTTGACGGGACGTGATTTTAAAACAGCAAAGATTGTGGTGAATGGGGCAGGTGCTGCGGCTAATGCGTGTGCCAATCTCATCAAGACCATGGGACTTGCCGGCGAAAACTTAATCATGGTTGACCGTACAGGCGTTATTTATAAAGGCCGGGGGGGTCTTAACCCTTGGAAAGAAAGTCATGCAGTCGATACAAGCAAACGGACCTTGGCAGAAGCGCTAAACGGTGCAGATGTTGCCCTAGGGCTTTCTGCAAAAGGGGCGTTTACAAAAGACATGATACAAACGATGGCGCCTAAGCCTATTGTTTTTGCCATGGCGAACCCCAATCCTGAGATTACACCGGAAGATGTTTACAGTGTAAGGGATGACGCCATTGTGGCCACAGGCCGTTCTGACTATCCCAACCAAGTAAATAATACGTTGTGTTTCCCCTATATGTTTAGGGGGGCCCTTGACGTACGCGCAACAGAAATTAATGAAGCGATGAAGATTGCTGCAGCACAGGCGTTGGCAGGGTTAGCGCGTCTTCCCATCCATCAAGATATCCGTGCAGCCTATGAGGGGAAAACCCACAGTTATGGGCCTGATTATATTATCCCGGTTCCCTTTGACCCTCGGCTTTTGCCAGTGGTTTCTGTAGCAGTCGCCAAAGCAGCGATGGATTCGGGCGTTGCAAGCAAACCCAGAGATTTGAAAGAATATGCATCTTTACTAAACGCACACCTTCTTCTTTAAAGACTTAGAAACTTTCTTTTTCTTCAAAGACTTTTTGCTTTTGGGTTTTTTAGCTTCTTTGACCTTATGTTTGATGATAGTGCTTTGCTCATTAATCTCATGCATTTGTACTGTTTGGGTCAGTCCTTCATCATCCTTCAACGTGACGCTGTGACTGCCAATCTTAACCACACTAAACCCTTCTAGATAATCCCCTTCTTGAATCTTTTTAAGCGTGTTTCCCACAGAAAAATGAGCAAAGAATTTCCCTTTTTTCTTATTCATAATCATTACTAATTTAAAGGGGGATGATTTTTTTGTTTTCTCAACAGCCGCAATGCTTTTAGAGGGAGAAGTGGGGTCAAAAAAAACGGCATCGGATTGAAAAGCCCCACAGAGTAAAAAAATGAGCAGGAGTTTTTTATCCATGGTTGTTCTCTTTTTTTACAATAGCATAAAGTTGCAACTTAACCCGAGCGGTAGGATATTGTTCCACCGTATAATCAATTTTATTCCATAAAATGTCTTTGGATTGCGTGATTATATCCAGGTATTTTAAAGTCCCTTCATAACTCCCATAAAAATCAATCAAGATTTTCTGTGCCATCAAGTCTTCCGTTCGTATGTTCAAAAGACCCGTAATATTTTGAATGGTTTCCATCCTTTTTTTATACTCTCTTGGAAAATCGGGCATATTCCTTGGCCTATTTTCACCGCGCCCATAAGAGCGCTGCTGGTTATTTTCTTCTTTCTCATAAAGATAATCCGCAAGGGGCTCTTTCTTAGGCAAAGATACTTGAATAATAGAAATGCCGGGAATGGATGCCATGGCCTCTTCCAGAAATTTTTTCATCTCTTGGGGATCCAACAGTTGATTTTCAAAAATCATCGTATCATTGCTGGAGCGAGCATCTTGCAATAGATTCATTTCAACTTGAATGCTGTCTAGCGTTCTTTGGAGCATTTGTTTTTGGGTTGCAATCCCATCAAAACACATATGTCCATACCAAATGATCATGATGGAACCCGCCCCTAAAATGATACCCCGCAACCAAAGAGGGAGTTTATTATATAATGACACAGCCTCTCCCCTATGATTGATTCTTAATGGAAAATTTATATTTTCGTATTTCGGAAGACCCGTTCCCTCTTTTGCGCCTATTATTATTCAAGGTATTTGCATCTTCAACAGAGACGGTATCGTCAAGATGATAATTTTTGAAAACACTAGACGTTTTGAGAAAATCATTGAAATGATTAACATTTTTAGGGTCGATAGAAAAACCTGTTAGGTCTATGAGATTTTTTTTGCGATTGAACGTAATGCTTGTCAGCCATGTGTCTTTGAGCTTTATTTTTGAAAGCGTCCTTAATTCATTGCTAAAATCTCTGCTGGATTCATTAAAGAAAATGTTTGTCGGCATAATGCCTATAAGGGGGCCCAAGGTTTTATCCGACTTGTACTTATCGCGTGCAATATCTTTCAGCATTTTCTCCCGTTCTTGTTGAAGGGCCGTGATCTTTTTCTCAAGATCTGGTAGCTCTTTTTGATGACTTTTTCTCATCATTTCAGCACCAATGAACAGTCCAATAAAAACGCATAAGGTAACCCAAAGGTTCAAAATAACCACAGGAGTTTTAAAGTAAGGTTGGAGTTTTAGCGTTTGTTTAATGGTTTTGGACATGGGAATAAATGCCTCCAAGCGCGATTAATCCATTGTGCCATAAAATCTCATCATCAATTTTATGATGAATGTAGACTGATTTTGGAAAACAGGTTGTTTCAATATTCAATAATTCATGGAACTGAGAAGAAAGTGACTCTGCAACCTGGTCATTAGAAAACAGAATTATCTTATACTGCTTCCCTACGTTCAAAGGCAAAAGGACTTGTTGAATGGTATTGTTTAAAAACGTGATATCTTCGGGCGATGGCATCATTTCTGATGAAAAGTTTTTAGGAATCCTTTTTGATGCCATGAGTAATCCATTTTTAACAACCATGATTGTATGATCATTATCAAGGATATCCAGGTACACTATACTGCAATCCCTGGAGGCTTCTTTCAAAAGAAGTGCTGATTTGGCAAGCTCTGGAATTGTTATATCTACAACTTTGCCCGTAAGGTTTTTAAGAAAAGTAAGTCGTTGATTAAAATAATGATTATTAATAGCCATCGCAAAAATAAAGTTTGTTTGCATAGAGGATAGAGGACTATCAAACCACCGTACAACGGCATCTTCTGCATCAAAGGGCAGCTGATCTTGAAGGGCCCATAAAATCTCGTGCCCGATTTCCTTTTCTTTGCAGGCGGGTTTTTCCATTTTTATCAGCGTATAATCACTTTTCGCAAGAGTCGCGACCAGGGATCTCGACATTAAACCTTGCCGTGCTTTTACAAAAGATTCCTCATCCGCATTATCAATGAACCCTATTTCTTCAATGGAAAAATCAAGACTGTTTGGCTGATTAGAAGCCGTTATGTATGTTGCCCCATTGGCATTAAAATAAAGACCAGCGTAGCTTTTTTTGAACATCTGAAATCTTGGATATACTTTTCCAAACATTGAGCCATTCCTGCAGTTTTCCTTTATTGTAGCTGTTTTTTGAATCCCATAGCAACTACATACATTTCTGAGGAATCTTTTCTGCTCGCTTTTGGTTTAACGTGTTTTATGGTCTCAAAAGACTGCTTTAAGATATTTAAAATCCCCCCGTCTACGCCTCCTTGGAGGACTTTTGCAACAAATGTGCCCCCTTCTACTAAAACTTCTTTTGCAAAATAAAAGGCTTCTTCCACAAGGACTGTAATGCGGAGATGGTCTATTTGACGATATCCTGTTGATGACGGAGCCATGTCACTTAAGACAATATCAGCGGGACCTTTCAAGATAGCTTTGAGTTGTTCGATAGTTTCATCTTTTGAAAAGTCCCCCATACACAAAGTAACGCCTTGGATAGGATCCATTTCTAAAAGGTCGATACCGATGATTTGACTTTTGGGAAGATCAGGATTCACCTGCTTTGCAATGACTTGGGTCCATCCACCGGGCGCAGCTCCCAAATCAATAACCCGCATTTCTGGCTTTAGAAAATGAAATTTCTCATTGAGTTCAATAAGCTTAAAGGCTGCCCTTGACCTGTACCCTAACCTCTGGGCATCTTGAACGTAAGGGTCATTCAATTGACGTTGAAGCCACCGCTGGGAGGAAACGGTTCTTCCACGGCTTTTCTTCAGCGTGACTTTCTTGCTCCTCGGCGAGCGTTTTTCTTGATCAGACATCAGGACTTTCTTCTATTGCGTGTGTTGACTGGACAGTACCATATTCCCTATGATGGCAAAAGTTAAATATAAGAAAGCGTCCCTATGATTCCATTTTCTCAAGAGCAACCCATTTTTTCCGTCAGTGATCTTTCATTGTGTTTGAAAAAAATTGTTGAAGGATCCTTTCCATCTGTTCGTGTAAAAGGTGAAATCTCTGGTCTTAAGGTCCATTCGTCTGGGCATGTGTACTTTAGTCTCAAGGATGAAGAAAGTCTCATTGATGGTATTTGCTGGAAAATGACAGCGTCTAAACTTTCTTTAAAAATGGAAGAAGGTATGGAAGTGATTTGTCGCGGACGTGTGACAACATACCCCGCCCGTTCAAAATACCAGATTATCGTTGACCATATGGAGCCTGGGGGTGTTGGGGCTTTAATGAAACTTCTCCAAGAGAGAAAAGCCAGGTTGGAAAAAGAAGGTCTGTTTTCTCCAGACCATAAAAAACCTCTTCCTTTTTTTCCAAAAACCATTGGGGTGATTACATCTCCGACAGGTGCCGTTATCCGAGACATTTTGCATCGCATTAAGGATCGATTCCCCTGTCATGTGATTGTTTGGCCCGTGGCTGTCCAAGGACAGTCAGCAGCAAAAGAAGTGTCCCTTGCTGTACGTGGGTTTAATGAACTTGCATCAAAGCCTGATCTTTTAATAGTCGCCCGAGGCGGTGGCAGCCTTGAAGATCTTTGGGCCTTTAATGAAGAAGAAGTCGTAAGAGCTATTTTTGCAAGCCGTATTCCCGTTATCTCTGCCGTTGGGCATGAAACCGATACAACGCTCATCGATTTTGTAGCCGATAAAAGGGCGCCAACACCAACGGCTGCAGCAGAAATGGCAACGCCTATCTTGGAAGATTTAAAACTCTTCCTTGCGCGCTCTGGTATGCAATTAATCCATGGATTACTAAGGGTTTTAAAGGAATATGCCCTCAAGATAGAGTCTTTGGGACGCGGCCTTGGAAACCCCAAACAGCGTATTGAGGAAAAGTTGCAATATATTGACGATAAATGGGAAAGACTTTCCATAGCGTTTAAAACTTTCATGGAAAAAAAGCAAAAATCCTTGGAACACAATGGTCGACTATTGGAAAGTTATTCGTACCAAAAAACCCTTCAACGGGGCTTTGCTATTATAAAAGATAAGACTGGGAACGTAATCCAATCTGTATCCTCTTGTAATCCAAAAGAGTTTATTAATATTACCCTCAAAGACGGGGCCATCATGGCTGAAATTTTGCCCAAACAATAACATCCTTCATTTGCCTCATTTTTATAGTTCATATATGATGGGGAGAAATCACTAATAATCCGGATAGATTTTGAAGATTCATAAATCCTATTACGCGTTCATCGCTTTGTTTTTTCTCATCTCTTGTGGTCATTCTCTCAAGAACAATGAAGAAGTATCCATTGTCAATGAAAAGGATCAAGATCCTTTGGAGCCTATCAACAGAAAAATCTTTGAATTCAATCGTGTTGTCGATGGCCTTATTTTAGAACCCTTTGCCAATCTCTACAATATGACTGTGAATGAGAATGTTAAACTAAGCATCTCGTCTTTTCTTTCTAATCTTGGCGAACCCGTCACCTTTACCAATGATTGCTTCCAAGGAAAAGGTGAAAAAAGTCTTGAAGCCTTTAGCCGTTTTATGATTAACACAATCTTTGGTCTCTTTGGCCTTTTCGATGTCGCCGAAAAACTCGGCATGCCTCGTCACCAGGAAGACTTCGGACAAACTCTTGCTATATGGGGGATTCCCTCTGGTCCTTATCTTGTTGTGCCTCTCCTAGGTTCTTCAACCCCTCGCAGTTTGACAGGGCGTTTGACAGACTTTTATTTAAGCCCCTATAATTATTATATGGTACACTATGACCGTAGACAGTACATCTACGTTAGACTTGGTATGGATACGCTTGTAAAACGAGCCCAATACGCGGGGGATATTAAAAACTTTAGGGAGAATTCTTTAGATTTTTATGCCGCTGTTCGGAGTTTTTATTTACAAAACCAAAGGGCACAAGTACAAGACAATAAAGTGATTGAAAGTAACTCACCCAGTGCAGATGCTTTTAATGTTGACGAAGACGATTCTAAATTCTTGGAGTAGCAACAAATGTGGAAATATACTTTATATTTATTTTTTTCAACAATTATTTCGTCTCATGTATTGTCTAGTAACGCCCCCTCTGAAGATATTCAATCTGCCGTAAACTTTATGCAGAATCTTGGTGACAAGGTATCAGATATTGTTCGGCAAAAAACAGGAGATGAAAAGCGTAGTAGTCTAAAAGAAATTTTTGAGCATGATGTTCATCACAAAAGTATTGCACAATTTGTTTTAGGAAGATTGCGCAGAGATTTGAAGGCTGCTTTAGCTGAAGCAAAGGATGATTTGGAAAAAGAATCCATTAAGAAAAGAATTCAAGATGCTCTCGACGAGTTTTATAAAGCCTATAAGAAATCTATTATCAGGACGTACCTTTCTTCTTTTGAAAATGGTTACAAGGGGGGGATTTTTAAAGCTACCCATGGGCGCAAAAGTGGTGAAGATGGCGTCACGGTTTATTCAACCCTTGATCGACAAAACGGTACACCCCCGTTGAATTTGCACTGGGTTTTAAAGCCTATATGTGCGGATGATGCTCACCAATGTTCCCCAGACAATAAACATTGGAAAGTTGTGGATCTTCGTGTTGAAAATGTCAGCCAAGCCCAAAAAGAAAAAGATGAAACCGAATCCATTATCTCAAAACATCGCGGCAATTGCACTCAAGGGGTGAGAAGACTCTGTGCGGTTGTGGCTCTTGAAAAATTAACAGAAGAACACAAGCGGCTGAATCGAGCTTGGAAAGAAAAGGGCAGCATATCTACTACATCCCCTTCTTCTAAGACTGCTGCTTAATTTTTATGGCTTTTTTTCGTTCTCTTTCCACTGTTACTGGCCTGACGCTTTTAAGTAGACTTTTGGGCTACGCCAGGGATGTCTTCATCGGTTCTACGTTCGGAGATAGCGGTGTTTCTGACGCCTTTTTTGTCGCCCTTCGCCTTCCCAATGTTTTCAGGCGCCTTTTTGCAGAGGGGGCCCTTAATTCTTCCTTTGTTCCGATTTTTACGGAAGTTTATGAAAAAGAAGGTAAAGATAAAGCCCTTCGGTTTGTTGGGCTTGTATTTTCAACCTTGGCCGTCATTCTGCTTTTACTTGTAGGCATTTTTGAATGCGGCATGCCATGGGTCATGAGTATCATCGCCATGGGTTTCAAAAGTGATATGGATAAATTTAATCTCGCCATTAATTTTGGTTATTTAACCTTTCCCTATATCTTTTTTATCGCCCTTGCATCCCTTTGTGCGGGGGTTTTAAATTCACTAAATCGTTTTTTTGCAGCAACAGCAGCCCCCATTATTTTAAATCTTTTTGCTATTCTAGCCGTTGTTTTTTATAGCACCCATATTATTCAAGCAGGATATGCCCTAAGTCTTTCTATTTCTCTTGCAGGGATTGTTCAATTCCTCTGGGTTTTTGCGGCGTGCTGGCGTGCTAATGTTCCAGTGCGTGTCACACGCATTCAAATGACACCTAAATTAAAACTCCTTTTAAAAAGAATGTTGCCAGGCATTGCTGGAGGTGGGGTCTATCAATTTAATCTCTTAATTTCGGATATGATTGCATCTTTTGTCCCCATGGCCATTTCTTATCTTTCTTATGCGGATCGCATCAATCAATTCCCCTTGAGTCTTATTGGTATTGCCATGGGAACGGTATTATTGCCTATTTTTTCAAGACAAGTGCAGGGTAACCGTCACGAAGAGGCCGCATACATGCAAAATCGGGCCCTTCAGTTTTCATTTGTCTTAACATTACCAGCCTCCACGGCTCTTGCCATTATCTCGCTGCCTATTATTGTGACGCTTTTTGAACACAACAAATTCACCCACGAGATGTCTATCAATGTGGCGCAGGTTTTAAGCATTCTTTCCTTTGCGCTCCCTGCCAACGTGGTCGTTAAAATCCTAAGTGCTAGCTTCTTTGCAAACGGAGATACGCGTTCACCCGTTAAAGCAGCCATCGTTTCCATGATCAGCAATATTGTCTTTAATATCTTACTTTTTCAGATGCTCAGCTATCTGGGGATTGCCTTGGCCTCTACCCTTTCATCCTGGATTAATATGACACTTTTGTTCTATTGGCTTAAGAAAAAGGAACGCCTCCACTTCGATGATCGGTTGAAGAAGACATTTCCTTTGTTATGTCTTGCATCGACGGGAATGGGGATTTTCTTATGGGAAGCATCCACCATTTTACTGCCTTATTTTAGTGGGCATTTCCTACGATCTTTAATGAGTCTGACTCTCTTAATCAGCGGAGGTTTGGTTATTTACCTTTTGTTGTTGAAACTCACCAAAGCTTTTACGTATAAAGAATTTTCACAGGCCATGCACCGGGCCCAGAAAGATTCGGAGGTTATCAAAATATGACGAAGCGTATATTGTCTGGCATTCAACCTACAGGAAATCTCCATTTAGGAAACTATTTAGGGGCCATTAAGAATTGGGTAGCTTTGCAGAATGATTATGAGTGTCTGTTCTGCGTTGTAGACCTTCACGCTATCACTGTCCCCCAAGATCCGATTCATCTTATCCAAAGCACAAGGGAAACAGTCGCAACCTATCTGGCGTGCGGGATTTCTGCTGATGATGCCTCTATTTTTCCCCAAAGCATGGTAGCAGAACATTCAGAACTCATGTGGATTTTGGCCTGTCATACACCTTTGGGTTGGTTGAATAGAATGACGCAGTTTAAAGAAAAGGCTGGCAAGCAAAAAGATCAGGCCTCTATGGGGCTTTATGCTTACCCTGTTTTGATGGCTGCTGACATTTTACTTTATCAGGCAACGGATGTGCCTGTTGGGGAAGATCAAAAACAGCACCTTGAACTGGCACGTGACATTGCAGGGGCATTCAACCGCCACTATAAAAAAGACCTTTTAACGATTCCAGAGCCCCGTATTATGGGGGCTGCAACCCGCGTCATGAGTTTGCGAGATGGATCCAGCAAGATGAGTAAATCTGATGTTTCTGATGCATCGCGCATTCATCTGAAAGATTCCGATGATGAGATTATACAGAAAATAAAAAAAGCCCGCACAGACTCAGGATCTTTTCCATCAGATTCTAAAGAGTTAGACGGACGATTAGAAGTTCAAAATCTATTAAATATTTATCTAGCCCTCAGTGGTGTTGATGTTCAAACTGTTTATGCTGAGTTTGGGGGACGAAATTTTTCTGATTTCAAAAACCACCTCGCGGACGTTTGCGTAGAAAATATAGGCCCCATTCGTGAAAAAATTCACCGGTTAATGGATGAGCAACAGTATCTTGATAGCATCATCCAAAAAGGAACGGCTAAAGCTAAAGTTTTGGCCCAAGACACAATGAGGGATGTTAAGAAAACTGTGGGGCTTTGTAATTTCTAGTAATTGGCGTCCCCTACGGGATTCGAACCCGTGTTGCTGCCGTGAGAGGGCAACGTCCTAGGCCTCTAGACGAAGGGGACAATTAAGACTCAACATCCCCTCCATACAGGAATTTCCCTCAAAAATCAACCCTTCACCCATCCAAGGAGTGGAAAGAGATACGCCAAGAAGGTGATGGACGCCATGGTGAATGTGAAAATCATAATAAATAATTTCCACAGTTGAACGACAATAACATTATGTGTTTCGACTTCTTTTTCTAAAAACTCAAGCATGGCATTAAAGCTTTTCTCTAAATTTTCTGCCTGTCCCCCACTGCTGGCAATAAGACTTTTTTGCATCGATGTGACAAGGCGTGTTTTCATAAGAACCGTTGTAAAGTCAAGGCCTGCAAAAAGGCTTGCTTCTGCCGCTTCAGCCCATTTTTTAAAAGCTTTGTGTTGAATAGATTCTTTTGCAATAAGAAAACAAGATTGTACGGGAAGCTTACTTTCAATACCTACTGCAAAAATTTTAATAAAATTAATACGGGTTTTAAGAAGGGCTGTCTTGTTAAAAAATGGGACCCACAAAACCAATCCTGTTTTTCGCATCAAATGTTTAAAAACTTCTACAACGGTCAATAAGCCCAATACTAAGAAAATAATCCTATAAGAAAAAAACCACCCCATTTGCTCCACAAACACTTTGGTCCAAAAGGGCATATCCGGCCCCAAAATAATTTTAAAGTTCAAATGGGTTTCTTGATGGAGAAAATAGATAAGGAACATAAGAGCAATCGCAAAAAACACCTGAGGCATGATCTGGGTAATAACCCCATGACTTATGGCCTTTTGATACGAACAAAGTTTTTCATATTGCTGAAAGGCTATTTCCATATTGCCTGTTTGTTGGGTTTGTTTCAGGAAATTTAAAAATACTGGAGAAAAGGCATTGGGAAATTTTGAACACGCCTCATGAAGCGCTTCTCCCTTTTGCAACCCTTGATATACCTCTAAAAGGATGGGGGTAAAAACTCTACTGAAACTTGTGCTAATGCATTGGAGAACTGCATCGTTTGTATTAAGTCCGGCCTTTAACAAAGTCGCCATCTCTGAACAAAAAATGATTTTGGTATTGATGCGAATGGGTACTTTAGAAAGTAGAAATTTTTTGAACGCATAATATCGACTATAAAGCCAAAATGTTTCTCTGATAAAAATAATATGAAATCCCTGATCTTTAAAAGCTTTTACAAGATTTTTAAGAGAAGACGTCTCTAATATCCCTTTGATGGGTTTACTAGTGCCAAGCTGTATTTTGAAGGAAAAAAGGGCCATGGCGTTAATCATTAAAACTCAGAACTTCGTTGATGGACGTTTGGCCTTTTAAGGCAACGTCCAATGCATGGTCCAAAAGCTTTTTTCCCTTGAGTGCTTTTTCAACAAGCTCATAGTAATTTTTAAAATCCTTTTCCCCCAAAGCAAGCACCATCTCTTGGGTTGTTTTCAAAAGTTCATAAATAATCGTCTGTCCACTGTACCCTGTGTGGTGACAAAAATCACATCCAGACTCAAGGGCCTTGTAGAACCCTGAACACTGTTGTTCTGTAAGGGATGGAAAGATAATCTTTAAAAATGATTGTTCATCCGGTGATAATGCATGGGAAACTTTGCAATTATCACAAAGAATCCGCATTAATCTTTGTGACACTAATAGACGAAGGGCCATGGAAAGAGAAAAGGCATCAACCCCTAAGTCCATCAGACGTCCTGGAATATCTGATACAGAACGGGTATGGATGGTTGCAAGAACCATGTGGCCTGTGACTGCCGCACGAATAGCAGCGTTCGCCGTGATATCATCACGGACTTCTCCAACCATAATAACATCAGGATCTTGACGAAGAATGGACCTCAAAGCCTCCCCAAATCCAAAATTAATTTTTGTATTAATTTGTATTTGAGTGATGCCAGAAACCTTATATTCCACAGGATCTTCAACAGTAATGATTTTTCTATCAGGCGTATTGATCTCTGATAGGGCACTTAAAAGGGTTGTGGTTTTTCCACTGCCCGTGGGTCCAGAAACAATAAAAACACCTTGCTTAAGGTTTAGATAATTGAGAATCTCGGTAGAATAAGCGGGATCTTTAATAATTTTTTTTAAAGACAGGTGAGATGCCTCTCCCAGCAATCGCATCACGATAGAATATCCAAAAGCGCTCGGAATAATAGAAAGACGAATGTTAAATTTTCTATTACCCACATTGACGCTCATATGCTGACCATCAATGGGACGTCTTTCTTCCGCAATATCACTGTTTGCAAGAATCTTGATATAACGCAAAAGATATTGACTGATATAAGTATGATCTACTTTGTACTGCCTTAAGATACCATCCACACGAAACCGTATGGTTAACTGTTCTTCAAAGGTTTCAATATGGATATCTGATGCTTGAACCTGAAGGGCCTCTTGCATCAAAAGCTCAAAAAGCGTTGCTACATCGTTTTTGATTCCTGCCGCCCCCACAAAAAGCTTATCTTCTTGGGATTTTTCTGGCTTAAACTGCTGAACGATTTTTAACGCTTCTGGAATGTGGGAATAATACTTTCCAAGAATTTGACGTAGATCTTTTTCTGCCACCAACACAGGAACAAAAGAGCTACCAAGGCCAGATTCAAGCAAAGAAATGGATTTTGTATTAAGAGGATTAATCATCCCAATAATCATATCGGTACCAGATGTGTCGATGACAACGGCTTCAGCTTTGAGCGCTATTTTCCTTGGTAAAATTTTAATAATTTCTTCTTGAAGCGGTATTTTTTTGAGATCATAAAACGAAAGAGATTGGTAAGCCTCTTGAAGAGCGTCTGTCGCAATAGAAAGACCCTCTGACAACGCATTGATAAGGGCACTGAATTCTTCAAAAGTATAGTAATTGCGAACTAAAATACTACCCTGTTCATTCATTTTTTTACTTTTTAAATTGTATGGTTTTCAATTTATGGTTATATTATATTATAATATTATAGGGAGATATGTAAAGTGTCAAAAAGTGTATGAGTTCAGTACATATGAGACTCAAGCGGCAGTCTGGAGAATGAGATTCTGAATATAGTGCATAGGGGTGAGCCCTTTCAATGAGAAATGTGGTCTATAGGCATTATAAATGCCAAGAGCGTGTTTAAGATGGAAACGCATAT
>CAMBTM010000015.1 GCA_945870825.1 Rhizobium sp. Q54
TAACGGGCTATTTTTCTGGATCCCACGCCCACCTTCGGTGGGCTTTGGAGGACGGCACTGGTGGGGCTTTAGCGGTGTCTGAATGATCGATGGAGAGAAGGGTTTTTCTTTATCATAAATTTCGTAGGCGTTGTATCAGCTCTAGAGAACGACACCAGTTGGAATGTCTACTTTTGCCCCTTTTTGTTGAGCTATGTCCTTTAGTTTCTTAAGTGCTTCAGGATGTCCGTTAAAGATACACCGTTTAATGCCGTGACGAAGGGCGCTCAAGACGTATCCTGGGTTAGAACCACACGCTACCACCAATCGACCAGTCCACGTGGGATGGTTCTCTTTGAGAAAATCAAGAAAACCCCAAACCATCCCCATGCCCATGGTTGTGGGGGCATTCAAGGGGAGGCATAAAAAGGTCTGTTCAGGACAATGTCCCTCTTGAATCACTCTTTCCATATGTTGATGGGTATAGACTGTAAAACAGTTGCACATATCGTTGGGTACTTTAAATTGGAGGCCGGGACCGGAATCGAACCGACGTACAAGGATTTGCAGTCCTCTGCATAACCACTCTGCCACCCGGCCAAGAGTTCAATGCCATATGGCCATAAACATTTATGATGGTCAAGGATTTTTCATACATAAAAAAAACGGCATCAAAAAGATGCCATTTAGAAAGGTAGCGATCATAACTTTAGACAAATAATGTTCTTATTTGTACATAAGAAGGAGCAATACTAGACACAGTGCTGCGTACGGTTTTTACAACCGTCTGTTTAAATGAGCTCCATAATCCTTTGCAAGACTTTCCAAAGCGACTCACAGTTGATTGAGAGGTTTGGTCTTCCGCGCTGTTCCAGCCTTCTTTAAAGTTGGAAATAGCTTTAGAGGCAACAGTTTTTTTTGCCCATTCTGTCATTTTTTCTATAAATGTTGTAACAAACGTGCCCGCACTTTTTTTGAGGGCAGGGTTCTCAATATATCCAGAAAATGTCTGATGAATATTGCTAAGAGCAGAAGCCATCAAGTCTTCTGGAACAAAAACGATAGTGCTGGCCATAGCAAATCCCATCATTACTTTAAGACCAGTCGATGCAACATGGGTGAAGGCTACCTCGATGGCATCGTCTATATTCGCTGTTGTTATAAAGTCAAGTGTACCTTTGTCTAGAGCATAAGATGCCAAACTTCTATTTTTATTGACCCATTCTTGTAGACACCCCAAGTCTTGATAAAAAATTTCATCAGGATTCGACTGAACAAGGTGCGTTGCTTTTGTTGATGATGCTTCTTTGGTAATTATATCAGCGTCAGCACAAGCATTTTCATAAAAAAATGCAGATAAAACAAGAGAAAAAATGTATTTCATATCAATTATCCTTCGTAATAGTTAATTCTAGTACATCGTACATATATATAGTTCTTTTTAAAGATTCAAGTATTTATTAATTAATTTAATATAATCATTGAAAGAAAGCATGTTCGGGTTTATGTAAGTTTTTAATACAGTAATTAATTTTTTTTAAAATAGGTTCTTTATGTTTTATAGAAGAATATTGGTTCTTTGTGGTTTTGTGATCGTTGGACATTCAGGGATGTGTTCTAGGTTGCCAGATGATCCACCGCCTATGGCAAGATTTTTGAAAGCTACTCAATTGGCTGGAGTAGCTTATAGGGATTTAATTCCAGGTACGTTAAAGGAACAAGGGACGATATTAGGAGGATTAGAGTTTGGGGCAGTTGAAGGTGCTATCGTACGTGCACCCTATTTTGCAGGAGAGGAAGGAAAAGTTCTAAAAGATTACTTTTCTTCAGAATCTTCAGGGTTTAGAGGTTACATAATGGAAGATGAAGAAGAGGTCATCGTCACAATTCGTGGGACAAAGGATCCTTTGCATATGCTATTGGATCTTCACATCCTTATGGCAACAGCCGGAGAAGATCCAAAAACAACTTTAATAAATCTAATGACCAAGTCTCTAGATCTTGGTGTCATGGGTAAATGTTTATTAAAAAAAGGGGTAGAATGGGGAGGGAGCAAAATATATGCCTCCGTTCCAGGAGGCTTTGAATCTAGTGCAGAAGAACCTAAGGCAGTTGAAGATGCTTCGCTCGTCTCTGTTTTATTCTCTGCTACACAAGAGGCTTTATTTGCTGGGGTAATGGAAACAATACCAGAAATAAAAGCTCTTTATAGTATTGTTTGGGAAAGAGATGCTACAGCACTGAAGCAATTATTAGAGAACCGCTTTGTACAAGCAGTTAATGATGCAAAAAGATGTATTGAAACATCACAATCAAGCTTTAATACGCGAGGTAAAAGATTGCGTGTTGTAGGACATTCTCTTGGTGGGGCTCTTGGAACGATTGCTATGGCTCAGTTGCATGCAGAAAGGAAGTTGGAAGCGGTAGATTTTGAAGTGAATGCTATTTGTTCGCCAGGATCTGCTCCGTTACTTGCCCATTTAAAGACATCCCGAGATCGAGATTTTGAAGCCAGAGTCTTTACACTTGTACGCAAGGGGGACATCGTGAGTAACTTTGGTGAGCATGTTGGTTACACACTATTCCTTGATGCAGCAGAACAATCCCCCGCTGCAGCTTCTAGTGGATGGTTGAGTTATCTAAATCCTTCAGCTTATACAATAACGCCAATTATGAGCGGGTTGCAATATCTCAAGAACAATCATAGTAGTCAAAAAGCTATTGACGATGTTAAGCGTCTATTAGACGCGGCTTAACGGATGACTCTTGTTCATCACTTCTTGAAGTCGTTCTTTAAGAACGTGGGTATAGATCTGGGTGGTTGAGATGTCCGTGTGACCCAGGAGTTTTTGCAAACTCACCAAGTCAGCGCCGTTTGCTAAAAGGTGTGTTGCAAAGGCGTGGCGCAGGGTATGGGGGGAAAGGGACGCTGGATCAAGTCCAGACTTTACCGCTACGTTCTTCAAGAGCTGTCCAAACCGTTGACGGGTCAGGTGACCCTCGCGGCTCCGTGTTGGGAAAAGCCAGGAAGAAGCTGCTTGTCCTTTCTTGAAGAATAAAGGCCGTAGGGGCAAATATCGTTTTAAAGCCTCTTGGGCGGGTTCACTGAGGGGAACCATCCGTTCCTTGTTGCCTTTTCCCTTAATAATCAATATGCCACCCCCTTTTTCAAAAGCCCCATCTTTGAGGCCCACCAATTCAGAAACCCGAAGACCTGTGGCGTAAAGAACCTCTAATAACGCTTGAAAACGGATATCATCAGGAGTTGTGCCTTCGTACGCTGCTTCCAACAAGCGTGTAACATCCCGTTCGCTGAGGGTCTTTGGCAGTGTGTGAGGTTGTTTTGGCATAGTGATTTTAGATGAAGGATCGTCATTTCTTTTTTCTTCAAGAAGAAGAAATCCATAAAATTGACGAAGCGTTGACAAATGACGGGCGGCACTGCGGGCACTAAGGCCCTCATCATAAAGGGTTAAGAGATATCCCCGCAGATGGTCGGTCGTGGCTTTTTCCACAGTTGTGTTGGCATGGCTAAGAAAGGTTTGAAATTTTTCCATATCGCGGCCATAAGCCTCAAGGGTATTTTTAGATACCCCTCGTTCGACTAAAAGCATTTCTAGAAAAAGATCAACGAAGTTATTCATTAAGGGGAAAGAAGGTGCAGTAGTGCCAATTCTTTTGCTTCTTTACCGTACCCTAATGTCTTGAGGGCTGACAGAAGCAATGGTAATCCAGTATATTCTTTTGACCCTTCCATATCAGCTCCCAGGATCAGAGCATAGATAAGGGCCATGCCATGTTGATGGGAAAGGGCCAACGGCAATTGCCATAGCATATCAGGCGTTTTAAGACGGCTATGATGTACTGAAGGCCTGATAGATGTCATTCTATATTTGGTAATTCCTGGCACCATGGCTTCAAAAATCCCAAGGGTCATGAGGCATGCAACCGGCGTTTTCTTAGCTTCGTGGGTTTGTGCATACCAAAGGGAAAAGAGGTTTTGTTTGGCTTCCAAGCTGATGCTATCCAATCCAATCAAGATAAGGGGGGCGAGGACCTTTTTATCCTCAACCGTTAAAAACGATAACCACCGGGTTCCAAGGTCTTGTTCGTGGAAACGTAACAGCACTTCGGCAAATGATGGCGCATGGGCCTCAAAAGCCTTTTGAACAGAAACAGTTTTAAGGTGCTCAATAATCACATGGCCTAAATGACTTAGCTGATGTTTGAGGGTGTGTTGGATGAATTGGGCAATAAACAGGGCTTTTTCCCGCATATCTTTTGCGGATTGAATTTTTGTGTAAAGTTGAGCCCGGATCACTGGATCATTTCGTTCTGCATCAAAAGGTACAGGTGGCAAGGAGACCCCAAGCCCAAGTCCTTCTTTCGTGCCTTCTTTTGTTAAGGCCTCGAGGTCTGATAAATCAACTTTTTCTTCTTGTTCAGATGTTTTTCCATGCTCTTGATAGAGTTCTTTAAGGGTGCCGAGGGAAAGAATCCCTTGTTTAAAAGCCACTTCCGCTGCAAGAAGTTTTTCTTTTGCCTCAAGGGATTTAAATTCCTTACTGGCAATCAGAACAGGTAAAAACTCTGGAGATAATTGCAATATTTTCTTTTCCCGACCCTTCAACCACAGTTTCAATTCAATCATATCAGTGGGAGAAAAATCATCAGCAATGGCGGTTCCTTGGGCAACAGATTTTGCAATATGCATGAATGTGTTATTTTCAGGTGAAGGATTTTCTTCCATAAGGGAAAGTCCCAAAAGGGCAGCGTCTTTTTCTCCTTTGAGGAGTTGAAGACCAATCATGGCTTTGGACCACATGCCTTCAGGTTTCTTTGCAAAATTGTCTTTGGCGATTTTCAATGCTTGTTGATAGTTTTCCAACTGAAGATAGTAGGAAAATTCCAGCCATCCCCATTCTTCATCCGTCAAGACATCAGGATGTCTTTTGGCCAAAAGATAGGCTTCTTCCGTATGCCAGGTATTTTTTAAATGGAGAATCCGAAGTTTCAGCATATTGTCCCTCGGTGCTTCTGGCAAGGTTTTGGAGGAAGAGGGCACCTTGGTACTTGCAAGCAGTAGGCTTTTTTGAATTCTTCCCAAGATACTATTGGGTTGATGGGGGGGTAAATGTTTCAAAAGATCTGCAATCTGTTGGCGTTCGAGGTTTTTCCAAATATCAGTTGGGATTTTCGGTCCCTGGTCCCTATGGATCCCGTAAGTTTCTGTATTGAGAGGCACCATATCCACGGTTTGGATCAAGGGCAAATCATCTGCCATTGATAGTACTGGTATCATGAATAATACTTGAAATAACTTTTTAACCATTTTTAAACCTATATCACCACGTAGAAAGGGCCTTGCCCCCTAAAATATGCACATGAAAGTGGGGAACTTCCTGCCCACCATGGGTGCCGTTATTGCTGATGAGTCTATACCCCGTCTTTGTCAACTGAAGCTTCTCTCCTATTGTATCAATGGCACGGGTAAAGGCAACAATTTCCTCGTCTGTTGCATGTTTTGAAAAATCTGCCGCATTTTTGTAAAGTCCCTTGGGGATCAACAGCACATGCACAGGGGCTTTGGGGAAAATATCGTTGAAGGCAAGAACATAATCGTCTTCAAAGACCAGATCACACGGGATCTCTTTTCGAAGGATACGCGCAAAAATATTGTTGGGGTCGTAGGGCATGGGGCTCTCTTTGATTCAGTAAAAAGGCACTCTACATCATTCCCAACGTGATTTCCATACGATGATCAATTTTCTCCAAGCATGAGTAGACCAAAACCACGTCCCCAATCCTTTTGTTCCATGCCGTTTGCAACATTTCGGACAATCGTTTTCAGTGGTTCAGCATCTTTTTTTTCTTGTTCATTCAGATAAGGTGAGAAGATTGTGTCTAACAAGGCAGTTGCAACACCCTCTTTTTCTATAAAATATTGCCAAGCCCCGTTATGCCAGTTTCTCAGGTACTTTTTTATTAAATATTGTGCAAAAGATTGTCCAGCCTGCATCACATTTAAAATCCCAGGATTGTTTTTAAAAAATTGAATTGCGGGAGAAAATTTATTCCGCACATCCGTTGAGGTTTCTTTCAAAACTTGATCAAAACTTTTCTCACCTGATTCCATCACTTGAACGAGAGCCGTTTTTGCGGGAGGGGCCTTCAGCACTTTTATATCCTCTGTTTTAATGCCAAGCGCTGCGGCGGCTTCTTGTGGAGAGGTGTCGGGGGCGCTGGGTTCTCCTGGATTTCCTTCGGCCTCTTCGTAAGAACGGTCTGGAACAGTTTGGTCGATATTGAGCGGTAGCAATGCTCCCCTTTTTATTTTACGCGCTTTAAAAGCTTCCTTCAATTTTGAAGCCGCAACGGTTTTTTCTTCCATCATTTGTGTATCCATCTGCAAACGGATTTCTTGAGAAGAAAGGGTCGGGTTTGTTAATTTGATATGGGCATACCGGTAGGCATTTTTCAAATTCAAGATGCCTTTCCCCCAAATAGCTGGGTCAAATATTTGAGTAACAACCCGACCATCCATAGTTGTTGCCGTACCCTCTGTTGTCCCTTCCGGAACGACATGAATTGCGTGGTGGCCATCTCCAAAATAACCAAAAAAATCTTTTACCGCTGACTCCAAAAGACATTCAGCAATTTGATCCATGGTAAAAGATGGAAAGGCACTTTTAAGCATGGCTGCGGCCCCAGAAAGGATGGATGCCGCATTGGAGGTACCGCTCGTATAACGATAGGCAGCAGCGCCTCGAGATCCTGAAGCAACACGTACATCATCAGCGATCACCCATAAAAAGCGATTTTGTAGGGCGGGGTTATTACCAGGGACTCCCGAAGATGTCGTGGGTCTTGAATCTTGGCGTAAATTTCCCGCAAAAATAAGGTATTTTAAAAGATCTGGTTCCATTCCCTCAACTGAGGGGTTTGTCGTGAGGTTTTCTTGATGATTGCCAGCTGCTTTGACCAGCAGGGGCGTGCGCCATCCCAAACGAGAATCATGCCGGATGAACCCAAAATAGGATTGTAACGTTTCCCCTTCTTTTAAATCAAAAGATGCGTTGATGATGTGAGGACATGTTGCAAGGGATGTTGACGCCATTTCACTGGCCAGCGTTTCTTTTAAGTGTTTTAGAACTAACGTTGCCTTCGGGGCAACCTGATGGATGAGACTTACCATAGCAGAACCGTGGCCTTGTTTCTGGGTAAAATCAGCGGCCATTTTTTTGTCAGAAGAGGAGTCTACATATTTTTCCACATCGGGGTGGTCGTTTGTGCCCGCATCTTCTAATACCCAAATAGTAAGGCCTTCTCCCGTCACACCTCTTTGTTGAAGATATTCAGTTCCTGTTAACTGTAGTGCTGAAGACCCCTTTAAATGGCGGTAATCTTCAATGGAAATAGGAGTTTGTGATTGACGAAGGGATGTCAGGACATCCTTCGTCTTTAAAGCAGACCCTGGCTGTGTTTTAGCGGCCTCTAATTGTTCGATGGCATTAAGCTTTAGCTCTGGTTCTCCGGCCCCGCCAGCAGCTACAAACGTTGAGGCAAAAACAACAGAAGAGTTGTAAAGACATAATGTTGTTAATAGATAAATTTTAAAAGAACCCATCGTAGAACCCTCCATATAAATACTTTTTTATTAACTATTAAGTGTAGCTGAATTTTTCTCTGGGGACAATTGTTGATAGCGTGGGGGATTTCAAAAACCTTTTATTTGGGGTATAAATAAAAAATTATGGCTTATTTAGCGCGCTTACGACGACTTATTACAAAGTCTCCTCTTTTTGATCCACTGTCAGCCAGTGCCAAGGCCCATCTCTTGCCGCTTTTTCATGTGATCAAATCTCCAGATGATGAGGTGTTTTTTCGCCCCAAAGACTCTGCCGAATTCTTTTATATGGTAGTGAGTGGCGAGGTGGTGCTTGATATTAAAGGACAGAAAGTTATCTTAAAGCCAGGCATGTGTTTTGGGGAAGAAAGCCTTCTGGACCAGAAATATTACTTAGGCGAGGCAAAATCTTCCAAAGCCGTTGTGGCGCGTATTCGAAAATATCGATTTATTGAATTATTAAAGCAAGATCGCAAAGTCTTGAATGAAGTGGTCTTGGAATTCTCACGGTCGTTTACACGGAAGTTCCAGCAAGATACGGAACAAGCGACGCGTCGAACCAAAAATAAAATGACCAAGAATGATAAAATCGGTATTGTGGGGTGGTCCTTGACACTTTTTGCCCCCTTTCTATCTTATTACTTCACAGGTATGGCGGACTTTACGGAAAAGCAGCGGATTTTCTTGAGTATCCTTTCAGGCACCACTGTCATGTGGAGTTTCAGGCTTATCCCTGAATTTGTGGTGGCTTTCTTTGCCCTTCTTGTGTATTTAGGGATTGGTCTAACAGACCCAACAGTTATCTTATCAGGGTTTTCTTCTAAAACCTTTATCATGGCGCTGAGTATTTTCGGCCTTGCGGCTGCTGTTTTGTCATCAGGTGTTTTGTATCGTATCTTGTTGCACATCCTTTTGCGCACACCGTCTAAGCCTCGATGGCTGATGATGTCTTTGCTGTGGCTTGGGGGAGGGCTGACACCGATTATTCCTGATACGTCCAGCCGATTAAATCTGGCTATCGCATTTTTGAGAGATGCTTATGCGACGGTGCATTTGGGTGCGCGGGGTCGCATGTGGACGTTGGGCGTGGCTAACGCCCTTCAAAGTGTGACGCTCTTTGGTCCTATGTTTTTGAGCAGTTCTGTCCGACACTATATCTTGCTCAGTCTTTTTTGGGGCCAATACCAAGAACAATTCCAGTGGTTTGGGTGGTTTAAAGCCTCGATTGTTACAGCTTTGGTTTTAGGGATTGTCCATATTGTTCTTTTTCGAGTATTGCTGAAAAAAGAAAAAGCACCAGAAATCCCGAGGGACCTGATTCAAAATCAACTTGAAATTTTAGGCCCCCTCTCTCCTTATGAGTGGGTGGCGTTAGGGGGGACATTTCTTTGTTTTCTTGGGATGGTTACCAGTCATTATCACCATATTCAGCCAGAAATCATTACGCTGCTTGTATTGTCGACCCTGCTGTCTTTTAATTTTATGCACCAAAAGGGGTTCAACACCACCATCAACTGGACAGAACTTTTTTATTTAGCAGGACTTTCAGGGCTTTTGTCAACGGCCCAGAATATCGGTCTTTTTGATGTTTTTGCAACAACATTAAAGGACTTTGCGACCCTCATTTCTGGCAATTTTGAATGGTTTATTTTGGTGTTGTTTGTGATGATTTCTGTGACACGCCTTGTCATGCCTAAAGGAGCAGTTGTATTGCTCTATGCGTTTTTCTTTGTACCTTTGGCCCAGTCCGTGGGGATTAATCCTTGGGTTTTAGCCTTTTTGATCCTCATCTTTGGAGAGAGTTTTTATTTCCCCTTCCAGTCACCAGAGTATTGTAATTTGCGGGAATTTTTATACAAACTGACCCCCTATAAAGAGGGCCCTGTTTTGATGATTAATTTATTCATGAATCTCATGAAACTGGCCGCCGTTTACTTAAGTCTTCCGTATTGGCGGCACTTAGGGTTTATTGTTTAGATAAGGAAGTTATCTCTTAAAAACTGAAGACATTTTATTTGGACAACAATAGCACGTCCCACAATCCCATCCACACAACCACCTCCTTCTTCAATGTTTTGTGAAATCATTTTCAACGCAAAAGGCAGAAAATCTTTTTTTCCTATAACTGCATCACAACGTTGGGCTAGAACGTGGGCACGCCACAGAGCGTCATAAGCTGTAATTCCTAACTCGCCAGAACGGCTGCCTGGATTAATAGAATTGATTACTCTATTAATCAAAGGCAGTTCTTGAGCACCTGCAGCATAAAATGCTGTTGCAGCTGTTCGGATTTCTTCTAAATTAGCGGGTGTAGGAGGTGTTCCTAGACGTGTTATGACAGTTTGAAGATCTGATGCGTAGCCAGCCAGGATAGTTCTATTCACTAAATGCACGTCAGTTCCATCAGCGATTGCTTTAAGAGAGTCAGATGCAGTGTGAATCAATCTCTTTTCCTCAGCTGTCAGGATAGAGGGTGCTGCGGGCACTGCATAGGCAGCAGCTGCTTCAGCCCATTCCCGTGGGGCAGGGGCAGCCTCTAAAATTATCTGACGCAAGGAGGATAAAAGGTCTCTTTTTTGACTTTCTGATAATCTGACAAGACTTTTTTCTAAGTTCGCAAAGCTATCATCCCAGACACCAGTCATGCTACAGGTGATTGCGTTTGCCTGGCCTTTGTCAACAGCATAGGCGTTTCTCAAGGCTTCTGTTAGTTCAGCGCTGAGAGGATCTATAGCAGAAGTTCCCCCGCCAGAGCGTGCTGCGGGCACTGCATAGGCAGCAGCTGCTTCAGCCCATTCCCGTGGGGCAGGGGCAGCCTCTGAAGCTATCCTACGCAAGGAGACTAAAAGCTCTCTTTTTTGAACTGCTGATAAATTTCTAATATTTATTTCTAAATGTTTAGTTTCTGTATTCCCAAAGATCTTCGTCATACTGCTGACAGTGGTAATAGTTTCGGCCTTATTATGACGATGAGCTTTTTCTAAAGAGTCTTTTAATTCGGACATAACATCGTCTCCAGCAGAAGCTCCGCCGCCACCGCGGGTAATCGGTGCAGGTCTTGCAACCACTGCAACAGGTGCAGGACTTGGAGTGGCGCCAGAACTGACAATAGATTTGATCTCTTGAAAGAGATCAAATAATGCTTTTGGCTCAAACGCTTCTACCATTTTCATTATAGATGGCTTATCTTTACCCGATAGTGTGTCGTATTTATTTAAGGTATCTTGAAGGTCTAAAAAACGATTATCTATATTATTTTTAACCTGTGCCAGGCGAAGAGAATGTCCCGCACTGTAGTCTTTCTCTGGAGCTGCATGGGCACTAAAAATCCATGAATTTAAAGCAAGCAATGTAATGAATAGAATTGATCTCATTTTAAACACCCCATAAAAAATATTAAACATGAATTACTATGTTATTCATATATAGATTTATTCATTTATTTCAAGGGGCAGAGGTGAAAAAAGAATAGGTCGATGTTTTTGCCATAAAAAAGGCGCCATTGAGGCGCCTTTTAGGAAGTCGAAAATAGATCTTAAGACTTTAATGCTTTAAGGGCCTTGTCTGATATGTCGTCACAGACCATTAGAATACCAGATATATCACTTGCATCTTTACCAGAAAGTTGCTGGGTCAGAGCATGTGAAAAATTACTACCTTTTTTGGTATCACTTTCAAGGGCAAGACTAAAGGCACTGAAGATAGATTCTTGCGTCAATGCTGCCGGGCGGATCATTTGAGCAATTTTTGTAACATTGCCCTCATTGAGTGTTATCGGTGTCATGATCTCCGCCATGATAGATAGTTTTTTTGTACCAGCTTCTTGATGCCTTCGAGTGATTGCATCTATGCGTAGTTTATTACTTTCCTCAGGCGTAGTACCGGCTAGCGTTGCTGTGGATCGAGCAGCAGCAGCAGCTGGCCTTGCTGTGGATCGAGCGGCAGCAGCAGCGGCTGGCATTGATGTGGATCGAAGAAGCTCTATTCCCTCCTTCAAATCTTCAAGTGTTTTGCGCTTAGCTATTATCCTATTGACAGTATCCATGATCTCCTGACCAAAGAGAGTCTTCATGCCCTCCTGACCAAAGAGAGTCTTCATGCCCTCCTTAATACTAAGATGCTTCAACTGTCCCTCTTTGTCCAGCTTCTCAAGCGCTGCGACAAAGCTTGTGAGGTCTGCACACTTTCTGAGAGCTGCGCTATGAGATTCATCTACGCTAAGATCAGGGGCACGCATTATAGGCACAGGTGGCAGAGTAAGTCCTCCTGAAGCGTTAACAACAGGCCCAGGGCCTTCAGCAGCAACAGGAACACCCGCACCATAAACGCCTGCATAAGGAGGATATGCCGCTCGAGAAGGTTCTGCAAAAGCAGAGGCCAGAGGATAAGGTGCTGGGGGGGGGGCCTCTGCTACTGAAATGGCAATAGCCTTATTGTAGTCGTTAATCACCCCCCTAAAAATTGTTTTTAGCTCGTTTTTAATCGCTTGATCAATAGTCTGTGCTAAAGCGTTTATTGTATCTAAATCAAAATCTTTGCTCATATGGAGGTGACCCTTCCATGTCAATTCGCCTAAAAGTGTTTCCTTATCCAAGTTAAAAAGTGTGTCTATCATTCCCATCAATTCAGTATCGACGCCATCTCTATAGCGAGAAGCAGCTGCTGCTGGAACAGTGGGGCTAAGATAAGGCGTTTCATGGGCAGCCACCAATCCTTCTGCATCTCTAAGCAGTTGGTCTGCTGTCGACAAAGCATCGACTTTTAACAGCTCTGTATTCTTTCCACAGAGGCCTTGAAATATTGAGAAAACCTGATGATTAGTTTGATCTCCACCAACCATCTCATATAAATCTTTGGGATCCATTGCGGCTCCAGCGGTTAATCCAATGGATGAGCATAGTAAAAAAACTTTTAAATTACATGGCTTCATAATAAATCTCCTTTAATGAAGTAATAATGAAATTATATTCATTTAATATGGATATAGGGGGTTATGGTTTTTATTTCAAGGGGGGGATAAAAAAATAGAAAAAAAGCAAGAGAGGGAGTGGCTTTCTTCCCCCGTCAATCGTGTTGGCGATATATGATTAATTTCGCAGACGTGGCTCAGCTTCGAAGGACATGTGCACTAAATATTTTTACAAAGGACTTGTAATGAGGAAGATATTACTCTCCCTCACCCATATTATCAACGCTATCGCCTTCATCTTCAGACTCATCGTCACGGATGCGGTCAGCAGAGACAACTTTTTCACCCTTAGAAACACGGAAAATGGTGACGCCCTGGGTTTTACGACCTACGACGCGGATTTCATTGACGTGGCTGCGGATGAGTTGTCCCCCATCAGTGACCAGCATCAGTTGGTCTGTTTCTTCAACGGGGAAGGATCCGACCACAAGACCTGTTTTATCCGTAATTTCCATATTGGCAATCCCTTGACCGCCACGGCCTGAAAGTCTGTATTCATAGGCAGAAGACCGTTTTCCAAATCCATTTTCCGTGATGGTTAGGATCATTTCTTCGTCTTTTAACATGGCGTCGAACCGTTCATCGGATAAAATATACCCAGACTCAGGGGTTTCACCGCTGCGCATAGTTCTGGAACGTTTCAGGAATTCATCACGTTCTTCCATGGTAAATTGAGAGTGGGTCAAAATGGACATGGATATGACACAGTCGTCCTTTGCCAATTTAATGCCACGCACCCCAATAGAGTTACGCCCCACAAAGACCCGAATATCGGTGACAGGGAAGCGGATACATTTTCCTTGGTGGGTTGAAAGCAAGACATCATTGTCATCGGTACAGGTATCAACATTGACGAGGTATTCACCCTCTCCAAGTTTCATGGCAATTTTTCCATTAGCCCGGATATTGCTGAAGTCAGCAAGGGTATTGCGTCGTACGGTACCAGACGACGTTGCAAACATAATGTGGAGATTTTCCCACTCTTGCTCATCTTCCGGCAATTGTAGAATGGTCGAAATTTTCTCATTCTTTTCAAGGGGCAAGATATTGATCAGGGGTTTGCCGCGGGACGTTGCTGTTGCAAGGGGCAGTTTATAGACCTTGAGTGCGTAAGCAATCCCTGTAGACGAAAAAAACAGGAGAGGCGTGTGGGTGTTTGCAACAAAAAGTTGTTCCACAAAATCTTCTTCCCGGGTCGCCATACCAGAACGGCCCTTGCCACCCCGGCGTTGGGCCCGGTAAGTCGACAACGGCACACGCTTGATATAGCCTGTGTGACTGACGGTGACTACCATATCTTCCCGTTGGATAAAGGCCTCATCATCGGCGTGGCTTTCAGCGTCTGAAAATTGGCTGCGGCGGGGTGTTGCAAATTTTTCTTTTACTTCCAACAATTCATCTTTTAACAGTGTCAAAAGCTCATGACGGTTGCTGAGGATTGAAAGATACTTTTTAATTTCCCCAATAATTTCAGACAATTCTTGTGAAATTTTCTCGCGCTCTAACCCAGTCAAACGATGCAGACGGAGTTCCAAAATGGCGCGTGCTTGGCGTTCAGAGAATCGGTACGTCTTTGGTTCTGGTAACGCTTGGGTATTTTCAACGAGTTGGATCAAGGGTCCCACATCATGGGTTGGCCAATCGCGGCCCATCAATTCTTCGCGCGCTGTGGCGGGGTCAATCGCTTGGCGGATTAAGGCGATGACGTCATCCATATTGGCAACAGATAAGGCAAGTCCCACCAAGACGTGGGCCCGTTCGCGGCATTTTTCCAACTCAAATTTGGTGCGGCGTGTGATGACTTCTTCCCGGAAACTAATGAACGCTCCAATGATTTGATTGAGGTTCATGAGCTCTGGACGGCCCCCATTGAGAGCCAACATATTGAATCCGAAACTACCTTGAAGTGGGGTATGCTTATAAAGTTGGTTCAATACTAAAGAAGCATCCGCATCTTTTTTCAGTTCAATCACAACCCGGACACCGTCTCTGTCCGATTCATCCCTGAGGTCTGAGATACCTTCTACGATTTTGGCATTAGCAACTTCGGCAATCCGCTCCATCATGCGGGCTTTGTTCACCTGATAGGGGATTTCTGTCACAATGATCGCTTCGCGTTCTTTGCGGACTTCTTCAATATGGGATTTGGATCGTATGATAATAGATCCACGACCTGTGGCATAAGCGCTCGCGATACCGCCACGGCCCAAAATCAACCCGCCCGTTGGAAAATCAGGGCCTGGAACCAGGTGAATCAGTTCTTCAAGGCTGATATCGTGATTATCAACATAGGCGACACAGGCACCAATGACTTCGCCCAAGTTATGGGTTGGGATATTGGTTGCCATACCGACCGCAATGCCCCCGGCACCATTGACCAAAAGATTGGGGAAGCGGGCTGGAAGAACAGTTGGTTCTTTTGAACTTTCATCATAGTTTGGGACGAAATCCACCGTGTCTTTATCAAAGTCTTGGATCAGATAATGGGATGGATGGGACAACCGTGCTTCGGTATAACGCATGGCCGCAGGGGAATCCCCGTCCATGGAACCATAGTTTCCTTGACCATCCACCAACATAACCCGCATGGAAAAGTCCTGGGCCATCCGGACCATAGCATTATAGATCGCAAGGTCACCGTGGGGGTGATACTTACCCATGACGTCTCCGACAACGCGGGCTGACTTTCTGTAAGGCCGGTTATAATCCAGGCCCCCTTCTTTCATGGAATAAAGGATGCGTCGATGGACAGGCTTGAGCCCGTCTCTCACATCGGGCAAAGCCCGGCTTACAATCACACTCATGGCATAGTCCAAATAGGACTTTTTCATTTCGTCTTCAAGAATTACACTGCCAATACCCCGGATATCATTGGGGGGAAGCGTTTTTAGATCGTCACTCACAGAAGTTTCCTTTAAGTTACATTATTTGCATGCGTCCAGTCTAAGACAGACTCTTAGAAAGGAATATCATCGTCAAGGTCATCAAAGCTTTGGTCATTCACTTTTGCAGAGGTAGTTTGGCTAACGGAAGGGGCGTTACTAGGGCCATCTGAGAAAGACGCACCATATCCACCATCTGACGTTCCTGATCCTTTACTATCGAGAAGGGTGAGATCACCTCTAAAGCGGCTTAAAACAACTTCGGTTGTATATTTTTCAGCCCCTGTATTATCAGTCCATTTTCTTGTTTGAAGTTGACCTTCGATATAAACTTTGGATCCTTTGTGCAAGAATCGTTCGGCCACATCGGCCAAATTTTCGTTAAAAATGACAATCCGATGCCACTCAGTACGTTCTTTTTTTTCTCCAGAAGCCTTATCTTTCCAGGTGTCTGAGGTTGCAATAGAGAAGGTAACGATCTTGCTACCGTCTTGGGCATGGCGTACTTCTGGTTCACGTCCAAGATTTCCAACAAGAATAGCTTTGTTAATACTGCCAGCCATGGGTTTGAATCCTTATTTTTCAATTTCATTAAACGTGCACATCATAAGGAATTTTTAAGGAAATCTCAAGGGGCATCACAGGATATTACAGGGTTGAAAAAAGTGAAAATAAAAAAAAGGAGGTTATTTTGGTAATTCAATCAGGGCCCTGAGTCCCCCTTGAGGAGATTTCCCAAGATGCAGGCGTCCCCCATGGCCATGGACGATGTCAGCAACAATGCTGAGACCTAAGCCAATCCCCCCTGTTGATTCATTTCTAGACGATTCAAGACGGAAAAAGGGCTTTAGAACATCGTCTGTGAATTCTTCTGGGATCCCTGGACCATTATCATCAAGGATGATTTGAATATCTTTTGAGGTTTTTTCCAAAATAATCCAGGCTTCTTGTGCAAAAGACTGGGCGTTGGATAAAAGATTTTCCAAAGCTCGTTTGAGTGCTTGGGGTCGGCCTATGATCATCGTGGGTGTGCTTGGGACCATGACATCAACGTGAAAGCTATTATTTTCAAACTGGGCCGCTGATTGCTTTATCAGTAAGCCCATATCAAGTTTTTGTGGGACTTCTTGTTGGTCACCGCGCACAAATGCCAAGTATTCATTAATCATACTTTCCATATGAAGAATATCTTGTTTTAAAGGCTCCACATCCAGGGTTTTTGGCATCATGGCGAGGGCTAGCTTCATCCTTGTGAGAGGGGTCCTTAAGTCATGGGAAATGCCAGCTAACATTTCGGTACGTTGTTCTACTTGGCGTTTGATGCGCTCTTGCATGCGCCGGAAGGCAATGGCGGCTTGCCGGACTTCACTGGCGCCATAAGGTTTAAAATACGTAATATCCAATCCCTTCCCAAACCGTTCGCTGGCCTCTGCTAGTTGTTTGATGGGCCTGACTTGATTGCGCATAAAAAGGATCGCGATGATCAAGAAAAAGATAGAAGCGCCAATAGCCCAAAAAAACACAAGAGGGGTGGTTCGGCTCATGAGGCGTTTTCTTGCAAAAGTAAAGGCCAAGGTTTCATCTTTGACTAGGACATAAACCCTGAGATATGCTTCAGAGGACACCAATACGTAAGGGTCTTTGATGGACTGTCTTAAAGCACGTACCAAAAATTTATCCTCCCAAGCATGATAGGCTGATGGCTTAAGGGATTTAAAAAAACTTTTTGGGTAACGCCTGATATGGAACCCCAATTTAATGCCTGCTGTTTTAATGGTGGGGCTATTGCGCTTATGCAGATGGGTAATCAAATCAATAGAACTTGCGATATTGGTTGCAATGTTCCGTGTGATGGTATCCAGATGCCGTTCAAGAAAAACATAAACGGAGGTGAGTTGGACCAATACCAGCGGAATCACAATAATCATAACGGACCGCTTTAAAAGGGTTTTTGGCATAAGAGACTTTATAAAACCAAAGGGCTGGATCATCTAATGTCTCCATAGGACATATCCCTTATGACGGATCGTCTGGAGATATTGGGGTTGTTTGGGGTCTTCTTCTATTTTTTTACGAAGTCGTGTGATTTGAACGTCAATGGTCCGCGGTGTTTGGGAAAAGGCTGTTATATTCATCAGGTCTTCTCGGGAAATGGGTTCTTCCATTCGTTGTGCAAGGGCCTTTAACAATTTTGATTCGCCGTCTGTTAAGGGAATCTGGGTTGTTTCCTTCCGTAGAGTCCCCTTTTTCATATGGAAATGAAAGGGACCAATTGCTACTTCGTGCATGTGGGGCAGGGGACCATTGTCCCGTGTGCGCCTTAAAATAGCTTGAATCCGGAGCAATAGTTCTTCTGGTTCAAAGGGTTTGACAAGATATTCGTCTGCGCCCGTTTTAAAACCCTTGATGCGGTCTTCCAATTCTCCCATGGCGGTTAATAGCAAAATGGGGATCGTGTGGTGCGCATGTCTTAATTGTGCTGTAAGCCCAATACCTGTTTGCCCGGGCATCATGACATCCAAGATCATGAGGTCAAAGGAAAAAGTCTCGAGGATTATCAGAGCCTCTTTCGCGTCTTTGGCTTCCGCAATGTCAAAGCCATGTTCTGTGAGAAATTTCACCAAAAGCTGGCGAAGCCGCAGATCATCATCAACAACCAACACATGGGGTTTGGGGGGAGACGTATTATTCATAAAAATATTCTAGCATCTGATTGGCGGGGTGGATATGCCGTAAACGCTGTTCGCGTTGGCTATAATTTTCAATGGATCCTCCCATTTTGTGCATCATATCAAGGGTACGCATAGTCATCATGTGATGCATCAGGGTCACATGATGGGGGATTTGCTGTTGGAGTGCGAAAGAGGGGATGGTCTTCCCATGGGTAATGATGATCTTTTGAACAATAGGTTTTGGAGAATGGTCGTTTGGCCGAAAACGGTTCAAGAGGACCATCACAAGCGCCACAATAATAACAAAAAGGCTGATAATTAAGAAGGACGTGGAAAAGGTGTTTTTAGGTTCCATTGGGCTCTTGTCTCCTTTTTGACAAAATAACGTATCCCTTAAAGGATGGCAATGGGAGAATAAAGGCATTTCGGGAAGGTTGGTTTTGTTGGGACAAGAGTTTACTCAGTCCATTGAGTAAAATTACTCAGTCCATTGAGTAAAATTACTCAATGTGCTATAAAGTCTTTATAGGCAAGGAAAAAAGGATATGTAAAATGATTTTTGAAAGACCAATTCTGGAGGTTTTGATCCAGCGTCTGCGAGAACCACGACAGAAAATGCACATTCTTTCCGGTGCACGGCAGGTTGGAAAAACAACACTCAGCACCCAAGCGTTGAAAAAAATTACGGAACCTTATCTTCAGGTTATCGCTGAAAGTAGTTTTACAACAAGTTGGTTGGATCAACAATGGGCGCGGGCGCGGTCCCTTTTAAAAGACCATCCGTCGGGAGCTATTTTAGTGATTGATGAGATTCAGAAAATTGATCAATGGTCAGAACGTATTAAGCGCTTGTGGGATGAGGATACGGTGACTGGGGTACAATTAAAGGTTGTACTTTTAGGATCGTCCTCCCTTCTTTTGCACCGTGGGCTTGATGAAAGTATGGCAGGACGCTACGAGGTTATTCATGTGCCTCATTGGTCGTTGTCTGAGTGTCAAACTGCATTTGGAGTCACTCTTGACGAGTATCTTTACTTTGGTGGATACCCAGGTGCTTTGATTTACCGCCATGATGAAGACCGATTTTTATCCTATATGCAAGATGCGATTATTGAGCCTATCGTTACGCGTGATATTCTTTCTCAGTTTGTTGTTCACAAACCAGCGTTGTTGCATCAACTATTTCGATTGGGATGTGGCTATTCCGGTCAAGTATTGTCTTATAATAAAATGCTAGGACAAATGCAGGATGCAGGGAATACAACCACTTTAGCCCATTATCTTACATTATTGCAGCAAGCAGGTGTTCTGCGAGGTCTTGATAAATTTGCGAATGAAAAAGTAAGACAACGCCAGAGTTCTCCAAAACTTCAAGTTTACAATACGGCCCTGATGACGGGTAATGCTCATTTGGGGTTTTTATCAACTATGGGAAATCCTGAATTGAAGGGGCGCTTGGTGGAAAGTGCTGTTGGGGGCAGTTTGCTGATGGACCCAAAGCTTGATGTATTCTATTGGCGTGAAAATAATAAAGAGGTGGATTTTATTGTGAGTGTCAAAGGAAAGCTTGTGGCGATTGAAGTGAAAAGCGGTAGAACGCAAAAACACTTATCAGGACTAGAAACTTTTCACAAAAACTTTTCACCCAATAATACTCTTTTGATCGGGTCAGGCGGTATTCCTGTGGAAGATTTCTTAACAACGCCGTTTTCTGACTTTTTCTGATGTACAACGCCTCTTATCCTCTGATACCCTAAGATTATAAAAATACTGGAGGCATCATGAAAATACTCTCTCTTCTCACATTTTTTATGCTCGCAGCCCCCCATGGATACGGTTCCGGCGCGCCAGCCGCATCCTCATGGCTTGAAAATATTACAGTTATTGACTCAACCGTAGGATCAGAGCTTTATGCGGCAAAAATCCCCCACCGGGCGGATTTTGAGGATAGGGAACTGTACTGTGTGATGGAACGGGTGAATGATGATAATATCAAGAGCTGGAAACAGTATGCTAATGTTCAGGGGCATGCAAGGGTTGTTGAGACTACCCTAAGCCTTGTTGGGGAAGATGGAAAAAAACTTTTCCCAAAGGGAAATCCTGGTGATGGTTCTCAGCATTTTAATGAGGTCTTAAAAAAAACTTCGCGACAGTTGAATGAAATTTGGGTGGCTTATGTCACAACAAATCGTAAAATTGAACACATCTCCAGTGGCTTTTCTGTTTACTATACCCCTGGTCATATCGATGAAACTTTGCATTTACACCATAAGTCATGGACAGGAAGTCCTGATCGTGCTGGCAATTCTTTCGCCAAAAATATCCAAATGTTTGTCACAGTTACCTCTTCGCCAGAGGCCTTGATTACATCCCATATGGGAATTGCTACATCTGTTGAAGCGATTATTACGGGACGAATGAAAGGTATTTCAGTGGATCTTCATTCTTTTGCAGCAAAAGTTATGTTGCAGCGTAATCCTAAAAGACGGTTTATGGTGAATGCTCCACTTCCTACTATGGAAGAAATTATGCTTAAGGCTCTGCCTACAGGATCTGTTTTTATAGGAACACGAGAAATGTTAGAAATTTATAACACTAAAAGTTGGACGTATTTTGCAAAAGATGACCCACGGGAAATTAAGCTAGTGAAGATGATGCGTGAGCATCCATCATTTCTATCGGTGGATGATGATGGTGAAGAGCAAGGGAGGCGATTCAAGGAGAAATTTACAATTTACGACAAAGATGATCCAACCAGAGTTTGGTTAGGTCCTATTGATGACAGAAGCCCTACTTATAATTGGATGTTTGCAAGTGCTTTCATTCCAGCAGGTTTTACCCATTATGTCGTTGTAGACCTCCTCGCCCTGGCAAATGCAAGGCCTATTGAACGGTATGAACCGGTGACAACTGCAAAATAGTAAAAAACTCATAAGTGTCATTTTCATCTTTTTGTGGAGTATGATCCACAAAGGTAGCATTCTTGTTGGCCCATCAAAATACATTATAATCCTTTTAAAATAAGGATTTTAGCGTGTTTTATTCATCAATTCTCACAATATTACCCATCAAAATCTATCTTGCTTTTTCAGCTTTTTGTGGACTATACTCCATAAAAGTGCTACTTTTGTGGAGTATAGTTATGCAAGCGCAGTTTAGTCGATGTTTAGAATTCGTCCTTCCCAAGGGATATTCATCCTTTTTCTGGGGGGCACGCAAAACCGGAAAATCCACCTATCTTAAGCAAAATTATCCAGAGTCTGTCCGCATAGATTTCTTAAAAGCCGATGTTTTCCAGCATTACTTTCGTTCTCCCCATGCTTTAAGGGAGGAAATTATGGCAAATCAGGAAAAATTTCTAAAGCGTCCCATTATTATTGATGAAGTCCAAAAAGTCCCTTTGGTTCTAGATGAAGTCCATTGGATGATTGAAAATATTCCGGGTATTCAGTTTATCTTATGTGGATCGAGTGTGCGTAAATTAAAGCAAACGGGTTCTAATTTGTTGGGGGGGCGGGCGCTACGTAATATGTTCTTACCCCTTTGCTATCCAGAGATGAAAGGATCATGGGATTGGGTGCGTATGATGAATCATGGTCTTTTGCCCAGTCATTATCTTTCACAATATGCTCCAAAGCTTTTATCATCTTACGTTGTTGACTACCTTATTCCAGAAGTCCATATGGAAGCCAACATAAGAAATAGCCAAGCGTTCACACGTTTTCTTGATGTGATTGGTTTTTGTCTTGGCGAGATGCTTAATTTTAGCAATATTGCGCGAGACTGTGGTGTGAGTAGTAAAACAGTGCAGGTCTATTTTGATATTTTGGCTGATATGTACCTTGGATATTATGTTTATCCTTATAGGGGAAAATCAAGAAGGCAAATTATCCAGGAAATGCCAAAATTTTATTTAATGGATGTAGGGCTTGCTAACCATTTAAAAAGATTTCGTTTCTCTGGATTTCATGGGGTAGAAGCTGGCCGAGCCTTTGAACACTATGTTTTTTTGGAATTAATGGCGTACAAACTTTATAAAGATCATCCAACAAAAATTGAGTATTGGAGAACAAAAAACGGGGAAGAGGTTGATTTTATTTTGAATGGGGGTGACCTTGCTATTGAGGTCAAAATTGTTACACCCATCCAACAAAAGGATCTGAAAAACTTAGTCGTGTTTGGTACTGATCACAAAAGTAGCCTTAATATTGTGAGCTTAGAACCTAAAAAACGCTTGATGACGCTTGATGGTCATTCTATCACGGTATGGCCTATTGAGGAATTTTTACAGGATCTGTGGGCAGGCAGAATATTGTAGCCCCTTGCCTTTCCCCCCAATTTTCCCCCATAATGGCGATCATATGTATACTTAAGGGACTATAGTGACAGGATTATTTGACACATTAAAACCCGGGACATTAACCCCGGCACAGCAGAAGACAAAACCATCTTCCAAGCAACCGTCTTATTCTGCCGAGGATATCGAGGTTCTGGAAGGACTGGAGCCCGTACGTCGTCGCCCAGGCATGTACATTGGTGGGACTGATGAGCGGTCATTGCACCATCTTGTCTCCGAAGTGCTTGATAACGCTATGGATGAGGCGGTGGCGGGGTATGCAAGCGATATTTACCTGACGCTGCATGATGATAATTCCGTTTCGGTTAAAGATAATGGTCGGGGGATTCCTGTTGATCCGCATCCCAAATTTCAGGACAAATCCGCCCTTGAAGTGATTTTGACAACACTTCATTCAGGCGGGAAATTTTCCAATAAGGTGTATGATACATCTGGTGGGCTCCACGGTGTTGGGATCTCCGTTGTGAATGCCTTATCCATCAGTCTTGATGCAACCATTTGGCGGGATCAAAAAAAATGGACCCAGCGGTATGCCCAAGGGGCGCCGGTTACCCCTTTAACTTCAGAAAAAGCCCAAGATAAAACCACGGGGACCCTGATTCATTTTAGTCCGGATCCAGCTATTTTTCCGGTTTACCAGTTTAGGGCCGCGACCCTTTATAAAATGGCAAAGTCCAAGGCTTACTTACACCGCGGCGTTCGCATTCACTGGCAGGGGCCAGCCTCTTCAGATGTGCCGAGCGACGATACGTTTCATTTCCCTAATGGTGTATTGGATTACTTGAACCAAGAAGTGGGAAATGCGGCCTTTGATTTTATGGCTGAGCCTTTCCACGGGGTGCAACAGATTGAGGATCAAAAAAGCCGTGTGGAGTGGGCGGTAACCTGGCAACCGGCAGGTGAAGGGTTTTTCCGTTCTTATTGTAATACGGTGCCAACGCCTTTGGGGGGTACCCATGAAAATGGATTTAGGCAGGCTTTGGTCAAGGGGCTGCGGGACTTTGGGGAACTAACCAAAAATAAACGGGCCAGTAAAATCACAGCAGATGACATTTTAGGCAGCAGTAGCGCCATTCTTTCTATCTTTATTCCAGAGCCTGAATTTCAAGGACAAACCAAGGAAAAACTGTCGAGCGTTCAAGCGGCCCGTCTTGTGGAAACAACCATCAAGGATCAATTCGATCATTGGCTTAGTTCTCATACAGAGGCGGCAGGAAAACTCTTGGATTTCTTTATTGACCTTGCCGAAGAACGTCAACGGTTAAAGGCAGCGCGCGAATCCAACCGGAAATCAGCGACCCAACGGTTGCGGCTTCCAGGAAAATTGGCGGATTGTAGTCAACGGTCTCCTGAGGGGACGGAGATCTTTTTGGTGGAAGGGGATTCCGCTGGGGGATCTGCAAAACAAGCCCGTGACCGGGCAACCCAAGCTGTTCTGCCGCTTCGGGGGAAAATCCTCAATGTGGCCAGTGCGACCTTTGACAAGATGCAAGCTAACCAAGAAATCAGCGATTTGCAACAGGCTTTGGGATGTGGGGTGCGGGACCATTACCAGGAAGATAAACTGCGTTATGAACGCATTGTCATCATGACGGACGCGGACGTGGATGGTGCTCATATTGCGGCGTTGCTTATGACATTTTTCTTTCGGGAAATGCGGACCATGGTGCAAAATGGCCACTTGTATCTGGCCCATCCACCATTGTATCGACTCACCCAGGGGGCCAAGTCTTTATACGTCTATTCCGACGCAGAAAAAGAAGCAGCGATTGCTAAGCATTTTCCTAAAGGCAAAGTAGATATCAGCCGGTTTAAAGGTCTTGGAGAAATGACCCCTAAGCAACTTCGCGATACCACCATGAATGTTGACAGTCGTATTATTTACCGGGTGAACCTGGAAGACCTTGATGGGATTGAATCTTTGGAAAATTTCGTTGAAGACCTCATGGGAAAACGCGTTGAGCCGCGCTTTCAGTTCATCCAAAACAACGCCCAGTTTGTGAAGGAGTTGGATCTTTAGGGGGCTGTTAAGTGCCTATTCCCTTGAAAATGCTTTCAATTCCCTCTACATTTGTCACATGACAATACGCCTTGACCATTTGACAATCCACGATCCGATTTTTCTGGCCCCCATGTCGGGGGTGACGGATTTGCCATTTCGCCGCCTTGTTAAGTCCCAAGGGGCTGGTCTTGTGATTTCTGAAATGATTGCCAGTGAAGCTATGATCCGCGAAACCCGGGATTCCATGCGCCGGTCCTCCCATAACCCTGAAGATTATCCCATGGCAGTGCAACTGGCTGGATGTGAACCCCATGTGATGGCAGAAGCTGCTAAATTGAATGCGGACCGCGGGGCCCAGATGATTGATATCAATATGGGATGTCCTGTAAAAAAAGTGGTGAACGGTCATGCGGGATCAGCCCTAATGCGCGATGAATGCAAAGCCGCCAAGATTTTGGAGGCAACCGTTAAGGCAGTTAATATTCCAGTCACATTGAAGATGCGTACCGGTTGGAATGATGAAAATAGAAACGCCCCACGCCTTGCCAAAATTGCCGAAGACGTCGGCATTAAAATGATTACAGTCCATGGTCGAACCCGGTGTCAGCTTTATAATGGTCGCGCAGACTGGGCCTTTATTCGCCAAGTCAAAGACGCTGTTTCAATTCCCGTGATCGGCAATGGGGATATGAAAACCTATGAGGATGTGGACACGATGCTGGCCCTTTCGGGGGCAGATGGGGCCATGATTGGGCGGGGAATTTACGGGAAGCCCTGGTTCTTAAGTCAGGTGATTCATTATCTAAAAACGGGCGAGAAAAAGCCTGATCCAACACTCGCTGAACAATATCCGATTATCCAAGACCATGTGATTGCCATTGTCGAACATTACGGGGAAGTAGCGGGTATTCGCATCGCACGCAAGCACCTGGGATGGTACAGTAAAGGACTTCCCAATTCCGCAGACTTCCGCGCCCTCATCAATACCCAGGAAACCTTGAGCGAGGTTTTGGAGACGTTGAAAGTTTTCTATGTTCCGTTATTGGGGAGCTAACGGGTTCTTTTTGAACTCTTTAAAATCTTGACGGATTGTTGTTTATAAACTACATTCATATTATGAAGAATATAGTTGTTACTATTTACAAAGATGACAATGATCATGTTCCTTATCTTCAGTGGTTTAGGGGGTTCTTGGATATAACAGGATCCGTATTCAGCAACGCCTTAGACGGCTAGAAAATGGAAATTTTGGAGATTATAAGGCGTTAGGAAATGGCATTTTTGAGTTGAGACTAGATTTTGGTAGCGGATATAGAATTTATTATGGATTGCAGGGAAGAACAATCGTTATACTTTTGTGTGCAGGCAACAAGTCTTCTCAAAGAAGTGATATAAAAAAAGCTAAAAAATACTGGGATTCTTACAAGGAGAAAAAAAATGGTATCGTTGGTAAATTTTAAAGAAACATTGATTGAAGATTTAAAAGATCCCCATTATGCCAGGACTTATCTTTCTATTGCGTTAGAAACTTATGAGAAAGATAAGGATAGTGTTTCTTTTTTGACTGCGCTAAGGGATGTAGCAGAGGCAAGAGGCGGGATGACCCAATTGTCCAGAAAAACAAATCTTAATCGAGAAAATTTGTATAAAGTATTATCATCAAAAGGGAATCCTCGATTCAGTACTATTGAAACGTTACTGCATGGTCTTGGATTTCGTCTTGATATCCAACCCATTGGGCAAATAGCTTAATGTGAAAAATCTTTCTATGAACAAATCATCCACCTTTTCATTTTTCTTCAAAAGCCTTTTCATCAAGGCTTTTCGTCAAAAATTCTCTTTTTTCCTGAGTCTCACCGCCCTTTTGTTAGGGCTTTTGACATTTTCTAGTCTTGGTAGTATTGCCCCATTCTCAATGGAAACCCGCACACTGCTTTTGATTTTGGGGTCCGACATTGTTGTCCTTCTGCTCCTTTCCATTGTGATTGCTAAAAAATTGGTGGAACTTTGGTTGAAACGCAAAAGGGGTCTCACAAAAGCACGCCTTCACGTACGTCTCACGGTCCTTTTTGGGGCCCTTGCCGTAACGCCTGCCATCATTATGACCCTTTTTTCCGTGATATTCTTTCATGTTGGGATTCAAGATTGGTTCAGTATTCGGGTCAAGACAGCCCTTGATGAGTCGGTTCAGGTAGCCCAGTCTTATTTGGAAGAACATAAACGATTGGTTGGTCGAGACGCTAGCCTCATGGCCCACGACTTGCGGGGGCAATTGGCACGTCTTTTGAACCACCGGGATGAGTTTAACCAATATTTAACAGTGATGGGGGGCCTTCGCTCCATGACAGAAGCGTTGGTGTTTGACAGTACCCACGATGTAATTGGAAAATCAGCGTTGACCTTTGCCCTTGAGTTTGAACCGGTGCCGTCTGCGGCAGTAAATCAAGCCAATGATGGTATGCCGGTTATTTTAAGCAGTCTTCATCACGATCGGGTACGGGCCTTGGTGAAAATTTCGTCCAACCCCAACTGTTATTTGTTTGTGGGACGTGCGGTGGATGCGGGTGTCTTAAATCATTTGAGAAAAGCGGAAAATACGGTCAGTGAATATAAGACCCTAGAGGGGAAGCTGGTTGGGTTTGAGGTCATCTTTATCGTTCTTTTTTCCCTTGTGGCGCTTCTTTTGTTGCTTGTTGCGATTTGGATTGGTCTTGTGGTCTCGGGCCAGATTATTCGTCCCATTGCGCGTTTGATGGAAGCGGCGGACCGTATTAGTCAAGGAGACTTTACAGTGCGATTGGAGGAGGGGTCTGCTGAAGATGAAATGGGTCTGTTGAGCCGGGCTTTTAATCGTATGACCAGTCAATTGGAATCAAACCAATCAGCTTTACTCAGGGTCAATCAACAGTTGGAAGAACGGCGACGATTTATTGAATCAACCCTGGCCGGGGTGTCTTCTGGTGTTTTGGGCTTGAATTATCAAGGAACCTTAAACTTTATGAATGAGGCAGCAAAAAAACTATTGCCCAAGATGAATGAACATTACGGGGATGCAGTTCAGGATTTTTTTCCAGAGATTCAGGAAATTGTTGCAGCGAGCACAGCTAAGCCAGGGATTCTCCATGTTAAAGAGATTACGGTTCATCCCGTTGGGTCCGCACCTAAGACCTTTTTGGTCCACGGTGTGGCTCATCATCAAGACCTTGAGATTCAAGGGTATGTGATTACCTTTGATGATTTAACGACCATTTTGGCTGCTCAAAAACAGGTGGCATGGTCGGACGTGGCGCGTCGTATTGCCCACGAGATTAAAAACCCTTTAACGCCCATTCAATTATCGGCCGAACGATTAAAACGCAAGTATCTGGCCACCGTTGAAGACCCTGAGACCTTTAGCAATTATATTGAGATGATTTCAAAACAAGTCACCCATATTCAGTCCTTGATTGGGGAATTTGTCTCTTTTTCAAGGATGCCCTCGCCTGTCATGAAGAAGACGAATATGGGCAAACTTTGTCAAGAGGCGTTGGCGTTTCATGTGGCCTCTCACCCTAAGATTAAAAGTATTACCCATCTAACCTCATCACCACTCTACCAATACTGCGATGAGGGACAGATTATGCAGTGTCTCACCAATGTGTTGAAAAATGCCGTGCAAGCGCTGGAGGAATCAGGAGTTCAAGATCCAACATTAACCCTGACTCTTCAAGAAAAACAGGGTAAAACCGTTATTGAAATTGTAGATAATGGTCCAGGGTTTCCTTTTGGAATCCACCAAGATGTGACAGAACCCTATGTTACAACCCGCAAAGAAGGCACTGGACTTGGTCTTTCTATCGTGAAAAAAATTATGGAAGATCATAACGGTCGTCTTGAAATTGATAACGTAGAGGCCTCGGGTCATGGTCGGGTGAGACTGGTGTTTGGGTGAAGAATTTAACGACACAATCATTTAACAGGGGATCTGGTATTACCTTTTGATGTCGTGATAGAAATTTTCATGGACACCCAGGGCAAGAAGTACACGCTGTTCAGGATCCCATTCATAGGCCATCAGCATTTCCTGCTGGTGAATTTTAAACTTGTAGACATAGATATTGATGAGGTCGCCTTTTTTTTGTTCCCCGATGGTTGGGTTTTTGACAATGGCGCGAATGGCATCATCAACAATCGATTTTTCTTTTAGGTGAAGTTTCTTGTGAGCCCTTTGAAAAAGAGGCATTTGTAAAATCTGGATATCATGCATGGATATTGTCTTTAAGAGAAAATGGTTCCGCAAGTGTACGGCTTTGCTCTTTTGAGATCAGCACTTCTCGAATAAAATCAATGGGCAGATCAGGGTTTTCTAGGGCACATTTCCCTATTTTTGCCCAAAATTCAATCTGACCTGGAATCGATCGACATTCTGCTTTAGCTGTTTTTTTGGCTGCATTATAGATGTCTTGGTGAATTCTAATGGGAGTGCCCATGATATGCTCCATGTTTTTGTAGCTATTTGCTACATTTGTAGTTTAATTCAAGTAATAAGCGTTGTAAAGAACCTGATAAAAGTTTTTATTGATATCCCCCATTGATTTATGATGCAAGATGGGGTAGGACTAGATCGAGTAGTATTTTTATTCAAGTCCCCTTCGTCTAGAGGCCTAGGACACCGCCCTTTCACGGCGACGGCACGGGTTCGAATCCCGTAGGGGACGCCATCTTTTTATCCTTAATCTCGTTAGCTATTCATTCAAGAGATCCTGTGAAGTCTTTTTTTTATGACCGTTCTTTACAAATGGCTGGAGGTTTCTATAATGGAGCTATCTATTGCATAAGCGCCCTTAGCTCAGTTGGATAGAGCACCAGCCTTCTAAGCTGGGTGTCGTAGGTTCGAATCCTACAGGGCGCGCCATTTTTATCAACGATTACCTACCTTTTGAAGTTCCTTTCTCCTTTTGTTCTCAAACTACGGACGGACCTTGGGGAAATGGCTGCATTGTATGACATTTTGGCTATTGTTAAAGTTTCCTCAGATTGAGTGTTTTCCCCCTTGTCTTCCCCGCGTAGGCGGGGATGACGATGTGGGGAGCGGGGATGACAACGGGGAAAATGGGGATGAAAAAAAGGGGAACGGGGAAATCATGAAAGAAAAATGCGTCATCAAAAATTGACAACGACATTACTTATTTTATGATAGTCCTAGTCACTCACCACAAAGCAATTCACACCGCGTTTTTTCAGAGCATCGGCGATCTCACGGGCTTTTTGTTGGTTGGGGACATTGAACCGCGTCTTAAACAGCTTCAGTTGATTGGAAACCCCTTTAATCACTTTATAGGGGTGATGTTTCAGCAGTTTTGTATGAGTCTTTCTGACTTTTTGCCCATAACGTTTGGCCTTTGCAATATCCTTAAAGACACCAATCTGTACACCCCACTGGGAACTCTTAACTGTTTCCTTAAGGTAATCTGTGGTACGCAGCGTAATACGACGGATCTCTTGAGCCGATAGACGGCGTCCCTCAAGCAGATACCGCATGCTTAGATCTCGGCGTTCCCGGCTTTTTTCTCCCATGACAACACCGATCAGGTGATCAGTGCCACGATAATAGCT
>CAMBTM010000016.1 GCA_945870825.1 Rhizobium sp. Q54
GACGTAGGGACCCAGGATAAATATATGCGAAGCTCAAAATTTACTTTCAAAAAACTTAACGATAAAAGTAGATTTAGAAAATTCTAAAGAATTTGCTTGGTTGTGCTGGGTCCTCACGCCCCCCTCCGGGGGGGCTCAGGATGACGGGCAGTGGTTAATGGCATTTTTTTACCTTCCTTATAAATTTTAAAAGCGTTAAAGTACCAAAAAATAAAGGATCCAAGATGAAAATTCTGTTTTGTGGTGATATCGTTGGCAAAAGTGGGCGAGACGTTGTTTTAAAGTACGTTCCTCGTCTACGAGAATCCTTTAAACTAGATTTTGTGATCATCAACGGCGAAAATGCCGCCCATGGATTTGGGGTGACGCGCAAAATTTGTGAAGAACTTTATGCAGCAGGCGTTGATATTGTCACCACCGGCAATCATGTGTGGGATCAAAAAGAAACTGTGTCCCATATTTCTGAAGATCCACGGCTTATTCGACCTTTAAATTTTCCCAAAAACACCCCTGGCAAAGGGTTTACCATCATTGAAAATCCGCAAGGGAAAAAACTGATGGTGGTGAACGTCATGGGGCAGCTTTTTATGGATAGCCTAGACAATCCCTTTCACGCCATGGAAGACCTGCTGCATACCTATAAAATGGGGCAAAATGTCCATGGGATTTTGGTGGATATCCATGCTGAAGCAAACTCAGAAAAAATGGCTATGGGACATTTTTTGGATGGCAAAGCAACTCTTGTGGCAGGGACCCACACCCACGTCCCAACGGCAGATTATAGAATTTTGCCTAAAGGCACAGCCTATATTACAGATGTCGGCATGACGGGGAATTACCAATCGGTGATTGGCATGGATATTGAAATTGCCCTTGAACGGTTTTACAAAAAAACCAGATCTGAAAAACTTTTCCCTCCTGAGGGAGAAGGAACACTTTGTGGGGTGATCGTCGACAGCGATGATACGACAGGTCTTGCCAAAACAATTACGCCTATCCGTCTTGGAGGGATCTTGCAACAAACAGAAATATTGTGGTAAAAACGGCATCATATTTTAAGAGAGGATTTATCCATGGCAGGTCATTCACAGTTTAAAAATATCATGCACCGCAAAGGTGCCCAAGACGCAAAACGGGCAAAGGTTTTCACCAAGCTTATCCGTGAATTGACAGTGGCCGCCAAAGCAGGAGATGACCTTGAAAACAACCCCCGTCTTCGCACAGCGATTATAGCGGCCCGCAAAGCCAATATGCCAAAAGACACCATGGAACGCGCCATTAAAAAAGGTGCTGGGGGAGAAGATACCTCTAACTATGAAGAAATTCGCTATGAGGGATACGGTCCTGGGGGCGTCGCAGTCATTGTGGAAGCCTTAACAGACAACAGAAATCGCACGGCCTCTAACGTCCGGTCCAGCTTTTCAAAGTATGGCGGGAATCTGGGTGAAAGCAATAGTGTGAGTTTCCAGTTTGATCATATGGGGGCTATTCAATACCCAGCGGATAAAGTCAATGGAGATAAGTTATTTGAGATAGCCCTTGAACATGGCGCTGAAGATGTGGAGATAGGGGATCATTTTCACGAGGTTTATTGCAATCTTTCCCATCTTCATAGTCTGCGTGAGGCCCTTTCAAAATCTTTAGGGGACCCTGAAAGTGCCAAGTTTGTCTGGAAACCTCTCAATATGGTGGCTGTCGACAATGATACCGCTGAAACACTACTGAAACTCATTGATGTCTTGGAAGACAATGATGACGTGCAGGAAGTGTATTGCAACTGCGACTTCCCTCAAGAGGTACTGGATAAGCTTTAAGATTGAGAGGTGGAACCTCCAAGGCCCAATAAGTGTTGGACCTCTGACAAGACCTGGGGTTCTTTGATAATCTCTTGCAGTAAATCTTTGAGTGGCATGGTGCCCCAACTGACCGCTCTCTTCAACATATGAGGCACGGGGCTATGGGGATCCAGCTTTTCTAAATAATCGGCCGCATAACGAATAATTTGGTAAGCCTCATCACGATTTTTGATCGAAGACAGGTCAATTGGCTTAGGTCCAATATCTTTGACACCCCCCATGGGGACAATAGAAGAAGAAGGGTTGCCCCCATCAAGCGGCATCGGTGTGACTGGTAGCTCTAAGTCCGGTTTTAGAACCAAAATTTGATCGGCAAAAGCCATAATTTCTTCAAGAATGCTGCGGAATCGATGAAAAGTGGGAGCTTCTTCTTTTGTGCATTTCTCATTTAAAAACTTTTCAAGTCCTTCACTTCGATCGAAAAGGCTCTGACACTGTACTTTCAAAGAAGTAAAAAATGTCCTGTTTGTTTTTTCAATGTTCTTTTCAAACAAATTAAGCAAAACTTCTTTGTCCTTTGGAACCGTGACCGATGGATCTTTTGCAAGCCCCCAGTAGCGTTTTGCTTCCATATACTGGGCAAAATTAATCGGATGCAGTTGCGCATCTATTGGATTTGAGACCGTAATAAATTTCAACCGCTCTGATAATTTTTCATTGATCCAAATATAAGGCGAGACCCTAAAAGATTGATCGCCATTTTCTTCAATGCTTGGATAAATTTTATCCCAATATTTTTGGGATAATTGATCCAATAGGTCAAACCCGTACTGCGCACCTTCAAGGCCATAAAGGAAAATCCAGGATTCTATAAGCCACGCACAAATTTGAAGATCCTTAGATTTCTTTTGCAAAGCCTGGGTACAAAGAGCCGCGACTTTTCCCCAATCCGACACTTTAAGATCATGGACCCAGAGCCCTTGGGGCAAATCTTCATCCATCCGACGTGCTTCCTTGATGGCAGCATAAACGTCCTCGTAAAAGAGAAAGTCTCCTGTCGGCGCGGTCGCCGAAATGTCCTCTAAAAAGGATTCTAGGGGCGGAAATTGGGCCATGACGTCATTCCTCATCTATTCTTTTACAAGTTTGGGTGCATCCGTTGGGAATACTGGTATTTTAAACCCTAGGTCACTCAGCCCCTTGGACGTTTGTGGAATAATCCGAATAAACAAAAGCGCTGAATCTACCGGATCCATCGTAGGATTAGGTGCCAAAGGAATCTCAAATTTTAACAAAGTATCATTGCGCGTCGACCCACCTTCTTGAGGGGGTGTTTTGTGAAGAAGGATTGCCCGAATAAGGGCCCAATACCCCTGATAAACGTACATAGACCGGCCGCCCAATTTAACAAGAGCCTGTATAGACTCAATCTCTGTCGGCTGCAATGGCGCATCCATGGCCCACTGGAATCCAAAGGCAACGTTTTTGCCAAATTCCCAACGCACAGGTTTATTACCTTCTTTAAGGCTCGCTGTTTGATCCCCTACAACAACCGCCCAATCAAGCACCTGATCACCGTGTTTATCCCGCATTTCATTTTGTTTAAACTCTACCTTGAAATCCAAGCCTGGCTCGCCTTCTTTGATTTTTGGGGCAAAGTATTTATCCATAAAGGCCCTCACTTTTCCCATATGCAAAAGGAACGTTTGTGCTTCTTTCCAGCTTTTATCGTATTTTCCTGTCCTTTGAATAGCCTCATACATTTTGGGTGTCAGCTTATCAAACTCTGTAAAAAATTCTTGGAGGACCTTATCAGAAACATCAGCTGGAATCTTAGAGCCATTAGGAATTCCATTGGTGAAAGGAAACGTATTAGCCATAAAGGAATTGAAATAATCTGCAATCTTATTGTACTGATCAACCGCTTTATGGGCTGCTACTTTTTGACATTGCTTAAAGATCATGCCAGAAATCTTTTTACGTTTTTGCAAGAAATAATCACCAGAGGCGTCCCCCATATCATCCTCATTGAGCTTCTCAAGACAATCCTTTTGCGTAATTTCATTAGCCTCATCAACTAAAAAGCTTTCCAACACCTTCAAACTGCCGACGGCCTTTTTATTTTGGTAAGATAATGACTCTTGAAGCAATCGATTCCATCGTGTCACTGTCACAACTTCATCAATATTCATGGTGAAAAGATCGGCGTTCAATACTTCCATCACAGGAGCCCCATACTCTTTAATCATGTTAATGACATGCTGGGTTTGGTTGTTGAAATAATTCTGCATTTCATATTTATCTTGCATGCCATAGGCCTTAAGAAGGATCTTTTTATCCCCCTTCCACCAGGATAAATCTGTCGACAGTGGTAGATAATAACCACCCTCCAGCAATTCTCGGTCAAGCTGTTTCAAGTTTTGATACATCTGAGAAAATATAAGCGCCCTTAAATCCGTATAGGTTTTTTTACTGCCTATAGTGTCAAGTTTTGACAATAACTTGACAAGCAGAGGCCCTGCCTGACGTACGTTATCTACCTGAAAACGTACTGCATCTTCTGCTGTTTTTCCCCAGGCATGGGCAGGGACCTCAAAGAATGTTTGGGCGCGTTCGAGAATATTTTCTATATTGTGTTCCAACTGATCCAGACCTACAACTTTTAACGTATCTTGTATGTTTCCTGGATATCCAGGAAGTTCATCTTCCACAAAGTCTTCATAATTTTCTATAAGATCAATCGCATTTTTAATGAATCGACGATCCCAATGAAGTAATTGATTATTAGGCACTGTTCTTGCAAATGTTGTATTGTCCGCTTTTGACATAAAGGGTTTATATAAAAAGAGGCCCAAACCTTTTTCTAGGGTTAACAACCCCTTTGAGGGTTCTAAAATCCGCGTGGCCGGAGATGTTGCCAAGAAATACCCCGTAATGGGAGAGCCATAACTTTTCAAGTAATGAACGGCTTTTTCATGTAACAGGTTCGATTTTTTAACAAGCTTTGTCCGCATTTCTTCATTAAAGAGACTAATTCCTTTTATTTTTTCAATAAGCGCCTTATATCCCCCACCTAAGTTAAATTCTGGTTTCACCAACCAAGCAGCGCCATTAAGACTGGCAAATTCAATAAATTCCTTAATCTGAATCAGCGCCTCGTAAAAAGACTCGGCAGTCGGGGATTTTGACGTACTTAGATGTTCTAGGGTTTCTTGTAGCTTCGACACAACGCCGTAAATATAAGCTGGATCCCCAATACGTTCTAAAAAATTGTTATGCAAAAGATAAAGTCGCTTTTCAGCCAAAAGATTATAAGCCTCTAGATTCACCGAACGATAACGGGCTTCTTGCATCAATTTATCTTTTAAAGAAGAATTTCTTGTTTTAAACGCATCTGGAAAATTAAACCCATAAAGATAGTGAATAACTTTTTCTAGAGAAGCCACATCATTGGTTTCCTCAAGTGTATTATAGAGCGTCACATGAGATTCTAAATCTTCTAATGCCTCTACATACCCCTTAAACGCTAGAAATTCAGGGGTATTAACAGGTCTATAAATCTGCTCTATATTTATTTTGATATCATTCCCCTCTGGAAGAATACCTTTAATAATTTGATCTGCTTTTCGATCAAAAGAATCGTGCATGAGGCTTGCAATCAAAACATTATAGATATCGATAATCCTCTGATAAAGCTGTGTATTCAAAGAACTTGCTATGGACGGCAAAAGAAGGGGGGATGATAAAGGACTATCAGATGTCTTAGCGACCAATGTCAAAATAGTATTAATCCGTTCACCAAACATATGGTCTGAGAGACTATCATCGTGGGATATCTTCGTACCATTCACATGCAAATCTTGGAGAATTTTAACCAAGAGAGGTTGCAACTCACCCGCAACGCGCGTCATATATCCATACCCCGCGTATAACGAGACAAGTCCCACAATGCTTCCTGCCATGATTGCAATTTTGAGATAAGTGATAATCCTATTGGTAGAACGTATAAAACGTTTGATCGGCAAAGCAATCCCATTTTCTGGGAAAATCTTGTCTTGAAAAAGATCTTTTATAAAAAACCACGTTGACTGAGAAGGCACGCTGAGAACGTTTACTCGTTGAGGGTTGATACTCTCTAATTGAAGATCTGAGTTTTGACCAACCCCTGCTTGATAAATACCTCTTAAAATAAAGGGATCTCGATAGTCATTCACCCTGAAAACCCCATCAAGATAGGTGCCGACCCCTTCTTTAAGGCTGGAAAATTCTTTGAGAAAAATCATCAAATCATCCCCATAGTCCTCTACACCACCCCTTGAAAATATTCCAAGGGTCGCATCAAATAAAGACAGCTCGATAGACTTAAATGCTTCTGTTATCCAATCAGACTGGTACGGCATGTTGGTTGGATAATGGTTTGACCACCCAAAAATGTCTTGACGGGAGCTTGGCAAAATTTCCCGACAAAACCCCTTAAACCCCGGCACTATCTCAAGACCTGCCATAACAACGTAAACCGGTAATTTAAATCCTAAAAACTTTTCTGTTTCGATCAACTGATCAGAAATCCGTTCAGACCGTTTTTGAAGTTCATTGGAAGAAAGCTTGTTTTTTCCATAAAAATACTCAGCAGGAACGGTCAGGATAATCCCATCCAATGGACGGTGGGGCCGATATCGGGAAAGGGCCTTTAGGAAGGTCCGCCACCCTGTTTTATGGTCATCTTTTTCAGTAGTATAAAGACATTCCTCAGCAACATCGACAATGATTCCTTTTTCAAAAAACCACCAGGAAAGAAGCGGATTATTTTCTGGCAGTCCAAATCGTGGACTACCAATCGGATGAGATAATTTAAGGCTTTTTAAAAGGTCTGATTTTAATGAACCTGCATCCCCAACCATGGCGTACCAAGGCACTTGATAAAGATAATCATCGCACGCGATGTGTTCCTTGAGTGTATGAGAAACCTGTTTAATCGATTCATAGATAGGCCCCACTGCTTGGAAAAGAAGTTTTTTAACTTTTGCACAAAAAGGTTCGTAGTAACGATCCTTCAGTTCCTTACCCCAATTGGAAAAAATGAACTGGTGAAGTTTCTTTTTGCTTTCTTTAAGACCTGTTCCCGTAAAATATGCAATCACGCCAAAAAGAATCAGACCCAAAAGAATCATCCCCAAAAAAAGACTGAAAATACCGTACATCCCGCTCATTGTACTGTCATCCATTGGGAAATTTGATTAATAAGAACTTCCAGTTCACCAACATGCATCATCCAAATAAAATACGATACGACCAAGTAAGTACCAACGACACCCAGCAATATCAAAGCCCACATTCTAGCACTTGGGACTTTTATGGATTCACGGTTCACAATGTTATATTCATAGGCCTGTGGAAAGAGATGTGATCCACCTTCAACTCCATGGGAAGACCCTTTCATAACTCGGCCATATAACTGGTCAAGATACTTTTTCAAAGCCCCATGATCATCTTCATCCCGGTACTTCCCCTTGAACCCTAATCCCAAAGCAATAATATAAAGAACCCCAATATCAGAATTGGATGAATCCCTCACCCGCAAGAACTCTTCTAACGCCCGAAAGAACTTTTCACCTGCAATTTGCGTATGGAATAGTTGAGATTCCAAAAGATGGCCCTTCCATTCAGTCCGTCCTATCCAGTCCATATTGAGAAAAATCTCATCAGCAAGCGCCGTCATGATATATTGAGCTTCGCGGTAGTATCCAACGGCAAAACCCCCGCCGTAAAGTTCCACATAATCTTGTTGTTCTTTCAAAAGATTCAACAACCGCCCTTGGATAGATTGACAGATTGTTTGGGATGTACTGACTTCACTGTCACTTTTAATATCTGATGCAATAAAATCATCAGATAAAGCTTTTGCTTTCAATCTGACGATTTCTTCATAAAAAGTTCTAAAGTCCTTAATGATCAAGGACTCCATCAGCTTTTCATGTTGCATAATTGTTTCCCTTCTTTATTCTGCAGCCGTATACAAAAGGATCTCTGCCGGACGCACACTATCCATATCTGAAGCATTGAAGATAAAAAGATCTTCGCCTGTTTTAATATATTCAGAACCTGCTGCAACGCGAAGTAAAATCTTACCTTTTGTTGCCGTCAGCCCTATCTCGGGTATTTGATCCACACTCTCACGGGGCGCCCCTAAAACACGTTTTTCTATGGCCTTTTGTGCCATAGAAACAGAGGCAATGACCGCCTCATTAATCCAATTCATCATAGCCTGTGTATTAGTACCCATCGGAATAATGATGCCTAAAATAACACTATCTTCTTGAACCCACTCAGATTTTAAAATATTTTTGAATATACGACCCTCCAAACGAAATGAAAATGCTGAAGACGCATTTTTTATAAACGCTAACATTTGGTCAATCAGGGCAACCAGTGGTGTAAACGTCTTTCTAAGATCATTATGGGTATATGCCCCTAAAATAGGCAGCATATACCCACCGGGACTAAAGGAACAAAAAACACCCGCAATACGGCACAACTCAAGATATAAAGTAAACGGATGGGTCTCTTCAGAACTCACAAGGGCTTCTAAGACCAAAAGATTGGCGACTAAGGTATCGTAATGCTGTTTGTATCGATCCAAAAGAGGAATCGTATCTTGTGTGCTTGGGGCTTGCAAACTTTCCGATAAAATGGCTGTATTCTTTCTCAGTGTCTTCACAAGATCGGCCCCAATGTGGCCAAGGGCACTAGACTTTCGAATATCCAAGGCAGGGGCAATAAAATCATCAAAGACAAATCCCCCATCATGGGCCTTTACTTTAAAGAGTGGAAAACTAGTGTACCGTAAGGGAACAACATCGCCGACACAAAGATAGGCCTTTAAAGCAAGACGCGGAATAGCAACAGCCCCGTCCCCTGTGTTTTCATCCGCAAGCAGTGGCCCTTCGACAGAGTCATACCGCGGGAAATCTCCGTGGACAATGTCCATATTTTTTTGATAACCAACCACGGCTAAGTGGATCAGCACTGGTCCTTTATCAAATTCCTCCATGTGATCTTTTAAATTAATTTCAATAGGATTAAGCGATGACTCATCGTGACGCAAAACACTGCCATCTGGCATAACAGCCAGCAACGTTTTTATACGTAGAATACCTGAAGCTAATACCCCTTCATCAACAAAAACATGACGCACACCCCAATAATAGGGCGATGCCATGCTTAGATAACAGAGGCTCAGTTCTTGAAACTCACGGCGCATCTGTTGAAAGTGTTGTGGATACAATAAAAGACCCTCGTGCCACTGCACGGGGTGCATCATTTTAAATGTCTTATCCATCAGTGCCTTTTATATCTTATGTTATACACCACCAGGGCTACCAGCCCTTTAGACATCCTACGCTGATGCTTTAGGAAACTCAAGGTGATATAAATCGATAAAGGAAAATTATAGACCGAACTTTTCCTCGCGTGTATAGTGATACATCTCAACGCCCCAAAGGACAAAGAACCATGAACACACCATTTTCTTTTATTTGGTCTGTCATAAAACCATATAAATACCAGTATATGGTCATGATGGCAGCCCCGATTGCTACCGCCATACACCCTATTATGTATAATTATGCTGTAAAACTTCTTATCGATTTATTTACCCAAAGACAACAAATTACATTTGCAGAAAGTTGGCAACCCATCGCATTCTTTGTAGGAGCCCAATTTATTATGGATGGCGCATGGCGTGCGCATAATTTTGCTCAATTAAAGTGCATGCCCTATATTTTTCAAAGCATAGCAAACAAAGTGTGTACCCATTGTTTTAATTTATCCTATACGTTTTTCCAAAACAATCTTTCCGGTTCTATCGTGGGGAAAATAAAAGGAATTGGGGATAATTACTATAAAATTCATCAATCGCTTGAGGCCCAACTAAGCCCGCCGCTATTAATTACATTATTTTCTGGGATTTCATTGGCCTGTACAAATATAAAGATATTCGTCTTCATCTTGATATTTACGATTATTTATGTGCCTATGTCCTTAAAATTTTTTACAAAACTTGCCAAAATGGAACAAGATAAACAAGACTCTTGGTACCACTTATTTGGAACAATCTCAGATCGTATTTCTAATATTTTTACAATATTTTCTTTTGCAACAAAAAACCGTGAACTCGAAAAAATTCAAGATTATTACAAGAATGTGCAAAACCCGCTCGCTATTAAATATTATAAATATGATCTCATTATATCCATCATATTGTCCCTATTTTACTGGATATTTTTAATATCCCTCTTTTGCTACGTGATTTATATGCGCAATAAGGGCGAAATTTCTATTGGAGACATTGCCTTTATCATGTCTCTTACATTTTTGTTTTCTGAGAATTCTTGGCTCACAACGATGGAGATGAAAGATTTTCTAGAAGATGTGGCGGCCTTCCGTTCAGCCTTTTCAATTATGCAAACACCGCCATGCACAATCGACACCCCTCATCCACATAAACTCAATATTTCAAAAGGCAATATCGTCTTTCAAGACATTTCTTTCAACTATGAAGATGGCAACGCCGTCATTAATAGACTCAATCTTCATATCAAAGCGGGTCAAAAAATCGGGATAGTTGGACATTCTGGTGCTGGAAAATCAACGTTAATCGCTCTGTTGCTGAAAAATTTTAAGGCAACCGATGGTGATATTATCATTGACGGTCAAAGTGTTTATGACGTTTCATCCGATAGTTTACGTTCTCAGATATCTCTTATTCCACAAGACATTATGTTGTTCCATCGTTCTATTGGTGAAAATATCGGCTACGCAAAAGAAAACGCAACACATGGTGATATAGAAAATGCCGCGAGAACCGCTAATATCCATGCATTTATTGAAACATTACCCGATAAATACAACACCCTTGTCGGTGAAAGAGGTGTGAAGTTAAGTGGCGGACAACGTCAACGAATAGCCATCGCAAGGGCGGTGCTTAAAGCAGCGCCCATATTAATTTTAGATGAGGCAACATCGTCTCTCGACAGTCAAACTGAACAAGAAATTCAAAAATCCATCAACACCATTCTAGATGCCAATAATGTCACAGTCATTGCCATAGCGCACCGTCTTTCAACCATCAAACATTTGGATAGAATCGTTTTTATGCAAAATGGCACCATTGTTGAAGATGGAAGTTTTACAGAACTCCTGTCAATGCCAAAGGGGAAATTTAAAGAACTATGGGACAGCCAGGTGAATGGCATGGTTATTTAGTGATGAAAAAAACCTGGCTCTTATGCAAAATGAGTGGGTAAGCATTTAAAAACACCCCCGCTGCCCGTCATCCAGAGCTGAACCATCGCCTACGAAATGTGTGAGAGAAATATAGGCTTTTCTTTGGTTTTAAAGTCCTTGAAAATACTGTATTTTAGCCCCCCCGACGCCGTCTTCCAGAGCCCCGCTGCAAGCGGGGCGTGGGATCCAGAAGGTTAGCCGAATGGCTAAAATGCCCCCTTTCAACCCTCTAAAATGGTGAGGGAGTCAAATCGTGAGTAGCCCTAACGGGCTATTTTTCTCGATCCCACGCCCACCTTCGGTGGGCTTTGGAGGACGGCACTGGTGGGGCTTTAGCGGTGTCTGAATGATCGATGGAGAGAAGGGTTTTTCTTTGTCATAAATTTCGTAGGCGTTGTATCAGAGGCCGAGGAGCGTATTATACGGTGACCGAGGCCGATCCCGATGTTCAACGACGCAGGAGTTCAAAAAGGGAATTTGGTATGATATTATTCAAGAAGAAAAAACCCTCTGTATCATGATTGTTTTCACAACTTATCAAAGGGTTTTTTAATACTTTCAGGAAGTTGATTTTCCTATTATGCAGAATTTCCTTTAGTGCGCTTTAAAGGCCTGCTGTTAACGCCATCTTCCTCATCAGCAACAGAATGAGACTCCCCATCACTATCCTCAGCACTATCTCCCTCCCCGGAAACAGCCCCATCTTCCACAGCACTGAAGAAATCAAAAAAATCTGTACCTCTCTCGACGTGTTTTAGAGGCAACACAGTTTCTGGGGGGAGCTTTAAACAATCCTCAAGGAAATCATCTCCTACCTTACGGAGCTTTCTTAATAAAGACAGGTCTATTTCTTCAAGCTCATGACATCCGCCAAGAAAATAACCCTCTATTTCCTCAACATTAGCCAGTGAAGATACATCAAGCTTTTTAAGAGATTGGGAAAATCTCAAGAAAGCATGAGGTATTTTATTCAACTTCATTAATGAAGGAAGGCAAACTGTTTGAAAAGAACCACCTGAAAGGAACCCGTCGCCTATTTCACGGAGATTGCGGAATGAAGAAAGATCAAGTGTTGTGCAAGGACCCTTGTATTCCATAGCAAGGAAGCTGTCCCCTATTACAGAAACATTACCGAATGCATGAAATTCAATTTTTTTTGCTGGGTGACTATAAAGAAACTCTTCATCGATCGTATGGACATTGTTAAACCCCCTAAAAACAATCGTTTCAGAAGAACCTACATCATCATCTTTATTCATCGAAAGACACTGTGACAAAATTCTTTTTACGTTCCCCTTACTATTGGTAATATGCAATTTTCTAAAATTGGTGGGCAGAGCCCGGTTGTACAAGCAAAGAACATTATCTAGAACTTCTACTGCGTCAGGATAGCCCCTCATAAAATCCTCGCTACAAGCCTGCAGCACATAGGAATCTGGTTCATCATCAGAACTAAAACCTGCATCCCCCAGGCAGAAATTTCCAGTCAGAATATGTGACCCTATCCCCTCTTCACCACCCATATCTAAAACAGCAGTCACGCTTGCGTTATCACGAAAGAATTTAGCAATGATTTCTGCATTATCTGTAGGCAATAAGTGTCGATCATTAATGACCACATGAACCTTCTGGCTTCCAAACACGGCTATGTCAGTAGTATTACCATCATATAATACATATTTGACATTTAGAGTTTTCTGAAATTTTTCAAAAAATGTTACCTGATCTTCACTTTTTACAGAAAATTCTTCGTTCTTAATGATAAATACATATCCCTGAGATGCAACTTTTGGGAGATAGTCTGCACCAAAAAAAACTTCTGGAGAGACTCTACCGTGTTCCTCTTTAAGCATTGCACCACCAGCTGCTGCATCACTAGATCCTCCTGCAGCTGCAACGTGGGGTAAAACCGTAGGGGCAAGCAATGTGGGCAACCATTTTGAGCCTTCTTTGAAGACGAATACTCTTTCCAATTCCTTAAACATTTCTTCTTTCAATACATTATGCAAAATGTCTTTAATATGATGCAGAGGGTTGGTTGAATGACTGCCTAGATAGCATTTCATAACTTTATCCACAGACACAAAAGGACTACCTATGTTGGCGGTAAGAAGATTTATCAAATGCTTTTCATCAACGTTTCTTTTTAATTCCTTACTAACACATCTTAATTGACATCGGGCCTTATACGGCAGAAAATCTAGGGTAAAGAGATAGATATTTTCATTTTTCACAGCATAGACAGGTTCAAAATTCAACCCTAAAAATAAAAACAACACATTTAATTTAACCAACTTACTAAACATTGAAAAAAACCCTTACTATATTAAAATATATTACTAACTCATGGGAGGTGTAATCCTAATTAATCTATTATTCAAGTATATTGTTGTATGTGTGTCTGATTTCAGTAGATATGATGTCTATCATCATTTTAAGGCGACCTTGAAATTTGAACGACAAAATCCTTAAAAAGGGGAAGTGGTATAATTTGCCATAAAGACCCTGTTGCCAAAAAACAAGCCCACTTCCGACATCTGTTGGAAATGGGCTCTGTTAAAAAATGGACGGTAGTATCTTAAGCGTCGATAGTTTTTCCAGGCGTAGTGACGTCTGCTTGAACAAGCGGACGATCCACAAGTTCAATGATCGCCATAGGAGACGCATCACCGTAGCGGAATCCAGCTTTAATAACACGCGTATAACCACCAGCACGGCCCGCATAACGCGCTGCAAGATCTGTCAAAACCTTCTTTGCAATACCAACATCTTTCAGTTGAGCAATCAACTGCCGATGGCTATGAAGCCCACCCTTTTTACCAATAGTAATGAGTTTTTCTGCAACGGAACGAAGATCTTTTGCCTTAGGCAAGGTCGTCTTAATCCGTTCATGTTGGAACAAAGCGGTTGCCAAGTTCGCAAAAAGGGCCTTGCGGTGACTGGACGTTCTGTTTAATTTTCTGCCTTTAATTTGGTGGCGCATTTCTTAAATCCTTATACTTAACTATTAATAGCTATCGTCGTAACGTTTTGCTAAGTCTTCAATATTCTCAGGCGGCCATGCTGGCACATCCATCCCTAAGTGCAACCCCATATCTTCAAGGACTTGCTTGATCTCATTCAAAGACTTCCGTCCAAAGTTTGGCGTCTTCAGCATCTCATTTTCTGTTCGCTGCACAAGATCCCCAATATAAACGATGTTATCGTTCTTGAGACAATTTGCTGCCCGCACAGAAAGCTCCAGCTCAGAAACTTTGCGAAGCAACGGCCGTGGAATTGGAAGCTCATCATCGATAATTTTTGCCTGCACTTCAACAGGATCATCAAAGGTGATGAAAGGAGAAAACTGATCCTGCAGAATGCGGGCTGATAAGGCAACAACATCTTCAGGCTTCACAGTTCCATTGGTTTCAACGTCCAACACAAGGCGGTCATAGTCTGTGACTTGCCCAACCCGGGTGTTTTCTACGCGGTACGCCACACGCTTTACGGGGCTGAAGAAAGCATCTACTGGGATCAACCCAATGATCTTTTCCTTAGTCCCTTGACTTGCTGGCACATACCCCTTGCCTTCTTCAATGGTAATTTCCATAGAAAAGTTAGCACCTTCACTGGCCGTACAAATTAAAAGATCAGGATTCAAAATTTCAACGGTAGAATCCACATCAATCATGCCTGCTGTAATTTTTCCAGCACCCTTATGCTTCAAGTGAACTTTCTTAACACCATGGGCATTAAACCGAACAGCCAATGATTTAAGATTCAAAATGATATCCGTTACATCTTCCATAATCCCAGGAACAGAGGAAAATTCATGAACAACCCCTTCAATTTGAACGGCTGTTACGGCTGCACCGCGTACGGATGATAAAAGAATCCGACGCAAGGCATTACCAAGCGTTAACCCAAAACCACGCTCCAACGGTTCTGCCACCAAAGAGGCCTTAAAAGCACCCACTTCAACGTTATCAACCTTGATTCTCTCAGGCTTAATTAGCTGCTGCCAATTGTCTTGTATCACTTGTCTAGCTCCCACAAAGTTACGATTGATCTATTAAACACGACGACGCTTCGGCGGACGCGTCCCATTGTGTGGGATAGGCGTCACATCCTTGATTGTCGTAATGGTAAAGCCCACACTCATCAAAGCACGCAAAGCTGATTCTCTCCCGGACCCAGGGCCCTTCACATTCACGGAAAGAATTTTCATCCCATGTTCTTTTGCCTTATTTCCCGCATCTTCTGCTGCAACCTGTGCTGCAAAAGGCGTTGACTTACGAGATCCCTTAAATCCTTTTGACCCAGAAGATGACCATGAAATGGCATTGCCCTGAACATCTGTGATCGTAATAACCGTGTTGTTGAATGTCGCATTAATATGCGCAACACCTGCGGCTATATTTTTTTTCTCGCGCTTACGAAGTTTCGTTGAACCTGCTTGTGCCATTTTTTTTAAATCCTACCTTACTTTGTGTTCATTTTCTTACCCGCAATGGCAACGCGCTTGCCTTTACGTGTACGGGCGTTAGAATGTGTTCTTTGACCTCTTAAAGGCAACCGCTTACGGTGACGAAGGCCTCGATAACAACCAAGATCCACAAGCCTTTTAATATTCATGGCAACTTCGCTACGAAGTTCTCCCTCAACCTTAAGGTCCGTATCGATGATGTTACGAATTTTTGCGATCATATCATCGGAAAGATCGTGGACACGCTTAGAAGAAGCAATACCAGCCTTTTCGCAAATACCAACGGCCGTTGTACGACCAATACCAAAAATGTAAGTGAGAGCCACTTCGACTCTTTTATTTGTTGGGATGTTAACCCCCGCTATACGTGCCACTCTTTAATATCTCCTTACCTTAAAAAATTCTAAACTAACCGTTCAAGCAAAGAATTAATTTGCTCTGATACCCTATCAATACCCAACATGCCATTGACCTCTCTCAACAATCCCCTCTCTAAATAGTAAGGGATGATGGGCATGGTCTCCTGCCGGTATATCCTTAACCGTGCGCGCACTGTTTCTTCTTTGTCATCCACACGACGCATGAAATCAGATGACCCACACACATCACAAACACCCTCTTCACGCGGCTGCTTTGAAAAGTCGTTATAACAAGCCCCACACTCCGAACACATATAGCGGCCACCAATGCGTTTAACAAGGGCCTCATCATCAACTTTTATTTCGATCACATGATCGATAGACATCTTTTTAGATTTCAACATCACATCTAAAGCAGCTGCCTGCTTTTCCGTGCGCGGGAACCCATCCAAAATGACCCCAACCCGATACTCAGGCTGATCAAGCAAATGAGCAATCAGATCAATCATCACATCATCTGGAACAAACTGCCCCGCATCTACCGATGTCTTGATGGCTTTTCCAAACTCACTGCCCTTCGCGATTTCCTGACGCAACATATCACCTGTTGACAGATGCATCAAGCCATAATTTTCTTTTAACCTCTGTGCCTGCGTTCCTTTGCCAGCCCCTGGAGGTCCCAAGAGAATGATATTCATCGACGACGGCCCTTGCTGTGAAGCTTGGACTTCTTCAGTAAATGTTCATACTGATGGGCCAAAAGATGAGAATGCACTTGTCCAACCGTATCAATGGTTACACTGACAACGATCAAGACGCTGGTACCCCCAAGATAAAAGGGCAACGCATACTTGATTTGCAAAAACTCTGGCAAAATACAGACGAACACCAAATACAAAGCCCCAAGGGTTGTAAGACGTGTTAACAAATAATCAAAGTAGCTAGCTGTGTTCGCCCCTGGTCTAATACCTGGAATAAAGGCCCCTGACTTTTTAAGATTCTCGGATGTTTCTTCTGGATTGAATACAATCGCCGTATAAAAGAATGCGAAAAACACAATCAAAAAGCTATAGAGAATCATGAACACAGGACGTCCATGCCCCAAATGAAAGAAGATCGTTTGCACCCAATCAGGTGCATTGGTTGCAAAAGAGGCGAGTGTTGATGGCAACATCAAAATAGAACTCGCAAAGATGGGCGGAATAACCCCTGCAACGTTCAGCTTTAATGGCAAGTGATTGGTCTCGCCGCCAACAACTTTATTACCCATTTGACGCTTTGGATATTGGATCATGACCTTCCGTTGGGCACGTTCCATAAAGACGATAAAGGCGATAAGCCCACAAATGGCAACAAGAACAGCTAGAATAAACAAACTATGGAACTGCCCTTCGCGCCCCATGTCAAGCATACGCAACGCTGACTGAGGAAGGTTTGCCACAATTCCAGAAAAGATAATCAAGGAAACCCCATTGCCAATCCCACGAGCCGTGATCTGCTCACCAAGCCACATCAAGAACATGGTGCCGCCGACAATATTCACAACGGTGCTCAGCTCGAAAAACATACCGGGCATATAGGTAGCACCATTAGCTTCCAACGTCCGAGCCAACGCAAATGCCTGAACAGAGGCTAAAAGAACTGTCAGATAACGGGTGTATTGATTCAGTTTCTTGCGCCCCGAATCCCCTTCTTTTTTCAAGGCTTCAAAGGGTGGATGGATCGCTGTCAAAAGTTGAATGATAATACTGGCAGAAATATAGGGCATAATGTTCAAAGCGAAAATGGTCATACGCCAAAGCGCACCCCCTGAAAACATATCGATCATCCCCAAAATACCCGTGGCGTTTCGCTTGGAAATTTCAGCCATCACACCCATATCAATCCCAGGCAGAGGAATATAGGTCCCAAGACGATAGATAACCAACGCCCCCAATGTAAACCAAATGCGCCGTTTAAGGTCTTCCGCCTTTGAAAACGCACTAAAATTCAGATTCGACGCTAATTGTTCTGCAGCTGACGCCATGAGTGTAAGTCCCCTATGAGATTAATTCTTTTCTGCTCTAACCGGTTTTTTCGAAACGATAACTTTCTTTTCAATGAGAACAGCCTTGCCACCCAATTTTTCGATAGCTGCCAAAGCGCCTGCAGAGAAATAATCCGCTGTGATTTGAATTTTCTCCTTCAAAATTCCCTTGCCCAAAATACGAAGAGGCCATTGCATCTTCTTAATCAGCCCAAGGGTAAAGAGAATTTCTGCATCAATAATTTTGCTTGGATCAAGCAACTTCCGCTCAACAGCTTTTTGCAAATCTACCAAGTTCAACATGTTGACAGGGTCTTTTAGGTGAACGAATCCACGCTTAGGCAAACGCCGTTGAAGTGGCATCTGACCACCTTCAAATCCCTTAATCGCAACACCTGTACGGGCTTTTTGCCCTTTATGCCCATGACCGGCAGTTTTACCTTTACCGGATCCGATACCACGCCCCACACGCTTACGTGCTTTATTGGCGCCTGGATTATCTCTTAATTCATTAAGTTGCATTCTAAATCCCCTTACAGTTCTTTCACGTCAACAAGGTGATGAACCTTTGTAATAAGTCCACGAATGGACGGTGTATCTTCCAAAACACGCAAACGGTTCAGTTTCCCAAGCCCAAGACCCTTGAGGCAAAGTTCTTGGAACTTCTGCCGGCGGATAGGGCTTCCGATTTGCTTAACTTCTAATTTCCCTTTATTGGCCATTTTCTTCCCTTACCTCTACATCGTCCTTAGAAGACCCAGGGGTCTCCCGACGGCCGATAATATCACTGACTTTTTTGCTCCGACGCATGGCAACATGACGAGGAGACGTTACATTCTTCAGTGCATCAAGCGTTGCGCGCACCATGTTATGAGGGTTGGTGGTTCCAACACATTTACAGACAACATCGTGAATGCCGAGTGCTTCAAAGATCGCACGCGTTGGACCACCCGCAATGATTCCTGTTCCAGCAGGAGCCGCACGAAGGACAACACGTCCTGCACCAAAGTGCCCTGTGATATCATGATGCAATGTCCGTGCCTCTCTCAAAGGAACACGAATAAGATTACGACGCGCTTGATCCGTTGCTTTACGCACGGCATCAGGCACTTCACGTGCTTTGCCGAGCCCACATCCTACACGTCCCTTGCCGTCACCTGCCACAACAAGCGCTGAGAAAGAAAAATTCTTTCCCCCCTTAACCACTTTTGCAACACGATTGATACTCACAAGCTTTTCAACAAAAACTTGTTCTTGAGACCGCTCTACTTTTTGTCCTCTTGCCATTTTTATCTCGATTCCCGATTAAAATTCCAACCCACCAGAACGCGCACTTTCGGCTAAAGCCTTCACGCGACCATGATAGATGTACGCCCCTCTATCAAATACAACCTTGCTAACGCCCGCCTTCTTGGCACGTTCAGCAATGATTTTTCCAATAGCTTCGGCACTGGCTTTGTTGCCACCATTTAGTTTTTTGTCAAAATCCTTTGCCAAAGAAGTCGCCGCAACAAGCGTATGACCCTTTACATCATCGATGATCTGCGCAGAAATGTTCTTATTGGAACGAAAAACAGAAAGACGCAAAACCCCTTCTGGAGCACGCTTCTTGATCCGCGCCCGGTTGCGTCGTTGACGACGCTCGAATGTCTCTATTCCCTTAGCCATAATTACTTCTTCTTCCCTTCTTTACGCAAGATATATTCTTTCTCATACCGAATACCTTTACCCTTGTAAGGCTCTGGCGGACGGAATCCTCGAATCTTCGAGGCAACCTGCCCAACAACCTGCTTACTGGCACCATGGATGGAAAGCGCTGTTGGTTTCTCACACTTGATGGTAATTCCCTCAGGAATTGCAAACTTCACTTCATGACTGAAACCCAACTGCAAAATAAGCTCATTGCCCTGAACAGCCGCACGATACCCAACACCATTAATTTCAAGATTAACAGTGAACCCCTCAGACACGCCTTTGACCAAGTTATTTACAAGGCTTCGGTATGTTCCCCAATGAGTTCGGGCCATCTTAGATTTATCAATGGGCACAACAGTCAATTGATTCTCTGCACGTTGTACACTGACTTGATTAGAAACAGCAATACGCTGCTCTCCAAATTTTCCTTTGGCAACAATTTCGCTTGGGCTAATTTGCACTTCAACCCCTGCAGGAATCGTAACGGAATTCTTTCCTACTCTCGACATTTCAATTTATCCTTAGAACAATTCACAAAGAACTTCGCCGCCCACATTGAGTTGACGCGCTGCATTATCAGAAACCACACCCTTTGATGTGGACAAAACAGCAACCCCAAGACCATTGTAGGGTTTTGGTAAATCTGAGACTTCCGCATAGACACGACGCCCCGGCTTAGAAATACGCTTAATTTCGCGAATTGCCGATTCACCCTCGTGGTACTTAAGTTCAACTTCAATTTCCTGAATACCTGGACGAATATCCACGGACTTGAATGTCCGAATATAGCCTTCATCCAATAGAACGGAAAGAATTCTCTCTCCCAAACGAGAGGACCGCACACGCACGGCACCCAAGCTTCTACGCTGAGCATTACGAATACGTGTCAGTAAATCTGCAACTGGGTCTGTCATTGACATGTTTTTATATCCTTACTTTAAACCAAACTACCAACTTGACTTCGTCATGCCTGGAATAAGCCCTTGTGAAGCCAAATCCCTTAAAGCAATTCGAGACAAATCTAATTTTCTATAATACCCACGGGGACGTCCTGTCAACGCACACCGATTCCTGAGCCGGGTCCGCGCACCGTTACGAGGCAACTCTGCCAATTTCAACGTTGCGGAAAAACGATCCTCAACAGGCAAATCCTTGTCATAAATAACGGCCTTTAACTGAGCACGACGTGCCGCTTGAGACAAAACCTTCTTCTCACGATTGTTATTTTTTTCGATCATACTTTTCTTTGCCATTTATTCCTCCTTATGAGCCAAATGGAAAATTGAATTTCTTCAAAAGCGCACGCGCTTCATCGTCTGTCTTAGCGGATGTGACGATACAAATGTCCATCCCACGCACTTCATCAATTTTGTCATAATCGATTTCAGGAAATACGATCTGTTCTTTCAAGCCAAACGTGTAATTTCCGCGACCGTCAAAACTTTTTGGAGAAAGTCCTCTAAAGTCACGCACACGGGGCAACGCCATGTTAATCAGGCGATCGAAAAATTCGTACATATGTGCTTTACGCAGTGTCACTTTCACACCAACTTCCATGCCCTCACGCAGTTTAAATCCGGCAATAGACTTACGTGCTTTACGAATAACCGGCTTTTGGCCTGCGATAATCGTAAGATCACTCAAAGCGGCTTCAACCTTTTTACCATCACGCGTACCTTCACCAATACCCATATTGATGACAATTTTTTCAAGGAAGGGCGCACACAAAGGACTCTTGTAATTAAATTCCTTAACGAGCTCTGGCCTTACAACCTTTTTATAATGTTCACTTAAGCGAGTCATTGTTCTCTACCCATCTATCTTCTTGTTAGAACGCTTGGCAACACGAAATTTCTTACCATTCTCTCCAACTTCAAACCGAATTCTTGTAGGCTTACCTGTTTCAGGGTCTACATGAGCTAGATTGGACAAATGGATCGGGAGTTCTTTCTCCATGACGCCACCAGGATGAGCCGCTGTTGGACGCATATGGCGCTTTACAACATTAACACCCTTTACAACTGCCGTGTCTTTCTCCTTGGCGATACTTAAAACCTCACCTTTTGAGGCTTTGTTTTTACCACAAATAACGACAACAAAATCACCTTTTTTAATACGACTCGCCATCACAGAACCTCCGGCGCCAATGAAATAATTTTCATAAAATTTTTGGTACGCAACTCACGGGTAACGGGACCAAAAATACGCGTCCCAATAGGTTCACCCTGATTGTTGATTAACACCGCAGCATTGTTATCAAACCGAATCTCTGTACCGTCATTACGACGAACAGACCGTGCGGTCCGAACAACAACAGCTTTGTGTACGTCACCTTTCTTCACTTTCCCCCGAGGGATCGCTTCTTTGATGGAAACAACAATAATGTCTCCAACTGTCACAGACTTGCGCTTTGATCCGCCCAATACTTTGATGCATTGAACACGACGGGCCCCAGAGTTATCCGCAACATTTAAATGTGTTTGCATTTGAATCATAATAAAAACTCCAGTTATTCAGCGCTTGCTAATTTCTGTGTGAACGTCCACGTCTTCGTTTTAGATATAGGACGACACTCTTGAATTTCAACTTCATCGCCCATTTTGGCTAAGTTTTGTTCATCGTGCGCCGCATACTTCTTAGAACGCGTAACATACTTCTTATAAACAGGGTGCATAAGACGACGGCTGACAGACACAATAATGGTCTTGTCTCCCTTGTCGCTAACAACTGTTCCTTTTAATACTCGACGTGGCATTTCTTATAGTCCCTTAACACTTTGTGTGTTTGCTGAAAATTTTTCACCCAGCACAGTCTTGATACGTGCAATCTCTCTACGCGCTTGCCGCACCCGTGCTGTATTCTTAAGTTGTGAACTTGATGCTTGGAAACGAAGATTGAACAATTCCTTCCGTAGGTCAAGCACTATTTTCTTCAACTCGTCTACTTTCTTATCTCTTAAAGCAATCGCTTTCATTTTAAATCCCCTTAGACAACACGTGAGATGAATTTAGTTTGAACTGGAAGCTTAGCTGCTGCCAAGGTAAAGGCAGCCCGCGCAAGCTCTTCGCTCACGCCTTCAATTTCAAACATAATCCGTCCTGGTTTAACCCGGCATGCCCAGTATTCAGGCGTACCCTTACCTTTACCCATACGTACTTCTGCAGGCTTCATAGAAACCGGAACATCTGGGAAAATCCGAATCCACACACGACCCGCACGCTTCAAATGCCGCGTAACGGCCCGACGAGCTGCTTCAATCTGACGAGCCGTCACACGGTCCGCCGTTGTCGCTTTAAGCCCGTAGGTCCCAAAGTTAAGGGTAAAACCACCCTTTGCAACACCATGGATACGGCCCTTAAAAGCTTTTCTATATTTTGTACGCTTTGGACTTAACATTTCCTAATTCACCTTATCGATTGACAACATTTTCCCGAACGCGTCGATCTTGCGCCATAGGATCATGTTCCATAATTTCCCCTTTAAAAATCCAAACTTTAATACCACATGCACCATACGTGGTGAACGCCGTGGACGTGGCGTAATCAATGTCTGCCCTCAGTGTATGAAGAGGAACACGTCCCTCGCGGTACCATTCGACCCGTGCAATTTCAGCGCCACCCAAACGACCAGCACAATTGACACGAATACCTTGAGCACCCAATCTTAAAGCAGACTGAACTGTCTTCTTCATGGCCCGCCTAAAAGACACACGCCGTTCTAACTGTTGCGCAATGCTATCAGCTGCAAGTTGTGCATCAGCTTCAGGCTTGCGGATTTCCAAAATATTCAAGGAAACATCCACACCAATCATCTTAGAAACAGCCTTCTTCAAAAGATCTAAGTCCGTCCCTTTTTTCCCGATGATAATACCAGGACGCGCAGAGTAAACCGTAATGATGGCTTTCTTTGCAGGACGCTCAATCACAACCTTAGATACCGCCGCTTGCTTAAGCTTCTTCATAATGAACGTACGGATTTTTAAATCCTGCTGCAAAAGCACCGCGTAATTTTTATCTGCATACCACCTGGAATCCCAAGTACGGTTGATATTTAAGCGTAAGCTAATTGGATTAACTTTTTGGCCCATTAAGCTATCTCCTCACGTTCTTTAACGATAATTCTTAAATTGCTATAAGGCTTGATAACCTTTGCGGCACGACCCCGTGCCCGTGCTTGCACACGCTTCATGACCAAGGCCTTACCAACACTCACGTGAGACACATAAAGCTGGTCTATGTCCAAGTTATGATTCTCTTCCGCATTGGCAATGGCAGAAAGCAAAACCTTCTTTACTTCTTGCGCAATACGCTTTTGAGAAAACGTCAAATAAGCCAACGCCTTGCCCACATCTTTATTGCGGATTAAACCCGTCACCAGGGAAAGTTTTCTAGGAGAAACCCGAAGCATCTTCGCACGTGCGAGGGCTTCTTTCTCCCCTAATTGGCGTTCAAGTGTTTTCTTTCCCATCATTAACCTCTTTTTGCTTTCTTATCAGCAGCGTGACCATAAAACGTACGTGTGGGCGCAAATTCCCCAAACTTATGACCGATCATATTTTCTCCCACATAAACAGGGATGAACTTACGGCCATTGTGGACACCAAAGGTCAAGCCCACAAACTGTGGCATAATCGTCGACCGTCTCGACCAAATTTTAATTACTTCTTTTTTACCAGACTGCCGACTAACGTCCGCCTTCTTTAAAAGATACCCATCAACAAAAGGGCCTTTCCAAACAGATCTTGACACTTCAATGACTCCTTATTTCTTCTTACGCCGCGTCACAATAAACTTATTAGAAGCTTTCTTGCGATCACGTGTCTTCATTCCTTTTGTATGCTTACCCCAAGGGGACACAGGGTGACGCCCTGCAGCTGTCTTACCTTCACCACCACCATGAGGGTGATCGACAGGGTTCATCGCAACTCCGCGGACAGTGGGTCGAATACCCATCCAACGCTTACGCCCAGCCTTACCCAAGCTGATGTTCTTCTTATCTGGGTTAGAAACCGCCCCGATCACAGCCCGACAAGCAAGCGGGATCATGCGCACTTCACCAGAACAAAGACGGATGATGGCAACACCGGTATCACGTCCCACGTACTGGGCATACGTACCAGCCGACCTTACGATCTGAGCACCTTTTCCAACCTTCATTTCAATGTTGTGAATTACTGTTCCAACAGGGATGTTACTCAAAATCATCGCGTTACCAGGCTTCACGTCCGCCTTTTCTGATGCGGACACAATCACGTCACCCACGCTCAAACGTTGTGGCGCAATGATGTAAGCGAACTCACCATCTTGGTATTTGATCAAAGCGATAAAAGCAGTTCTGTTAGGATCGTATTCAATACGCTCTACAACAGCAGGAATATCCAACTTAGTCCGTTTGAAATCCACAATACGATAACGACGCTTGTGACGCCCACCAATGTGATGCGTTGTAATACGTCCATGACAGTTACGTCCACCTGTGCTTGGCAAACCTTCTGTCAATTCTTTATGGGGCTTTCCAGTCCATAGGCCCTTCCGGTCAACGAGGACCAGCTGACGCATAGACGGTGTATTTGGTTTATATTGCTTTAATGCCATGGCTTAAATTCCCACACTACTATCAATGACTTGACCTTGCTTAACGGTCACAATTGCCTTTTTAAAGTCAGAACGTTGACCGCGACGCCCCTTAAAAACCTTCTTCTTACCAAAGTTCAAAATGGTATTGACGGTCAAAACATCGACTTTAAAGATCTGCTCACACGCTGCCTTAATTTCTGGCTTCGTTGCCCAACAGGCCACTTCAAAAACGTATTTATTAAACTGAGAAAGGTTCGTTGCTTTTTCCGTTACCAGTGGACGACGGATCACTTCCAACAATTTCTCTGCATTCATCTTCATTTGGGTTGCTTTCATTTTCTTCAAGTTCCCTACGCTAAACGAGCTTCAAGGTGGAAAACTGCATCCTTAGAAAGAATCAAAATCTTCTTCTTTAAGATACTATGCACATTGGCACCTTGCTGAGGCAGCACATCAATACCAATGATATTTTGTGTTGCCCGGATTAAATTCTCATTCACATCTGTTCCATCGATAAAGAGAACTGACTCCCAGCCATTTTTCTTTAAAAGATCTGCAAACATCTTTGTTTTTAAGGACTCCAACTTAAACGAATCCACCACAAAAAGAGTTTTATCAGCAATCTTGCTCGCAAGCGCACACTTTAACCCTAGTCGGCGAACACGCTTTGGAAGAGCATGAGAATGGTCTCTTACCTGAGGACCAAACACGATACCACCCCCACGCATCTGAGGTGCACGGATACTACCCTGACGGGCACGCCCCGTTCCCTTTTGACGGAAAGGCTTGCGGGTTGACCCACTCACATCGCTAATACCCTTTGCTTTGTGTGTTCCAGCACGGCGCTTTGCAAGCTGCCAACGAACCACACGATGCAGAATATCAGAACGAACATCGACGCCAAAAACATCGTCATTCAACGTAATGTCTTCAACTTTTTTGTTTTCTAAACTTATAACTGGCCACTTCATTTTCAATCATCCCTTATGATGCACGTTGTTTCTTAACGGCATCTTTCACGCGTACACGCGTTCCTTTAGCCCCAGGAACAGACCCTTTAAGAAAAATAAGATTTCTTTCCGCGTCAATCTGAACAACTTCTAAATTCTGAATTGTCACACGTTCCATACCATAATGTCCGGCCATCTTTTTGCCTTTGAAGACACGGCCTGGATCTTGACGTTGACCTGTCGCACCATGAGAACGGTGAGAAACAGAGACACCGTGAGACGCCCGAAGACCGCCGAAGTTGTGGCGCTTCATGACACCCGCAAACCCCTTACCGATGGACAAACCCGTTACATCCACATAAGCCCCTAATTCAAAATGACCTGCGCCGATCTCGGCACCCACTTCTAAATATTGGTCTGGTGTAATTCGAAATTCCGTCACCTTGCTTTTTAAAGGCAACGCACGGGCTGCAAACACACCACGGTTTGGCTTTGACACAAGTTTTTCTCTTGTCTTGCCGTGACCAATCTGAACTGCACTGTACCCATCTTTCTCGACAGTCTTATGCCCAATAACCTGGCAATCGTCAACTTGTACGATCGTCACTGGAACATGCTCGCCTTTCTCTGTGAAGATACGCGTCATGCCGAGTTTTTTTCCAACTAATCCTGATCTCATCATCTGAACACCTTTATATTTTGATCTCAACGTCCACACCGGAAGCCAATTCAAGCTTCATGAGGGCATCAACGGTCTGAGGTGTCCAATCAACAATATCCAAAACTCTTTTATGGGTGCGGATCTCGAACTGCTCACGCGACTTCTTGTCGATATGAGGAGAGCGGTTCACACAGAACTTTGCAATATGGGTTGGCAAAGGAATCGGGCCACGCACAATGGCGCCCGTTCTTTTTGCGGTGCTAACGATTTCATGCGTAGACTGATCCAGCACACGATAATCAAATGACTTAAGTCTGATTCTGATATTTTGTGTTTCCATAACACACCTATATAATCGGGGGATCGCAAAAAAGCAAGAGCCCCCGGACAAAAAAGAAAAGTTATTCTATGATCTTAGAGACCACACCCGCTCCAACGGTACGTCCGCCTTCACGAATCGCAAATCGAAGCCCTTCATCCATCGCAATTGGCACAATTAAGTGCACTTCAACCGCAATGTTAT
>CAMBTM010000017.1 GCA_945870825.1 Rhizobium sp. Q54
TTATCACTAACCTCATTCTCGAGACCTTTTCTAGTTTTTACAACAAAATTTAAAGGGCTAGATTAAGCTCTCTACGGCACTACACATGGGTGCGCTTCGCTTAATCTATCACACTCTTCCTGTCTCATTTCTATCTAAACTTATACAAACTAATTCAAAATACGGTGCTTTTAAATTCAGTTATCATGACTAATTTTTCACAAAAAGATTAGTTTTAAATACTTTCTCATAAGGTGATATATTTTATTTGACTAAGTGATCCCATTTGATCCAAAAAATACTATGCCTACCCAGAAATGACCAGTTGCGTATAGACAAAAATAAGAACTCTTGCTAAGCACTAAGAATGTCTCAGCCCCTCACCCTATCCTTTGATACGCTTTATAGCCTGGAAGGCCTTTGGGATATTCATACCCGATTTTTAACATTTCTCCAAAATCGTGACGCTACGTTATTGCACCTCTACCAAACCCATTCAAGTGAATCCCTCATTGCCCTGGCCCCTCATCTAGAAGATTTCTTGGGCGATCTCTTTGGGGTCACAAAAGAACTCAATGCCCTTTTTCAACAAGAGACTCTGTTAAAACCCATCGCGCAGTGCAAACGTCTTTTTGTCCAACGGCATGTGGCCCTTAAGTATAAGGAAAAAACCGTTCCCCTTCTTGATCCAGAAAGATTACGCCATCATTTATCCCAGTGGATGGGAGAACCGTTCGAAGGGAATGAACTGATGTTTGCAACCCATGTGCTCACTTGGTTGAAAGCGGATCATCAAGAAGCCCTGCAGGACGCTGAAGATTATGCTGCCTGGGCCCTTTTGACAGAAGATGGCCAACAAGCCCATGCCCGGGGAACTCTATTTAAGCTACCCCAAAAGCTGGATTATGATCATTTAATAACCTCTGTGACAAGTATTCCTGAAACGACGGCCTGGGCGTCAGACCAAGCCCACTATTGTATCGCTTGTCACCGGCAAGAAAAAGACACGTGCCGCAAGGGATTTGGGGAAAAGAAGAATCCTCTAGGCGAAATGCTTAAGGGATGTCCCTTAGATCAAAAAATATCAGAAATGAATGTCTTGAAGGCCCAAGGACATGTGCTGGGGGCCCTTGCGGTTATCACCATCGATAATCCTATGGTGGCCGCCACAGGACACCGTATTTGCAACGCCTGCAGCAAAGCCTGCATTTTCCAAAAACAAACCCCTGTCGATGTCCCCAGCATTGAAACCCATATTCTTGAAAGCATTTTAGACCTTCCCTGGGGATTTGAGATCTATAGCCTTCTGACCCGATGGAATCCTTTGAAGGCCAATCAGGTATTGCCGGACTCGTTCACTGGAAAAAAAGTCTTGGTGGCCGGCATGGGACCTGCGGGGTTTGCCTTGTCTCATCATATGCTTAATGATGGACATACGGTCGTAGGCATTGATGGGTTAAGAATCGCGCCTCTTCCAAACGCCCTTCAAGAAAAGACCTTAATTAAATACATCAAAGATTTTTTTGATCCTGCTGACACAAGGTCCCCCTTGGGCTTTGGGGGCGTTGCAGAATACGGCATTACAGACCGATGGAATAAGAACTTCCTCCTGGTCCTTCGATTACTGCTGGAACGCCGGGATAATTTCATGATGCTGGGCAATACACGCCTTGAAAGCACCCTCACAACACAACAAGCCATCAACCTTGGATTTGACCATATCGCCCTTTGTCTTGGGGCGGGCAAGCCCAACATTCCCAGTTTAGCCAATAACTTTGCAAGGGGCGTCCATCAGGCCTCCGACTTCTTGATGGGTATAAACTTAAAAAAAACACCGATTTCCCTAGTTTCACCCATTATAGTGATTGGTTCTGGGCTAACGGCGATCGATACGGCTGTTGAAGCCCTGAAACATAGCCAAGGTGATGTGACCCTTGTCTATCGACGATCCATGCAAGAATCCCCAGCGTATATCAAAAATCACGAGGAATTGGCCCTCACCCTTGCAGCTGGCGTCGCATACCTTGAAAACAAAACCCCTACCCGCATTGAAACCGATGACACAGGACACGCCACAGGGGTTTTATTTAAGGATGGCACCCGGATCGATGCCCGAACCATTTTTCTTGCAACAGGGACACGTCCCAATACGATTATTGCTGAAGAAAACCCGGTGTTTTTTGAAAAGGACGGAGATTTTTTAAAACAATTTTCCCCGCCTTTTTGGGCAGGGTCCATTGATTCAAACCGATTCATTAGTATGCTCGGGGACCTTCATCCAGAATATAGTGGCAGTGTGGTCCATGCCTTGGCAAGTGCCAAAAAAGCATCCCCCCTGATAACAGAGGCTTTGTCCCGCCATGCCCCCGCCTCTTCCCTTTCAAGGCAAGACTTTTTCGCCACGATCAAAGACCTCTTCCTTGCCCGTGTTTTAAAGAAAGAGGGGCAGAGTTTAACTGTGTACGCCCCTTTAGCATCACAAAATTTAAAACCCGGACAATTCTTCCGTCTTGATGATGGGGGAAAGACCATGCCGTTGATGGGGACACTAGAGAATGGAACCATTGTTTTGACGCTTAGAAATCCATCTCTTCTTTCATCCATCCAAGAAGGCGATGTCCTAGCCCTGATGGGTCCAACAGGATCCCCCATGGAAATTCCACGAAATAAAAAAGTACTTCTCATGGGGCATGGTAAGGCTTTGACATTTATTGGCACTGCTATGGAGCAAAAAGGATGTACCGTTGCCTACAACGCGGCCCTTTCCCAAGAATGGGATGAGATCTTTGTCTTAGGGTCGGTGGACATGATGGAAGATCTCCTGCAACACCGTAGTTCATTAAAAGACACCATCAAGATTTCAGGGATTCTGCCAACCCCTATGCAATGCATGATGAAGGGCATTTGCGGCAAGTGCATCCAACGTCATGTGGATCCCATCACCGGCCATGAACATTTTGTCTTTTCGTGCGAAAAACAAATCCATCCCCTGGAAGAAGTAGATTTTCAGATGTTATGCGGACGGATGGGGTGCGTATAGGATCAAATACAAGGGTTGAATAGATTAATGCCTGGTATAGAAGAAAAATCTCTTGTATTTCTTGTCACAAGGGTAAGGTTATGGACAAGGGCGGAGGCACCAATCAACCCGTCAATTGCTGGTACTGGTGCATAAGCAGAAATAAAACCCCATTTATCCGCAACTAAACTATCAATTTCTATTATTCTATGAGAAAAATTTCTAACCAAGTCACCATCAACCCACTGAATTAATTTTTGTTTTTTCCCCAGATCATCCAGTTTTTCTATGCCTTTTCTAATTTCCCCAAGCGTTAAAACGTTTAAGAAAAATAGGTCATTATCCACAGACTCAAACCATGCCAAAAGATTCTCATTTGGTTTTTTTGGCTCTTATGCAAAACGAGTGGGTAAGCATTTAAAAACACCCCCGCTGCCCGTCATCCAGAGGAGTGCCGATCCCCCGACGCCGTATTCCAGAGCCCCGCCGATCCCCCGACGCCGTCTTCCAGAGCCCCGCTGCAAGCGGGGCGTGGGATCCAGAAAATAGCCCGTTAGGGCTACTCACGATTTGACTCCCCCACCATTTTAGACAGTTGAAAGGGGGCATTTTAGCCATTCGGCTAACCTCCTGGGTCCCACGCCCTGCCTACGGCAGGACTCCGGAAGACGGCTCTTCGGAGAATTTACAGCAGGGCTCTGGAAGACGGCGTCGGGAAAGTTTCGGCGGGGGGCATTTCTTCCACTGTTATCCCCATTTCCTCTCCGCCGTCATCCCCTAGGACGGCGGGGACCCAGGATGACAGACAAGATCTCGCGGGTTGCAAAACCTTTGAACCGCAATGCATTGACGGTTCCCCTGGGCCCCCGCCGTCCTAGGGGATGACAAGCGGGGGGGGTGGGGAAGACAAAAAACAGATCCCTCAAGTGCGTATTACCCCAACACCTGGACCTTGACGCCTCCCAAAGCCTCCAAGGCATTGCGAACATCCGCATTCACCTTAAACGTCCCTGGCAGGTGGATAGTGGTGTGGGAGGGATCAGTCAACTGAAGTGCGACTGTCTGGACACCGCCTTGGTGCGCCTGCAGTAACCCCATCACACCACCCAGAGACCCTTTGTCTTCGACGATGATCAAAAAAGCCTCGGATTCGCGGTCCGCAAGGTCACTCAAGGACCTTAACCGATTGGCCGTCAGCTTATAATCCCCATCATCGTCATGACGGATGCTGGCTGAAATCAACACGGGAATATTTTGTTCCAATAAAGACCGTGATTCGCCAAGGGTTTCTTCAAACAAAAGGGTTTCGAATGACCCATAGGCATCAGAAAACCCTACAAAAGCAAAGCGTTTGCCCCGTTTGGACATCTTCTGTTTAATGCCCGTTGGGATCCCTGCTAACGTCACATGACTGCCGCTTACGTCATTGCCCAACTTTATACTGGGGATCACCCCAAGGCGATCCAAGAGGGGGGCAAAACTATCTAAGGGATGGGCTGACAAATAAAAACCCAAGGCATCGCATTCTTTTTGAAGCTGTTCCAGGGGGTTCCAAGGATTCACCACCATCAGGGGCGGCATCGGGAGTTTTTGCCCTTTTTCTGCAAAAAGATTACTTTGGTTCGATGTTTGTTCTGCGTACACCGTTGTCGCATATTTCAAAAGTGTATCGATGGAAGCCAGCAACATGTGGCGATTAGGATGAAGGGTATCAAAGGCCCCTGCGCAAATGAGACTCTCTAATTGCCGCTTGTTGATGGCTTTGGCCGATACCCTTGAAAAAAACTCCTCTAATGTCGCAAAAGGTTGTTTTTCAACCTCTTTTACGACCTCTTCCATCACATGCTCCCCCACATTTTTGATGGCAGCCAAGGCATAACGAATGGCTTTTTTACCGGTCGTTTCATCCACCTCAACTGCAAAAAGGGCTTTGGATTTATTAATGTTGGGGGGCAAAAGGGCAATCCCCATCATGTTCAACTCTTGGCGGTAAAGGGCCAATTTATCCGTATTATGCAGATCATACGTCATGGTGGCCGCCATGAATTCTGCGGGGAAATTGGCCTTCATATAAGCCGTTTGATAAGCAATCAAGCCATAAGGCGCCGAGTGGGATTTGTTGAACCCATAGCCTGCGAATTTAGCAACCTGATCAAAGATCTGATTGGATAGTTTTTCATCAACACCATTTTTGGAGGCCCCTTCCACAAAAATCTTCCGCTGGGCATCCATTTCAGATTTGATCTTTTTTCCCATGGCACGGCGCAAAAGATCCGCACCCCCTAAACTATAGCCTGATAAAACCTGGGCAATTTGCATGACCTGTTCTTGATACACCATCACCCCAAAGGTTTCCTTCAAGAAGGGTTCAAAACTGGGGTGCATATAGTGGACAACCTCTTCCCCGTGCTTACACGCCAAGTAACGCGGTATATCGTCCATGGGGCCTGGGCGGTAAAGGGCCACTAGCGCGATGATTTCTTCAAAACGGTCAGGTTTGAGGCGACGCAGTACGTCACGCATACCCTGGCCTTCCAACTGAAAAATTCCGGTGGTTTGGATACTGCGTAACAGTTCAAAGGTCTTTTTATCATCAAGCGGAATGGTTGCAATCAAACAATCCCCCCCCTGATCGCGCACCATTTTTGCCGCCGTTTCAAGGATGGTGAGCGTCTTTAATCCTAAAAAGTCAAACTTCACAAGGCCCGCCATTTCAACATATTTCATACTGAATTGGGTAATCAACATATCGGATTTGGGATCCCTATAAATCGGAATCAACTGGTCAAGGGGCCGGTCACCAATAATAACACCTGCTGCATGGATGGAGGCATGGCGGTAAAGTCCTTCAAGTTTCAAGGCCATATCGATCAAACGCTGAACAGTCAGGTCACTCGTATACTGACGTTTGAGTTCTGGTTCTTGTTCCAACGCTTCTTCCAATGTACAAGGACTTGCAGGGTTATTAGGGACAAGCTTACAAAGCTTATCGACTTGACCGTAGGGTATTTGAAGCACACGCCCCACATCCCGCAGCACTGCTCGCGCCTGGAGTTTTCCAAAGGTAATGATCTGGGCCACCCGGTCCTGACCGTAACGATTTTTCACATAGTGAATGACCTCGTCCCGCCGATCTTGACAAAAGTCGATATCGAAGTCTGGCATGGAAACGCGCTCTGGATTTAAAAAACGCTCAAAAATCAGATTGAACCGAATGGGATCCACATCCGTGATGGTCAAAGACCACGCAACCAAAGACCCAGCGCCAGATCCACGACCAGGGCCGACTGGAATACCCTTGGCCTTGGCCCATTGGATAAAATCCGCTACAATCAAGAAATATCCCGGAAACCCCATCTGTACAATAATCTTAAGCTCATGATTGAGTCGATCATGATATTCTTTAGAAATCACCGCCTTATCGTCGTCAGACATGATGGCAGTATAAACATACATCTCAAGGCGCTTTTGAAGACCTATTAATGCTTGCTGTTTTAATTCATCCGCCTCTGTCTCCCCCCCACGGCAGGGGAAACTGGGTAATCGTGGTTCTTGGGGAAGTGGCATAAAAGAACAGCGTTCTGCAATAAGGGCTGTGTTATGAATGGCCTCAGGCAAGTCCTCAAAAAGACTTTCCATCTCTTTGGCCGATTTAAAATAATGCTGAGGCGTTACCCGTCTGCGATCATCTTCAAAGACATAACGCCCCTCTGCAATACACAGTAACGCATCGTGGGCCTCATACATGGACGCGGTGTCAAAAAAGGCTTCATTGGTCGCAACAAGAGGGATATGGTGATCATAGGCTAACTTTAGGAAATCTTCTTCGGTTTTGCGTTCTTCTTCCTGGCCGTGACGCATGATTTCCATATAAAACCGATTGCCGAAAATGTCTTTAAATAAATGTGTAAATGTTTCTGCTTCTTGAAATTTATTAGCCAAGATTGCTTGGCCCAAGGGCCCTCTTACGCCACCCGATAAACAAATAAGCCCAGCACTATGGGTTTTAAGATTCTCGAAAGTAATATGAGGGGGAAAGGGAGAGACCATATCATTATAAGCATGACTCATAAGCTTCAAAAGATTCTGGTATCCCATTTCATTTTGGGCCAAAAGAATAAGGGATGGCAATGTGTGGCGATCTTCTCCCTGGTCTGTCATCTTGATCTTAATCTGAACACCAACAATCGGTTGAATGCCTTCCTTGGCACACGCCTGCGAAAATTCCAAGGCCCCAAACATATTGTCCGTATCGGTTATGGCCACAGCTGGCATATCGTACTTTTTGACCAGTTGGACTAGTTTTGGAATTTTAAGTGCCCCCTCCAATAAGGAATAGGCAGTATGAACCCGCAGATGGATGAAGGATTTTTTTTCCATTAGGATGACTCTTTAAGGGTCCCAGCTTTCAGTTCCAACACCCGATCCATTTTTTTAGCCATGCTCAGATCATGGGTTCCAATGAGACAAGCAATATTTTTTTGCCTGACCACTTGAATAAACAAGTCAAAAACCTTTTTAGACGTCGCTGGATCTAAATTCCCAGTCGGTTCATCGGCTAAAATCAACAAAGGATCATTCATCAAGGCACGCGCTACTGCAACCCTCTGCTGTTCACCCCCAGACAATTCAGAGGGATAATGGTGAAGACGGTCTTGAAGGCCCAAATGATCCAAAAGATCGACTGCCTTTATGGTCGCATCCTTTTCACTGTGATCGGCCATCAGATGGGGCAACATAGCATTTTCAAGGGCTGTGAATTCCGGCAACAAATGGTGAAATTGATAAATAAAGCCAATCTTTTCATTCCGCCATTTCGTTAAAAGAGTATCGTCTTGGGTTGTAATCTTGGCCCCCTCCAACGATACAGAACCTGCTGTTGGCTGATCTAAAAGTCCTGCAATATGAAGAAGGGACGATTTCCCAGAGCCAGAAACACCCACAAGTCCAACAATTTCACCAGCATGAATCGTCATATTAATATCTTTAAAAATAGATAACGTCTGAGGCCCTTGATGATATGTTTTCTCCAATCCACGCAGTTCTAAAATGGGAATCTTTTTAACCATAGCGCAAGGCCTCCACCGGATTTAAACGGGCCGCCCGCCAGGCTGGATAAAGGGTTGCAAGGAATGTCAAAACCAATGTCATGATCACAATCACCGTTACCTCGCTATAATCCACAATGGCTGGAAGCTTGGAGAGGAAATAGATTTCCGCATTAAAAAGCCTTGTCCCCGTCAGCGCTTGAAAAAACTGACGGATGGATTCAATATTATGACAAAACACGAGTCCTAAGGCCGTTCCTAACAAAGCCCCCACAGTCCCAATGCTGGATCCCACAAAAAGAAAAATCCTTAGAACAGATCCTCGCGGCGCCCCCATGGTCCGCAAAATCGCAATATCCTGGACCTTATCTTTAACCAACATCACAAGGCCGGCAATAATATTGAAGGCCGCGATCAGGATAATAAGCGTCAAAATCAAAAACATGACGTTGCGTTCAATATTCAAAGCCTCAAAAAAACTGGCATTCGCGTTCACCCAGGTAATAAATCGAAGGGGGGGGCCTTCTTCAAAGTTTGAAAAAGGTTGGATATAGCGTTCCGCCTGATAAGGGTCGGCTAGATAGGTCTCTAGATGACTCACCTTACCGTCCAATTTAAAGAAAGACTGGGCCACAGAAAACGGCAAAAAAGCAATATTCTTATCATATTCAAACATCCCAGAACTAAAGATCGCTTTGACCGTAAAAGTTTGAAACCGAGGCACCATTCCAAAAGGCGTAAGGTTTCCGTTGGGTGCAATAAGGGTCAACGTGTCCCCTACTCCTAGATTAAAACGTTCTGCCAAACGAATGCCAACCAAAATCCCGTCCTCGTCTTGAAAAAAAGAACTCAAAGACCCATCCACAATGGTCTGCGCAATGATGTCTTTGCGCAATAAATCCTCTTGTGGCAACCCTTTGACCAAAATGCCGGACGCTTGAGATTTATACGTCACCATGGCTTGACCTTCCACCACTGGATAAATATGGTCCACCCCTGGATAAATCGCAGCTTGTTTGATGAAGTCTCTGGCAAAGTCTTCTGTCATGCCGCCTCGACCAAGAACGGAAAGATGACTGTTGAACTGCAGGGTCTTTTTTGACAATTCATGGCGAAAACCATTCATGACAGACATCACGATAATAAGCGTCGCAACCCCAAGACAAATACCAAGAAAGGAAAACCCCGCAATGACATGGAGAAACCCTTCACGGCGCCTGCCCCACAAATACCGCTTCGCAATCCGCCATTCCACATTAAGCATGGGACAAGAACCGTTGATAAAGATCTTCAACTGAACATAAGATTTTCTCAGAACTTCTGCGGTCTTTAACCTCGATCTGGCCTTCTTTCAATCCCCGCGGCCCCACGATAATTTGATACGGCAAGCCAATCAAGTCCATGGTAGAAAACTTAACCCCGACACTTTCTGGCCGATCATCGTAGAGAATCTCAACCCCAGCGTTACGAAACCGTTCATAAATTTCTGCACACACCCTATCACTCTGGTCATCGCCCACTTTCAAATTAATGAGTCCTATCTTAAAAGGAGCCACCTGTTCTGGCCACTTAATGCCAAACTCATCATGATTGGTTTCAATCAACGCCGCAACCACACGAGAAACGCCAATACCGTAAGATCCGGATTCCACGAGAATCGGTTTTCCTTGTTCATTCGTGACCGTCGTTTTCATGGGCAGCGAATATTTGGTCCCAAAATAGAAAATGTGACCGACTTCAATACCCTTCTTGTGTTTGAGACGATCTTCTGGCACAGGACACAAAGCCGAATCATGCATATCATCCGCCATTGCATAAAGTTTCTTGATGCGGTTTAAATCTTCTTCCCCCCCACGAAAGGTGAAATCATCAAAGTCACCGTCGTAATAGATGTCACTTTCTCCTGTTTCAGCAAGCACCTGAAACTCATGGCTCAAATCCCCACCAATAGGGCCTGTATCAGCACGCACTGGGATGGCTTTTAATCCAAGGTTCTTGAAAATCTCCATATAAGCTTGTATTACCCGACCATAGGTTTTTTCAGCGCTTTCACGATCAATATCAAAAGAATAAGCATCCTTCATATAAAATTCACGCCCCCGCATCACCCCAAACCGTGGACGAATTTCATCCCGAAATTTCCACTGAAACTGGTAAAGGACTTGGGGTAATTCTCTATAACTTTTAATAAACCGACGCACGATATCGGTGATTGCTTCTTCCGCTGTGGGTCCATAAATCAACCGCCGGTCATGGCGATCCGTAATTCTCAACATTTCTTTGCCGTAGGCTTCATATCGACCACTTTCTTCCCACAGTTCAGCAGGCTGAAGCGTTGGCATCAACAATTCATGGAACCCGGCATCATCAAGACCTTTACGAATAATGCCTTCAACCTTTTGAAGCACCCGAAGCCCCAAAGGCAGCCAGTGATAAATCCCAGCGCATTCTTGAGCAATCATACCAGCGCGTAACATAAGCCGGTGAGAAACCAATTGGGCTTCACTGGGAACTTCCTTTAATGTTGGTAAAAAATAATGGGACATTTTCATGATAATATTACTCCCTCATCATAATAATAGATTGTCAGATCCCATGCGCCCCGTCGAGAGGTCACCTAAGTTTTTAAATCCAAAGGTAAACATGATCGTGGTCGCAGGGGCCATGCTTGCCTGCGTATAGTGGGTACGAAGCCCTTCAATAATAAATTTGAAACATTCATCTTGATAAAGGGCGCCAAGAGATTCTTCAAGGGGGCCTGGGTTGTTTTTGAATTCTCTCCTAGCCCCTACAAAAACAGACCAATCTTTGGTGACAAGGGACGTGACTTTTAACGCGACTTGTTCTCGTTTTCCAAGTGTTTGGCCAAAATACACATTGTCATAATAAACATAGTCAGCCTGACCTCTGAATTGATCGGGACCTGCTGTCACTGTAATCACGTTGCGGCGGAACTTGCCTGAACGATTGTCCGCCCTAAACCGCCAATCAATATGTCCCCACTCACTGGGAATAATTTTAAATCGTCCCAAATAATCAGACGCCCCTTGGCGCACACCACTGCTGGCTGGAAACTGGTGAGCTTTTGAAAAATCATAACTTTGTCCTAAAAAGGCCCGCATGTTAACCCCATATAGCTGATAGGCATTCACGTTAGCTCCATAACTAATGTGTTGGCCATCATCAACCACATCTTGCCCTATAAATCTATTTTCAGAAAATAAGTTCCTAGCATCAAATTCAAAGTCTTGGCTATCTTCGTTGGGGATTTTAAAAGAATTTTCCCCGTTTGGTTTTGCAATTCCTTTAATAATAGGTTCAATCACCCAAGTGGAATTTTTAAGTTCTGTCATAAAAGGAAGACGCCATGAAAGGGCTGCCCCAGGAATAGCACGTCCTCTGTCCCCATTCACTTGACTGTAAGGTCCTGATGGATTGTATTGGCTGATATCATAAAAATCACCCCGTACGAAACTCTTGAGTTCATAGACACTCCCGTGGCTTGCTGTATAAGGGAGAATCCATTCCGTTGTGGTAGAGGCCCTGTTCATCTTATTCCCGCGGTTACGCTGAATGGACAATGTATCACCTGTAACGTGAAAATAACTGCCATGATCCAAAGCTGGAGAAAAGTAGGAAAATGATGAGACGGGTACGGCTGTTGGAACGGTTTTACTATCGACAGAATCCCTTAAGTTTTGGAAATAGTATCCATGAAACCCAGCATAATTTCGGCCATAAAACCCTTCCGTATGAGCATTGCTTTCAAGGTAATTCAAGCGTCGATAATGATATCCTTCGAGAAACCCATACCGTTTTAGGTAATCTGGATTAGAGGCGTGCATCACACGTCCATCAAAGCGCCATTGTTCACTAATGTCAGCTTTTCCCTCTGTCAAGAAATGTCCATGGGTTCTCTCAGACCTCTTTTTGCTGGATGGTGTTTGTAACGTATCTGTTTTTGTAATACTTCCCCTGAAAAAGAAAGTCCCTTTACTAAATTGTTGGCGGTATTCTCCACCTAACAACGGTCCAGAATTTGTTGTCATCACAGGTGTTAATGTCATGTCATGGTCAGGCGCCAGGTTAAAGTAATAAGGAGCCCCAACAATAGATCCTAGTTTCGTTTCATTGCCTAAAATAGGCGACAAGAAACCAGACCGTCTTTTGACCTTAGGTCCAGGGTGAGAAAAATACGGTGTATAGAAGAAAGGGATCCCCCTCATCTCAAGAAAGGCATCCGTATAAATGACATCCTCAACCGCTGTATCATACGTTACTGTATCGGCTTTAATTTGCCAAAGCGGATCCTTTTCCTGACAGACGTTACACGGTGAATAGATTGCATGCTTATAAACCGTCTTGCCACCATCCTTTTGAACCAAATCGGCTGAGACCCTTGTTGAATCAGGCGTTAATAGAGAGGCCTTTTGAAGAAACACTTCCCTGAAATCACTGGAAAGATCGGCATAATGGGCTTTTGCCACACTCCCATCTTTATCATAAACGTAAACATTGCCTGTGGCTGTGACCATATTGAGGGTTTTATTATAAACAAGACGATCTGCTTCAACAATTTGATTCCCATCGGATGCCAAAACATGTCCTTCTGCAATCACAAGGCCAAGGTCTTCTTCATGACGAAATTGATCCGCCTTCAACAAAACAGGATTTTTATTCCCCTCCATATCCTTTGTTGCAAGGGCCTTTAGACTCAATAAAAGGCTTGCAAGAACGACTGTTTTTTTTATCATTTTATTGTTCCTCCAAATGCAGCAATAAAGATAAACTCCCCAAAACCCCTACAAGAACAGGGACTAGCACCGATGGCAGCAAGGGAAGATTCATGGACAGTCCCATCGCATGGGATATTTTATGAAGGAAAAAGACAAGAAATCCCGCACCAAGGCCCGTCACAATAAAATGAAGCCCCCCTTTTTTCCTTGTAAAGTGATAAGCACAAATCCCAGCAAGGGTCGCCATGGTCAAAAATAAAAATGGCATAAATAGCTGTGTGTAAAGGTGTTGCACATGGTCAACCGTCGATAGGCCAGCTTTTTCCATAAGATCGATAAAAGAAGGCAGTTTCCAAAGAGGAATCCCCGCAGGTGACGCAAAACTTTCCTGTATCTTATAAAGGGTTAAATCTGTTTTCCAAAGCAAATCGCCCAACTGTTCTGGTGCCTTATTCGCCATTGATAAGAGAGCGTTCTTTAAAAGCCAGCCCTTTGGCGTTACGGTCACTTGTTCCGCATCCAAACGATTCACAAAATGACTGTTCCAATCAAAACTATAGACCGTGACCCCCTGCAAATCTTTCTTATTGCTGTCAAGTCTTGATACCCTCACCAATGAGTAAATCATGTCTTCTTCTTGTTTAAGCCACAAACCAGACCCTGAGACCATGAATAAATTAGAACGCTGGGTTAAAAGATCCTTTTCCATCTGAGAAAATCGTGTTGAAAATTCAGCACTGATAGGATTGAACACCGCAAAGTTTAAAATAGAAAATCCCAAAATCGCCACCCATACTGGCCATAGAATAGACCAGATGGAAAATCCAAGGGAACGCGCAACAAGCAATTCTGACCGCCGATTCATATGCCATAGCAAAAGCATCGTTGCAAAAAGGACGATAAAGGGAAGCAGTTGACTTAAAAGATCTGGCAGTTGATAGAAAGACATCAAAATGATCTGTTTGAATCCTATATTTGTTTTGTTGTAAGACCGCCGCACAAGCTCCACAATGTTAAAAAGGGCGAGGATAATCCCCAAAACAAAAGAAACCATCAAGAACCACTGGGTAAATTTTTGAATAATATACTTTGAAAACGTCAAGGAAATCTTCATGACTTTCTGCCCTTCTTGGACGTTTGCATGTATCCAAAGGATTGTTTCAGAAGAGAAAAAATACTCCAGAAAATGACACTTCCCAAAAGAAGAAACGCCAAAGGTAACGCTTGCCAATATTTAGAGCCAAGATTAATCAACCCAAGACAAACCCCTTGGACAAAAAGAGTAATACCTACAATATAAATAATAGGACGCCCATACCCTGTACGCCGAAATTCGCCGGCAAAAAAGACGGCCAAAGCAATCGCTGCAAAACAAAGGCAGTACCAGGGGGTCAAAAGACGTTGCAAGGCTTCTGCCACAAGGCGTTGACGATCCCCTGCATCCCCTGTTTTGCGGGTACCATAAACAAGCTCCTTAAAAGATAATTCATAAGGTTTTTTGGGACGTTCCAGGGTTTCACGAACAGGCTCAGAAAGATCTAAAACCGTTTCTTCAAAATAGATAATGGATAAAAGCCCTCCTTTATCCTTGGTTTGGCGGTTCCCATCGCGTAATAAAAGGGTTGGTTTTCCATCCTTGATGAAAAAATTTCCTTCTTTTGCAATAATGGTATAGGGATCTTCATCGGGTTTTTGGATGTAAGCCATCACCCCTTCCAAGTGATGTTGGCCCCTTTTTCGCTGAACGTAGATAGTCAGATGATTAAAGGTATTAAAAACGCCTTGTCTGACCATGATATTAGGCAAGGTATTGCGTAACCGATGTTCCACATCCCGCATTTCCCGAAAAGAAGAATGTAAAACGAAAATGTTAATGAAATACACAAGACACGTTCCAACCAGTGCAACAGCTAAGGCAGGACGGGCCAACGCCCACTGACTATACCCAGAGGCAGACATCACCACAAGTTCATTGTCAGCGCGAAGACGGACATAAACCGTAATGATCGCAATCAAAATCGTAATAGGCAAAAGAATGGTGATAAGATCTGGCAAAGCCAGTAGCGACAATTTAAAAAAAGTTCCAAAGGATTCGCGTGATTTTAAAATCAACTCAATAAATTTTAACGAGTGAACAAGCCATAACGAACTCAACAGCACCAAAAGCAGTGCCACAGTGCTAAAGCTCACTTGAAAAAATAAATAACGGGATACACGGTTAAACAATTTACAAACTCACAAACCCAAATTGTCTCTAGAGACTCAACAGAGAAGTCATTGACTTTAATTTTTAAGAAAGAGTATATTCAGGCTACACACTAACGCGTTTGGTTCTAATTTCCAAGGATTTTGCTAGTCTATGAAAAACTTTTTTTCTCTTGCCTCTATAGGCATCCTACTTGCTGTAACGGTTCATGCTGTGGACATGCCTGGGGCAGACTATGCGCCACCTCTTGAAAAGATTAAGGATGAACCAACAATGCCCCCCTGTCATTCTCATGGTTTAAAAGAAGCAGAAAAAGTCCATCATAGCGGTAGTCATAAAAATCCAAAAGGCAAGGTCGATGAATCAGTTCACATTGCTGCTGTCGTCAACCATCGCATTATTACAACCAAAGATTTGGATGAACGCGTGAAGATGTTGATCAAAGGCAACATCGCAGAAATTCCAGCGCCTGAGCTTAAAAAAGCAAGACATGATGTTCTGCGTCAACTGATTGATGAAAAACTACAACTTGAAATAACGGAAAACGCCAAGATTTTTATCACCGACGAGGATGTAAAAAATGCGCTGCGTTATATGGAAGAACAAAACCACCTTGAGTCTGGATCTATTGAGAAAGATTTGAAAGGAAAAGGGGTTTCTGACAAAACCGTCAAAGACTATTTTGGAGCCCGAGTTGCATGGTCAAGACTCATTGGCTACTACCGCGATACTATTGATGTTGGGAAAAAAGATCTGGCAGAACAAGCCAAGGAAAAGGATTTAAAAGAAAAACAATATCTATTGGCAGAGCTTGTTTTTGGTTTCCAAAGCATGATGGATGAAGAAAATGCCCGCCATGAGGCGATGCAGGCTCTAGGCCGTGTTAAACAAGGTGAACACTTTAGCCAAGTGGCCCATGAAATGTCCCACGCACCTTCTGCTGCAAGCGGTGGTGATATTGGATGGATTCAAGAATCCCACTGTGAAGTACCAGTCCGTCAGGCGCTCCGTTTCATGAAGGCTGGGGAACTTTCTGAACCTATTCGCACAGAAGATGGCTATAAAATTGTCCTTTTGCGCAACATCATGCATCCCCATAAACAAACGGATACGCTAACGGCCCGTCAGTTGGAAATAAAACTAGCCGCCCATCTTTCTCAAACAGAAAAAGAGGAAGAAAAAAGCCGGTTTGACGGACTCTTTGAAACCATTGAAGGATGTGAGCAATTTGACAAGGTTGGGGAACAATTGGAAAGTGAATTGCACATCTACAAGGATGTGAGTTTACCAGACCTTTCAGAAGATCTCCAAACCGTTTTGAAGGATCTCCCCGTCGGAAAACCTTCTACTGGGTATATCACGGACAATAGCGTTGTGTACTTGATGGTCTGTCATCGTGCCCTTGCAACAGTCCAACCGATTAATGCAGAAGAAAAAACAGATGCGATTGTCAGCCAACGTCTTGGAGCCTTTGCAGAGCAAAAACTCCGGGATATTAGACGGGTTGCCGCCATTGATATTAGAATATGACATTCGACTATAAGTTTTCTGCGAAGAAGTCTCTTGGACAAAACTATTTAAAAGACCCGAATATCATTCGAAAAATTATAGCAAGCGCATTCATTCAACCAGAGGACACGGTCCTTGAAGTGGGGCCTGGGCCAGGCGCCTTGACCCATGGACTAATTAATTCCCCTGCCCACCAAATCATGGCCATTGAAAAAGATGGCCAATTTATTCCCCACTGGCAGTCTATCATGATGAACAGCAAAAAATTCCAGATCCATCATGGGGATGGCTTAAAGATAAAATTAGAAAGTCTTTCCAAGTCGCCTCTCAAAATCGTTGCTAATCTTCCTTATAACGTTGGAACCCAGCTTATTATCAATTGGCTTGAGGAATTACCCCTTGTGAAGTCCATGACGTTGATGCTTCAAAAAGAGGTTGTCTCGAGAATTGTATCACCCCCTGGTTCCAAAGATTATGGTCGCCTTTCTATTTTGATCCAGTGGCTTTGTACGACTGAGAAACTTTTTGATGTGCCGCCAACCGCTTTTAAGCCAGAACCCAAAGTAACGTCATCCATCATAAGGATCGTCCCCCGCCCTACCCCTTTATGGCCCGCTACAAAGTCCGTTTTAGAAAAAGTCACAGCTCTTGCCTTTCAACAACGCCGAAAAATGATCAAAAAGTCATTGCAGGGATTATTTCCTGAAACAGAAAAAGTCCTTGAACGCCTTGGTATTGACCCAACAGCCAGGCCAGAAATTCTCTCCATTGAGGATTTTTGCAAAATCGCCCGGGCTGTTGGTGACAACTAGCCACCAAGAAATAAAATAAACTTTACTCTTCTGTTTATTTTCTCATTTTAGTCAATCATATTTAACTTTATTAATGCAATTATGCTAAAAAGTAAAAAATACTTTACTAACAAGGAATAGATACACGATGGAACGGGATTTTCGCCTCAGCTGGCCAGACCTTCTAGAAGAAGCCGTTAGCGGCGGAAGGAGCTGCGAATGACCCAGGACTATGTGGCCTTGTTCACGAGGGCCAGCAAACCAACAATCATTGCCTTTGAACAAGGGAAAGAGACTGTTACTGTCAAAAATGCCTTGAAGATTCTAAAAGCCCTTGGGCTTGCCTCATGAAGATTTCTGCTCAACCAAGGCATTAATGAAGTTAGCAAGACCGATCTGACGGCTACGTTTTAAGCGCTCTGCCCTTAAAATAGCCTCAATGTTGTCAAGACTCTCATCCAAAGAATAGTTCACGATCACGTAATCATATTCAGCCCAATGGCTGATTTCACTGGCGGCTTCTGACATACGGGTCGCAATCGTATCCTCAGAATCACTTGAACGTTTATGCAAACGGTTTTGTAATTCAATCATGGAGGGCGGCAGAATAAAAATCGACACAACCCGTTCCCCCATGTGCTGAGCAAGCTGCTGGGTACCTTGCCAATCAATGTCAAACAAGACATCTTGACCCGTCTCCAAGGCCCTTTTGACTGGGGACTTGGATGTCCCATAAAAATTCCCAAACACCTTGGCAGTTTCGAAAAATTCCCCCTGTTCCTTTAAGGACTCAAACGCTTCAACAGTACAAAAGTAATAATCCCGTCCTTCCACTTCATAAGGACGCGCAGACCGTGTGGTATGGGATACGGAAAGTTGCATATTTGAATTTTTTTCAAGAAGACGGCGGGCAAGGGTTGTTTTTCCAGCACCTGACGGGGAAGACAACACCATCATCAGGCCCCGCCGGGTTACATAATCATCAACATTCAATGTGGTTGGTTCCATTCTATCTCCTAAAGGGCAATAAAGGACATGTGTCCCCCAAAATTCGAGGCTTTTTCATGCTGGGCACGACGACAACTAAAAAATAATTGAGGATCCGTATACGTATCATAAGGCAACCGTTCCACCTGAATCCCCGCCCCCACACAAAGACTTTCCACATAGCCTGGAAGATCTAAATGCGTATAGGCTGAAGAGGTATAGACTTTGAAGAAGTTAGAATTTTCAGGATTTTTGTCCAAAAACATCTGGTAAACCTCAGGTCCAACTTCATAACTTTTCTGGGCGATGGCTGGACCAATGGCTGCGAGCAAAGTCTCTTTGGTCGCCCCCAAAGCTATCATGACCTTGAGGGTTTCTTCAACAACACCTGCCAAAGCGCCTCGCCATCCAGCATGAACAGCAGCAACAACCCGGTGCTGGGTATCTGCCAAAAGAACAGGAACGCAATCTGCCGTCTGAATCCCCAAAACGAAAGAGGAAGAACACGTGACAAAAGCATCCGCTTCAATAATTTTCTCTGGATCCCAATCATCATCAACGATCATGACTTTTTTACCATGAATTTGTTTCAAAATAGCCAATGTCTTCTGCTCAAGGGATAAAGACTCCAAAGCAAGATGGCGATTTTTTAAAACATTACCCACGAGATCATCATCACGCATACAACAATTAAGAGAAGTATACATGCCAGAACTGACACCCCCTTGCCGTGTAAAAAACCCATGAGGAACAGACCTAAGAAAGGAACTTTGGATAAAGGGGACGTTATTTTTTCCAGTGACTAGCATGGTATTACTGTATAACAATCATCACCTTAAATAAAGAACCCATCGCATGAAAATCTGTCAATTTTTTAACGGCTTCTTGAATATGTACGGGACACGTTTTAACCCGTTCATGAATGCCGTAATGGGCTAAAAAATCTCCTTGGGTTAGGATAGGAAGAACAGTCAACCCTTCAAGATGGGCAAGATCTGCAAGGATTTTAAAATTCACATGGGTTGTTAAATCGCATTCTCCAAGATAGGACAAAGGGTCCACGTACTGATGATCCGCAACAGCTTGCACCGTATCGCCGTAAGCTAAATGGGTATGGCCATAATCAATGGTTAAAAAAATACCGCCATGGGATTTCAGGTAAGCCAAAATGGATTCAAAATAAGGAACCGCCCCCACAGGATCTTCAAAAATGTCGCCAACGCTGGGCAATCGCCAAGAAGAAGGCGGAACAAACGCAGTCGGGCGGGTTGTCCAAAAAAAATCGCCGTCTGCTGTCATAGTAACACACCGTTCCTGCCACCCAGATTCCCTAAAAATGTATTGATCGATGGGAAAAGCATCAAAGAATTCATTGGCCACCATAAGACAAGGAGCTGCCGTTGGGGGCAGACTCTTTGACCAAGTTACCTCAAAATTCTCAAGGGTTTTTTGCTGGAGGGCCCTTAAGACAGGACTCACCTCCACCATGTGGTAAGATCCCATGTTGCGCCCCAACACTTGAAAGGTACGGGCCATGTCGTGCATCAAAAGCCCCCGCCCCCCACCCAGCTCCATGAATGCTGGATTGATATATCCCCTTTCACCCATCAAGGTTTCAAGACTGACCGCAATAATTTCTCCAAAGAGGGATGATATTTCGGGTGACGTGATAAAATCCCCCTCTTTGCCCAAAGGATTTCGGGTCATGTAATAGCCATAGTCTGGGTGGTAAAGGCATAATGCCATGTAACGTGACAGGGATAAGGGCCCCTCATCCAAGATTTCTTCTTGGATAAGGCTTTTTAAGCCCATTTTTGCGTGCGCGATGCCCACATCAGGTAAGCCCCGTAAAGCATGAGGGGAAGACTTAAAAATTGCCCTAACGTGAAGTGCTGCAAGAAATAGCCCAAAAACTCGTCAGCTTCGCGGAAAAATTCGACCCCAAAGCGGGCAATCCCATATCCAAAAATGAAAAGACCGGACACAAACCCACGGGCATAAAGTTTTCCTCGTTTCAAGACAACCCATAACAAAAGACCAAAAAGCACGGGCCCTTCCAAAAAAGCCTCATAAAGTTGGCTTGGATGACGGGGAAGGTACCCCCCCGTTGGAAATAAAACAGCCCAGGGCACATCCGTAATACGGCCAAAGACTTCGCCGTTAATAAAATTAGCCAAACGCCCAAAGAAAATCCCGATAGGTGCCGCGGTAGACGCCACATCCGTCAACGTAAAAAAGGGAACGTGAGAACGCCACGCATAAAGGCCAAAGGCCAAAGCAGACCCAACAAGGCCACCGTGAAAGGACATCCCCCCTTCCCACACTTTCAAGATATCCAGAGGGTGATGGATAAAATACAAAGGCTTATAACAAAGAACATATCCCAACCGTCCCCCTAAAATAATGCCCATAATCAGGTATGAAACAACCTCGTCTAGGTTATTAACCGTTAGGCCTTCTTGCGGATATTTTTTAAGAATCATTCGGGTATAAAGCCACCCAAAAATAACCCCCATGATATAAGCCAACGAATACCACCGAATGGCCAACGGGCCCACAAGGTGCAAAATGACTGGATCAAATTGGGGAAATGAAAGATAGGTTGTTGTCATGGGTTTTCCGTATGTATATAGATATACTTGTAACCGGATGATGGAAAAGAATGCAAACGAAAAGTGTGTTGAAAAATCTTCTAGCCAAAGGAGCGTTTAAAGCGTTCAAGAGGATTCTAAAGCTATCGGCCAAGGACCGAGGCTTGAGGAAACCCGTCCAAAAATGACTCCCTTAATCCACGACATCATCATGCTTGTTCCAGAATTGGGATGGGCAACGTTCGACAAGAAAGAAGCGGCCCAACGCCTTGGCCTAGACCCTGCGGCCATCCATAGTCAAAAACAAATCCTCCAGGATTTCCATAGCCATATCACGAGGCTGTTTCACCAGACATTTGATCCAGCAGATCTTAACAGTATCCCCTTATGGGAAAGTGTGATGGAAATTATCCTGTGTCGCCTGGAAGTATTGATGCCTTATAAAAAAGCCCTCGCGCGTATTTACCAAGATCTCCAAGATGATCCGTGCCTTATAGCAGAAAGTTTTTCATTAGACTTGTTAGAAACAGCGTGGATAACGAATACGCTTCCCCATGCCCCTCAAGGATTTCAAGGCATCCTCTTTGATAAAAGTCTCTTGATTCTTTATGGGATAACACTGAGACATTGGCTGAATAATGACAGTCAAACGCTGGATAAGACAATGGCCTTTTTAGATACCGCTATTCAAGGAATCCAAAAGGCCATGGCGTTGTTAGAAGGCGTATGACGTTCCAGTGGGTGTGGCCCCTGTGGCATTTAAAGCACTTCCATCAGACGTGGCAATACGTTGCCCTGACATTTGGCATGCCCTTAAAGGTAAATAAGGCAAAGGAGGCGCCGCAATCGCTGCGATATTTAAAAGAAGCCCTTCCACACTGTTAGGGTCGCCACAAAGAAGTGATACTTTAAAGGCCTTGTCTGCTTGGATAAAGTTATTTTGAACCATCGTCCGCTTTCTAAATCGGGCCGGCGTTTCAAGCATATAATATTTTAATAGCTGAAGGTGGGCGTAGGGATTTTGATCCAACAAGGTCCGAACATCTGCATAAAATTGTTCATTCACCAACCAAACACCTGACTTTTTTGAGACTGTCAAAAAGATAGGTGAAAGGGGATCTGGATATGTTGGGTACGCGGTTGACGGCTGCAACCCCGTAGGAATACGCGAATTTCCTTTAAATTCACTCCATTGGGTTTCAATATTCGCAATCTTTGTATTAACAACTTGTTCTTGTTGACTAAGTTTATCAATAGCCTTTTCATCTTCTTCAACTACTTCAGGATTATCAGAATCATCGATGGTAATATCCATCATATTGTCAATCAACGCGATTTCTTCCAAACTCAGGGATACGTATTGTTGGTAGAGATTCTTCCATTGATTATAAAGCGCTTGGTTACCAGCAGTGATAGGCACAGATCCTACCTTAATCGCCCCGTTGTTCATGGCAAAAACCTTACTTTTGTCCCATTTGAGAATCCCTCCTTGACCAGTCATCACGTAATTGGTCAATTTTGATTTCACACATTGAAAGAAAAACCTGATATTTTCTGCAACATTGCGTGAACTACAGGAATCCAGCTCTGTCTTTCTGGCAGCAAATGAGGTCGCAGCTTCAAAACCTGTAAGACCTCTGTTGTTTTGAGCTGGCGCCGTCCTTCCAGCAAGACCACTTCCGCATGCGATACATCCAACAAAAAAGAGTGCTATTTTAATTTTTTTCATTTCCATACCCCTTGATATTATTAGGATTGACCCTGGAATAGTGTATCAGTCACTTCATTACTGCTAAATCCTGAACAGGATGCTAATGTTTGGGCAGATTCTCCAATGTTACATATTGAATAAAGTTTCCGCCAGATTAGTCCATCGATTGATGCATCCGAACAACGAATCGCAATAATAGAGTTTTTAGACCCTTGGTATCCATCAATATCTCTTTGATTCAGTTTCCCTTTATCTCCCATTCGCGCATAATCTTCTTCCCACCCGGCTGTGGGGCCAATGGCAAAAAAGTTATGGCAAAAGTTCGTCATAACAGCTGGATTTTTCTCTCCAAATTGGGTCAATGCTGCTTCAAAGTCTGAGCTCATCAATACACTACTACTCACCGTTGAATTTTGGACAAAGACAGCATCTGTTGCATCAGGAACAGGAATGGACATGAGCGGTGGTGAAGCCCCTGCCTTATCTTGTGCATCCGTATACGTTGGGACTTGTCCCATTTCACCTTGTAACTGGCCATATTGAAACCATACATCCGTGAGTTCAGCATGAAATTTTTCCGTACGCCTGCCAATCATCGCAAGTTTTTTGCGCAACCCTAATTCTCTTATTTTTTCTCTCTCTTTTGCGCTTTTAAACCAATCTGCAATCGATTGTGGGCTACTAGTATCCACTCCCGCAGTTTCTAATTCCTTCGTAAGAACGGCTTCTTCTTCTTGCGCTGCACTCAAGGCCGTTAAGATTTTTTGGCTTGATTGAGCCAGTGTTAATTGACGTCTAAACCACTCTTGGTTAAACGTAGCGCGCTGTATTGTCTTAACAATGGGTTGACCCTTCACATCAAGGGCCAACACACTCGACAACATATCCATATTCATCCCTGTGCTGCTTAAGAAACTTCTTAAACAATTTCTAAAACCATCAAGGCGTCCCGCATTCGAAGAAATACACGCAGGAATAAAACTAGAAGAAACAGACCGAAAAAACCTGGAAAATTTTCCTTTTTGGGCTGTGGCTGCTTGTGATTGTCCTGAAGCTGATGTTTGTTGTTTATTTTTGCCAAAAGGCCACACAGCATGAGACTCATTTACATAGGAAACATTGCAAATCGTAAGAATAGCGCCAACAAAAACTTTTATTTTCATGAGGATTCCTCACCTGTTATTTATATATTTTATATTTTCATTATGATTCTGAATTCCTTGAACGTCAATCTATAAATATGATACAAAGAAGGCATGAGATGGTTTCTTTTAACATTGTTGCTGACATGTGTGTCCTTGGAAAGCAAAGCCCGCGTGACCCCAATTGAGGTACAAGCGGCCGTCAGGTATCATGGACCCCAAACAGAAGAACGCCTTAATGATCTTCTAAAATCTGATTACCATGAGGCTATGTCGAATTATTATTTCAATCGTACCAATACAGGGTTTGTGGCCCTTGAACGCTTTGACTTGGCTTTAACCCGTGCTATCGGTGATATTAGAACTGTTGCTTATCTCCCCCATCCCGAAGAACGTCGGGCAAGAGCGTTGCACGCTTTAACCGCTTGGCAACGAGCACTTCAGGCCGCTGTCCAGAAATAACCCTTAAAATATGACCTATTCGAAGTCTATTGGAGAATCATTTAAGATTTAACCGCCTTGAAAAACCAAAAAAAATGATTACATCCCCCTTGATTCTGTGCCATTTTACGCGTATTAGTTGGGCTGAATTATTTTTAGGACGCTCTTGAGGGGCGTTCGTTTATTTTTAGGAGAAAAAAAGCATGTCAACGGCTAGAACACTTGAAGTTAACCCACGCACAGCCCTTGGAACAGGCGGGGCTCGTGAAAGCCGTCGCTCTGGATTTACCCCTGCTATTCTTTACGGAGGAGACCAAGCGCCTGTGGCCTTGTCCGTTGAAGAACGTTTGCTTAAGAAAGAATTGTTGGATGCGGGTATTCTAAGCCACATCTACACAATCAAAGTCGGAAGCAAAGAAGAAAAGGTTCTGATCCGTGATATTCAGTTCCACCCTGTCAGCGATCGTCCTGTGCATGTGGATTTCTTACGCATTGGCAAAGACAGTGTGGTCCATGTGGATGTGCCCCTCTCCTTCCTTAATGAAGAACGTTGTCCTGGGCTGAAGCAAGGCGGTGTGTTAAATGTCCTGCGTCACTCCTTACATGTCAGTTGTTCCCCAACCGATATTCCAGAAAAGATCGATATCGATTTGCTTGGAAAAGAAATTGGGTATTCCTTTACATTAGATAGCTTGAAACTCCCTAAGGGTGTGAAGATTTCCCACCTTGAAAAGGCAGAAACAGTATTAACGATTGTTCCTCCTAAAGTACGCAATGAAGCGGATGACAATGCAGCTTCTGTTGCGGCCCCTGCGGAAAACAAAGACGCGGGAAAGAAATAATCCCTTGTGTTGGGGATTAGAGGAATGATTTTACTGATAGGACTGGGCAATCCAGGGGTTGAATATAAGTTCACCCGTCATAACGTTGGGTTCTTGGTTCTTGATGAAGTCCATGAACAGTATGGGTTTTCCCCGTGGAAATCTAAGTTTAAGGGGCTTGTGGCAGAAGGGTCCATCGATGGACACACCGTTCTCTTGCTAAAGCCCCAGACTTATATGAATCTTTCAGGCCAGTCGGTGATGGAAGCCATGCAGTTTTACAAAATCCCCCTTGAGAATGTCATCGTTGTACATGATGATTTGGATTTAAATCCTGGCACACTGCGGACAAAGCAAGGTGGCAGTGCGGGAGGGCATAACGGTCTTAAGGATATTGATCAACGGATAGGCCAAGCATACTGGCGCATACGCCTTGGTATCGGACACCCCCGCGCCATGAATCACACAGGATCCGTCACCAACTACGTCTTGGAACGGTTTTCGAATAACGATGTTGTGTGGCTTGGGACTTTGCTGGATTCTGTGGCCCATCACTTGCCCCTTTTCTTAGGCAATGACCGAGAAAAATTTATGACACACGTGACAAAAGATATATCATCAGAATAAAAGGAGCTTCCTATGGGATTTAATTGTGGCATCGTTGGCCTTCCAAATGTGGGAAAATCAACGCTTTTCAATGCGTTAACGGCAACAGCGGCTGCAGAATCTGCCAACTACCCCTTTTGTACCATTGAGCCCAATGTGGGCCGTGTTGGGGTTCCCGATGCCAGGCTTGACATTATTGCTAAAATTGGTGGATCCCAAAAAATTATCCCAACCACCCTTGAAATTGTTGATATTGCAGGGTTAGTCCGAGGTGCCAGCAAAGGCGAAGGTCTTGGCAACCAGTTTTTAGGCCATATCCGATCTGTGGATGCCATTATCCATGTGCTCCGCTGTTTTGAAGATGACAACATCACCCATGTGGAAGGATCAGTAGATCCCTTGCGGGACAAGGAGATTATTGAGATTGAATTGATGTTGTCCGATATCGAAAGTCTTGAAAAACGCCAATTTGCCTTATCGAAAAAAGCCAGGTCCAAAGAGGCCGATGCCCAAGAACAATTAGAAATCGTGGAGAAAGTCTTAAAAATTTTGCAAGATGGGTCCCCTGCACGGACATTTATTCCCAAAGAATCAGAAAAAGCCTTATTTGCTGATCTGCACCTCTTGACCTCAAAGCCCATTTTATATGTGTGTAATGTGAAGGAAGAAGAAGCCGCCACAGGAAACGCCTTGAGCCAGAAAGTGGCGTTGATGGCCGCCAGAGAAAATGCCAAAAGTGTGGTAATTTCCGCCAATATCGAGGCAGAAATTGCTGGACTTTCTGAGGCAGACCAAAAGGAATTTCTAGATTCCTTAGGCCTTAAAGAAAAGGGATTGGCCCATGTGCTTTATGAAGGCTATGCTCTTTTGGGCCTGTTGACGTTCTTTACAGTGGGCCCCAAAGAAGCCCGTGCCTGGACCGTTGAAAAAGGGTCAACAGCCCCCCAAGCTGCAGGAAAAATCCACAGTGATTTTGAACGGGGATTTATCTGCGCTGATACGATTGCCTATACCGATTTTTTAGCCAACAACGGCGAAGCAGGCGCCAAAGATGCTGGAAAACTGCGTCAAGAAGGCAGGAATTACGTGGTGTGCGACGGGGACATCTTTCATTTTAAGTTTAATGTGTGATTAGCTTTGCCATAATTTTGGTATAGTGAAAGATTCTACGCCTCATTTTTTAAACTCTTCCGTGTTTTTTGCAGATTATTCACCTTGCATATCTTCTCTAGAATAATAAAATGACCATACGATATGCGTAAAAATTTAGAAAGGAGAGAAAAATGGACTGGACCCAAACACTGACGATAATTTTATCAATTGTTGGATCAATGGTAGCCGTATGGTATGCATTTTATAAAATCAGCAGAGAAGATTTAGCCCTTACCCGGCAAAGGAACGAGCGAGATCTGGCCCTGACTGAGAAAAGGAATGAACGGGATCTGGCGCTTCTTCGGAAAAAGTTTGAGAAAGATGGTGATCTTTTTAGGAAAAAGATTGAACAAGATGAAAAGCGTGCAAGAGAAGATATGAAAAGACACGATATTGAGTTGGCTGAGTCACGCCGAGAATTCGCCAGAGCCCACGCCCTATGGGCTGATTTACTCAACAAAATAAATGACGTAAAGTGTGATCAAC
>CAMBTM010000018.1 GCA_945870825.1 Rhizobium sp. Q54
GAGACCATCCCGGAACACTTTGATCCAGTATTAAAGCAAGCATTAGGTTTACTGGAACTCAATACATGGAAAGGAGATATCATGACCCATTATCATCGTGAGAAGTTTGATCACCGAAATTACGTTAATGTCTTTAAAGAACAATGGGACAAAGGCAGAGAAGAAGGTATTAATCAAGGTCTTTCAAAGGGTGCTTTTGAAAAAGCCCGAGATATTGCCATTAAACTTCTTTGTCATAAAAAGCCTTTGGGGGAGATTGTAGAGTATACAGGTCTTTCGGAGGCGGAAATTTTAAGCCTTCAACAGCAGAAGTAATCAAGGATCAAGGGTTCATGACACCCCAGAAATTTTCCAACATCCTTGTAATACAACCTATGCCAGGCATTGGAGATATGATTTGGTTTGTGCCCCATATCAGGGCTATTGCCCACCATTTTTCTAAGACGGGTAAGGTATCTCTTCTAGCACGTCCAAGCGCCCATGCGGCAACACTATTATCTGAAGAAGATTCAGTGGGAGATATTATTCCCCTTTATCGATGTCAAATGAACCGACAAGGACAGGAACGAGACCCTCACCATCGAACACTTTATAAACATGATGGCGTGATGGGACTTTATCAATTGGGACAAGATCTCGCCTTAAAAAATTTTGATGCCACATGGATTCTGGACCGCCGCGCTTACTACACGATGGCGGCTTTCCTGGCAGGCATCCCTCATCGGTTTGGTTTGGGTTTTGGCGTCGATAAGATTCTTTTACAGAGTCCCTTACTGAACAAACAATATCATAAGATGCATGCCCGGGATCGGGCGACCCATTTTTTAGAAGCATTTAATATTCAAATAAGCGATTTTGAGTACCCTTTAAAGATATCCAAAAAAGATCTCTTAAAAAGAAAAATACCCCAAAAAGATAATATTTGGGTTTGTCTTGGTATTGGGGCCAGTGAGCAAGAAAAAAAGTGGCCTGTGGGCTGCTTTGCAGGATTGATTAACATTTTATGTCAAAAGGGAATTACCTGTTTCATTTGTGGCGGGCCAGGGGAAAAAGAAGAAGCCGCGGCCATTAAGAAAGTGGCTGGAAAGGCTTATGAATCCAAAGTTCACACCATCACGGACTGGACCGTTATGGAAACGGCGGCCCTTATGACGCAGAGCGATTTTTATGTTGGAAACGATACGTTTCTTTATAATTTGGCAGCCCTTCAAGGAAAAAAAGCCCTTTCTATTTCAGGAGTTGTGCCATCCCACACGTATCGACCAGAAATGATGACCATTTGGTCTCAAAAGGGTGTGCAACATGTAACCCCTCAGCAAGTTCTTAAAAAGTTGATGAATGAGACATTTCTTGTTTGTTCTTAAAAAATTTGATAGAAAGACTGTAGTATGTTTCATTAACAAGAGAGTCATTCAATGAATTGGTTAACGGATTACGTTCGACCAAAGCTGGGTACGCTTATTAAAAGCGAATCGCAGATTCCTGATAATTTATGGCAACGGTGTCCTGGATGCGGTGAGATGTTGTTTCACCGGGATCTGGAGGAGAACCTGCATGTCTGTCATTACTGTAATCACCATTTTCGGGTTAACGCAACACGGCGTCTGGAGATGCTTTTTGATAACGGTAACTTTACCAAAATTCCACTCCCGAATGTTATGCAAGATCCTTTACGCTTTAAGGATACGAAAAAATATGCAGAACGGTTAAAAACGTATCGGGAAAAAACCGGAAACCAGGATGCCTTGATTGTAGCTGAGGGGAAAATAAAAAGTAAGAAGGCTATTGTGGCGGCTTTTGATTTTAATTTCATGGGGGGATCCATGGGGATGTATGTGGGGGAAGGATTGGTGGCAGCTGCTCAAAAAGCTGTTGAGAAAAAACTTCCACTCATCGTGATTCCTGCTTCTGGGGGTGCTCGGATGCAAGAAGGGATCTTGTCTTTGATGCAGATGCCACGCACAACGGTGGCAGTTCATTTGGTGCGCCAGGCGCGTCTTCCCTATATCGTTCTTTTGACAGATCCCACCACAGGGGGCGTTTCGGCGTCTTTTGCTATGTTGGGGGATATTACGATTGCAGAGCCTAAAGCGACCATTGGTTTTGCAGGGGCCCGAGTAATCGAAGAAACAATTCGAGAAACACTGCCTGAGGGATTCCAAACGTCCGAGTATCTTCTAGCCCATGGCATGGTCGATTGCATCGTGAACAGAAAAGACCTGCCCAAGACCCTCGGTAAGCTTTTGTCCATGATCGCGGCTTAAATCTCAACAATCCGTGTTGCCAATTTCTCGATAAAATAGCGGTCGTGGCTGACAAACAGCAGGGTTCCTGGAAAGTTTGTCAGGGCTTTTTGCAGGGCTTCTGTTGCGATTAAGTCCAAGTGGTTGGTAGGTTCATCCAAGACCAAGACATTGGCACGATCCAACATGACTTTGGCCAATAGAAGACGCGCACATTCACCCCCGCTCAACACCCCGATAGATTTCTTAACATCATCCCCTGAAAACAGCATGGCACCGAGGGCGCTGCGGATTTCTTGATCCGTTCGATTGCGACTGACTTCTGTCAACCATTGCCACATAGTTTTGGTACGATCCAAAAGGTCATAGTGGTCTTGGGCCACGTAGGCCACATGGGCATGGTGTAGCCAAGAAAAGTCCCCTGCCGTTGCAGGAAGCTGATCCATCAAAATTTTCAAAAGGGTGGATTTTCCTCGGCCATTGGCGCCGACGAATGCCACTTTCTCACCCCGCATGACGCTAATGGTAAGATTCTTCAAGACTTCTTTCTCACCAAATTGTTTGGTCAGGCCCTTAGCCTCCAGGACTTGTTTTCCAGATGTGCGTTCGGCATTAAAATTGAAACGTGGTTCTACATAAGAAGAATTTCGAATATCCGGAAGTTCAATCCGTTCGATCATTTTTTCTTTGGATTTTGCTTGTCGGGCTTTGGAAGCCTTCGCCTTAAACCGATCGACGAACTTTTGAAGGTGCGCAATTCTCAGCTGTTGTTTTTGGAACTCTTGCTTTTTCTGTTCTTGGAAAAGGATTTTATCCTTCTTAAACTTTTCATATCCACCAGTATAAAGAGTGATTTCACCATAATCCATATCTAGGACATGGGTTGCCATGTGATTTAAAAACCCTTGGTCGTGAGAGATGAAAATCAAAAGACCCTCATAACTTTCAAGTAAATACCCCTCAAGCCAATCAATAGACGGCATGTCTAAGTGGTTGGTGGGTTCATCCAGCAGGAGGATATCTGGGTCATTAAAAAGCGCTTGGGCTAAAAGAACACGCATCTTATACCCACCCGAGAGTTCCTTGAGGGGGCTATGGAGTTGTTTTTCGGGAATCCCAAGACCTAAAAGAATCTTGGTTGCCTTTTCTTCGGCGTCGTATCCATTATAAACAAGGATCGTTTCTTCCTGGTCACCAAGGATCACACAATCATCTTCGGAAAGGGTCCCCTGGCTTAAAAGTTTATCCTTGATGTGCAGTGCATTCCAAAGATCAGGGTTGCCGCGAATCGCAGCACTGACAACGGTTTCGTCCTCATAGGAAAATTGATCTTGCTTAAGCCAACCGATCCGTTCGCCGGCTTTGAACGTAATTTGCCCTTCAATGGGCTCTTGTGTGCCAGAGATTAAATTGAGGAATGTGGACTTTCCCGCTCCATTAGGGCCTGTAATTGCATAACGACAACGCTTGTTGAGGTTAAAACTCGCATCATAAAAAAGGACTTTAGGCCCAAAGGCCATGGATACATTTTGAACGGAAATCATTTAAAAACTCGTTATTATAAGTGAACGAAAAATGGCAAAATTTGGACACACGGCGCTCGTTGAAACCATTTTAGGCTGCGATAATAAGAACAAGTCCTGTGTGTTTTGAAAACTGATGCATGATTCTTATCTAGTGTCTTCTGTGGTATTTGTCAAGGCTCGCCTCGATTAAGGCCATCAAAATTCTGCACCCGCAAAAGTATCCTTCCCTTTATTCGGGCTCTCATGCTATAAAATTCCCATGACGCAAGAAACACTTTTCCTGATTGATGGTTCTGGTTTTATCTTCAGGGCCTTTTATGCTTTGCCGCCATTGACCCGTTCTGATGGGACACCGGTTGGTGCAGTTTTGGGCTTTACCAACATGTTAACGCGCCTTTTAAACGAGATGCATGCCCACAAAATTGCCGTTGTTTTTGATGCAGGACGAAAAACATTTCGTAACGATATTTATCCAGACTACAAGGCCAACCGAGGGGCCACACCCGAAGAACTCATTCCCCAATTTCCCCTTATGCGGGAGGCTTGTCAGGCCTTCAACATTCCGATTGTTGAAAAAGAAGGATTTGAGGCCGATGATCTGATTGCAACTTATGCCAAGCAAGCTAAAGCACACGGCATGAAGACGGTGATTGTTTCATCGGATAAGGACCTGATGCAACTTGTGGATGATGATATTCTCCTTTTTGATCATATGAAAAATACCTTCATTAATGCCGAGCGCGTTGAGGAAAAATTTGGGGTGCCGCCCAAAAAAGTAGGATACATCTTGGCCCTTGCGGGAGATGCTTCAGACAATATTCCAGGTGTTCCAGGCATTGGCCCCAAAACAGCTACAGAATTGATTCAAGAATATGGGGATTTGGAAACCCTTCTTGCATCAACGCATCGCATTAAACAGGTCAAGAGGCGGGCCATGTTAGAAGAAAACGTAGATAAAGCCCGACTATCCTTTCAGCTTGTCACACTTAAATCTGATGTGCCCTTGGATCTGACCCTTGATGATTTTACGCTCCATCAGCCTGACCCTCAAAAGGTCATCGCTTTTTTAAGAGAGCAAGGGTTCAAAAATCTCGAAAATAAATTTGCTTATCAAACAAAGGACGGAGCCCTTGATATTTGGGCCAAAGACCCAGCGCCACAAACCCCTTCAAAGATCCATCATGATTATGCAACTGTTACATCCATAGAGGCTTTAAAGGCTTGGTGCGACAGTGTTCAACAGACAGGCCTTGTGGGATTTGATACAGAAACAGATTCTTTGAATGCCATGGCAGCTAATCTTGTGGGTATTTCCCTTAGTGTTTCGGCTGGAAAAGCCTGTTACATTCCCTTGCAACATAAAATGCCCCCGCCATCCCTTTTGGAACAACGACGACAATCAGATGAACAGGTACCCCTGAACACGGTGTTGCAGATGATCGGCCCCCTTTTGGCAAGTCCTCAAATCCTTAAAATAGGTCATAACATCAAGTATGATAAACTTGTGTTGAAAAAGTATGGCGTTGAGATTGTTAATTTTGAAGATACCATGCTGATGTCTTATCTTCTGGATGCTGGACGACAAGGGTTGGAACACTTGGTTGAAAAGCATTTCCAGTACACCATGATACCCTTTAAAGAGGTCACCAAGATCGGAAAAAGCACTGTTACGTTTGATCATGTCCCTTTAAAAGAGGCGACGGCGTATGCTGCGGAAGATGCTGACTATACCTTAAGGCTCTATCAGCTTTTAAAACCCCAATTGGCTGATGCCTTACTGAATCTTTATGGGCAACTCGATCTTCCCTTGGTAGATATTTTAGTTCAGATGGAAGAAGAAGGAATTCTGGTCGACACTCTGTCTTTAAAATCCCTCAGCCAAGAATTTTCCAAAAAAATAGCCGCGCTAGAAACAACGATTTATGAAATGACAGGGTGCACATTTAACATTGCTTCGCCCAAACAATTGGGGGAGGTTTTATTTGATCACCTAAAAATTCCCAATAGTACCAAAGGAAAAAGTGATACATACACCACCGACAGCGATGTATTGGAAAAAATCGCCCCTGATTATCCTGTTGCGGGGAAAGTTCTTGAATGGCGCCAACTTTCTAAGCTGCAAAATACCTATGCCGATAGTTTGCCTCAGCAAATCAACCCGAAAACAGGCCGTGTGCACACATCTTATGCCATGGCAGTAACATCTACAGGACGTCTTTCGTCATCGGATCCCAATTTGCAAAACATACCCATCCGTACCCCCGAAGGGCGGCGTATCCGAGAGGCCTTTGTGGCCAAAGAAGGCCATCAGCTTATTTCACTGGATTATTCCCAGATTGAACTGAGACTGCTCGCCCACTACGCTGATATTCAAGAATTGAAGAAGGCGTTTGAAGAGGGGGTCGACATCCATGCCCTGACCGCAAGCCAAGTTTTCAATACACCGCTTGCGCATATGACACCTGAGATGCGTAGCCGCGCCAAAGCCATTAATTTCGGCATCATTTATGGCATTAGTGCTTTTGGTCTTGCAAATCAATTAGGGATTTCACGGACTGAGGCAGCGCAGTATATCCAGGCCTACCACGCCCAGTATCCAGGCATCAAAGCCTACATGGAAAGTATGATTGATTTTGCTCGCCACCACGGATACGTGACAACCGTCATGGATCGACGGTGTTATGTGCCCAATATCTTATCCAAAAATGGGGCGCTCAAGGGCTTTGCAGAGCGTCAGGCCATCAATGCCCCACTCCAAGGCAGCAATGCGGATATTATCAAGCACGCCATGATCCAAATTCCAAAAGCCTTGCAGAATACAGGCCTTCAAACAAAAATGTTATTGCAAGTCCACGACGAATTGGTTTTTGAAGCACCCGATGATCAGGTTGAGGCAAGTATTCATCTTCTCAAACCCATCATGGAAAATACTATCAGCCTTTCAGTACCCCTTAAGGTCGACGCTGGGGTGGGACAGAATTGGTCCGCAGCCCATTAGCCCAATAACATTCGCAACCGTTCTTTCAAGGCATCGTCAGTGTCAAGGCCTTCTAGACAAGCGTCCACAAACATTGTTAAAGGAATGGGTTTTTCGAAAATAGTAAAAGAATAACGAATGGCTTTTAATACGTCTTTTGAAAAATGCAGTCCCCATCTTGTTTCTATTATTGCTGCTTTCCCCAATCCTCCAAGCGGGTATTTTTCAGAACATGGAATGCCTTGGTCTAAAAATGGCGTTAGTAGATCTGGAGAAATTTTATTTAATGAGTCTATATCTTGCTTTAAACGTGCTTCTAAAGAAATAGGGTTTATGGCCCCTGTTGTTTTAAAATAATCCAAAAGGACTTTTCTTGCCCAGGATACTTTATCAACAAGCTCAGTTCTTTTTGCGCTCATAGACGATGCACTAGATATTCGTTTTATTTGTTTAACGTCCGATTTACCCCCCCACCATCGACAACAGCTAAAACCTTCAAAGGGGGTTAAAATAATTAAAGCAATCAGGACTATTCCCAATCTATGCGTCATCACTTATCTCCCATCTTGTGGTCATGGAGGCATTTCTGTTCACGCATTTTATGGCTCTATCTGAAACATAATCAACGCTTTTGAAAAGATCTTTTAGCACAATCCACTGTATGAGGTGTTCATCTCTTTGTCACTTTCTATTTTCACCTTTACAAGAATCATTAGGTTTCCTATAGTGGACATCAATTGGGGTGTAGCCAAGTGGTAAGGCAGCGGTTTTTGGTACCGCCATTCGTGGGTTCGAGTCCTACCACCCCAGCCAATTTCAAAGTCATCTCCGTTGTGTCCCACTTGTCAACTGCTGCTACAAATTAATCGTTAGGTGGTTATAAATTCACCGCGACGTGGTTAATTTGCAAGGAAATTATGGCAGAAAATAAAGGAAAATATCTCTATTCTACCGTTACAGACTTCGCAAGATTTCGGGGTTGATCCACGTCTGTCCCTTTAAGATTCGCTGTATGGTACGCGATCATTTGCATGGGGATGGCATAAAGAAGAGGCAAGCAAAAAGGGTGAAGGGTCGGCATTGAAAGACTTAAGGGAACGCGTCCCTCAAAAGCTTTTTGGCCTTCAAGGTCTGTGATCAAAATCACGGGGGCTTTTCTGGCAATGACCTCTTCCACGTTGGACGCTGTCTTACCATAAAGTTCATCAGAGGGGGCCAAGACAATAACGGGTACTTTTTCATCGATCAAGGCGATGGGGCCATGCTTCATCTCACCGGCAGCATAACCTTCTGCGTGAATGTAAGATAGCTCCTTCAGTTTCAGCGCCCCTTCCAAAGCGATAGCAAAGCTGGTGCCGCGGCCCATATAAATTACATCCCGGGCCTCTGACAGGGCATGGGCAATTTTGATCACAGTATTTTCTTCAGATAAGATATGGGCCATGGCTTCAGGGACTTCCATGAGGGACTGGAATAACTTTTTAGATTCTTCTTCTGACAAAATATTTCTGTGGCCTCCAAGATAAATGGCAAAGCAGGCAAGCACCATTAACTGGGCAGTAAAAGCTTTGGTAGAGGCGACGCCAATTTCAGGCCCCGCATGGGTTTCAAGGACCACATCACTGAGGCGCGCAATGGAACTTTCAGGGACATTCACCATGCCAACAATCATTTGCCCCTGGTCTTTGGCGTATTGAAGGGCGGCTAGTGTATCGGCTGTTTCCCCCGATTGGGAAATGAAAAGGGCCATGCCACCTTGGGGCAATGGCGGCTTTCCATAGCGAAATTCGGACGCAATGCTGACGGTGACTGGAACGCGGGCGTATTTTTCAATCCAATACTGGGCGGTGAGTCCAGCATAATAAGACGTTCCACAGGCAATAATGCGCAGTGCCTTGATATCTTTGGCGGCAACAGGGAACTCTGGAAATGAAGGCGCCAAGGTCGATGGGTTGGAATAAGCCCTTAAAACATCGCCCATGACGGTGGGTTGTTCCAACATTTCCTTCAACATGAAGTGCTTATGATTCCCCTTGCCGATCATGGCACCTGTCAGGAACGTTTCCTTGATAGGGCGTTCAACAGGGAGATCCTCTGCGGTATAAATGGTGAATGTTTCCCGGCTGAGTTCTGCCCAGTCGCCTTCTTCCAAATAACAAATTTTTTGGGTAAGCGGGGCCAAAGCCAAGGCGTCAGACCCTAAAAACATTTCGGACTCCCCAAGGCCAATAGCCAAGGGGCTGCCGCGTCTTGCACAAAGAATTAGGTCATCATGTCCTTGAAAAATGAGGGCCAGGGCAAAGGCGCCGTGGAATTGTTTTAATGCCTTGGACGTTGCCTCTTGTGGAGTTAACCCATGATCCAAATAATCAGTTACCAGATGGGCGATGACTTCCGTATCGGTATCGCTTGTGAAGACATGGCCTTTTTGTTCCAGCATAAACCGGAGCTCTGCAAAGTTTTCAATAATGCCATTGTGCACAACAGCCACTTTTTCTGTGGCATGGGGATGGGCGTTGCGTTCGCTGGGCACGCCGTGGGTTGCCCATCGGGTATGGCCAATGCCTACATGTCCTTGGGGGTTGATGGTTTTTAAGCGTTCTTGAAGATTATGAATTTTTCCTTCACTGCGGTGGCGCTGTATAAGGCCGCTTTCAAGGGTGGCAATACCTGCTGAATCGTAGCCTCTATATTCAAGGCGTTTGAGACATTCCAGAAGATGGGGGGTGACGGGACTTTTCCCAATGATGCCAATAATGCCGCACATGGCTTAATCCTTTATTTTTTTGGAACGAAATTTTGTTGCCGCATCTTGGATCGTCGTTTGGGGTGTGCGACTTAGAGCGAGGGCATCTTTTGCCACATCTTTTGTTAAGGTGCTACCAGCACCTACGAGGGCATTGTCCCCAAGGGTTATGGGGGCGACGAGGGACGTATTGGATCCAATAAAAACGTTGTCACCGAGGACGGTTTTATGTTTATGGGTGCCATCATAATTACACGTAATGGTACCGGCGCCAATGTTCACATTTTTGCCAAGGGTCGCATCACCCACATAAGAGAGGTGGGGGATTTTAGACCCATCATCAACCGTTGTATTTTTCAGTTCCACAAAGTTTCCAATTTTCACATTTTTGCCTAATTTTGCACCAGGACGCAGGCGGGCAAAGGGCCCAATGGTAGAATTTTCACCAATAGTACAGCCTTCAAGATAAGAGAATGCCCGAATGGTGGCACCTGTTTCAATGGTCACATGGGGGCCAAAAAAGACATGAGGTTCGATCAAAATGTCACGGGCTAGGACTGTGTCATGGGAGAAGTAAACGGTTTCTGGAATTTGCATGCGGACCCCCTGGTCCAAAAATTTTTGTCGTATGCTTGATTGGAACAAAGACTCTGCTGTTGCTAAATCAGCAGGACAATTGACACCTAGGAACTCCGCAGGGTTTCCTTGAACTGCAATGGATTTAAGTCCTTTATTTTTGGCGAGTGCAACGACATCCGTTAAATAGAATTCTTTCTTGGCGTTGTGATTGGTAAGCCCTTTTAGTAAGGATAACGCGTGGACACCGCTGATAAGCATGATCCCAGAATTGCAAAAATTGATGGCTTTTTCTTCCAAAGTTGCATCCTTAAACTCAACAATTTTGTCGATATATCCATCTTTATTTTCAACCAAACGACCATAGTCACCAGGGCTGACAAGGGTCATGCCAAGGACGGCTACATCAGCTCCCTTTGTCTCCTTTTGGTTTATCAGCGTTTGAAGGGTTTTTGGGGTGATCAGGGGGGTGTCACCGTAAAGAACCAAGATATCCTTGGTGGGGTCTATGAATTTTTCAGCTGACAACACAGCATGCCCTGTACCCAGTGGCTGGCCTTGAATTGCGTGATGGAATGTGGGCAGTGTTTCCCTAATCGTATCCATGGAAGGGGCTGTGACAAGAACTTTGTCTTTGCACCCAAGGATATCCAAGAGTTTTGCCACATGGTGAATGAGAGGCAAATGACCCAGCAAATGCATGACCTTAGGGGTTTTGGATTGCATCCTTGTCCCTTGGCCTGCGGCTAAAATAATAGCGATGATGTTTTGTGTGACTGTCATGAGTTCACCCTACGACAAAAGCCCCTGCGTTACGAGGGGCTTTTTTTCAATAATTGTGTCAAAGAATTACAGGGAAGCTGGTTACTTTGTCACCAGACACTGACCACCTTCTGCCTTCACCTTTTTGCAAAATGCGGCAGCTTCACTTTTGGAGGTGACGCCCTCCGTTTGTACACGGTAAACGGTTTTCCCTTTTACGCTTGCCTTCACAACATTCAAGGACGTGGCCTTGATGCTTTTATACTTTTTTTTCAACGTTTTGATGTATCCTTCAGCATCTTTTTGAGATCCAAGAGAAGCGAGTTGAGCACGATATTGGCCGGTTGTTTGAGTTTTTTCTACAGTGTGTTTCTCTTTTTTGCCACTTTTTTTGATTCCTTTGGCAGTCGCAACTTTTTCCTTCACATCATCTGCATCCAATGTCACGGGTTGTTCGACTGGCGCTTCAAGAGATTCTTTTGATGGCTTGATGTTTTCAACAGTGCCTTTATGTTCTGACAACTCAGAAGGATTTTCGAACTTTGTATCATACAAGGGTTTTTCTGGCGCTGGATGCAGAGATTCTTCAGCTCCTTCTTTTTTGCCGGCAGAGATCAGGTCATAGACCATTTTATCCTTGTGGGGAATATCAGCACCACCAGGATTCTCAGGCTTTACCTTCACATCACCTGCTTCTGCCTTTATATAAGGGACATCCGTTTGCCCTTGGGGTTTGCTGGGCAAAAGAGTGTGCCATACAAGACTTAGAATCACAATGGAAACGATGGCAAGAAAAATGATCAAAACCGGACGTGAGGACCACCAAGGGGCTTTCTCTACGGGCTCATTATCTAAGAGGTCTTCGTTTTTCTTCCAGTAAGAGTCACTCATGGCGATATCCTTTATGATGATGTTTTATTTAAAGTTTAAAGGGAAATAGGGGAAAGGACAATAGGGGGGCTTTAAGTTTTTTCTTGCTGAAAATATCTGAATATCCTTATATAGACCTATGGAAAATCTCTTTTACATTTCAGGCAATGCCGCAAAGCGCATTATAGCCCTTCAAAACGAAGGATCTAAGGATTCTGTCTTGCGTATTACCGTTAACAGTGGCGGATGTTTTGGGTTGCAGTACGCTTTTGATATTCAAGAAGCAACACAAGAGGGTGATCATGTTTTTCACCACGACCAAGCCCGGGTGGTGATGGATCGTATCTCTTTAGACTTTCTAAAAGGGGCTGAACTTGATTATGTGGACGATATGATGGGGGCCTTCTTTACCATTAAAAACCCTAACGCGACCTCTTCTTGTGGCTGCGGGAGTTCTTTTTCCGTATGAAAATCGCGTCTTGGAACATTAATTCTGTTAGGGCGCGCCTTGATAATCTCATTGCCTGGATGCAAGAAACAGATCCTGATGTTGTGTTACTGCAAGAGACAAAGTGTTTGGCAGAACAATTCCCCCGGGAACCTTTGGAAAATCTGGGTTATACGGTCGTTGTGAAGGGACAAAAGTCCTATAATGGTGTGGCTATTTTATCCAAATTGACCGTTGAGGATGTTAGGACATCGTTGCCAGGGGATGAAAACGATGTGGAAGCCCGATATCTGGAGGCTGTGGTTGGGGGCAATACCCGGGTTGCATCCTTATATGTGCCGAACGGTCAGGAGGTTGGGGCGGAGAAGTATTTTTATAAACTTCGGTTTTTTGAACGGCTTTCAGCCCATTTCAAAGATGTACTTTCTTACAAGGAATCTTTTGTGGTCGGAGGAGATTATAATGTGGCTCCTACAGACTATGACGTTTATGATCCCATCTTATTTAAGAATCGGTTGAGTGTCACTCCCCAAGAACGGGCGGGATTTCATAGTCTTTTAAATTTGGGGTTTCAAGATGCCATTCGTGTTTTATACCCTGAAGATAAAGCTGATAACACAGCTCTTTATACTTGGTGGGATTATAGGCAAGCAGGGTTTTCTAAAAACCATGGTTTGCGGATTGATCACCTTTTGTTATCTCCTCAGGCAGGGGGCAGGCTTTTTGAAGCGGGCATTGATCGTTTTGTCCGGGCTCAGGTGAAGCCGTCGGATCATGCGCCGGTGTGGTGTGTTTTGAAACAATAAAAAACCCGGCAAAAGCCGGGCTTTTCTTAAAAAAAAATCCCAAAACTATATATCTTTAAGATCGGCAGCAGATGCCTTGCCTTTGTTTGTTTGAATTTCATAACGTAATGCCTGGTCTTCGCGAAGCCCGGCCATGCCGCTTTTTTCGACAGCTGAAATGTGAACAAACACATCTTTTCCACCATCATCAGGTGTGATAAATCCATATCCCTTTGTAGGGTTAAACCATTTTACTTTGCCAGTAGCCATTTTATATCCTTTCTTGACAGACACTAAAGTGGAAAACGTTTAGAGAAATTGGGGAAAATCCTTTAAATCATCAATCGTTTTCTGAAATAAAATCTTATAGGGAGTGATTTGAAAAATCAATGCGTTTTTTACAAATGAAAAGGGCCTTCAAGAGGCCCTTCTCATAACAAGCTTTATAAAAAGCTTAGTTGATTTTATCTTTTAATTCCTTGCCAGCACGGAAACGTGCAACAGAGGATGCAGCAATCTTGAGCGCGTCACCTGTGCGAGGGTTGCGCCCTGTGCGTGCTTTTCTCTTGGACACAGAAAATGTTCCAAAGCCAACAAAGCGGGCTTCGTCTCCCTTGGAAAGAGAAGTGGTAATACCTTTAAAAACAGCATTCACAGCTTTTTCGCTGTCGCTCTTTGTAAGGTGCGTTGCCTTTGCAACAAATTCGATAAGATCAGATTTATTCATGAGTAGCCTCCTTCAATCGTTGTACAACATGTAACTCAATTTACTATGGCATAGTGAAAGAAAAAAACTAGCCCTTTTTTGAATTTTCCCCAAAATTCTGCCATAAAACATTTCGTTTGATTAGGAAAGAAAAATGTGGAAAAATAAGGAAATTTTTAGGAATAGGAGCAATAAAATCCATGAAAATCTTTTTTTCTATCGTGACAAGTATAATAGTTGTATCCCTTTTAGGGGGGTGTGCAAAGAATATTTCATCAACGGGATATTCAGAAGATGAAATTGGGGCGGTTAAGCAAACATATCGCGGTGTTGTTTTAAATATCAGAAATGTTCAGGTGAATGGTTCTGATAGCTTGAGCGACAATACGATGGGTCTCGTTGGCGGCGGTGTCGGTGGTGCTTTGCTTGGGTCTCAGTTGGGCAAGGGGCGTGGTTCTGTGGTTGGTGGTGTTCTCGGTGCTGTGGCAGGGGCTGTTGGTGGGGCCATGCTTGAGAAGAAATTGAAAGAACAAGACGGTGTGGAATATACCGTTGAACTGTCGAGTGGGCGTGTGATGACGATTGTACAAGGGCCAGAGCCTCGTCTTCAACCTGGTCAAGCTGTCTTGGTAATGGTTGGCAGCAAGGGTAGGTCCCGTGTGGTTGCTGACCAAAGTGGTGGGATGTCTGCGGTAAGACCTCAGGCGGCTCCGGTGGTTTATGCTCCTGTTCAACAACCTGCAGCTGTTCCAGCGCCTAGGGCCGCCTCTGTTGCTAGTCCTGTTTATCTTCAGCAACAGCCCCAAAACTATGGACCTGCTATTGATGATGTGGATCAAGGACATCGCGATCTTTATTCCAGAGATATCGCAGAACGTTCTGCAGGGCCTCGTGTTATTGTACAGTAAGAACTTATAGACTTTACATTAGTTTTTGAATCATAATAGGTCTTGTTATTTTTGGACGGGACCATTATGATTCTCCCTTTTTCTCTTTAAGAATAGGTTAATCGTTTATCATGGATTCAAACACAAAGATGGTTTGGGGGCTTCCCCGCCCCATTTGGATTCTGAGCCTTGTAGGCTTACTTATCAACCTTTCCACCATCATGGTCTTCAGCTTGATGCCCACTTTTATGGAATCAGAACTGGGGGCAACCAAGACAACCGTTGGGCGTATTGACGGCTTTGTGGAATTCATCGCTTATATCATTCGTATTTTTTCAGGTGTGACGGCAGACGTCTTTCAAAACCGTAAATTTGTTTTAGGGATTGGATATGGGTTTTCGGCATTGGTGAAACCCTTGTTTGCTTTGGCAGGGTCTGTGGTTTGGATTTTCTGGATCCGGGTTTTAGATCGCCTCAGCAATGGTATCCAGGCGTCTCCTCGTGATGCCTTGATTGGGGATATTGCGCCAAAAGCTGATCGTGGGGCGTGTTATGGTCTTGCAAAGTCCCTAAAGACGGCCGGGTCTTGTATAGGGACTCTTTTAACCATTGTTTTGATGGGGTGGTCCGACAATGACTACCGACTTTTATTTAATATTGCATTTGTTCCGGCCGTCCTTGCATTCTTGCTCCTTATTTTTAGTGTCCGGGAGCCCAAACATCGCAATAAATTTATCGAAGAAACACCTAAAAAAGGACAGGCTGTTGTGCACGTCCCTAAATTTCGCTGGCGTATGTTCTTAGAATTAAATTGGAATTATTGGAAAATTATTATCTTAGCATTCATTTTCCATCTCGCCCACTTTGGGGAATCCTACTTGACTTTTCGGGGCGTGGATGCGGGACTAAAAGAAACCTTTATTCCCATGGTGATGTTCCTTTTTAATTTGGGACAATTTTTTGTGTCCTACCCTTTGGGCTGGCTTTCTGATCGGGTGCCTCGGCGGATGATTTTGATGGTTGGCTTTTTATTCATGTGTGCCGCCAGTTTGATGATGGGCCATAGTGATAATTTATATTATGTCTTGATTGGCGTTTTCTTGTGGGGGGCCCAGATGGGAACCACCCAAAACGTCTTGGTGTCTCTCATTTCTGACACAACGGCCCAATATATCAGAGGCACAGCGTTTGGCATCTTCTACGCGGTTCTGGGTGTTTGTATTTGGGTTTCCAGTTGGTTTGCAGGAGATATCTGGGATTATTATGGCCATGAGGTTCTATTTACCATAAGTGCCTTGATCAGCGTTGTCAGCTGTGGGTTTATTTTCCTGTTAATCCCTAAAAATATCCGGAAACTTGCTTGAATTTAAACCCCTAATGGGTATAGTGGACGCTATTGCGGGTGTAGCTCAATGGCAGAGCAGAAGCTTCCCAAGCTTACGACGAGGGTTCGATTCCCTTCACCCGCTCCACTTTATTGATAAAGGAATCCAATGGTACAATTGACACGTATTTACACACGGGGAGGGGACAAGGGAAAAACTTCTTTAGGAAGTGGAAAACGGGTTTTGAAGACAGACCCGCGCATTGTGGCGATTGGCGAAGTGGATGAACTCAATTCTACCCTTGGGGTCTGTCGACTATCGCTGCCTGAAAATCATCAATCCCTTTTTCACCGCATTCAAAATGATCTTTTTGATGTGGGAGCCGATCTTTGTATGGATGACTTGTCTAAACCCGGCGTGCTGCGTATTCAAGCGTCTCAGATTCTGTGGTTGGAGCAAACTATCGATCATTTTAATAAAGATCTATCCCCTTTGACTTCTTTTGTGCTGCCTGGGGGTAGTCCTCTTTCAGCATCTCTTCATGTGTCACGGTCTGTGGCCAGACGGGCAGAGCGCGCTCTTGTAGTTCTCGAGATGGATTGTCTTATTAATCAGCAGGTCTTGATTTATCTTAACCGTCTTTCAGACTTGCTTTTTGTCTTGGCCAGGTTTTTTAATCAGCAGGGGCAGGGCGACATTTTGTGGCAGCCAGGGGGTTCTCAGCGGCTCTAAGAGCCGCAACGTTGTCAGTATAACAACTGTTTTTAAAGACGGCTGTCCCGGCAACTAACACATTAGCACCCGCTTTTATGGCTTTTTGAGCTGTCTCTGGTGTGATACCCCCATCTACGGCAAGGTCGATGGGAAGATTTAAGAATTGGATTTTTTCTCTTAAAATTTTTATCTTTTCTAGCTGGCTATTCATGAAACTTTGTCCTCCAAATCCTGGTTCCACTGTCATGACCAAAATAAGATCAATGGTGTCTAGATAGGGAAACAGAGCCTCTGGGGCTGTTTTCGGGCTGATTGCAAGGCCAGCTTTTTTCCCAAGGTCTTTAATAAGAGCAATAGTTTCTTTGACGCACGGCAATTCCACGTGGGTTGTGATTTGGTCTGCCCCGGCGTCTATAAAAGCTTGAATAAAGGGCTGCGCTGGGTCAATCATCAAATGTACATCGAAAGGAACAGAGCTATAAGGTCGCATAGCCTTGACAACCGCCGGGCCTATGGTGAGGTTTTGGACAAAGTGTCCGTCCATAATGTCAACATGGATCCAATCTGCACCAGCGTTTGTGATGGCCTTGACTTCTTGGCCCAAACAAGCAAAGTCTGCTGATAAAATGGATGGTGCTATTTTGACACAATGGTTTGACATACACTTCCTTTCTTGATTTTTATTGACAGGATTAAACATAGCACAGTATAGAAGTATATTGGAAGTAGAGCCTTCTTAAGGCGGAGTAGCTCAGCTGGTTAGAGCAATGGAATCATAATCCATGTGTCGGGGGTTCGAGTCCCTCCTCCGCTACCATACCTAAACATCCCGTTATTTACAGGCATTAAAAATGGAGCATGCATGTCAAAGGAAGATTTAATTGAGTTTATAGGCGAAGTAACCGAAGTTCTTCCCAATACCATGTTTCGTGTGGTTTTAGAAAATGGCCACAAGATCATTGGTCATAGCTCTGGGCGTATGCGTAAGAACCGTATCCGTGTGACGGTTGGTGATAAGGTGACTGTTGAAATGACACCCTATGACCTGACAAAAGGACGCATCATCTTTCGTCATCAATAGTTCATGTCTTTTATCCTAGCTTCTCAATCAAAATACCGTTTAGCCCTTTTAAAACAAATTGGGTATGTTCCGAGTGCCGTTGCCCCACAAAATGTGGACGAAAGTACATTACCAAGGGAACGTCCTAACGATTACATCAAGCGTGTGACGCGGTTAAAGGCCCAGTCAGCCTTTCAACAGCATCCCGATCAGGTTATCATCAGTGCAGATACAATTGTTGTCTTAGGATGTCGAATTCTCCAAAAGCCTTTGGACCGGGAAGATGCGCGTAAGATGCTCTCGCTGTTTTCTGGAAGACGTTTTCGTGTCCTGACCCATGTTTGCCTGATGCACGGGGATAAGATGCGGGAGAGGACTGTTACCACGTCATGTCAGTTTAAACGCCTTTCACTCCTTGAGATAGAAAAGTATCTCGACACCAATGAATGGACCCATACCAGTGGGGGTATTGCCATTGATGAATTGGGTGGGGTTTTTATCAAATCCATTAACGGGTCTTTTTCTAATGTGATGGGGCTGCCCCTTTATGAAACGCGTAATCTTTTGGAGTCTTTTGGTCTTTATATGACCTGGATGGGGCAGGGGGTATCGGATGCCTAAAGGCGGCCGTTGTCCCATTTGCAAAAAGCCCATGGTTGACGCCGTTGCGCCCTTTTGTTCAACCCATTGCAAGAATGTGGATTTGAACCGGTGGCTTTCGGGTCTTTATGTCATTCCCGGTGAATCGGTGCCTGTGGAAGAAGAAGGGGAAGATTTTTCCGAAGATATATAGACAATCTCCCTATTTTGTTTTATGACTAGCCAGAGTATTTCAATTAACGCCCAGGTAGCTCAGTGGTAGAGCAGAGGACTGAAAATCCTCGTGTCGGTGGTTCAATCCCGCCTCTGGGCACCATTTTCTTCTCGTGGCACTAGCAGTTCTTCTTTTATTTTCTTTTCCAGCGCCTGACTCAAGGTATATTCCGAAACACCCAGTGGTCGTTGAATGCCATCAATGGCGTACTTGACGGTGATGTGGCTATTGTCGCGGCAGAGGATGATACCCATGGTGGGGTTATCCTCTTTGGCTTTCACTTCCTTATCCATTACATTCAGATAGAAATTCATCTTTCCAGCATATTCGGGTTTAAAGGGGCCACTCTTTAGTTCGATGATGGTGTAGGCTTTAAGTTTAATATTGTAAAAAAGAAGATCAAGAAAATAAGACTCTTCCCGAAGTTTCAAGGGGTACTGGCTTCCAACAAAAGCAAATCCTTGTCCCAGTTCGAGCATGAAATCCCGGATATGGTCTACCAAGGCTTTTTCAATGTTTCTTTCGGTAATTTTATCATCGATACTGAGGAATTCAAAATTGTAGGGATTCTTGATGATCTCATGGGCTAGGTCAGATTGGGGTGCTGGGAGCGTTTCTTTAAAGTTTGTAATGGCCTGACCTTGACGTGCATAAAGATTAGTTTCTATTTGCATGGAAAGCACATTCCTTGACCACCCATTTTCGATGGTTTTCTGGATGTAAAAGGATCTTTGTTCCCGGTCTAAAACCTTATAAATTAAATCTATAATATGTCCCCAGGGTAATTGGTCAATAGCCTGTTGACCAATTTCATTCAGGCCATACGACTGGGCTAACCGCTTCATATATTTTAGGTTTTGTGGGCTCAACCCTCTCATTTCTGGAAAATCTTTACGAAGATCCCTTGAAATCTGCTCAATGACTTTAGCACCCCAGCCTTCTTTTTCCTGCATTTCCAGGATCTTTTTGCCAATTCTCCAGTACAAAAGCACTAGTTCTTTATTCACCGACAAGGCCGCTTTGACTCGCGCCCTCATGATTTCTTTTTTTAATTCTGTGATATGATTTTGATAAGCAACGTCCAGCATCGTCATACTCCTTTGTTGTCAAAGAGTATGGGCAGAATCTTTCAATAAAATCTATGAACGGATCATTGTTTTTTAAGGAAATTTTTCCAAATAGGGTTTTTAAAACGTATATTTGCCTTGAAAATAATATGTAGTATTATTAAATAGTAATTACATGTATTTTTATGGATATAATAGAAAAAATGGGAAATAGATTATATTTTTTAATAGTAACGCTTGCGTTGGGGGCATTTTTTCTCAATGCGTGTGACACAAAGTTTAAGCCTGTTCCTAGAAAATCCCTGGAAAACCCCTCTGTGAAAGATCCCATTACTATTTTTTGTGGACCCGATTGTTCTAGCTGTGGCTTTAGTGTTGATAAATGTTTGTCGTTGGTGAAGTCCAATCTTGGTAGGCTTTGCGGTCGGGGTGAGAAAAAAAATTGTTACACCCTGTGGATGCAATATTCAAAGACCTGTCATGCTATTTGTTCATCGCCTGACAAAAACTTGGCAGACGAGAAAAAAATCGCTACTATGTCCCTTCATGAGGATGGTCATCCTCGTTAAAGGATTAGTTGTTATGGTTCAAAAAGAAAGTGTTCTGCTCACGGGTGTTGCAGGGTTTATTGGGTTTCATGTTGCGCAAGTGTTGCTCCGTGCGGGGCACTTTGTCATAGGCATCGATAATGTTTCCCCCTATTATGATACGGCTTTGAAGTATGCCCGGCTTAAAATTTTACAAGAGACTTTTCCAGAAACATTTGTTTTTTGCAAAGGGGATATTGCGGACCGTCCTTGGGTTGAACACATCTGGAAATCTGCCCAGCGCCCTATTGCGCGGGTGATTCATTTAGCCGCCCAAGCAGGGGTCCGGTATTCTTTGGTTAACCCTTATGAATATGTCACAACCAATGTCATGGGACATCTTGTTCTTCTGGAGCAAGCTCGCCATCAAGAAAATTTTAAACATTTTGTCTATGCCAGTTCTTCTTCAGTTTATGGCGCCAATGAAGAAATTCCTTTTTCCGAAGCACATCGGACTGAAAAGCCCATGGCGCTTTATGCGGTGACCAAAAAATCTGATGAGTTGATGAGCCGTAGTTATGCGCATCTGTTTAAAATCCCAGGAACAGGCCTCAGGTTTTTTACAGTCTATGGTCCTTGGGGCCGTCCTGATATGGCGCTTTTCATTTTCACAAAAAAGATTTTGGCGGGCGAACCTATCCCCGTTTTTAACAACGGCAAGATGAAGCGAGATTTTACTTACGTGGATGATATTGTGGCGGGTATTATAGCGGCATTCAATAATCCACCAAGCGGAGATGTGCCCCATAAGGTCTATAATCTTGGCAACCATAAAAGCGAACCTTTGATGCGCTATATTCAACTGATCGAACAAGAACTTGGGAAAAAAGCGATTTACGATATGCAGCCCATGCAGCCAGGGGATGTACCGGAATCTTTTTCTGATATTACGCTCGCCCAAAAAGAGTTGGGTTTTTCACCTAAAACCAATATTGATCAAGGGATCAAGAATTTTGTGGCGTGGTATCGATCCTATTATGGCGTTTAACGGTGTTCCTATGAAATCTCAACAAAGACCCCTTTCTCCCCATCTTCAGATTTATAAACCCCAGATGACGTCAGTGTTATCTATTGGGGGGCGTATCATGGGAGCAGGTCTTTTTGTGGGATCCTTTATGTTGGTGTGGTGGATTGCGGCGCTTGCCATCGGACCCCACGCTTACGAGATCTTCATGACCTTTATCCATTCGTGGATGGGAATCATTTTATGCACAGGCTGGGCTTTTGCTTTTTATTATTATGTTGCCAACGGGATCAGACATTTATTCTGGGACTTAGGTTATGGATATGATTTGAAGACTGTTTATAAAACGGGGTGGACTGTGGTGATTTTTTCTTTGATAGCCACAGCGGCGACGTTTTATCATTTCTTTTTAAAGGATCTGCTATGAAACAGTCATTTTCCAGAGGATATTTCGATTTTCCATCCAAGCATCAAGGCGCGATGCTCTGGCTTTTGGAAAGACTGACGGGGGTTGTTTTAATTCTGTTGAGTGGATGGTTTTTATACCACCTGTTTTTCCGTCTTTCAGGGGACTTTGACGCCACATTGGCATGGATCCTCTGTCCTTGGAATACCTGTCTTTTAGTGCTTTTGATGGGATTTATTTTGTTTCATAGCTATCTCGGGGTTGAGGTCGTTATTGACGATTACGTCCATATCTCATTTTGGTACTCTGCCGCTATGTTTATTCTCAAAACTATCATGGCTGTAACAGCATGTATTCTTGCCATTTCCTTTTATCATATCATTTTTTAGGACCAGTCAATGACCCAGGCATATCCCATTATTGATCACCAGTATGACGTTGTTGTTGTAGGCGCCGGCGGTGCAGGTTTACGCGCAACGCTTGGCATGTGTGCCGCAGGTCTTTCAACGGCGTGTGTTACAAAAGTTTTTCCAACCCGTAGTCATACAGTAGCAGCCCAAGGGGGCATCAGTGCGGCCCTAGGGAATCTTGGCCCCGATGATTGGCGATTCCATATGTACGATACAGTCAAGGGATCTGACTGGCTTGGTGATCAAGATGCTATTGAATACATGTGTAAGAATGCCATCCCAGCGGTGGTTGAACTGGAACATTTTGGGGTGCCTTTTTCAAGAACGCCAGAAGGCAAGATCTATCAGCGCCCTTTTGGAGGTCATACGCGAGATTATGGCAAAGAAATGGTGGCCCGTGCGTGTGCGGCGGCGGACCGGACGGGGCATGCCATCTTGCATACCCTCTATCAGCAATGTCTTAAACATAAGGCTGAGTTTTTTGTGGAATACTTTACCTTGGATTTGATCTTTGATGATGAGGGTAAGTGCTGTGGCGTTATGGCTTGGAATCTAGAAGACGGGACCATCCACCGCTTTCAAGCACACATGGTCGTTCTTGCCACAGGGGGGCATGGTCGTACCTATTTTTCTGCAACCTCTGCCCATACGTGTACGGGGGACGGGAACGGCATGATTTTACGCGCAGGTCTTCCATTGCAAGATATGGAATTCGTCCAGTTTCACCCCACGGGTATTTATGGCGCTGGGTGCCTCATGTCCGAAGGCGTGCGTGGTGAGGGGGGGTACCTAACCAATAGCGACGGCGAGCGGTTTATGGAAAAGTATGCGCCCAATGCCAAAGACTTGGCGTCCCGGGATGTTGTAAGCCGGGCGATTACCGTTGAAATTAATGAAGGCCGGGGCTGTGGACCGTTAAAAGACTATATCCATCTTAACGTCCAGCACTTGGATGCGGCGGTGATTCATGAACGGTTACCAGGCATTGCAGAAACAGCTAAAACTTTTGCGGGAGTCGATGTAACCAAAGACCCCATCCCCGTTGTGCCAACGGTGCACTATAACATGGGGGGAATTCCGACTAACTATCATGCTGAGGTATTATCGCCAACCAAGGATAATCCTGATGCAGTGGCTCCAGGGTTGATGGCGATTGGCGAAGCGGCTTGTGTATCGGTTCATGGCGCCAATAGACTTGGGACTAATTCATTGGTGGATCTCGTTGTTTTCGGACGGGCCGCGGCCCAACGGGCGGCAGAATTGATTAAGCCAGGGTCTAAGTCTTTCCAACTTTCTAAAAACGCTGGGCAAAAGGCTATCGCTGATTTGGATGCGTTGCGCCATGCCAAGGGGGACCTTTCTACCAGTGAGATTCGCCTTGATCTTCAACGGTCCATGCAAAAATATTGTAGTGTTTTTAGAACAGAAAAAACCCTTCAAGAAGGTGTCAAACAAGTAACCCGTGTGGCCCATTCTTTTGAACATGTCTCCTTGACCGATCGGTCTTTGATTTGGAACACGGATTTGGTTGAAACGTTAGAGCTTCGAAACCTTATTGGACAGGGCCTTGCAACCATGGTATCTGCTGAAGCAAGGACAGAAAGTCGCGGCGCCCATGCAAGGGATGATTATCCAGAACGGGATGACGAAAACTGGATGAAGCACACGTTGTCTTGGGTAAATCACACCCATCAAACAACCGTTGATTATCGCCCCGTTCATACCTATACCCTGACAAATGAAGTAGAATATATTAAACCTCAGAAACGCGTGTATTAGGGACTATCATGGCAGATTTCATCCTTCCCAAAAATTCAAGACTTCGGCCCGGCAAGCTTCATAAAGCAGCTGAAGGGGCGACCAATATTCGAAAATTTCACGTTTATCGGTATAATCCCGATGATAAAGAAAACCCTCAGGTCGATACCTTCGAGGTGGATATGGATCAGTGTGGGTCTATGGTCTTGGATGCCTTGATTCACATCAAAAGTAAAATGGATGGCACATTAACCTTCAGGCGCTCATGCCGGGAGGGGATTTGTGGCAGTTGTTCCATGAACGTAGATGGGACCAATACCTTGGCGTGCACCAAAGCCATTGATGATATCAAGGGCGATGTAAAGGTTTTCCCTTTACCCCATATGCCAGTTATTAAAGATTTGGTGCCGGATTTGTCTGCAGCCTATGCCCAGTACGCATCAATCAAACCCTGGATCCAAGCAGAAATGCCAGCAGAAGGTGCGCGTGAGCGGTTGCAGAGCCCAGAGGAACGCAAAAAATTGGATGGTCTTTGGGAATGTATCTTGTGCTTTAGTTGTAGTACCAGTTGTCCCAGTTATTGGTGGAATGGGGATCGGTACTTGGGCCCTGCAGTACTTCTTCAGGCCCATCGCTTTATCCAAGACAGCCGGGATGAAAAAACAGAAGAGAGACTCCAAGACCTGGAAGACCCCTTTAAACTGTACCGGTGCCATACCATCATGAACTGTACGAACACGTGTCCCAAAGGCCTGAACCCTGCGGCATCCATTGGGGACATTAAGAAAAAGATCGTAGCACAGAAGGTTTAGGGGCGATCTTTGATGATCTCATCAGAGTTCTTTAATGCTTTTTACAACTCCATATGATGAATCAAAATGGAGTTGTAAATTGGAATATTACATTGTGTATGTGTTCAGTAGAAATGAGACTCAAGCGGCAACCTAAAGATCTCGTACTTTTATATACACAGACGAGCCATTTCCATCAAATCCAAACCCAGCCAATCGCTCATTCGCGACTTGGCGGGTAATTTTGTCCAGTACCCTCCCTTGAATATAAAGCTCTCCACCTATCTTTAACAATCGATTGGCACTTCTAAAGAAAGAATCGCACCAGTAGCATTCAATGGGCACATGATCTGTTCTAATATGATTAAAACTTCCGGATGGCAAAGATGCGATCTGGGTTGGCACATTGATATCTGCCAACAGGTCTGGCTCTTGGTTTTTTAGAATATTGACAGAATAATACACGTCAGGGCGCGTTTTTTCTTCTTCCTTAGTGAGGGATCCCTCACTTTTTCCTCCCCCAACGATCAAAACAGATTGACCACTATGGGGCCTACGCACCTCGGACTCTTCAAAAAAACCATTTTCTGTACAAGGCTTTGTCAAAGAAGAATCAAAAATTTTCCCTTCCGATGCCATTAAATTAATAATATCACCAAATTTTTCGCGCACATAAGCGTCTCCGTAAAAATTCCTCTCTGTCCACAAAGAATAGTATAAGTATTCCCAATTTCTGTCCAAAAGCTGTCGAAGACCAGATAAACGTGCTTCATAAAGAAACCTTTGTAACCACTCCCTAGGATTAGTAGGGTGCCCCACTTGCTCTTCTGCTGATTGTATCAGTGTAATAAGTGCTTCACTTCCAACTATGGCGCGCAACCGTCGAACCTCTTGTTGAATAACAGGTGGCAACCAATCCAGGTGTGTGTCGTATAGGTAAGAAAATGGCAACCAGTTTTTAGAAACATCTTCCGGCCTGCTCATCTCTAGAGCAGCCTTAACATAAGCTTCCAGCTTTGTCAGAACTTCCCCTTCAGCGTCCTTTAAGAAGGCAACTACGATTAATCTTGAAGATTCTGGCACTTCCTGCAGCATCCAAGAAAGGTCTTTTAACTTAAAAAAAGAATAAATCTTCTGCAGATAAGAGGGGATTTTCGCACTCGATGGTATCGCACTTCCCCCAGAAGCAGCCGCAGTTGTGCCATGGAGTGAGGCAGGAGATACTGCTTCATATCCCGCAGTAAGCCCTGAAGAAAAGCCCTGATTTCCAACCAGCAAGACCATTAATACTATGCTAAAATAAATTTTATACATCAAAACACCCTGTATTTA
>CAMBTM010000019.1 GCA_945870825.1 Rhizobium sp. Q54
ATATGACGTTGCGTTTCATTCATTCCTCTCATGCGCAAATAGGGAACTGCCGTCGGATAGGAAACAAGATCTACAATGTCACACCGTTCTGTAAAGGCCTCCAAAAACGATTGTTGCACCTCTGGCACTGTCATCATATGTTTAAACGACGTATCGTATGTTGCAAATGCAAACCGTTTTTCTTGCTGTGGAGGTTTGATGATCATTTTCCTCTCCTTTTCCCAAGGAGAGTTTCCGCCTAAATCTTTAAAAAGTCGCGTTGATAGATTCTGACTTTATCAACCCATCGGGGAAAATAGGAATTTTAACGAATCACATTAAAGAAACGGTTATAACGAATCTTATGAAGCTTCCAGATATCCAAAATGGATGAATCGACAGAAACCAAGACCATCTTGGCAGGACCAACAAATTTCTCAAAAGGAATAGGGCCAAGACTACTGCGACTATCACCAGAATGGTTGCGGTTATCTCCCATCATGAAGTAATGGTCTTCTGGGACTGTAAATTCTTCTGTGTTGTCAAAAGATTGCCGTCCGTCCAAGGCTTCGCGCAGAATCGTATATTCCTTGCCATTGGGAAGGGTTTCGGTAAATTGTGGTGTCTTCTTTATGCGCCCTGAGGCCGTTTTTTCAACATAATCCTCGATACGTTTTTGAGGCACAGCGGTCCCATTAATATACAGATATCCTTCTTTCATCTGAACTTTGTCCCCTGGAAGTCCGATAAGGCGTTTAATGTAATTCGTGTCTGTATCGGTTGGTACTTTAAAAACAACGACATCACCCCTACTGGGAAGGTTTGAAAAATAACGACCTTTCATAAAAGGGGGGTGATAAAAGGGAAAAGAATATCGGCTGATGCCATAGCCACTTTTGTGGACATAAAGATAGTCTCCAATGAGCATGGTTGGGATCATAGATCCAGAAGGAATAGTATAGGGTTCAAAGACAAGCACGCGAATAGCCAAGGCCGCAAAACCCGCAAGAAGAATACCCCCAATGACTTCGCTTAAAGACTGAGCATGTTTGGGAACCGCGATTTTAAATTTTTTACAAATAAAAACAACACCTTTGAAAATCAGAGAATCCCACTTTTTCTTCTTCTTAACCGATTGCTCTGTCATTTTTACTCCGTTGATATAATTACAAAAGCTACACCTATAGGATACTCATCGCTAAGACTTAAGTCAATGCGAGGCTTATCTCCAAGGGTCAATAAACGATCTAATGCCTTGTTGTAAAGTGTCAATAGAGGCTTTCCCAAAGCATCGTTGGTGATCACCATATCTTGAAATGTGATGCCATCGCGAATTCCAGTGCCCAAAGCCTTTGCACAGGCTTCTTTTGCAGCAAAACGTGTGGCGTAAAAGGCCATCCGCCTTGGGCCTTGTGCCCGCGTTTCAGCCTGAATTTGTTCAACCTTTGAAAACACTCTCTGGATAAAGGCTTCCCCCTTAGTGTTCACTAAATGTTCGATACGTTTTATGTCGACCAAATCTGTTCCAATACCAAGAATCATGGTTTTCCTCATGGATTTTCTGGCCTTTCAACAAATTCAACAATGGTCATAGCCCGAAGGAACCCAATAATCTGTTCAAGATGGAGTAAATTTCTGACCTGCATATCCACCATCATCTCAAAAAAGTCCTTATGACGTTTAAGGATACGGAAATTGGTAATATCTCCATTATTTTTTGCGATAAGATTCACAACATCACCCAAAGCATTCGGGGTATTTTGGACAGTTAAGACTAACCGCCCTTGAAAATAAGACCCTTCCGTTTTGCCCCAGGCCAAATTCAACCATCGTTTAGGATCATGTTCATACTGCTGGAGGATCTCACACGTTGCCCGGTGGACCGTGACACCCTTGCCAACCGTAATAATTCCCGTAATTTTATCACCAGGCAAAGGATGACAACATCCGCCGTAGTGAACGGCAACGCCTGAAACCAAGCCTTTAATAATCACGGCCGGCTTGTCTTTGAACGTCTGTTGTTCTGATACACCCGCTGAAGACATGGCCTGATTCAAGACAAAGTCCCTCACATCGCTAGCCTGCACTTTTCCTTCGCCAAGGGCGACCAGAAGATCATCAAACGTGAAGAGATGGAAGTACCGTAACGCATTAGCAGGAGCCTTGCGCAACGTGTCTTTCTGCTCTGGGGTTAACTCATTTTCATAGATGGATTGGCCCAATTTCTTGAATTGGCTGCGCTTTTGGGACCGAATAAATCGGCGAATATTAGCTTGGGCCTTCCCTGTAATTGCGATCTGCTCCCATTCTGGAGAAGGGCGCACATTCTTGTCGGTTAAAATTTCTACCTGGTCACCGTTTTGGAGCTCCGTTTTTAATGGAACAAGTCGGCCATTGACCTTCGCCCCTTTACAGGTATTGCCAATTTCCGAGTGAAGCGCATAGGCAAAATCAATAACGGTGGCACCATTTGGAAGATTAATAATATCGCCTTTGGGCGTAAAACAAAACGCCTGGTCTTGAAACATCTCCAATTTCGTATGTTCTAAGAACTCTTCAGCACCTGATGTTTGTTCCAAAATATCCAAAAGCCCTTGAAGCCATTGGTAATTTTTCATATCCCTGGCTGGAATGCCTTGTTTATATTGCCAGTGCGCTGCAACGCCTCGTTCAGCGACTTCCTGCATATGTTTGGTACGAATCTGAATCTCAAGTCTTGTCCCATGGGGTCCTAAGACTTTCGTATGCAACGCTTCGTAATGGTTAGATTTTGGAGTGGAAATATAATCCTTAAAGGTTTTAGGAATAACAACTTTTGCATGGTGAATAAGCCCTAAAGTTTGATAACAATCGGCTTTTGCCTCTACAATAACGCGGACAGCAAAAAGATCTGATAGCTGGTCAAAATTGATATTTTTCCGCTGCATCTTCCGCCAAATGGAATAGGGTTTCTTTTCCCGTCCATAGACAGATGCTGTCATCCCCCCCTCTTTGAGGATTCTTTCCAAGTCTTCAATGACTTCTTTGACAATGTCTTGGCCTTTTTCATGAAATTCTGCAAGACGTTGCTGAATGGCTTCATAGGCATCAGGATTTAAGACCGCAAACGCCATATTTTGAAGTTGTTCTTGGACTGTAAACATCCCAATTCGTTGGGCCAAAGGCGCATAGATTTCAATGGTTTCAAGAGCAATGCTTTGACGCCGCTGGAGAGACGGAATATATTCCAGCGTTTGCATATTATGGAGCCGATCCATCAACTTAATGATCAATACCCGAATATCTTGGGCCATGGCCAAAACAAGCTTTCGCAAGTTTTCTGCCTGGGTTTGGCTTTTGGATTGTAGTTCGATCCTAGATAGTTTTGTCACTCCATCTACAAGATAGGCAATTTCTTCACTAAAATTTTTTCGAATATCATCAAGGGTTGCTTCCGTGTCTTCCACCGTATCGTGCAAAAGCCCGGTTATAATGGATGGAAGGTCCAGTTTAAGATCTGCAAGGGAATAGGCAACGGCCAAAGGATGGGAAATATAGGCTTCACCGGAGGATCGTTTTTGATCCCGGTGATGATGTTCTGCAAAGTCGTAGGCTTGTTGCAAAAGGGCGATCTTTGCACCAGGATTATAGGCCTTTACCTTCTTAATCAGTCCATCGATATCGTACTGCATAAAAAAAGGAGGGACACAGCCCCTCCTCCTCCTCCATTAAACGCTTTGGAAAACCTAGAGATTTTCAAGGTCATCTGTAATCACAAGACCATCTTCCACAAGCTCTTCTTCTGTATTAACAGAAGCAGATTCTTGCGCCGTATTAAACCAAGCAGTTTCTTCTTCAAGAGCCGCTAAAACATCTTGTTCTTCATCATCCATATGGGTATGGGTTTGAAGATTCCGAATGATTGATTCATGCAGGTGTTCTGCAGATACCTTGCCAGCTGCAATTTCTCTCAGCGCAATCACAGGATTCTTGTCACGCCGGGGTTCAACCAACAGGGGAGAACCTGTCAAAATTTGACGAACACGTTCGACTGCTTCAAGAACCAAGTCAAATCGGTTGCTACCAACCTTTGATTCGCAATCTTCAACGGTAATACGGGCCATGGGAATACTCCTTAAATAACTTGTCTTATAAAGATTTTAATCTATACACAAAATTTGCATAAGTCTACCTTCTAGTATATACAATTTTTATGAAACAAGACCAGCGACCATTTGAATATATCGAGACTGAAGAAGCCTTGGCCTCTTTCTGTGCCCGTTTGATGGAAAACGCCCCGTTGATGGCCGTTGATACGGAGTTCGTCCGGGAATCTACCTACTTTTCAAAACTCAGCACAATTCAAATTGCAACGGATACGCAAACAGCCCTTATTGATCCTGTCAAACATAATCTATCCCTAGCCCCTTTGAAAGCCGTCTTCACTAACCCAAATATCACCAAGATATTCCATGCAGCCCGGCAAGATGTGGAAATTTTCTACCACTTTTGGGGTGTTTTGCCGACCCCTATTGCGGATACTCAAATTATCGCCATGGTGAATGGTTTTGGGGATAGTGTTGGATATCAGTCTTTGGTGAAATCCATCCTGGATATTTCCCTTAACAAAGACTGTAGAGTATCAAACTGGCTCCAAAGGCCCTTAACACAAGACCAAATTAACTATGCCATGGGTGATGTTCTCTATTTGATCGATATTTATAGAGTGCTTTTGAAACGGACAGAACAACGTCTCGATTGGGTCAAAGAAGAACTTGAGGTTCTTAAAAATCCTGAAACATATGCTATCAGGCCGGAAGAATCTTGGCGACGCATTAGTATTCCTCTGCCTATTGGATTAAAAGAATTCTCAAAGATTAAGGCCTTAGCAACCTGGCGGGAAAACGAAGCGGTACGCCAAGACAAGCCCCGTCTTCATATTCTAAAGGACCAATGGCTGTTGGATCTTGCACGCACCAGCCGTCCTGCCCAAAAATTAAAGGATTTAGTGGCGCAAACCAACGTGAAGAAAGCGTATGCAGACGCTTTACTCCACTGCCTTGAAAATCCAGAAGAAATTCTTGAGCTCCCTCAAAGTTTAACCCCCCCTCCCTCTCCAACCACATCAGAAGCCTTGGTAGTGGATATGTTGAAAGTCCTTCATAAAATGGTTGCCCAAGAGCATGCGATTGCCCCAAAACTTTTGTGTACCGTCGATGTCTTAAAACAACTCGTTAGCGGAAAACGGACAGGACTTCCGGTCCTTGAGGGATGGCGCCTGGATATTTTTGGCAATCAAGTATTGACCCTGCTCGAGGGCAAGACATCCTTTAAAGTCAAAGGGAAGACGGTCAGAATAGTAGAAGAATAGCAATTCTTGCTTTACCCCACCCCCCAAATAGAGTACAAAAATGAGATATACACAAAGGACGACTATGCCATTAAAAACTATTCATCTTCACCACGGCGATTTGCCAGCAGGTCTTGATTTTGGCGCCAGTGTTGCTATTGATACAGAAACATTAGGCCTCAATCCGTTGCGTGATAAATTATGTCTTGTTCAGCTTTCAGCAGGAGACGGTTTATGTCATATGGTGAAATTTGACATTCAAAAGCCTTATAATGCCCCTCACCTTCAAAAACTGTTAAGCAATCCGAAGGTCACAAAAATCTTCCACTTTGCCAGGTTTGATGTGGCAACTCTTTATCACCATCTGGGTGTGATGCCGTCCCCTATTTACTGCACCAAGATCGCATCCAAGATAGCCCGGACATTTGTGCCCCGGCATAGTCTTAAAGACCTTTGCCACAGTCTTTTGAATATATCCCTTGATAAAGGCCAACAGGCCTCTGACTGGGGATCTCCAACCCTTTCTGAAGAACAACTTGCTTATGCAGCCAGTGATGTTTTATATTTGCACAAGTTGAAGGATGCCCTCGATACGTTATTGATGCGGTCCGACCGGATAGCGTTGGCCCAAGGGTGTTTTGACTTTTTGCCAACGTGTGCAAAGCTGGACCTTCAAGGGTTTGAAGCAGGTGAACTGTTCGCCCATCATTAATTTTTAGACATTTTTAAGGAGATTTTATGAGCACCGTAACCATTCATTTCATCGATGCAGATGGCACAAAAAAAACAGTTCAGGCCCCCATTGGTTTGTCTGTCCTTGAAGTTGCCCACCAAAATGGTGTGGACCTGGAAGGGGCCTGTGAAGGGTCCTTAGCATGTTCTACTTGCCATGTGATTGTGGATGAAGGATTTTATGAATCCTTGCCAGAAGCAACAGAAGATGAAGAAGACATGTTAGATTTGGCTTTTGGCCTAACTGCCACATCCCGGTTAGGGTGCCAGATTATTTTATCTCCTGAAATGGATGGGATGGTTCTAAAAGTGCCTAGCGCGACCCGCAACATGATGGTGGATTAAGAAAATGCTTCGATGGCAGGACACTTACCCTATTGTCTTTGCATTAGAGGACCAATATCCCACGATTGATATCCTCGGCATTCGTTTTACGGATCTGCGCCAGTGGATTCTGGATCTTGAAAACTTTGATGATCATCCAGATGGATGTAATGAAAAGATCTTAGAGGCTATTCAGATGGCATGGCTTGACGAGCGTGCCTCATAAAGATGGCCCTCCCCCCATCACTTCAAGAACAAATCCAAAGTCTCCTTAAGAATTTCCCTCAAAAAAATCGGGTTTCTCTGCAAGAGGTCCTGTCCAAAAAGTACCGCACATCCCCGCATAAAGCCCTCAGTTCTAAAGAAGAGGTACTCCTTTATATCATCACACGCTTGCCTGCGACCTATCATGTGGGGGAAAATGTTTTGCGTGTGTTCAAAGAACTGTGGGAGCGTGCCCCGGTCAAAACTATTCTTGATCTAGGGGCCGGTGTTGGGTCCAGTCGGTGGCTTTTTGATTCTCTTTTCCCCGGCATCGATACGCTAACACTGGTCGAACAAAACCCTTTCATGCTGGAGAGTGGCAAAGCATTTTCTCACGCTTTGGGACACTTTGAAACCTGTAATTACGTAACTGATTCGTTGACTCCCCATGATCTGATCTTCATGTCCTATACGATGTCAGAGGTCGATCAAAAACACCAAGAAAAAGTCCTCAAAAAGGTATGGGATCAAACTAACCAAGTTCTGATCCTTATTGAACCCGGTACGCCTGCAGGATTTTGGACATTAAACCGTGCAAGAACGTTTCTCATCCAACAGGGCGGATATATTCTAGCCCCATGTGGTCACGAGGCCACCTGCCCTATGGTGATGGGAGAAAACTGGTGTCATTTTTCAACGCGGCTTCCACGAACCCTTGACCATCAACGGGCAAAAAGGGCAAGGTTGTCCCATGAGGATGAAAAATTCAGTTATCTTATCGTTTCAAAAACTCCTCTAGAAAAAAACCTGCCTCCCCGTATCATTCAAAAACCTATGAAGGCAAAAGGACATGTTATTTTTGACGTATGCACCCTGCAAGGGATCAAGCGTGAAACCGTTACCAGATCTAAGGCACCAGACTATAAGACCCAAAGCCGATTGGAGTGGGGAGAAAAATTTTCCTTAAAAAAATTGCCAGAACCCCTTGAATAATGAGAAATCCCAAGGTATAAATTAGGTGTGGGCCCAGTGAAGGGATTACAGTTGTTAATAATCAAAACGAGGTATTTTTAAATGATCAAGACTCTAACACTTTTAGTTTCCGTTCTTTCTTTCACAACAGTTTTTGCTGATGCTGACGCAACAGTGCCTGCACCAGTTGAAGATACTACTGACGTAGCACCAGCAGATGCAGACGTTTCAGGCAACTAAGTTCTGATTATTCCATCATCAACTGATGGATGAAATAACTTAAAAGCGGTACCGTGAGGCGCCGCTTTTTTGTTGGGTGTTATTTTTCCTGATTTTAGGACCCAAGGGGCATAGCTGTTGGTTTCATACTCATAAAATGAGGTGTATTTTCTTTTTCTTTGATAAAAAAAGCGAAAAATAATTTTTATAACTTGATTGTGTTGGTTTAAGAAATTTTTTCTGATATTAGGATTAGCAGTCCAAAAGAGGAGAAAATTTCAAATGCTATTTAAAGGTTTTTTATTATCAGTTTTTTTGTTGGGAGGGGTTTGTGTAAAAGCTTCTCATCATCATAAAGATACTCACTCTCATGCATCTTCTCATCATCATCACCATGAAGAAGATGAAGCAATCAAAAGAAGGGCTCGCGCAGTAGCAACAGAAGAACAGAGGTTGTCATCCGGTAGGACATCAGAATGGACGCGTGAAATGATGGAAACGCAAAGGGAGCAGTCTTTTGCAGCATCAGCAGGTATGGTTCAGCAACAGCAAGCGATCGGGGTCATGGCTTTAAATGCCCGCGCTCAAGTGTTACATGAAAGGGAAAAAGCATTACATCACAGAAAACAGGATTTAGAAAAATCAGAAGCGCACGTTGCTTCTGATAGGAAAAAAATTCGGGATGATAAGGATGAGGTAGTGAAGATAGGTCTTTCTATAAAAAGAAAGCAAGAGCAAGCAGCAGCCGATCGAGCAGAAGTAGATCGATTCAGAAAATTAGCAGAAGATGAGAGGCGAGAAACATCTAGACTTTTGCGGCAATTAGTAGAACGTGAGGTTATTAATCCTATAGCTGCTGCTTCAGGAGCATCGCTGCGTCCTGTCGCCGAAAGTGTGAATGAAGATCCAGCGGTGCAAGAAGCTGTAGAGCATTATACTGTAACAATAAAAGATGGTCCTAAAGGTCCTATTGTACCTGGTCAAGCCCGGCATCGTTCGTCAGAACAGTTAGCTGTTTATTTTGATTTACTTGAAGCCCAGAGAAAATATATGAACAGAAGAATGGCTGTTGGATTATCTACTGAAGGCATGATGGTTGTAGGGCCCAAAAGTTCAGTAACATTAGATCCTGTATCCCTCTTAAAAGAGATGAAAACGACGATAGGTAATATTCAGTTTATGATGGAAGAAGAGGAACGGATTATTAGCAAATTTCAAGATCATGCGGATCTGAAACAGATATATCAACAGTTAGAAGCGTTTGAAAAAAGTGGAGAGTCTCTCGAAAGTCCGGAAGGATTAAGGTTGCAACTCCGGAGACTGTACGCTGAGCTCAGTGTTGCAAAAAGCATGAGACTTCATGGAGAAGGTGATGGGGGAGATGACGATAGATCTAAAGCTAAAGCTATTCCTGAAGAAATAGATAAAATTGAAAAGAGACTGGGCATTGTTAGTTGAGTTAAAAGGTAGGGTAAATTACCCTGTTTTTTTATAAAAAAGGCATATAAAAAGGAGTTATGGAGTATGAAAATAAAAATTTTTCTGTTGGGGATTTTTTCCTTGAGGGTCGTTTGTGCCGAGGCTTCATCCGCTTACTCAGAAGAGGACAGACTAGATGCTAGAGCCAGTGCTGTACGGTCTGGAGAAGAAGGTCTATATATTCGCGGAGTAATGGAGAGTGGACGGGAAATGGAAGAAAGACTGAGAGAAGAACAGTTTGCTTTTAATGCAAGCATGATGGCTTCGAATCTAGATCATAATGCGAAATTATTGCAGATGAAGGAGACTGGATTAAAACAACAAGAAGAGGCGATTAGAAAAAGAGAAGTTGCCCTTGCACCGGTCAAAAGAAGTGTTGAACATGAAAAACAGGAAGCTGACAGGGTTGTCCGTATAAAAAAAGAAGAACAAAAACACGCAGAAGATGATAGAAAAGAAGCGGCACGCCTTAAAGCGGCAGCAGAAGCTGATTACAAAAAAGCACTTCGTGAAAAACAGGATGCTATAGCCAGACTAACAGGCATAAGTCCTGTAAACGAATCTTCTGAGGTAGCCACTGCCAATAAAAAATGCTGTTCCATCCAATAAAGAAGGTTGTAATAAATAAAGGGATTTGCACTGTTGTCCTTGGGGTGGATTGATCAGAGCTGAGACCCAGAATTTCTGGGCGTTTAAAATTATAAATTCCTCTATGTATCCTGTCTTTGATATAGAACACCGTCCTTTTTTATCTAAACATAGTGAAAACCTGCCAACAAGACAAGATAGGGGGGCAAACCCTGCAAATCCCCCAAAAACCCCCTATGTTTTTTTTGACGTCTATGCTATCTAAAAAGCTTAGTTTATCCATTGGAATGATTAATATGACCCGCACCACATTTTTACCTTTTGCAAAGCCGACTATTACAGATAAAGAACTCAATGAAGTCAGAGATTGTCTTGAATCAGGATGGCTAACGACAGGCCCCCGAGTTGAAAAGTTTGAAGCTGCATTAAAGGCCTATTTTGGACGGGACCATGTGATGACGGTTTCTTCTGCAACGGCGGGACTGCATCTCGCTCTTTTGACTCTCAACCTTCAACCAGGCGATGAAGTCATTACAACAGCCATGACCTTTGTTGCAACCCTCAATACCATTGAACATGCCGGCGGGCGCCCTGTTTTGGTGGATATTGATCCCAACACTTATAATATGGATTTAAACCAAGTAGAACGGGCCATTACGCCTCGGACCAAAGCTATTATGCCCGTACACTATGCGGGGGCCCCGGTGGATTTGGATGATTTGTATGCGTTGGCCGACAAACATAACCTGACAGTCATTGAAGACTGTGCCCACGCGATTGGTACAGAATGTAAAGGGAAACGTCTTGGGTCTACAGGCCATATCCAGGTATTCAGCTTTCATCCCAACAAAAATATGACAACGGGTGAAGGAGGATGCATCGTCAGCCACACGAAAGAGGCCCTGGATCATATGAAGATCTTCCGGTTTCATGGCATCAGCAAAGATTCTTTTAACCGCTTTGCCAAAGACGGCAGTCCCTTTTACGACGTGGTGGCCCCTGGGTTTAAGTATAATATGATGGATATTCAAGCAGCCTTGGGCATTCATCAGCTAGCGGCTTTAGATGGATTTATTGACCGTCGCAATGTGTTGGCTCGTCAATACCACGCGGCGTTTAAGGATTGGGATGTGTTTACACTGCCCCAAGGACCGGATTTTGATCACCTGCATGCCTGGCATCTTTATATCCCCTTGTTGAATGCAGATAAAAGCCCTGTCTCTCGGGATACGCTGTTGGCGCGCATAAAAGACTATAACATCGGTCTTGGGTTTCACTACCAGGCTTGCCATCTTTTTACCTACTATAAAAATGCTTATGGATATAAAGAAGGTGACTTCCCGCATGCTGAAAATTTTGCACAACGCGCCATGAGCCTTCCCCTCTTTCCCACCATGACGGACGCTGACCAGCAAGATGTGATCGACGCACTCCAGATTATTCTTAAAGGATCTTAAATCATGTCAGATATTTATCTTTCCGTTGTTGTACCCGTTTATAATGAAGAAGAAAGCCTGGAGGCGCTATCAGATCGGCTCATGCCTGTCTTGGAAAACCTCAAAAAACCCTATGAGGTGATCTATACCAATGATGGCAGTAAGGACAAGTCTTTGGAAATTTTAAAGAAACTCCACAAGAAATATCCCCACCATGTCCGAATCATTGATTTTATGGGCAACTTTGGCCAACATATGGCGATCATGGCCGCTTTCGAACAATCCCGGGGTGCTGTGGTCATTAATCTGGATGCGGATCTTCAAAATCCGCCTGAAGAAATCCCAAAGCTTTTGGCAAAAGTTGAAGCAGGTCACGATGTGGTGGGCAGCTTCCGCATTAAACGCAGTGACAATCCGTTGCGGCATATTGGGTCCCGCTTTGCGAATTTTGTACGGGGATTCATCACCGATGCCAAGATGAAAGACCAGGGCTGTATGTTTCGGGCCTATACCCGTCCCATCGTCAACCAGGTGGTCCAAGGGGGTGAAAGCCATACATTTATTCCGGTTCTTGCCTGGCGCTTGGCCCAAAACCCAACGGAAGTAGGTCTGCGTCACGATGCACGCGAACAAGGGGATTCAAAATACAGTCTTTACCATTTAATCCGGGTTGCGATCGACTTAGCTACCAGTTTTTCCTTGGTACCCATTCAGTTTTTCACCTTTTTCGGGATGATCGTGTCCTCTCTTAGCTTTTTATTGGTGCTTTATATGGTGGCACGCCGGATTTTCATCGGTCCTGAAGCCCAAGGTGTCTTCACCCTCTTGACCATCGTGATCTTTCTGATTAGTGTGGCCATTATGGGCATTGGCATTATCGGTGAATATGTAGGACGGATGTACCAAAATACATCGAAGCGCCATCGTTTTATCATTCGCGATATCATTGAAGAAAAGAAGAAATAAATGAGCATCAAAGTTTTAATACTCGGCGTTAACGGATTTATCGGTAACTGTTTGACCAAAAACATTCTAGCCAAAACTGACTGGCAGGTTTTTGGGATGGATATGGATAATAACAAACTGAAAGAAAGCCTTGATAACCCTCGGTTTAAGTTTGTTGAAGGCGATATCACTATCAATAAAGAGTGGATCGAATACCATATCCGAAAATGCGATGTGGTCTTGCCGTTGGTGGCGATTGCTAACCCCGCCATGTATGTGACGAAGCCTCTGGCCGTTTTTGAGCTGGATTTTGAAGCAAACCTGCATATCGTCCGCCAATGTGTGAAATATAATAAGCGGGTGATTTTCCCGTCCACGTCAGAAGTTTACGGCATGAGTACGGACAACGAATTTAACGAAGAGACATCCAATTTTGTTTTAGGCCCGATCCACAAACAACGGTGGATCTATTCCTGTTCCAAGCAACTCATGGACCGGGTTATTTATGCTTACGGCATTCATGAAAATCTGGACTACACCCTTTTCCGTCCCTTTAACTGGCTTGGGCCAAAAATGGATGATGTCTACGCCCCCAAAGAAGGCAGTTCACGGGCGGTCATTCAATTTATCAGCAATGTCTTGTATCAACGTCCCATTAAACTCATGGATGGGGGACATCAACGCCGGTGTTTCACCTACGTGGAAGAAGGGGTTGACGCACTGATGCGCATCATCGAAAACAAAAATGGCCAGGCGAGTCGCCAGATTTTCAACGTGGGCAACCCCAAGAATGACTATGCTATCAAGGATGTCGCGACCATGGTGGTGGACGCCATTAAGCAGTATCCAAGTCACCGTCATTTGGCTGAAAAAGCCATCATTGAAGTCGTTGACGCCCAGCAACATTTCGGTAAACATTATGAAGATGTGTCGGCCCGTGTGCCGTCCATCAAAAATGCCCAAGACAAGTTGGGATGGAATCCTGTGGTGGATTTAAAGGGCGCTTTGAAAAGCACATTGGATTATCACCTGTTGGAAAATCCACAAGAAATTAGAGATGAAGTCTAGAAAAGAAGGATAAATCCCATGATCAAAAAAAGTTTCTTCACCAATATGTCGAGCCAAAAGGCTGCTTATGTCGGTTGTTTTTCCCTTTGTTTTGGAATGTTCATGTTCGGGATTGGCAATGCTTTGATTAAAGAAGCCTCTGAAACCATGCCCAGTGTTCAAATCGTTTTGCTCAGAAGTTGTTTTTCTGTGTCCTATATGTTCATGTTTCTTTTCTTTACGGGCAATCTTAAATGGCTAAAATCCCATAACTATCCCCTTCAAATTGGGCGTGGCATCATTGGATTTTTTGGTCTTTGGACCCTTTTTCTTTCCTTTAAATTTCTGCCTATGCCTGAGGCAACCACGTTCACTTTTCTCAGTCCCTTTATCATCACAGCACTTTCTGGACCCCTTTTAAAAGAAAAAGTCAGTATTCAACGGTGGGTTGCTGTTATTGTCGGGTTTTCTGGCGTCTTGATTGTGGCGCAGCCCAGTGGCGACGTGACACTTTATGGCGCAGGCATTGCCTTGATTTCTGCTGTTATTGAAGGATTCATCATGCTCATGGCACGCCTTCTTAAAAAAGACAAGCCTGTGACCAGTGTGTTTTTTCACACAGGGATTATCGCTATTATTGCTTTGATCTATATTATCATCTTTGGTGATTGGGTTACCCCTTCTCCCTATAACTTGTTGATTGGTGCCTCTCTTGGTCTTGTCAGTTGTTTGGGACATGTCTCCATCGTTTATGCTTACAGTATCGCACCTGCGGTTGTTGTGGCCCCTATGCTTTACACCCTCATCATTTGGGGTGCTGCATTTGGGTACATCTTCTGGGGAGAAACTGTCAGCACCATGATGTTCATCGGCGTCCCCTTGATCGTTGGAAGTGGCATTTATATTGTAAGACGTGAAAAGGTGGAAAATGCCAAGCATGTACCGGAAATCGATCTTGGGTAACGTTTTCTGTTGATGAATTTATCACACGCTATGTTTTTAAAACACCTTGTCACCCCGGTTTCTTTTTTTGTCACCCTCGCGAAAGCGGGGGGCGAGGGTCGCAAACAAGATCTTTCAACCGGAAAATCTATGAAACCCACAATACATCGCATGGGGCCCTGGTTCCCCACTTCCGCAGGGGAGACGAGAGAGGAAAAATGAACAACACTTCCAAAAAAATTCTCCTTGGCTGCCTGTGTATGATCGGGGGCATGTTTTTCTTTGGCATTACCAATGCGGTTGCCAAAGAAACAGGTAATGCTCTTCCCTTGAGTGAAATCATCTTCTTCCGTAGTTCTATTGCGACCCTCTTGATGTTGATTTTTTCCAGGATTAAACAAACCCATAATCTTTTAGAAACAACCCACCTCAAAATGCAACTTTTTCGAGGATTTCTGGGGTTCGGTCAGTTGTATTTTCTCTACTGGTCTTTTGCAGCCCTGCCTATGGCGGATGCCACGGCCATTTCTTTTGCAACAACCCTTTTTGTGACGGCCCTTGCGGGACCCTTTTTGAAAGAACATGTTGGAACAACGCGATGGACAGCAACGATTCTTGGGTTTTTGGGCGTTTTGGTCATTTCTAAACCCACAGGCATTATTCAATTAGAAGGGGCTGTGGCAGGCGTTCTATCATCTTTTCTGGAAGCTATGGTCATGATTTATGCATGTAAACTGGGTAAACAAGACAAAGCGTTCACGACCGTCTTTTACTATACCGCAATAACCTGCGTGATTGGGGGACTTTTCCTCCCCTTCGTTTGGGTTTGCCCAACATTTCAACAATTTGCTTTAATCGCCCTTCTCGGCGTTGCTGGGACTTTGGGGCATATCTTGATTGCCAGGTCTTACCAATTGGCTCCCGCCCATGTTGTTGCCCCTATGTTCTATACACTTCTTATTTGGGGTATTATCTTTGGGTATGTCTTCTTCCAAGAAATCCCGACCTTCCAGGTGCTGCTGGGGGCAGTGGTCATCAGTGTATGCGGCCTTTTCATCGTTTATCAAGAACGGGGGGAAAAGGGAATCGCTGCGGGGGACGAGGCTTAGCGAAGAATCATGAGGAAATATCAACTACTTTGTGAGTAAATTCTACCCATGGCATGATCAAAATTTTCTCACAGAATTACCGCAATCCATTGTTTTTAGAAATTATTTTTTCTTTTTTTTCCCTTTTTTCTTCTTCCAGGAAGCACCAGTAGGTTCAATGGGTTCTTCTGATTTAGCTGCACCACAAATAGAGGGATAAGTCGCTGCAATACGATAACATTCCGACAGAAGACTATCCTCAGGAGAAAAAGGACCTTTTTTGCTATCACAGATGAAGTCATTCAGAATCTCTATTTCCGTGTTTTTACTATCTTTAGGGGAAATTCCAAAGAATAGTAGATCACGATAACGGCCATCAGAATCTTCAAGGGTTTCCTTGGGCCATAACCAATCAACCTTATCATCCTCAATCTCAACAACCTGCAAACGGAAAGGTCCACCATGTCGATTATGCGCACGTGCTAATTTTAAAAGTTCTTTTTTTCCATCTGGTTTATAAGAAATTGTCGATAATAGATTTAATGCTGGTACCATTCTATTGAAAATAAATGGTTCGAATGTCCAACCTGATTTTAAATCTTTCCCACTATGTTTTAAGCGTATCATTACCATGTTTTTTGAGCCCTTTACGTTAGAGTAATCTTTTGAGGCTGGAAATATCCATGGGTATGCGTCAAGACGGGCATGATGGTAATCAATTAAGTCTTTGCCATTTAAAGACATACAAAATTTACTCATTCTAGACACTTGACAACCCTGCCACTCATAATAAAAAATTGATTTGCCATCTGTGGCAGGAGGGAGAATATGGTCTATTTCCATCAAAGTATTGACTTTGAGCCCGTTAAAAGGCCCGTTGAGGGATGTTGTATAAATAATCTCATTTATGGTACTCTTGTACATACGGTTGCTTTCAGATAAAGGTATCGTTGGGGAAGATGTTTTTGAAAGAAAGACAGAAATGGCAAAACTTACCTCTCCCTTAAGACTCCCAAAATTCTTAGCTGCTTTTTCATCCTCAAATCCCATGCAAAATACGGTTTGACGGACAGAACCTTCGGGAGGTCTGTTGAATTCTGCCATTAATTCATCATATTTTTTGTGAGAGCCAAACGAAAAAATAGAATAAAAAATAATGTATATAAAAACCAATCTTATTTTCATCACAATGAATTCCTTTAATTGAATTTTATTCATATAGATATATAGTTATTTATTGATCGTTATTCAATGGGACTTTCTGATTTTAAACGATGATCACAACACATCTTCAGGGCATAACCTTGTTTATCTCCGTTAATCAGGTTGCATCTTTTTCCATTTCCAACTATAAGCTAAAGTATGTCTTATTGAATTTAAGAGGATGAACTGTGACGAACGCTGAAACGAAAAAGCATACGAAAGAAGCCCCAAAGAATATTGGTAAAGAATCTCAGACAAAAGCCGACAAAGTAAATATCGATGCGGCAGCTGTCAAGGAACTTGCAGACCTTTTTAAAGAAACAGATTTGAGTGAAATCGAATATGAAACTGCAGGATGTCGTATCCGGGTGGCTCGTAATTTTGGGATTCCAGCTCAACAACAGTTTTATCCAGCCATGCAAGGCATGCAAATGCCATCTTTTCAATCTCAAGGGTTCCAAGGACAAGGTGCCATTGTTGAAGGAACCACCACAGATCTTCCAAAAGCCCCAATTGATCCGGCAAAACATCCAGGGGCCATCAAGTCCCCCATGGTCGGTACAGCGTATTTGTCTTCCCAACCAGGCGCGGATCCTTTCATTAAAGTCGGTGGCCCCATCAAAGAGGGCGACACCGTCATGATTGTTGAAGCCATGAAAGTCATGAACCCCATCCGGGCGCCTAAATCGGGTATTGTCAAAGAAATTTTCATTCAAGACGGAACACCTGTTGAATTTGATGAAGTTTTACTTATTATCGAATAAAAAAGAGGCCCCTTTATGATTAAAAAGCTCCTCATCGCTAATCGCGGTGAAATTGCGCTCCGTATCCACCGGGCTTGCCGGGAAATGGGTATCCAGACGGTTGCTGTCCATTCCAAGGCTGACGCTGAGGCCATGCATGTGCGCTTGGCTGATGAACGGGTGTGTATTGGACCTGCTGCTGCATCCAAAAGTTATCTCGATATTAAATCCATTCTGGCGGCGGCCGAAATTACAGGGGCTGACGCTATTCACCCCGGTTACGGGTTTTTGGCAGAAAATGCCACCTTTGCTAAAATGGTTGAAGAACACAACATTACCTTTGTCGGCCCCCACCCTGATCACATTAGTTTGATGGGGGATAAAATCACGGGCAAAAAAACCGTCCAAGCCTTGGGGATTCCCGTTGTTCCGGGGTCCGATGGGGCGATTAAAGATGTCAAAGAGGCGCTTGCTTTTGCCAAAAAGAACGGGTACCCCGTCTTGATCAAAGCCACAGCCGGTGGTGGTGGTAAGGGAATGCAGGTCGCCAACAATGATACTGAGTTGAAAGAACGTCTTGGAATTGCCAAAGCAGAAGCCAAAGCTAACTTCGGCAATGATGATGTTTTTATTGAAAAGTACCTGACCCATCCGCGTCACATTGAAATACAGATCTTGGCCGATACCCACGGCAACGTCTTGCACCTTGGGGAACGAGACTGTTCTATCCAACGGCGTCACCAAAAGTTGTGGGAAGAGGCCCCCTCCCCCGTCATTACGGAAAAACAACGCCATGACATCGGGGAAAAAGTCGTTAATGCCATGAAAAAGTTGGGATATCGGGGTCTTGGGACAATCGAATTCCTTTATGAAGACGGTCAATTCTATTTTATCGAGATGAATACGCGCGTTCAAGTAGAGCATCCTGTAACTGAAATGGTGACTGGGATTGATTTGGTCCGGGAACAGATTCGCATTGCGGCGGGCAAAGTCCTGACCCTTCAACAAAAAGATATCAAAATCCGGGGCCATGCTATTGAATGCCGGATCAATGCGGAATCCCCTGAAACGTTTATGCCGTGCCCTGGTCGCATTGACTTTAACCATGTGCCTGGAGGCCTTGGTGTGCGTGTCGACAGTGCCGTTTATACAGGCTATACCATCCCGCCCCACTACGACAGCTTGGTGTCCAAGTTAATCGTCCATGCCGATGATCGCCCAAAATGCCTCGCACGTCTGCGCCGGGCCCTTTCTGAATATGTCATTTCAGGGATTGAAACCACCCTCCCCCTCCACCGCAAGTTGGCCGAAAATGCGGATATGCAAAAAGGAGATTACAACATCCACTGGCTGGAGAAAGTATTCTTGAAGGGACAGTAAGATGATGGGTGTAGATGTATAAATTACGCGCGTTTATTTTTATTTGTGGTCTGGCCGTTAACGCAGCTATGGGTGCAAATGATAATGACATGGAATTCGATATCCGTAATAATACTGGTTATCCCATACGACTCGTGATGTGTTTCAATAAAGATCCTTTAACTATGGATTATTTTTCCCTAGAGCATGGTGCGTTGGAACACGGAGAAACAGCCATTTTTTCTTTGACACAAGAAAAAGCTTTAGAATTTGCAGGTATTTTTTCTGTTGGCACTCATTTTATTCAAGAGCCTTTAGCCGCAAAGATAAATGATGTTCATCTGTCCACCTATTTTTCTCAAGGATTACTTTCTGAATCTAAAAAATCATATGTTATTGAACGTGGTCCAGGATCAGATTTCCTTCGTGATGGTGAAGGAAAAAGATTTCTTTTGATTGAGAGTTAATCTCAGCAAAGTAATTACTTAGTTGAAAAACACAAAAAACATAAAAAATTAAAAAAACACTTGAATTAATAAAATAAGTGCGTATATATAGTGCATCCGGACGCAATGTCTGGGTTTTTCATGTTATACCTCCACTTAGGCCTGGGCGACGTAAGTCACCCAGGCCCTTTTTTTAAGCCCATTTTTTAAGAGATGGCTTCTTCCCTCATAAAGTGGTAAGGTGTGCCCCTGTATTAAGGAAGGATTACTATGAAGAAAGAACGCGTTTATTTAAATGAAAAGAATTTTGTAGGATTAACGGGAAGAACATCTTTTGCCCTTGAGCAGGATCCTGCAACAGCGACCCTTGGCCCCCTTGTACAGCAGTATTTCAAAGAAGGCTTTGCCGATAAAATCCCCAATCGCAAAAACCCAGGGGATACCATTATTCTTTACACAAATTATGACAGTAATTATCAAGGATCTTATCTTTTCGGCATAGGGGAAGAGGTCTTTGATGATAAGACCAACCACTGGGGGGAGCAGATGATGATCCCGAAAGGTCCTTATCTTAAGTTTACAACGAAGCCAGGCCCCATGCCAAAAGTTGTGGTGGACGCATGGAAAGCCATTTGGGCACTCGAAGAAAAGGGAGACCTTGGAGGAGAGCGCCGTTATAACGTAGACTTTGAACTTTATGGCGAGCGCGCCGCTGATCCCTTGAAGACTGTCGTTGATATCTTCATTGGGATCAAGGATTAGATTAAATCCTAAAAAACCCCGCCACTACCTCATCAGGAACATCTTCAAGGGTTTTATAACGCCATTGGGGATTGTGGTCTTTGTCGATGATTTTGGCCCGGATACCTTCCAAAAAATCCCCATAACGCACCAGGTTGCTGGCTAATCTAAAGTCAAGAGCATAAAGGTCTTCAAAGGATATTTTTCGGGCTCGTTTGGAAAGTTCAAAAGCCACTTTTAGACTTAAAGGCGATAAACATTCCAAGTCATCCAAGATTTTCCAAACCCAGGGATCTTTATGACCGTTCATAGAAGCCAACACGCCTTCCAGGGTTTTTTCAGAAAAACACGTATCGATAAAATCCTGATGACGTTCAAGTTCTGACAGTAGTGGTACCTCACCCCCTGCAAAGTAATCTAGAAGTTCGTGCAAAACCTCTTCCACACAGCCTTCTGTGGGCGATTTACAAAGAGCCTCGAGAAACACATCAACAGTGTCTTTGGTCATATAATGGGTTGCAAGTCCCGTATAAAGGGCATCTGCCGCATTCATACGATACCCGGTAACTGCCAAGAAACGATTCAAAAATCCAGGGGCTGACTGGAAAAAACCGCTACTGAGAACATCTGGAAAAAACCCAATGGCACACTCAGGCATGGCCATTTGGAGCGATTCACTTACAATCCGGCAAGACCCGTGCAAGGAAATGCCAAGACCCCCCCCCATGCTAATGCCATGAAGCAGGGCAATATAGGGTTTTTTGTAAAAGCGAATTTTTCTGTTCAAGGCATATTCAAAACGAAAGAAGGCGTCCATTGTCTCAAAAGACTGGTCTTTCAGATCATAAATGACCTGCAGATCGCCCCCTGCACTAAAGGCCCTTTCAACCGCACTTCTTATCACAACGGCGTCAACATCTGGATCATTTTCCCAGCAAGTCAAAGAATCATGAATGGCGTGTATCATTGTGCCATTCAACGCATTCAACTTTTCAGCACGGTTTAATGTAATAATCCCGATACGATTATGAACAGAACAGTCAATCATGAAGACTTCTTAAAATTATTCAAAATACTGGATCCCTTATTTTCCAGGTGCTTTTGAGATCTGCATCCCATATTTCCCCAATAACAACGTCCCTTGTGTTGTCTTTCACACATAGATTCATTGGGCGCACGACAGTGGGCATTGCCTTGAAAGGGTATCAAAAGAACCATTAACCATAGATATTTCATCAAAAACCTCCTTGTTTTAACCATATTATATGAGTGGTTGGCGGGCCTCAAGGGCCGCCAGAATTGTACCCCCATCCAGATAATCCAAATCCCCCCCCATGGGAAGACCATGGGCCAGGCGTGTAACTTTGACCGGAAAAGTCCTTAGGGCATCACTGACATAATGGGCCGTTGTTTGCCCCTCAAGGGTTGCACTCAAGGCGATAATCACTTCCTCTACACCACCTCGTTCAAGACATTGCATCAAAAGCCCCATGTTTAAGTCCTGGGGACCAACCCCATCAAGGGCCGAAAGGACCCCGCCTAAAACAAGATACCGCCCCCGAAAGGATCCAGACCGTTCCATAGCCCAAAGATCTTCCACATCCTCAATAATACAAAGGAGCGATGGATCCCGTTTGGGGTTACTACACAAGATACAAACAGGCTGGGTATCCAAATTGCCACAAAGAGTGCAAGGCTGAACCGTTTTTAGAGCAGTTTGAAGCGCCTCTATCAACGGCTCCAGATGGGTTGTTTTACGCTTAATCAAATGTAATGCCGCCCTTTTGCCCGAACGAGGCCCAAGGCCCGGCAGCTGCGCCAAAAGCTTCATCAAACGATCAATTTCTTTAGCAATCATGGTGTTTCTTTAGCCGCAATTTCTTGTTCTTCCCAGGCGCCCTTTTCCGTTTGCTTCCAATAACGCGGTGATTCGTAATCCTTGGCTGTTTTCCAAGACATCCGTGCCTCTTGAAGCTCTGTAGGCATATTGCTGTCAAAGACATAAAGACAATGCGTGAATTTATCAAGAGATGGCAGAGGCAGCCCACCTGTTACAAAAAGATAGCAAGATTGATTGGGATTTTCCAAAGTATCCGTCAGCCAAATGGGATGATCCACAACATGGCCATCACGCTTTACCCCATGGGGCAAAAACCCATCGGGTCTGTAAGTCCAAAGGCTATCATCCAACCGCTTTAAAAAATCCACAGGAGACAAAACAACAGCACGTTCACCTTTATCCAACACTTTCTCCAAAAGCTTGGGCAAAGCTTTTTCTAAAGGTGTTCGGGTCAGATGATAAAAACTAACCTGTATCACCTAAACGCTCATCTCGTAATGTTTGGTGATGAATTGGTCCAAAAGTCTCACGCCAAACCCTGAGGGGTAAGATCCAGATAGAGGATGCACTTCATCACTCCAGGCAACCCCTGCGATATCAAGGTGGATCCAGGGAACATCATTGGTAAAGCGTTTTAAGAAATGTGCTGCAGTGATGGTCCCTGCCCCATGGGCTCCGGTATTTTTTACATCGGCCAATTTAGAGTTGATATCTTTATCGTATCGTTCATCAATAGGAAGTTGCCAAATATGTTCCCCAATGGTCTCTCCCGTTTGTTTCATCTTATCGATGGCTTGTTGAGCTGTCCCAATGGCCGCTGCATACTTTGTGCCAAGCGCAACAACCACCGCCCCCGTGAGGGTCGCTAGATCCACCATCAGTTCTGGGTGAAAACGATTTTGGGTATACCACAAGGCATCTGCCAAAACCAACCGTCCTTCGGCATCTGTATTCAAAATTTCAATGGTCTTTCCAGAAAGCGACGTCACAATATCGCCTGGACGGGCGGCATTGCCATCAGGCATATTTTCCACAAGTCCAACCACCCCTACCACATTGACTTTAGCCTTGCGCCCCGCCAAAGACATCATAAGGCCTGCAACAGCCGCAGCACCGCCCATGTCCATCTTCATCTCATCCATTTTGGCCGCCGGTTTAATGGAAATACCCCCTGTGTCAAAGGTCACACCTTTCCCCACAAAAGCCAGGGGTGCATCATTGGAATTGCCCCCTTGCCATTCCATCACCACCAGATAAGGGGGGTTAGCACTGCCTTGGGCAACGGCCAATAGGGCATTCATGCCAAGTTTTTTCATCTCAGCTGTATCTAAAACGTCAACCTTCACTCCTAATTTTTTAAGGGCCACCAGTTCCTCCATCATGGCTTTGGGCGTCAACACGTTGGGGGGTTCACACATAAGATTACGGGCCAAAAAGACGCCTTTAATAGCGGCTGCATGTTTATGAAACAGCAAGTCGCCCTTTTCTGGAAAATCAATCAGAATGGTTAATGCTTTAATTTGATGATTTTCTTCATCCTTGAGGTTTGTTTTATATTTTGTAAATCGGTAGGAACGCAGTAAAAGACCTGCGGCAAGATGGCAACCGAGTTCGTGATTTTTAAGACCTGGGACCACAACCCCTTCTAACAAAAGGGTTACATGGGAACAATTCATTTTCAAAAGTTCAACAGCCAACGCACTGCCACTTTCTGTTGCGACCCGTTCATTGCAATCATCTAAAGAGCCAAGACCTAATACAATAATACGCTCAAAAGACGTGTGACAAGGAGCCATGACCGAAAGGCATTGACCCTTTTTTCCTTTAAACCCACTTGTGATCAAAGCACGTGCTAAGAATCCTTTCGTCTTTTCATCCAAAGATGTTGCCCCTGGGGTCAAAACACCATTTTCAAAAAGTACCACAACGGCCGTTCCCTCTTGAGGAACTTCCAACGATTTAAAGGTGACTTGCATTGAACTTCTCCTTTGTTTTTCACCTTAAAATACTTGAGTTTAAGAGATTTGAGAAGTCATTATTGTGGGAAAAGCTTATACCTATCATTTAGCCCTTCGCTCTCCATTGATCATTCAGACACCGCTAAAGCCCCACCAGTGACGTTGTCCTCCAAAGCCCACCGGAGGTGGGCGTGGGATCCAGAAAAATAGCCCGTTAGGGCTACTCACGATTTGACTCCCTCACCATTTAGACAGTTGAAAGGGGGCATTTTAGCCATTCGGCTAACCTCCTGGGTCCCACGCCCTGCCTGCAGCAGGGCTC
>CAMBTM010000020.1 GCA_945870825.1 Rhizobium sp. Q54
TTCAAAGTATTGGATCAACGACAATTAATGGAACAAACATTACATTTAGCGACACAATTAACAGCATGAGCCAAGCCACCATTACCGGAACAAGTATTACCTTTGATGACGCTATTGGAAGCATGAGCCAAAACACAACAATTACCGGAACAACCCTGATTGCCTTTAATAATACGATTGGAAGCATTTTGTCGACGACAATGACGGCACCGACTATTACCTTTGGCAACACGATTCAAAGTATTGGATCAACGACAATTAATGGAACAAACATTACATTTAGCAACGATATTCAAAGCGGTACGAATTTTTTGACCTTAAATGCTACTGGAAATATTAGTTTACAAAGTATCGGCCAAACGGGAAGTGTCAGCAGCCTTTTAATCAATGCGGGCACAGTTTTTCTCTCTGGTAATATTAGTACAACTGGTGCACTCGATATTCAAGGCACCCTAGAATTTTCAGCGCCCATAACGCTTACATCGACAACAGGAAATATTTTTTCAACCAGTCAGCCAACAAGCATTTCTTATACAGGTATCGGCAATGGTACTCTAACCCTTTCAGCCCAGGGGACCATAACGATCATTCCCCAAATTACAGGGGCAAATCCTGTAAGCATTATTTTCCAAAATGGTACTGCTTTCTTAAGTGGAATTAATGATGGTGTGGGCAATTTACGTGCAACAAGCCTACAAAGTTTGACACTGGATGCAACGGCTACGGCGTCAAAAATCATTTTTATCAACATGCCTGGTGGAAACACTTATACTTACAATGGTGGGGCACACGATCTTACGATAAACAGCATAATAAATCCTGCAAATTCCGAACCTACATTTACAATTAATAACGTTGGAAATTTAACACTTTCTGGAACGGGAGGGTATGGTTATCCTGGCGGCGTCTATTATTTTTCGAATGTTTTCATAAATACAACATCCACCGCAATACGTGGAAGGTTTGCTGTAGGAACCGCTAACATTGCAACAGCTATAGAACTGATAGGACCCACCACCTTTTTTGGGGGAGGAGGTATCCAATTTAATAATACAACCATTGATAGCCCAGGAACTGCATACCCTTTAACCTTTTCTAGTCCTCAGCCACAAATCCTTCCAGCCATAGGACAAACAAGCCCCCCTTCAACCATTGATCTATCTGGAATAAATGGCCTATTAACACTGAACAACGTGAAGGCCACAACCAGTATTCTATTGCCTCAACAAACGACCATATCGGGCAATACAACGTTAAATGCCCCAATAATCACTTTTGCCGACTCAACTATTGTTATTCCAAATAACTATACCCTCTCTCTTATTGGTAATGTTACTGTGCCAGCTAATACCAGTTTTAACACGCTGCAAACGGGTTCTCTCTCTTTGAACGGATCCATCAAAGGATCTGGAACGTTTGCCGTGGATTTATCTGCGTTAACTATCACTAGTAACCTGACATTAGACTTTGATCAAATTAACTTAAATGATACCCCTATTAATGCAGAAGGACAGGCTCTCACTATCATTGAAAAAAGTGGATTTATCTACAACAATGATATCAGCACTATTGACAATCCCCTTTCAGCTTTTACCTGGCAATCCAACCAATCTTTATCTGGAAAAATTACAAATAATATTTACGCTAATTTAATAAAATTGTGGACCCCCTCTATTGTATTTGGTCCTGGTGTTTTAAACTCCGATACCCTGCAAATTATACCGACCTTTGTTGGCATTCCCCCATCTCAAATTGGAATTTCCATCGCAAGTTCACTGTATTCTTTTCAAATTTTAAATAACAGTATTAATCCTGAATACTTTACAGCAACCTCTTTTATTATCGGAGATCAAAATAACAGGGTACCTGTTCAAATTAATGGAGATATCAAAAACCCAAACACACGTATTATTATTTATGGAAATCCTATCTATATAGGCCTTGGGGCCCCCTCTCTTCTTTACATAACGCTGTATGGTCCAGTTCTAAGAGATGCCAACTTTAATCATATGTGGAATATCGTGCAGCAAAACACCAGAAATTACCAAACCAGTTCTATGGGATCCTTGGTTTCAAAGGCATCTATGCCTGATGATTTGCCCCTTGATGTGGTCCCTTTGAACCTTCCTTACATATCCCAAAATAATATATCACCCCAGGAATTAATGAAAATTACAGAAGTCGAACCTGAATTGACCGTAACCCCTAGCCTAGAGACCACAGTTACTGATCAAGATGATGATGATGAAGACCTTGAGGAAGATGAAAACAATGAAGAAAAAAGTGGGGCGAGTGATGGGATTTGAACCCACGGCCCCCAATACCACAAACTGGTGCTCTAACCAACTGAGCTACACCCGCCATATAGCGTTTAGTACCCTGTCTACCTGAAATCGTCAAGAAAATTATGGGCCGACATTTTTTTGAATCGTTATCCCTGCCTTGTCATCCCTCCCCCCCCTTTTGTCATCCCTTCTCTCTTTTTTGTCATCCCCGCGCAGGCGGGGACCCAGGATAACAAACGAGATCTTGCGGCTCGAAAAACCTTGAAACGTCGATATCTTGAGGGTTCCCCTGGATCCCCGCCTCCGCGGGGATGACCGGGAAGGGGGGCGGTGATGACAATTGGGGGAAACGGGAAGGACGGGGTTGGGGAGAAAGAGGGTTCCCCCCATAAAAATGACAGGATTATTAATTGGAACATTCTTTTGACCTATTCTCACTTATCCGTATAATAACTTGGAATAATATTGAAAGATGGATAATGGACGCGCAACAACAAGCAGCAAAAGATAAGCTAACCCAGCTTGTAAACAACATGGAAAAGCCCCCGCACAAAACACGGGTGGTTGTTGCCATGTCAGGTGGCGTTGATAGTTCAGTCACAGCTGCGTTATTGGCAGAAGCTGGGTTTGACGTGGTGGGTATTACGCTCCAACTCTATGACCATGGTATTGCCCTTGACAAAAAAAAAGCATGCTGTGCAGGGCAAGACATTTATGATGCCAGTCAAGTCGCAGCGCGCATTGGATTTCCCCATTATGTCTTAGACTATGAGTCCAAATTCCGCCAAGGTGTTATGGATGACTTTGCCGATAGTTATCTCAAAGGTGAAACGCCAGTGCCTTGTATTCGGTGCAACCAAACGGTGAAATTCCACGATCTTTTAAAGACCGCTCAAGATTTAAAGGCTGACGCGTTAGCAACAGGCCATTATGTAGAACGCCGCCATGGGTTGAAAAAACCAGAACTCCATATGGGACTGGACCCTCAAAAGGACCAAAGTTACTTTTTGTTTGCAACAACCCAAGAACAATTGGATTTTGTACGTTTTCCTTTAGGGGGCCTTTCAAAAGAAGAAACCCGCCGTCATGCCCACCGCTTTGGATTAAATGTGGCCGATAAGCCCGATAGCCAAGACATTTGCTTTGTACCAGACGGGAATTATGCCCGGATTGTGGAAAAATTGCGTCCAGGCGCCCTAGAACCAGGGCCTATTGTCCACTTGGATGGCAGTATTCTTGGGCAACACGGCGGGATTATTAACTATACCATCGGTCAACGAAAAGGCCTTGGTATTGGGGGACGTGATGAAAATACGGATCCGCTGTACGTCATCCGTCTTGACCCCAAAAATCATACGGTTTTTGTGGGCCCCCGGGCAGCCTTGGGACAAGATACGTTTCGCGTTGGTTCCTTGAATTGGTTGGGGGATGAACCCCTCCCGATGGAAGGATTTTCTTGTGTGGTCAAGATTCGATCCTCTGGACGCCCCCTGCCCGCCACCCTTTTTCCTGGTCCTTCACCCCATGAGATAAAAGTTCGTCTCAATACTCCTGAATATGGCATTTCCCCAGGACAGGCCTGTGTTATGTACCAAGGAACCCGTCTTTTAGGTGGTGGTTGGATTTTACGGGAACCTTTGCCATAACACTAAAAAGCCCCCCTGCAGCGCCTTTCATGATCGAGGTCTCGAGCATCCACCATCAAATCCGTCAAGGCCCAGACCAAAGCATCCAAGCGATCTGTGACATCACTGGCTCTTCCTTGAAAATTACACATTTGTTTTTCAAGCTCGGGAAATTGATGCAAATGCAAGATGCGTTTTTGTTCATACAATGCCGCAACCGGTTCTGCACGCAGGCGTTTGCCACGGGTTGCCTTAACACCTCGATAACTGATAAGAGGCGCAACAACACGTAACATGGTTTCAACCAAATCGCCTCCTTGATTCGTTTCCGCAACAACCCGGTCCGCATCCCATTTTTTATAGACTGCAACAATTTGTGCCGCCCACTCTGTCGCAGGTGCCCTGAGACTGGCATCTTCCAATACATAGCCTACGTCCCGGTAACAAAGCCCTGCCACCACAATACCTGTTTCATTGCTGTTTTGGCCACTTGTCACGGCAGGGTCCACCCCAATCACAATACGTTTCAAGGCCCCTTTAATCGCCTCTAAATCATAAGACGTGTCTGGAATAGGGTTTTGATGATGTTCTGTCATAATGGATTGATGTGTTCTCAACGGTATTCTCCTTGTAGTGAATAATGAACAAAAAAAGGACAGATCCGTTGGGGACCTGTCCTTTTTTGAGAAAAAATTAAAGATTTAGGCTAATCTGGTTTTTTTGCAGATAAGTATACATGAACTTTATGGAAACTTAATTTCAACGTAATACTAATATCCATAAACCCCATAAGTGTTAGGGGTATGTTAGACAGAACCTTATCTTCAAGATATGTCTTTAGACTTTTATGCACTACCTGCATTATTGCATCTGCTTCATCTAATTCAGGAGAATCTTTTTGTTCTTCCTGTATATTTTTCTCAGAAAATTCAATATCTATATTATAACGACTGTTGACTGTAATTTTAGGTCTAGAAACCTCGGAATTTATCCTATATTTCATCACAAGGGGTAACGCAAAAGTCATACCTCCACCAGGGATCAAAGCATTAAAAATATTTCTAAAACATTGTGGATAATCGACAGGATCGAAGTCTAAGCTACTGAGGTCAATCCTACTAGGTTTCCATTTTTTAGGAAACTCAGTCGATAAAATATCATAATTAATATGGCTATCATTGGCGTTTATTGGTCTCATGATAAAAGCGTCTGGAACACAGTCTTTTCCATGTACATCGCGAGAACCTGTTGAAACTTTTTTACCTCGAACCAGCCATGTACCTGTCTGAGCTTCTGGATGCATTTCAAGAAAGTTTTTAAAAGCTTCAAAAAATACTACGTCCAATCTCTTTTGTATTGCAGCTTTCAGCTCAACATAAGAGGCCCCAGAACTTCTCATTCTGCAAGCCATCTCACTCAAGAGCTCATCTGGAGGGGCCCCAGCTCCGTAAACAACTGATGAAAGTAATAATCCAACAAAAACAAATTTATACAAATAAAAATTCAAAAAAACCACCGTTATAAAAAAATTATGATATATAAGTAGTTTGTTTTTATAATATTTCAAGTGATTTTTTATAAACAACTGGATTATTCATCTGTCTCACCGTCAATCAGCGTCTTTTGCCCCCTCATTAACCATGGGGGAAGGAGCGCGTCTCCACCTTCTTCTTCGCGGATTTGAATTTTTCAATGACCATATCAATTTGTTCAGGCGGCACGTGGCAAAGATCTAGAACGGAAGCCGCCAACTGAAAACTTGGTGCCAAAAGCTCAGGCGCAACAGGCCTTGCACCAATAGCATCTAGACGATAGGCTTCCTGACTATCTGAAACACGCACAAAAACCTCAACCTTAGGGAAAAGTCGTTTCAGCTCCATTGCAATACGAAAAGAGGTGTTAAAAATGTTGGTTGTAATCACAACGGCTCGGGCATGGTCAATATTCAAAGCGTGGAACAGATCCATTCGCCGTCCGTCACCGAAATAAACAGGAAGACCACGATCGCGTCCTTCGTTAACCCGCTTCATATCCATATCAATCATCACGTGCGGAATAGGACCTGTGCTATAGGTCGTATCGCTGAGCAGTTTATGGACGGTCAGGCCCACACGCCCTGCCCCCACAATAATAATATGGTCACGCATGCCAGGCGTATCATTTTCAGCAGCCCGTTTGGCAACCCCAATGTCACGGGTCATTTTGCGGCTGATGCTGCGCCCAAACCAAGCCAGCAGAGGCGTTAATGCCATACTGATCACAACAGCCAAAGAAACATTTTGAGACATATCTGGCATGATAGCCTTGGCTTTTTCTGCCTGGGCAAACAAAACAAAAACAAACTCACCACCCCCTGCCAGCAGAAATCCAATCCGCATGGAGGATTTCAACGGAAGGTCCATAAACCGGGACAGAAGGACCAAAATAATAAACTTTGCCGTGATCAAGACCCCCACAATGGTCAAAACTTCCCGAGGACAATGGAAAAATGTGTGAGGATTGATAGACATCCCAACCGTCATAAAGAAAAGGCCTAAAAGCAACGACCGATAGGGTTTAATGTCGGCCTCCACCTGGTGACGATATTCTGTTTCCGCCAAACCAAGTCCTGCCAAAAAGGCCCCCAGTTCCAAAGAAAGCCCTGCCATTTGGGTTGCCATACTGGTGCTTAAGACAACCAATAGCGTCATGGCCATAAAAAGCTCAGAACTTCCTGTGGCCGCAATGGTCCGGTAAATGGGACGCAGAAAGTAACGGCCCAAAACAGCAAACCCCAAAAAGACGCCTGCTGCCCGAAGGACCGCATACCCCAAAGCCTCCCAGACAGAAATATCACTCCCACGGCCCTGAAGAAGCGTTAACCACACAAGAAAAACAACCACAACCAGGTCTTGGAATAAAAGAACCGAAAAGGTCACACGGCCATGGTGAGATGATAACTCGCCACTATCCCCCAATACCTGTAACACAACGGCTGTTGAAGAAAGGGCTAACCCGGCACCTACCAAAATGGATGTTTCAAGGGATGTTTGAAAATAAATGGTAAAAAAGATGGCAAAGAAAAAGCAAGAGATAAAGACTTGGGCTGTCCCAAGTCCAAAAACAAAGCGCCTTAATTCCCGCAACCGTTCAAAGGGCAATTCAAGGCCAATGGTAAAAAGAAGAAAGACAACACCGAATTCCCCCACACTTTTGGCTGTCTCAAAATCATTCACAGCCCCTAAAAGAGAAGGCCCAAGGATAACCCCCACCAGCAAATAGCCCAAAACCGTACTGACCTTGAGTTTTTTGCAAAACAAGGAAATCAAAACGGCTGAAAGGAGATATACCACCACATCGATGGACGTATTACTTAAGTGCTCCACTGTTTAATCCTTTGTACCCTATGACCCTAAAAAGATCAAAGATCGCCTGTTTCCAAGGCGTTTTCATACTCTAACGTTTGAAGAGTCAAGATTCAAGATGCAAGAAAAATAAAATATGGGGAAAATCACCCTATCTATCATTTTTACGGGAGAGAACAAATACCGGAGTTCGCGTACTATCAACGTTCCTCCATCCTCCAAAACATAGAGACTACTTTTTCCCCCTAATGTCTTTGACGCACTGCGCCATGGTGGGGGAAGCCCTCCCAATCACATCGGTCATGTAGTAATTTTTGATGGGATAGTCCAAAATCCCGCGGCGAATTTCTTGGGGTGCAGATGTCATCCGCCAAACCGTTTCAGGCCGCATTCCCCGTGTTTGAAAAAAAGGATGTTGTTTGTACAACGCTTCAAGCAAGTCTTCACGGGTATTATAGGGAAGTGTATGGCCAACCATTTCTGATAACGCCCGAACAATCTTCCAATCTTCCTTCGCATCGCCTGGCGCTGGCACCACCTGGGCTGTTTCCTGAACACGCCCCTCCATGGACAGGTAAAGCCCCTGCTTTTCCGTATAGGCAACCCCCGGCAGAATAACATCTGCCATCTCCGCGCCTTGATCACCGTGATGTCCTTGATAGACAACAAAGGCATCGCCCACATCTTTTTGCGTTACGTCATCCCGCCCTAAAAGGTAGAGGAATTTCAGGTGTCCTTGGGATGCACACTTTAAAATCACATCTGTATCATCACCCCCTTTGCCAGGAAGAAATCCCATCATCAAGGCCCCCACCCGGGACGCTGCGGGCTGAAGAATGTTAAACCCGTTCCATCCGTTTTTCACAACGCCAAAGCGATCCGCGATAAACCGGGCTGTTTGATATGTCGCCATACAGTCCAACCCCTGAAGGGCGGCGATCCCTGAAATAATCACAGGTCTTTTGGCTTGTCTCAAAAGATCTGCAAAGTGATGATCCCCTGCCGCTATTTTATTTAAAACCGTTCCTTTGGAAGAAAGGTTTTCGTGGGCATATCCCAAATCGACAGCAGGGCCCACAACCCCAACGACACAGCCCATCTTCACAGCACGGCGAAGACGCATATTCATGAGCGGAGATTCAACCTCAGGATTTGTCCCAATCAACAAACAAACATCCGCCGTTTCAAGATCCGCAAGAGAGGTGTTGAATAAATAGTCACTGGGACTATGAATGGAGAAATTCACCCCCCTCTCCCGGCAATCCCTACTTTGAATCCCAAGAGTATCCAATAACTGCCCCATGGCAAAAAGACTTTCAGCCTCGACCAAATCACCGGCAAGAACACCCATTTCTTTGGGATTAAGATTCTTCATCTTTTGAGCAACAACTTGAAATGCCTCAAGCCATGTAGCCTTGACCAACTTACCTTGACGCCGGACGTACGGCGTATCTAGGCGCTGATATCGCAAGCCATCATAGGAAAAGCGGGCCTTATCGGTGATCCACTCTTCATTCACGTCATCGCATGTACGAGGCAGAATGCGCATAATTTCATTCCCGCGGGTATGAATCTCGATCAAAGACCCAAGCGCATCTGTCACATCAACACTGGGTATTTTCTGGTATTCCCATACCCGGCCTTTGGCCCTTGACGGTTTGGCGTTCAACGCCCCGACTGGACAAAGATCAATAACATTGGCTGACAAGGGAGATGTCATGGCTTTGTTCAAATAGGTCGTAATCTCTAAATGTTCGCCGCGCCCCGTGGACCCTAAATCCCCAACACCTGCAACCTCCGTTGCAAAGCGAACGCACCGCATACAGTGAATACACCGGGTCATAACGGTTTTGATCAAAGGCCCCATCTCTTTATCCTCAATCACCCGCTTGTTTTCTTGAAACCGTGTGTTGGAAGGACCATAGGCCATGGTGATGTCTTGTAGATCACACTGCCCCGCCTCATCACAAACAGGACAATCAAGGGGATGATTGATAAGCAGGAATTCTAGATTGTCTTTACGGGCTTTTTGCACATTGTGGGAATGGGTCAAAACCACCATACCCTCAAAGACAGGCATGGCACAAGACGCGACCATCTTGTGGGTCCCTTGGACTTCCACCAAGCACATCCGGCAATTGCCAGCAACGGACAATTTCTCATGGGCACAAAAAACAGGGATTTCAAAACCAGCCGCCTGACATGCTTTCAAAAGTGTCGTTCCTGTCGACACAGCATGAATGGCCCCATTGATGGTCAGTTGAATTGTTTTTAAGGTGGTCATTCCCTCGCCCCTAATTGTCGCCCATACCGCTGAATTCGCTCTTGAATATGGGGCCTAAAATGCCGGACGAGGCCTTGGATAGGCCAAGCAGCCGCATCCCCCAGGGCACAGATGGTGTGCCCTTCAATAGCGTGGGTCAGGTCTAGCAACATATCAATGTCTTCTACCCGGGCTTGGCCCATGGCCATTCGTTCCAAAATGCGCCACATCCACCCCGTCCCTTCCCGACACGGCGCACATTGGCCACAACTTTCGTCCTTATAAAAACGAGCAAGACGCGCAATCACCTTCACAAGATCGGTGGATCGGTCCATGACGATGACGGCCCCCGTCCCAAGGCCGCTTTGGACTGCTTGCAAACTTTCAAAATCCATGGTGACCTGGGTTGCGATGTCTTTAGGGATCATGGGAACAGATGATCCTCCTGGAATGACCGCCAGTAAATTATCCCATCCGCCCCGAACACCGCCCCCGTGTTTTTCAATGAGTTCTTTCAAGGGGATTCCCATACGCTCTTCAACCACACACGGCGTATTCACATGCCCCGTCAAACAAAAGAGTTTTGTCCCAGTGCTCTCTTTAGTACCCAGACTTTGAAACCACGCTGCCCCCCGCCTTAGAATCGTTGGCACAACTGCCAAAGTCTCAACATTATTCACAACCGTTGGACACCCATAAAGGCCATATTGGCCTGGAAAAGGAGGCTTGAGGCGTGGCATGCCCCGTTTTCCTTCTAAACTCTCAAGCAGCGCTGTTTCTTCTCCGCATATATAGGCCCCAGCGCCTGGGTGAATATGGATATCCAACGACCAGCCTGTTTTGGGGGGATTTTTTCCTAAGAACCCATGGGTATAGACCTCCTCAAGGGCACGCTCAAGGATCACAGTCTCCTTCTCGAATTCTCCGCGCACATAAATATAAGCCGTGTGGGCCCCAATGGCGAAGGCCGCCAAAAGTATGCCTTCTATCAATTTAAAGGGTTCATAGCGTAGAATCTCTCGGTCCTTACAAGTGCCCGGTTCGCTTTCATCGGCATTGACGACGAGATAAATAGGCTTTCCAGAATCATGGGGGAGAACTGACCACTTTTGACCCGTTGGAAACCCTGCCCCCCCACGGCCCCGCAGATGGGACGCTTTTATTTCATCCATCATCCAAGAAGATCCCTTTTCAAGCAAAGCTTTCGTCCCGTCAAAGTCCCCGCGCCTGAAGGCTGCTAGAAAATTAATAGGACCTTTATCATGGAGGTTTTGGAAAATCCGCATTTAACGTTCCGCCAAAGTTTGAAGGACTTCAACCAAGGTCTCTTGCGTTTGATTTTCATACATATCCTGATTGATGCGTACCACCGGTCCCTTGGTACAAGCGCCCAAGCATTGCGTTTCTATGAGAGAAAATTTTCCATCAGCGGTTGTCTCCCCAACACCAATCCCAAGCCATTTTTTACACGACCATAACAGTTGATCACTGCCAGAAAGCGAACAAGGGGGGGTAGTGCAGACTTGGATGTGATATTTGCCGTGGGGTTTCAGGTGAAAAAGACTATAAAAACTGGCGACTTCCAAAACCCGCATGGGATGGATCTTCAGAAAATCTGCGACATAGGCCATGGCGCCTTCACAAAGCCAGCCGCCATTTTGGGTTTGGGCCAAATCCAAAAGGGACAATAACGCACTTTGTTCGCGCCCTTTAGGATACTTCTTTAAAAACCCTTCAGCTTTTTTCAAGTTTTCAGCATTGAATGAAAAGGACTGTGTCATCGGTCAATCTCTCCAAAGACGATATCCAAAGATCCCAAAATCGCTGCCACATCGGCCAACATGTGGCCTTTGGTCATAAAATCCAACGTTTGGAGGGCCGCAAACCCAGGCGCTCTGACTTTGCACCGATACGGCTTATTGGACCCGCGTGAGATAAGGTAGACAGCAAATTCACCCTTGGGACTTTCAACAGCTGTATAGGTTTGGCCTTCTGGCACATAATATCCTTCGGTATACAGTTTAAAGTGATGGATCATGGCCTCCATAGATTCTTTCATAGCAGAACGCGTTGGGGGGGTGATCTTGCCATTTTCCACCATAATAGGCCCTTGGGGCATATGACCCATAGCTTGGATCATAATTTTCTGACTTTCCCGCATCTCGGCCATCCGGACCAAATACCGGTCATAACAGTCGCCTGTTTTTCCAACGGGAACCAAGAAGTCCATGTCACCATAAACATCGTAAGGTTGTGTGCGCCTTAAATCCCAAGGACAGCCTGTAGCACGTAGCAGAGGCCCTGAAAGCCCCCATGCCAAGGCCTGGTCTGTCGTAATAGATCCAATATCAACAGTCCGTTGTTTAAAGATCCTGTTTTCCGTCAATAGTTCTTCCAAATCATTTAAGACTTTTGGAAAAGTTAAAAGAAAATCATGGATACGATCCAAAAGGCCCCCTGGAAGATCAGCCGCCACACCCCCGGGTCGAAAATAATTGGCATGCATGCGGGATCCAGACACAGCCTCGCAAAACCCCATGAGTTTTTCACGTTCTTCAAAAGCCCAAAGGAGTGGCGTCATGGCCCCCACATCCAAGGCCATCGTGGTGACATTCAAAAGGTGACTCAAAAGCCTTGAGACTTCCGCAAAAAGAACACGGATGTATTGGGCCCGGGGTGGTGCTTCAATGCCTAGGAGTTTTTCAACAGCCAAAACAAAGGCATGTTCCTGGCATAAGGGCGCCACATAGTCCAACCGATCAAAATACGGCATGGCCTGAAGGTAGGTTTTTTGTTCAATGAGTTTTTCAGTGCCGCGGTGCAAGAAACCAATATGGGGATCAGCCCTCACCACCGTTTCCCCCTCAAGTTCCAAAATGAGCCGGAGTACGCCGTGGGTGGAAGGGTGCTGTGGCCCATAGTTGATGGTATGCGTCTTAGTCACCTGCTACGCCTCTTCTTTAGGGACAAAGAGGGTCTTCATTCCTTGCCAAGAACTTTCAAATTGAAATTCCCGAAAAGGTTCTTTGAGTGAAACAGGGCGAGATGCCACCCGTTCTTGGTCCTCGGCATAGTAAACTTCCGTCAATCCCACCACGGGAAAATCTTTCCGCAAGGGATATCCGTCAAACGTATAATCTGTGAGAATCCGGCAAAGATCCGGGTGTCCTTGAAACTTCAACCCATACATATCAAAAACTTCGCGTTCAAACCACGAAGCTGAAGGATAAAGGGCCGTGAGGCTTGGAATCAATGTGTCTTCATCTAAAGAGACCACCAACCGCATACGACGATTACGGGTCACGCTTAAGAAATGATACACCACATCGAACCGAGGCGTGCGTCCTAGATAATCCACCCCACAAATATCCATGAGTTGTTCAAACGCGTAAAGCGGATCCTCTTTCAAAGAAGTCACGGTCTTAAGAAAGTCGTCGATAGTGACTGAACGATGGTCGCTGAGATACATATCATCCCCTCCCCTGTCTAATGCGTTGTTGCAACAGCATAATGCCATAAAGCAAGGCCTCTGCTGTAGGGGGGCATCCAGGCACATAAACATCAACGGGAACAATCTGATCACACCCTCGAACCACGCAATAGGAATAGTGATAATACCCGCCCCCGTTGGCACACGACCCCATGGAAATGACCCATTTAGGATGAGCCATCTGGTCATAAACCCGCCTTAAAGCCGGCGCCATCTTATTGGTAAGGGTTCCTGCCACAATCATGACATCCGCCTGACGGGGACTGCCTCGAAAAACACAGCCCAAACGATCCAGATCATAGCGACTAGCCGCACATTGCATCATTTCAACGGCACAGCAGGCAAGACCAAAGGTCATGGGCCACAAGGACCCACTTTGGGCCCAAGCGGCCAGTTGGTCTAATTGTGCAACCAGAAAGCCATCAGTTTCAAATTGCTGTCTTAATGCCTGATCTTTTCTTGATATTACGTCCAATCAAGGACTCCTTTCTTCCACTCATAGATAAATCCAATGGTCAAGATGCCAAGGAAAAAGACCATGGAAAAGAACCCGTATTGGCCCGTTTTCGAAAGGGTCACAGCCCAGGGAAAAAGAAAGATAACCTCTACATCAAAAAGGAGGAACAAAAGACCCACCAGGTAAAATCCAATATTGAAAGGGGGTGTTTTATAGTCGAGCGGATCAAACCCACACTCATAAGCAAGGTTTTTGGCTTTTGTGGGAAGACGTTTTGCCCGAAGATGTGACAAAACAAGAAGACCAAGCACCAGGCCACCTGCCACAAGCGCGAAAATTAAAACCGGTAGGTATAGAGTTAAATCCATAAACCCAATGTATCACGGCATTTTAAAAATACAATTGTGTGTCGTGTTTTTTGCAGGGCTGACGCATCTAAATATTTTTAAACAACCCTAAAATCCCACAGGCAAACTCTTTTGCATCAAAGGGCTTGAGGTCCGAAGATTTTTCACCAATGCCCAGCGCATAAACAGGTTTTTTGAATTTATCCGCCAATGCCACCAAGACACCCCCTTTGGCGGTCCCATCTAGTTTGGTGAGAATAAGCCCTGTGATGGGAACCATGCGCCCAAAAATCTCCACTTGGCTATGGGCATTTTGGCCAACTGTTGCATCCAACACCAACAAGCACTCATGGGGCAATACTGGGTCTTGTTTTTGAAGCACCCGCACAATTTTCCCCAGTTCATTCATCAAATCCGTATTATTTTGAAGGCGGCCCGCTGTATCGATGATCAACACATCATCGCCCCGGGCTTTGGCTTCCTTGTAGGCATCAAAGGCAAGGCCGGCCGCATCCGCCCCCGTTTCCCTTGAAAGGACGGGGATATTCAATCGATCTCCCCACACCTGGAGTTGTTCAACGGCTGCTGCGCGAAAAGTATCGCACGCCGCCACTGACACTTTTAACCCAGAATCCACCCATTCTTTCGCCAGCTTTGCAACGGTTGTTGTCTTACCACTCCCGTTTACCCCCACCATCAAGACAACGGTGGGTTTATGGGTAATGGTCAAGGTTTTTGCCACAGGTTCCAAAATAGTCGCGATTTCTTGGGCTAAAAACGCCTTCACCTCTTCTTCGGTAATATCTTTCCCAAATCGTTCTGATCTAAGTTTTGAAACAATCTGAGATGCCACACAAACCCCTAGATCCGCTGTAATCAGGAGATCTTCCAGGTCATTCAACATTCCTTCATCCAGTTTTTTATGGGTGAAGATCTCTGTCACCCCCTGGGTTAATTTTTCTGATGATCTTTTAAGTCCTTGTGTAAGCCTCCCAAACCAGCCTTTCTTTTCAGTCATGGATGATGTCTCCCATTAATGCGTCTTGTGTGGTGCCTGTGATTTTAACACAAAACAATCGCCCTGGTTCAACAGGTTCTTTAAAAATAAGCGGTGCAAAATTTTCAGCCCGGCCTTTGTTATTTTTTTCCGTCAAAACCTTCAACGTTTTTCCAATCTGACTTTCAAGAAATAGTGTCAATTGCTTTCCCCCTAAATCCCGCAACTGTTTAGCCCGTTCTTTAATGACGGGACCCAACACTTGGGGCATGCGCGCAGCCGGCGTTCCAGGCCTCTTGGAATAGGGAAACACATGAAGATAGGTGAGGTTACAGGTTTGAACCAACTCCAACGTCTCTTGAAACATGGCGTCCGTCTCCGTTGGAAAGCCTGCAATGATATCGGCACCAAAAACCATATCTGGACGCATGCCACGAACTTTTTCACAAAAATCAATGACGTCTTGACGCAAATGCCGACGTTTCATGCGTTTTAAAATCATATCAGCCCCCGCCTGCAAGCTGATATGCAAGTGGGGCATAAGACGGGGCTCATGGCCAATAAGGTGAAAGAGATCTGGATCCACCTCAACGGGATCCAAAGATGAAAGCCTGAGGCGTTGAAGGTCCGGTACATGGGCCAAAAGACGCCGCATCATCTGTCCCAAGGTCGGGGAACCTGGCAAATCAGCCCCATAAGACGTGACATCAACGCCCGTTAAAATCACCTCGTGAAACCCTTGTTGCACCAACGCCTTCACCTGATCAAAAAGCAGTCCCATGGCGACACTGCGGCTATTTCCGCGCCCAAAGGGGATGGTGCAAAACGTACAGCGATGATCACATCCATTTTGGACCTCGATGAAGGCCCGCGTGTTATCATCAAAGCTTTGAACCAGATGAACGGCCGTTTCTTTAACTGACATGATGTCATTCACCAACATCTTTTCTGGAACTGTTGGCGAGAAACTTTGTGGTTGCATCTTTTCATGATTGCCTAAGACCCGGTCCACTTCAGGCATAGAAGCATAGCTTTCAGGATTAATCTGAACGGCACAGCCTGTAACAATGATCATTTTATCGGGATGATCGCGGCGTGCTTTGCGGATGGCTTGGCGCGCCTGGCGTTCAGCCTCTGCTGTGACAGAGCACGTATTAAAGACAATAGCGTTCTCGAGCCCTGCGTCACGCGCAAGCCCCCGGATTACTTCGGATTCATAAATATTTAAACGACACCCAAAGGTGATGATTTGATTGTCTTTCATGGGATTGAAGCCTATTGCAAATGGAAGAGAATTGCAACGGGGGTGTATAAGTTCGGCGCACCCCCCCCCACGTTGACTAAAATGGATCGAGCGCCAAAAAAGATATGACCATTCTGGAATTCATTCCATTTTGGTCAAATCCCTTGATGGATATAGCTTTTCAGGTCTAGTTTTGCAAGAAACTGTGGCAAATTTTGTATTAATACGCCTGTTTCTGTCACAAATTCACGTTTTAAATCAGCAACTAATTGGATGCGTGGAATATTTCCCAAAAATTTCTGAAAATGATCAAAGGCAGGCGAAGGGCTATTATCGGATGTCTTTACTTCTATACATAAAATAGGTTGATCATTCATCACAATCAGAAAATCAATCTCTTTTCCTTCTTTTGTTTTAAGATAATGAAGACGTCCATGATATCCTTGGGTGTCTTCAAGAAAATGAATTGCCTTTAATAAACTACATGCCACTAAGTTTTCAAGACGCGCGCCCTTATCGTTTACGCGTGCAATATCATAAAAATAGAACTTTGGTTCCTTCAAAAAAGACCGCGCAATATTATGATGATAGGGTGTAACGGCAAAGATAGCGTAAATATTTTCAAGCATGCCAAGCCACGCTTTAATAGTCTTACTGTCGACTTCTAAATCATGGGCAAGATTGGCATAAGATGTTGGACTTGAAACACGTATTTTTAGAAGATCCATCAACAATTCTAGCTTTTTAATAGACCGCACAGAGTAGATATCTAAAAAATCTTGACGTAAAATCACATCTAAATGAGACTTCTGCCATCGCCTATAAAACTCTAAGGCACCGTCCAAAAATGGCTCTGGGAATCCCCCGCAAAGCATGAGACGCTGAAAAACTTCTTCGACACTCCCATTCCAATACTCAACCCCTTCTTTAAGATCAATAGGATGTAATCGATAAGCGAAATAACGACCTGCCAGAGAATCCCCAACTTTTTGAAATGTCTCAAGATTGGCACTTCCCGTTACAATAAGATGGGGATGATTCCCTTGTGTATCATAGATACCCTTCAACCACCTTTTCCAATGCTCCATCTTGTGAAGCTCGTCAAAAAGAATGCAATCGACATCCCGTCTCCACTGCTTTTTTAGTAAAGATGTCCGATCTTCTGACGCATCAAAGCTAAAATAGTCAAACGTTTTAAAGAGTTGTTTCGTCAGCGTTGTTTTCCCTGACTGGCGTGGACCCGATAAAAGGATAATCTTCTTTCGGGCATCCCTTGCAATAAATTGCGACAATAATCTTTCCATGGAATCTCCTGACAATAAATCTCTTGCAACTATTATGGATTAAATTCCAGAATGGTCAAGACTATTATGGAATTCATTCCATTTTGGTCAACACCCCACCCAGTGAAGGCATTACCCCCAATGCTGTCCTCCGGTGTCTTCCTCGCCACCACCGCCGTCTTCCCCGCGTCGTGCCTGAGACTTTCATAGCCTGCGATGCTCATGGATATTTTTTCCATACATACTCTCTTATAGATTTTTTTCTTGACAAGATTACTCTTAACTTCTCATAGTTTTTTATGAGATTAATTAGGGGAAGAAATAAGTTGGTTAGGATTATCTGTTTATTTTTTGGTTTGTGCATTTGGGTTTCGTCAGTTTATGGTGCCGTTTTTCCTGCCCCGCAGGAAGAGATCGATTCCACGGGGCATCGTGTTCCTGTGGTGGCTAGATCTTGCATGGAATGTTGCGGTATTGCTACTCTTCCAGCTGATAGAGAGATTAGTGACGCTAGAAACCGGATAAATATAGCTATTGCTATGCTATGTGGGGGTTGTATTGGAACTATTAATTCTTGTGAACTTCTTCCTCCTTGTACTATTCCGTGTCAGGCATTTTTCTGTGGCATACGTTGCATAACAAGAATTCCCACCTCATTTCTTTGTGGAATAGGATGGTGTTTTAGATCTCAGGGGCAAGTAGAGAGACGAGATCTCGACAGTGCTATACGCTTAAGGCCTACGGTCAATTCAGTTCCTGGTGTTCTGCAGATGTATGGATGCTGTTGTACTTCATGTGCTGAACATAATTAGCTTGATGGGTCTGAGCGGATCTGTCCATCGTAGGATTCCTGGCCTGGGGTATAATGTTGATCTGATTGTAACGATGGATGCAGCCTCAGAGGTTGCCTCAACTTTCTTTGCAGAACAGGAATTCTTAAGGGGTATCTTAGAGACCATTCTGAAGTATGGGATCTTTTCTTTGATCTCATTACGGAACCGCCCAAAACTGTGACTTGTTAGACGGGGTCATATAGATTTGGAGTGATGGAATTCCATAATTGATTAAAAAAGTTAGAATATGTGGCACATCGAATTTGCAATAAAGAATGGGTTCCGAGGCTGTCATAAATTTTGTGCTAAAGGGATTCATGAATATCACCAAGAAAGATGTAATCGTATCTTTAGGGAGGAGTTTTATGCAAACCCTCGTCTTCTTGCTGATTCAATCAAGGATATGCGCTTCCATCTTAAACACGCTCTTGGCATTTATAATACCTGTAGACCCCATTTCTCCTTGAAAGGGCTCACCCCTATGCACTATATTCACAATCTCATTCTCGACACTGCCGCTTGAGTCTCATATCTACTGAACTCATACACATACAATCAAGGGATTGACACCTTATAAAGGCTACCATAGGATTATTGATGTTAAATAGCATAATGTAGAAAAGGAAATACCATGAAAAAGAATATTAAAACTACTTTCTTCTTGAATTCCAAACTTAAAGGAGTATCTTTGTTTAAGTTTAATCAAACGTCTCACTGTGCTGTTATTGGTGCAGATCAGTCTGAAAGAGCCAGTTTTCAGACACAAGGGACTACTAGAGGTCTTAATGCCGAAGGTATGCACTGTGGTACTTGGAGAGTATAACTTGTAAAAGCAAGGGACTGTAATAGGTTCCTTGCATACTTCGCAATAATAACTTTCACCCGTTATTTTTAATAAATCATCCAAATCAGTTCTTTTTGCGTTTATTTTCTAGCAACATGAATGTGTCCAATGTGGAATACTTTTTTAGTAAAGAGTTGAAATACTGCTGAAAAAACTGAATTATTTACAGGATAAAAGAGTGAAAAATGTCTACTACCACCTTTCTGATCACGCTTATATCACACAATTTAGGGATGAACTTATCCTCTTAAATACAAAAAGAGACAGGTATACGACATGCTTTCAAGAATATACAGATATACTAACAAGCCTTCTTGAAACAACATGCGTAGAGGCCGATGGAAATTTGATTCAAAATCCAATAGTTCAACAGCTTCTTAATGACAAAATCATTGAGATAAAAGATAAACCCTATCCTTTTCATATTGATCGGAAAATTAATTCTCATGGTGTTTCAAATGTGGATTGGAATTTACCCATAAAAAATGAGCCAATGAAGATAGATTTTGATGTTTTAAGGTCTTTTATAAAATTGTGCGTGGTCAATTTTTATATGAAAGTAAGAGGATTTTATTCAACAATTCAGTTAATTAAAAACTCTCGCAAGACGCAATCTAACTACTTTATTCCAAAAGATGAAGACTTAATGGGTTTGGTCAATTCCCTCAATAGGGCCTGCCTTATTTACCCTATAAGAACAAAATGCTTAGAGTGGTCCATCGCTTTTGTCTTATTGGCTCTAAAACGCAAATGGAAGTGTAACCTTGAAATTGGTGTACAAAACTATCCATTTTTTGCTCATGCATGGGTCGAATGTAATGACAAAATAATTATGGATGAGCAATTTTTAAGAGAAGAACTAGCTATTATTTTGAATGAACCATTCAGAAATCTAAAGAGATGATTTATGTAGGGATTATAAATTTTGGGGATGAAAATCACGTCAAGTATGATCTTGTTTCTCTTCTCAATCCCTATTTGGAGGAATATTCTACTCTTGTCAAAAAGCCTTTTCTTACTCTTTGCTACGGGAAACTATCAAATGTTCAAGATATGGATGACGTTTGGGAGGATACATCTTCCATTACTCTAGGGCGTGTTTTTGACAAACTTCAGCAATGCTCTCTTAGTAAAGAACAATTTAAAGAATTATCTTATCTTGATACAAAAGATAAATTAGAAAAAATATGGGGAAAATATATCTATATAAATAGAAAAAACTATTTTGAATTTGAGATTGTTATTGATTCAACAGGTCAACTTCCTTTTTTCTACCATGTCCTTTCTAATGGAAATATTCTTTTTTCGTCTGAGATTGATCTTATTTTTAAAGTCATTGGTCAAAAACATGAATATAATTGGGCTTATTTGTGCTCTTATCTTATCTATGGCCCTAGCAGTGCTACCCAAACACCCTTTCAAAATATTTATGAACTTCCTCCAGGTTGTCACCTAATCCTTACAAAGAATGAACAAGAGACACGACCATTTTGGAATCCTCTTTCTTCGTATCAATGTTCGGATAAAACCCAAGGGAATGCTGTAGAGATTCTCCAGACAACCTTAAAACCATGGATTACCCCTTATAAAAACATATATGTTAGTCTTTCTGGGGGAGTAGACTCCTCTGCTCTAGTTTACTCCTTAAAAGACATTATAAGAGAAAATCAAAAACTCTGTGCATTAAACTACTTTCATTCTTCTATCAAATCATCTAATGAACTTACCCATGCTCGCAGAGTTTGCAAAGAGACTGGCATCCATCTTATAGAAGTTGATATTTCTAATACCCTTCCTTTTGACCCTTCTGTTAAAAAAAATATATTCAGACCCAACAAGCCATTTTCTGGACTAGTCAGCGAACAATTGGTAGATAACGTATTCCAGCATCTTGATGTAGAGGAGTCTTATACTTTTCTTAGTGGAAATGGCAGTGACCATATTTTCATGCGTCCTCCCTCTAAAAAATATCTTGCTGACTATCTTCTAGAAAATGGCTTAAAAGGCTCAATAGCCCATCTAAAAACTCTTTCTCAATTTTATAGAGATCCCTTTTTATCGATTTTGAAAGAAAATGCAATAAGCTTAGTTTCCTACTTTTTTTCTAAGCGTTATTGCAAAAGAGATCTTAAAACCATGAAAAAAGAGTCGCCTCAGTGGATTAATCTATCAGCATATCAAAACGCTTCTTTTGATTTTATTCATCCAATTTATGATTGTTTGCCTGCCAAATTGCTTCCTGGAAAATATGAGCAGATTGACGCTCTTTATGACGCCCTTTCTTCTATTAACGTAGAGATGAGTCCATTGACGCCAACATACTATCCATTTCTTTATCAAGGTGTTGTTGAATTTGCTCTTGCTTTCCACACCTATGATCTCTGTTGCAATGGTTACGATCGTTATCCTCTTCGTAAAGCGATAAGTGATCACTTCAAAACAGATACTGTTTGGAGAAGAGATAAGAGTCAAATTGGAGGAGTGCTACAGCTTGGTATTAAGAAAAATATAAAATACATTTTAGATGTTTGTTTAGAAGGACATCTTATTAAACAAAAGTTTATTGATAAGGAAGGTTTATATAAAACGATTATGCAGATCGCTAATGGAAATATAACAGGTATTCGATCTTTCATGAACATAGTATGCATTGAGCTTTTTTTAAGACATTGGGAAGAAAAATCTCTATGAAAAAGCTTTTAAGTTATAATGCCTACAGAGAATGTATTAGAGAAATTTTAATAGTCACGTTTAAAGATAAAAATATTCGTTTAAGTTTTTTATTTTCTATATTTGCATTAGTTGTAGGTATTTTTGCAAATTTATCTATACCCCTTATTCTTAAAAAGATTACAGAAAGTTTCTCTTTAGAAAACCCTATGTCTGTCACATTGATTTTTGGGAGTTATGGCTTTATCTGGATTTTAAGTCAGGTATCAACTCATATAAGAGCTATATTTACCTATAAGATTGAGCAACGCATTACTTTTTCTTTAGGCATCAAGGTTTTATCCCACCTCTATAGTCTTTCTCATAATTATTTTCTGAGCCAAAGGCCAGGAGAAATAACCAATGTTATTAGAAGGGCTCAACAAGATGTTCCCCGCATTATTCTTGGGATATTTTTTCATCTTTTGCCAACTGTAATTGAATTTTTATTAGTTATTACAATAATTTACAGTCTTTATTCATCCATATATAGTCTTTTAATGGCGGGAACATTAGGGATATTTTTTATCTATACTTTGTTTTCTATAAAAGGAGCATTAAAGTATCATGAAAAAGCCAATGAAATTGATAAAAATGTTGATGGAATTGTGACAGACTGGCTTTCAAATTATGAAGCTGTTAAGGTGTTTGGAAGATACGCATTAGCTGTCCAAATATGTGAAAGAGAACTAAAGAAGAGAGAGAAAAGTGAAGTCAGAGTGATGACCAAGTACACGCTTTCTCGTGTAGGCCAATCTTTAATTTTAGGGATTTGTCTTTCTCTCACCAGCTACTATATTGGTCAAGGAGTTTTGAAAGGGGTGCTAACTGCTGGGGATTTTATCTTATTTAATGGCTACATTTTACAATTTATTATTCCTGTTGGTATCTTGGGGCAAGTTATACAGGATATAAAAAAAGCTCTTATTGATATGAAAGGGATTCTTGATATGCTGTTAACGACAAGTGATATTGTTGAATCTCCATATCCTATAGAATTATCTGGTTCCTGTTTCCAAATTAATTTTCAAGACGTGTCTTTTAAATACAGTGATAGAAATATACTAGAGAATGTTTCCTTTGAGATAAAAGCGGGTGAAACAGTTTTGGTTGTTGGGCCCACAGGAGGTGGAAAATCTACCGTGGCAAAGCTACTGTTAAGGCTATATGAACCAATACAAGGACAGATTTTGATTAACTCAAAAACCACCACCAGAGGTGGTGGTATGAAAATGTGAAGCGCTCAAAGCGCTAATTGTCCTTACTGAGCTATAGGCCTAAGGGAAGCTGATCAGCAGCTCGATCTCTCTGATCTTGGGTTTGAATATATTTTCTTACCGCTTCT
>CAMBTM010000021.1 GCA_945870825.1 Rhizobium sp. Q54
TGACTCCCTCACCATTTTAGAGGGTTGAAAGGGGGCATTTTAGCCATTCGGCTAACCTCCTGGGTCCCACGCCCTGCCTGCGGCAGGACTCTGGAAGACGGCGTCGGGGGGCTAAAATACAGTATTTTCAAGGACTTTAAACCAAAAAAAGCCTACATTTCTCTCACACATTTCGTAGGCGATGGTTCAGCTCTGGATGACGGGCGGTGAGGGGGATTTTTAAAAAGTGAGGTCGGATATATGTTTGTAGATTTTTCACTTACCCACTCGTTTTGCATAAGAGCCAAAAGAGAGTTGAATTACCCCCCGAGATATGATGTACTGAAGAAAACAGGGGGACAATATGAATAATTTCATTAAAGCTTACTTAATAAAAAAGATTTATTTCAGTTTATTTTTAAGTATTGTAATGTTGAGTCATCAGGGTTTTTGTGCAGGAACCTCAGCGCGCGCTGCAGGAGGCCCAGAGGCCCCTGTTAGTCAACTACCACATGATGTTGCTGTCAATGTGATTGGTTTTTTAGATGCAGAAAGTCAGGCGGCCTATGATATGACCTTTAAAGGTGCGCGCACTGATATTGCTCATGCAAAAAAAATTAACTTGGAAGATGCTTTTAGACGAGCAGTTCATTATAAGCCAGGTTTTTGTTTTCTAAATATGCGAGAGATTGAATATATCGCCAATCAGCCGGAGTGGAAATTAATTAAGGGAGACGCTTTTGAGATTTTTAAATCAGCGCTGAAAGTAGTGCCAGAAACGAACATTCTCGCAGTAAAAGGATCTAGCATTCTTTTTCCACTAGCAGAAGATACTGCGCGTCGTACGATCTTTGCTTATCAGGTCCATGCAGAAGAACTTTTTGGGGACAACATCATCACAAGCTATGCGGCACAAGGATATACATTTTGGTCCCTAAAGAAGGTCAAAAAGTCTGATGAAAAATCCCAGGGTCCACGGAGAATTAACTTCCAACAAGCCATAGGGGCCCGGTATGTTTGGGGGACGGAGATTCAAGAAGGTGGGATATTACCTGATGCAACAGGTCCTGAGGCAGTTTTGAATAGCCTAACGCCCCACGTGGTTTTTAGCACAGCAAATTTAAGAGATGAGGCTATTTCACGAAAGATTAACGCCTTTTTTAATGCGGCTAATACGCGTGCACGGGCTATAGGGTCTTCGGGGGGCGCTGAACGATACAGACTGTGGGATGAATTATTGGCCAAGGCTGTTGGGGTTATGGATGTGGAGCCCCAAGAACCTCTTGTTCCAGGCGATGCTTTCCAGCTGTCGGTTGAGCTAGATACTTATCATAAGGTGTCTCAAATCCGACATCTTATTGTTACAACTACGGCGGCAATAGAAGGGAGGTTAAAGATTGGAGATGATTTCCTTTCTAATTTCAGTGACTTAATCTCCCTTGATTTGAGTCGTTTAGGGAATGTCACAGAGATTGGAAGGGGCTTTCTTTATGGGTGCAGTGGCTTAATCTCCCTTGATTTGAGGGGGCTTGAAAATGTTACAACGATTGAAAGGGGCTTTCTTGCTGGTTGTACTGGCTTAAAATCTCTTGATTTGAGGGAGCTTGAAAATGTTACAACGATTGGAAGGGGCTTTCTTTATGGGTGCAGTGGCTTAATTTCCCTTGATTTGAGACCTTTAAGTAAGGTCACAACGATTGGGGAGCACTTCCTTTCTGACTGTACTGGGTTAACCTCTCTTGATTTGAGACCTTTAAGTAAGGTCACAACGATTGGGGATAATTTTCTTCATAACCCTAGTTATGATCTTTCTTCGGTTAAATCAGCGATCGAAACTAGGACAGAACCTACTTTGGCAGAAAAAGTGAAAGGGTATATTGAATCTTTGAAACGCCCAGAATCCTTAAAAGTGAAAGGGGATATTGAACCTTTGAAAGGCTCACAATCCTTTGAATATGATTTTTCAGATTTATAGGTAAGAAGGGGATTTTAAGGATAAAATCCCTTTTCTATTGCTTCTACACTACGGCAGCTTCTCCTTGAAAGACAGTTCCTTTTTCCCTAAGATGGGGCACTCACCATAGGAGTGCCCCATATGCTTGATACATTCTATCTTTCTCTCATTCAGGCGCTAACGGAATTTCTGCCTGTTAGCTCCACTGCCCATATTATTGTTTTGTCCAAAATTTGTCATATCCCGACCATTGGAAGGCTGACGGAAGTGGCCTTGCATATGGGGACCTTGCTTGTGGTCATGGTCTATTTTAGGCGTAATCTTCAAGAATGGATTCAGGGATTTTTTATGCTCCTTCAAGGAAAAATCACCAAAGGCTTTCATCAATTCTTAATGATCTCTCTGGCAACTATACCTGTTACGATCATCGGGTATATCATCCATCACTATACAGGCGAGGGGACGCGGTCTCTTGCCATCATGGGGTGGTCTTCTATTTGTTTTGGCGTTCTTCTTTTCTTTGTCGATCGCCGTTCACTTACACAAAAAAATATAGCAACGATGACGTATCCTGATGCGATTATTATTGGGTTTCTTCAGGTGATTGCTTTAATTCCTGGGGCAAGCCGTCTTGGAACAACGCTGATGGCGGGAAGGCTTTTGGGGTATACTCGTGAAAGTGCCGCTCATTTTTCCTTTCTTCTGTCCCTTCCCGTTATTTTTGGTGCAAATCTTTTGGTCCTATTAGATACACCGCCTCAGGCTATTTTAGGGATGGCTACCCACGGCCTTGGGGCTATGGTATTTTGCTTCTTTTTAGGTTACGGAGTTTTGGCTGTTTTTATGCGTTGGCTCAAAAGCCATACTCTTGCGCCTTTTGCCTTGTATCGGATCTTATTTGGGGGGTATGTGCTTTACTTGGCACATACCAGTTCCCCTTTTTAAATGAGTGTTAGGCAAACGAGTGGTGAACCCGATGAGCCTATTCTTCATAGGTGAGAGAGGGTGATCCGGAAGTTTGAATGCCACAATCGTTAAAAAGGGGATCTGGTATTAAACAGCAACACCAGCAAGAGATTGCACACATGTTTGAAGAACTGCTAGGAGATTTTTGATATCTTCATCCCTCATTTGATTTAAAGCCGTTGCCATATATTGAAGCAAAAGATTCAGATAGGCCGCTTGGAATTGAATCATCTGGCATGTTACGACAGGGACAAAAGCCATTTGCCAGTATTGGGGACCAATGATGTTGGCCACTTGTGAGAATTTTTGGACATCTACGTTGCGCGGCATAACACCAACCAAAGTGTTAGCGATACCTTGGAGGGCACTTGCGATAGCTTGGGCCCGTGTTATGGACTGCAGTTGACTGGGCGACGATGATGCAAGAATGCTCAGTTTCATAGATAGTTGATTTAAAGTTTGCTTGACTTGAATGGCTTCCGTGCTTTGAAGAACAGCTGTTCCAAAAACCGTTGAGGCAAGACTTGAAAGGTCCCCTGTTGATGTCCCCCCACCAGAGGTTCCTCCACTGCAACTGGTGAGTGAAAAAGGTGCCACGATGAGGCAAAGGTAAAAGATATGACGTATGAGATTTATCATGTTGTTGCCATCGCTTGTTGGAGTTGGGCTGTCACACTCTTGAGTGTTGAGAGGACAGACTGCATACGGTTCTTGCTCATATAGGGCAAAAGCTGAAGCATATATTGGGGGACAAGGCTGAGGTAAGAGGCCTGAAGACTAATAAATTCACTAATAAGGTCAAACTGTATGGTATTCCAGGCCTGCTGCATAGAATAATTTCCAGGCATGGTTGCAGCGACGCCTAAAACCCTTGTTTGCAAACCATTCAGCATTTGCGCATTGACGCAAGGAAGACTCGCTGACCCAACAAGCATATTCGCTGCCGACATTAAACTATTGGAAATGGCAAAGGCCTTATTGGTATTCCCGCTTCCATAAAGTGTTGTTGGGGCAATACCCACCATTTGACCTAGCTGGGCAACAAGGAGATTGATTTGGTTTTGCAGATCAGTCCCTTGGGTGCTATCCATGTTTTGGGATGCCTGAATATTTTGAATATTGGCATAAAGACTTTCAACGCCGTCCACACCACCGGTATTGGCACAGCCATTTAAAAGAAGAATAACAAGTAAAGATGCAAAGCCCCGGATCATTTTTATCACATTTTTTTCTTTAACTGTAACAAACCAAGGGGGGCTTGGGAAGATCTATTTTTTCACAGTAAAGAGGGCCAAGCGTATACCTAATAAAATAAGGGTAATGCCTGTAATCCTATCGGCCCAGCGGCCCACTTTAAGAATGACGCGTTGTAAATGTTTGGTAGAAAAGACGGTTGCAAGGGCGCTATACCAACATAAAGATGTGCAGATGAGAAGGACACCATAGATGGCTTGGATATGCAAAGGTGTCGTTGTGCTGACGGTCGCAGCCACAATACTCATAAAGAAAAGAGAGGCCCCTGGATGGAGGATATCCATCAAAAACCCCATCCGGAAAGCCTCTTTAGGGGTGAGGGTCTTTCCATGATGAACTTCTTCCACTTTCTTCTTAGCAGGAAAGAACGTGCGGTATCCAAGATACATTAAATAGGCACTGCCAGCGTATTTAATGACGAAGAAAAGACTGGGGGACTTTGCAACAACCATGCCAAATCCCAAAAGCGTATAGGTTTTATGAATCATAGTGCTACAGATAATGCCAAACCCTGTAAAAAGTCCGACCTTTCTAGAGTAACGACTACTGTTATAAATCATCAAGGCCGTTTCAGGGCCTGGGCTGAGGATGTTCAGGAAGTTCATGGTAAACAGGGCTAAAAATTCTGGCAGATACTGCGACACTCAAAATCTCCTACTGATTATAATCTTTCAACGTTCGCGCTTTGTCGCGATTCCATTCTTTTTCTTTTTCGGTCGCTCGCTTATCGTAAAGTTTCTTTCCCTTGGCCATGGCTAGTTCCACCTTAACCTTTCCTCGTTCATTAAAGTAAAGAGAAAGGGGGACAAGTGTAATGCCTTGCTTTTTTAAAGCGCCCAGGATTTTATTGACTTGTTTTTTTCGTAAAAGCAGTTTGCGGGGTTGGCCTGTTTCGTGGTTAAAACGATTCGCTCCCTTATATTCAGAAATATGGGCATTGAGAAGAAAAATTTCCCCTCCTTGGTTATCACCGTAAGCATCGTTGATGTTGGCCTTTCCTTCACGCAAAGCTTTCACTTCACTGCCAGCAAGGATAATTCCTGCTTCCAATGTGTCTTCAATAAAATAGTCGAAGTGAGCTCGACGATTTTGCGCAATTTTCCTAAAGGCCTTTGCCATTTTTCTTCCTAACGTACCTCTCCTTACTTAGAACCTTCCAAAGAATTCGTCAACTTCTATTGTGTTAGGCCCTAATTTTCATTACCCTAAATCCTAGGAGTTTGTATCTTATGAAACTGATTAATCATATTGTTTTTCTGACTTTTTTATGGCCGTTGATCGGGTTCGGGGATTCTTTTGTCGCTGCGCCAGACAAACCCTGTGCACAGTCCTTTAAAGAAACCTATAGATTGCTAGAAAAAGGCCATACGCCCTATTTAATGAATCCAGAAAAATGTCCCATTCCCCATAAGCTTTCTGTCTGGCTCTGGCTTGTGAAACACCCAAAAGACGCAACGCTCCAAGACCATGATCTTTTCATGACAGAAAACAAACATTGGCCTTTGTTAAAAAAGATTCAAGAGGGGGGGGAAAATACCATTCGTTTCACCACCAATTCAAAACAAATTCTGGATTTTTTCAAATATCGAAAACCAGTCACCTCTCATGGGACTATCCACTACGTACGGGCTCTTTTTGCAACCAACCAAACAGGAAAGGCGACCAGTGTTTTAAAAGAAGCTTGGCATAAGGGAAATTTTACAGCCAACAACGAGACTTTTTTCTATGATAATTTTAAAAAATTTCTAACAGGGGAAGACCACCAAAAACGGTTGGACCGTCTTGCGATAGAGGGAAATTATTATGGACTAAAGCGCATGATGCCCCGAGTGTCGAAAAAATCCCAAGGGATTATTCAAGCACTTTTGGCGCTTATTCAAGACCAGACCACTGCGAGTCTGCATCTTAAAAAATTGTCAGCCTGCGATCAAAACCATGGCGGTGTTCTTTATCAACGGATCAAATGGCGGCTTAAAAAAGGCAAGAAAGACGATGCATTGGTGCTTTTTCAAGGGGCAGATCGTCAAGGAGTCATGAAGGGCTTTTTCCCTCAGTGGTTTAATTATCGGAACTATTTCTCCAGGATGCTTTTTAATCAGAAAAAATATAAAGAGGCGTACGCAATTTTAAAAAACCATGGGTTGCATCCGCAGGTCAAAGATGAACTTTCCGACTATGCTGTGGCTGAATGGTTCTTAGGATGGCTCTCGTTAAGATTCCTAGGAAAACCATTGGTTGCGGTTGAGCATTTTCAAAATATGTTGACCCATGTTCAAACGCCCATCACAAAGGCTAAGGCGGCTTATTGGATGGGGCGTACTATGGATGTTTTGTGCCATAAGGACAAAGCAAAAGAGTGGTACAGGGAAGCAGGCCAGTCCCCCCATGTGTTTTACGGGCAAGAGGCCTTGAAGACGTTGGGGCATGGGTTATCCTTCACCTTAAAGGACGAGCCGGACAATATTCCCCTTTCTCACGAAGAAAAAGAATTGCAGGATGCTGGGAAGCTTCTTTTTGACACCAATCCCCGAGATATTCATTTGCAATCTTTCTTAGTCCATATGGCTCGATATTTTCATGCAGGTCATCAAGAACATCTCATGCATTGGATGCATACCCATGGGTTAAAAAAATGGATGGTGCTTTGTTCAAAAATTGCAGGACGCAAAGGTCCTATCATGCTTAAGTCTTCTTTTCCAGTTCATGCTTTTGAAGAAGATGTTTTAAAGTATCCCCACCTGTCAGAAGTTTTTTTGCATGGGTTGATTCGTCAAGAGAGTGGGTTTGACCATGAAATTAAAAGTCCAGCTGGTGCACATGGCATGATGCAGCTTATGCCCCGGGTTGCAGAAAATCTTTGTAAAACACTTAAAATGGCCTACATGGCCCATAAACTTGCGGAAGACCCACACTATAATATTCGGCTGGGAAGTTTCTTTTTAAACAGTTTGATGGAGAAATTTAACGGTCACAAGGTTCTAGCCTTGGCAGCTTATAATGCCGGCGAACGTCCTGTCAAAGCCTGGTTGAAGGATTATGGGGATTTACGTTTGGGGCATTTGGATACCATTGATTGGATCGAGAGTATTCCGTTTGCTGAAACCCGTACCTATGTCATGCGGATTCTTGAGAGTCTTGCGATTTATGAAGCACGATTAGAGGTATTTTAAACTTTCCCCTTGCAGGTATCGCATCCTTTGAGGTAAACATACGTCCATACCGTTGTATAAGCGCCCGTAGCTCAATTGGATAGAGTACTTGACTACGGATCAAGAGGTTAGGGGTTCGACTCCTCTCGGGCGCGCCATTATTTATTCATTCAACTGAAATATTTCTTTGCGATTTTATCTTTCAATTTCCCAACAAACCGGCTCATATGGGGGTCAGAGTTCTTGTAGGGGATCTCATCCAAGTCAAACCACTGGACACCATAAAACTCCGTTTTGTCAAAGTCATAAATATCCTGATGGTCGGCCTTTAAAACATACCACAAGCTTACATCCGTATGGCGTACAACGGCGCCAATGGTTTGTGTGACGGTAAGGAAGAAGGGATCATTAAAATAAAAATCAGCGGGGATCCGAAGTTCTTCCAAACACTCCCGACGTAGGGTTTCTGTTGGGTCTTCATTCACCTCCACATGTCCCCCTGAAGGAAGCCAAAGCCCTGCTTTCTTATGATCGACCAGAAGAATTTTTGATGTCTTCTCATCAAAGACAACAAAATAAGACACAAGGTGTTTCTTGGGGACATCTGGTTTCTGGATCCGAAAAATAGGCACGCCACTTTTGACCCAATTGACTGTTTCTTGGATATGTTCTTCTTCTTGGGCGTCATAAGGGGTGATAGCTGAGATAAGGTTGAAAATGTGTTGGATCATGGGGGCGTCTCTTTCTTTTTAAAGATTATAAAGAATGAATAAAAAATAACAACATATGGCCACTAAAAGAAAACTTACAGTGCTATCTTTTCTTTTTAGGCTTTCAAAAGAAAAGATAATGATTTATCCTTTCTTTGTGAACGAATAAAAGAAAAGATAATCATGCAGAGAAAAACAGGAACGTATATCACCCAAAAAGGGTCAGGGGAGTCTTATCAGGCCTATGTGCCGGCACCGCTTCCTCCAAAACCACCTGTTGATCTAGGGGCATTGTATCCGCTTCTTGAGAAGGCGACGCTTGCTTTGGGAGAGCTCAACACCATGGCGCGGTCTATTCCTAATATTTCTCTCTTCATCTATATGTATGTGCGTAAAGAGGCTTTGCTTTCGAGTCAAATTGAAGGGACGCAGAGTTCCTTTTCTGATCTCATGCTTTTTGAACAGGATTTGAAATCCACAGTTTCTTTAGATGATGTGGAAGAAGTCTCTCATTATGTCAAAGCCATGACCTATGGATTGACGCGATTGAAAGAAGGATTCCCCCTATCTCTCAGATTATTAAAAGAAATCCATGGTATTTTACTCCAAGGGGGGCGGGGGGCGTCAAAATTGCCTGGAGAATTCAGGCGTTCGCAAAATTGGATTGGGGGCACAAGGCCGGGCAATGCCCTTTTTGTGCCACCCCCTGTTGACCATTTAGATGAATGCCTGTCAGAGTTTGAGAAGTTTCTTCACGATGAAACACTGCCTATTCTCATTAAAGTAGGTCTTGCTCATGTTCAATTTGAAACCATTCATCCCTTTCTAGATGGCAATGGGCGTCTTGGACGTCTTTTAATGACCCTTCTGCTTTGTCACGATCATATGCTGGATGTTCCCATTTTGTATCTGAGTCTTTACCTGAAACAAAATCGTTCCAAGTACTATGAATTGCTTCAAGAAGTGAGACAACATGGTACGTGGGAGAACTGGCTTGAGTTCTTTTTGGAGGCAACCTATGTTGCGGCGAAAAAAGCCGTGGCAACGGCGACACGTATTAACCAGTTGTTTGACCAGGATATGAAGATAATAGAGTCCCTCGGGCGGGTAAGGTTTTCAGGGTTACAAATTTTTGATACGCTGAAAAAATCACCACAAGTGACAGTCCCTTTATTGAGTCAAATGCTTAAGATGAGTGCCCCAACGGTACGCAGTGTTTTGACCCATATGGTAGGAGTTGGGATTTTGGATGAAGCTAAAGGACATGGGCGGGAAAAAGTTTACGTCTACCGGCAGTACCTTAATATATTGGAAGAAGGGGCTGAGCCTTTTTGAAAAATCATTAAATGGCGGAGGGAGGGGGATTCGAACCCCCGATACGGCTTTATACCGTATAACGGTTTAGCAAACCGCCGCTTTCAGCCGCTCAGCCATCCCTCCGTGTATCGTAACGATGGTCAATTTCTAACCGTCTTCTGTTCTCATGTCAATGCGCTTATACATTTTCGGGTGGCTCCCAATGATAACACTTCCCTCAAAACATAACTTTTTTATCAAATATCAAAAAAAGACTAGAAATAAAAAAAATAATGTCTATATTCACTGTACTGGTTCCCATTTGTGAATGAGTGCTAGGCGAACAAGTGGTAAAGCCGAGGACCCTATCCTTTATAGGTGACCGAAGCCAAATCCCGATGTTCAACGAAGCAATCGTTAAAAAAGGGATCTCGTTACGAGTTTCAGAGTTAGTGGGTTACCACTGAAGATTTCCAGGCGCAATGCCTGGAAAAAGGGCCCTTCGGGGTCCTAGTGGCACCACCCTGGTGTCACTGAAGCCTCCCTGTTAGACTGGGGTCGGGTTATACCTGGCCTCCTTTTTTTTGTCTTTAATTTTCTTTGGGCTTCAATATATTTTCGAAAGCCCTTGAAAAATAACTTATACATCCCTAACTGTTAAAAAGCTGAAAAGGAGTCGATGTTATGAAAAGCTTTTTCTATCTTATAATTGCACTGTTCTACATTTTTCCATTTCATTCTTTTGGATCGGAAGCCCCTACATTCGAGGTTTCCACAGGAGAAACGCTTGATACGGTACCTTACTACTTCAAGGCAGTAGAGGTAACATGGGATTCTTGCAAAATACTGGCGGATGAAGTTGAGAAAGAAAAAGAAAAATTTTCAGCGCGTAGGGAGACATTAGTTTCTCTAGGGGGAAGATCAAAAGAATTGGATGTCGTTAATGGATGTTTAGAAGTTCTAGAGCATTTGATTAATGCTGCAAACCGTTGGCGAAGGCTTACAGGCGACAATTGGATTGTCTCGGTTGTTCGAAAGAGCGATGAGGCCCCCCTTATGCGGATGTGTGTTGTATCGGACTTAGGTTCAACAATTACCCACCACATTGGGATTTGCCAAACCTATGACCATTTCATAGGCTGGGAAGGACGACCTAGGGGGATTTCTTTACAACTTCATGGGTTTGCCGCACATTTTATGCTCAAAAGAAATCCGCGCAGGACTTTTATGGTAACGACACCATTGCCCGTGATGGAAAGCATATTAGATGAAGCTTTTGGGGGGAATTATTTTCGAGTAAGACTTAAGCGAGGAAAATGGCCTTCTTTATTAGTTCAGGATACAAGAGCTTCAGAGATTTCATTTCTGGATGAACGGTGGTTGGAAAATTTGCATATTTACAAGCGTGCGATCCGTCTTGACACTATGCAATCAAAGTTGGTGGGTTTTATTTCCAAGGAGGGTGCCAAATAATAATCCCAACTCCCGCATTTAATTCAGGCAATCCAGCTATTTCCCCTCACCTGTCTTTTACCCCTTCTCCAGGCAAATAAAGGCGATTTCGGCCCAGAGGCTTTCAAGGCCTTCTTTTTTGACGGAAGACGCTGCCAAGACCTTGGGGTGAGCGGGGGTGTGGCGTTCTTCCCACCGTAAAGAGTTTTCGTTCATCACGCATTTCGTGGGGGTTTAATATTGTTTTTCTGCAGAGTTCGTTAATCTGTTTTATACCCACTTCTATTTTTAATTAATTCGGAGTATGATCCATATAAATATAATTTATTCGGAGTATATTCCATGCACTTTGACAGAATAATTAGCTTAGATATCCCAAAACAACAATCTATATTTTTATGGGGTGCTCGTAAAACGGGTAAATCTACTTTGATAAAGTTATTATATCCAAATGCTATCGTTTACGATTTCCTCAAATCAGATACTTACCTGACCTATTCTAAAGAACCTCATCGTTTTAGAGAAGAGTTGGAAAAAAGAAGTGACGCAGAAGTTGTTATTGTTGATGAAGTTCAAAAAGTGCCTGACCTACTCGACGAAATTCATTACCTCATCGAGTCCAGTCACTTTCAATTTATCATGTGTGGATCGAGTGCACGCAAACTTAAGAGGTCTGGCGTCAACATGTTAGGTGGACGTGCTTGGAAGTTTTCTCTCTTTCCTTTGGTAAGTTATGAAATCCCTGATTTCGATTTGTTGAGGGCTTTTTCCCATGGATTGCTGCCAACGCATTATAATTCATCAAGCCCCAAACGTTTTTTAAAAGCCTATGTTGAAGACTATCTGACGCAGGAAATTCAAGCAGAAGGACTTGTTAGAAAACTTCCAAATTTTATTCGGTTCATGGATAGCCTTCGATTTTGCCATGGAGAAACACTCAATTATTCCAATATTGCACGGGAGTGCTACATAGATAGCAAAACTGTTAAGGAATATTTCCAGATCTTAGAGGACACATTACTTGGGTATCACTTATATCCATACTTCCGAAAAGCTAAAAGAGCTGTATTACACACGGTACCCAAATTTTACCTTTTTGATGTTGGAGTAGCAAATTATATCAAAAAAGTTACAGTAACAGATTTAAAAGGGATAGAAGCTGGACGATCTTTGGAACACCTTATTTTTCTCGAACTTATCGCGTATCAAAAATATAAGGAAAAAGACTTTGAAATTCGCTATTGGAGAACGACCACAGGATTAGAAGTTGATTTTATTTGTGGGGACGCTGAAGTCGCTATTGAGGTCAAAATCTCAAATCATCTCAGACCAGATGATTTAAAAGGAATTAAGGCGTTTCAGGAGGAATTTCATCCAAAGCGCAGTATCGTGGTTTGTATGGAAGAGAAAGTACGTTTTAGCAAAACAAAGGATAATGAAATTGAAGTTTTACCCGTCAAGGTATTCCTAAAAGATCTATGGGAGGGAAGGGTTCTCTAGTTTTTTTGGGCCTTACCCCTTCTCCAGGCAAATAAAGGCGATTTCGGCCCAGAGGCTTTCAAGGCCTTCTTTTTTAACCGATGACGTTGCCAAGACCTTGGGGTGAGCGGGGGTGTAAGCTTTGATTTTTGATTCTGTTTCTTTGATCAAACTTTCCAACGCCTCTGGTTTTACTTTGTCAGTCTTCGTTAAAATCACTTGGAAAGAGAGGGCATATTCATCCAATAGGTCAAAAATTTCTTCATCACTTTTTTTCAAGCCATGGCGACTATCAACCAGCACATAAACACGTCTCAGGGTTGAACGACCTTTGAGGTAGTCATGAATCAGCTGGTTCCATGCCACAATTTTGGTCTTTGGCGCTTGGGCAAAGCCATAGCCTGGAAGATCCACCAAAATCCCATGGGTACTAATTGAAAAGAAGTTCAGTTCCTGGGTGCGTCCTGGGGTGTGGGACACGCGTGCGAGACTTTTGTGGTTAGTGAGGGCGTTAATCAGAGATGATTTTCCCACATTCGACCGTCCCACAAAAGCAACCTCATTCAAGGTTTCAGGAGGGAGGGATTCAACAGAAGAAGATCCCCGCATGAATTGGATCTGCTGGGTAAAAAGCCAACGCCCCTCTTTTATCCAATGAGGATCATCTGATGGATAAAGAAGGGGCGCTACCATTATGGGTTAAGCTCCTTTAATCTTCTTGGGCCACTTGATTTGTATCCATTGTTGGCCGATAGAGAAAATATTGCTGCAGATCCAGTAAATGATGAGACCAGCTGGGAAATTGGCCAACATGAACAAGAAAATCAATGGCATCAACTTAAAGACTTTTTCTTGAATAGGGTCAGTTGGCTGAGGGTTCAGTTTTTGCTGTACCACCATAGACAAACTCATAAGAATGGGAAGCACCCCGATCATTAGGAAACTAGGCGGTGTCCAGTTGATCAACCCAAATAGGTTAAAAATCGTCGTTGGATCAGGGGCTGATAAGTCAACAATCCAGCCATAAAAAGGCGCATGACGCATTTCGATGCAAACGAATAATACCTTATAGAGGGCAAAAAACACAGGAATTTGGATCAAGATAGGCACACATCCGGCAACGGGATTCACCCCATGTTTTTTATAAAGGGTCATCATTTCTTGTTGAAACTTCGTCTTGTCATCCCCGTAGGCTGTTTTAAGTTTTGCAATCTGGGGTTGGAGTTCTCGCATCTTCGCCATGGAATGGAATGAATGGTTTGCCAAAGGATAGAAAGAAAGCCGGACAAGAATCGTCAACACAATGATGGCCACACCAAAATTTCCTAAAAGGTCAAAAAGCCATTTGACGGCAAAGAACAACGGTTTTGTAATGAAATAGAACCAGCCAAAGTCGATGGCCAAATCGAAGTGAGGGATATTGTTCACTTTTTCGTATTGGTCCAGCAGTTGAAGGGACTTTGCCCCTGCAAACATTTGGGACGTTGATGTAAAGCTATTTCCGGATTCAAGGGTCGTCGTTGGTTCTTCAAAAACAGACTCATAAGCAATACCATCTCTGGATTCTTTTGCTTCAAATGTGACATCAACGGACACATTTTGATCAGGAACCAACGTCACAAGCCAGTATTTATCGGTGATACCAAGCCAACCACCCCTGGATTTCAAGGATTGTTTCTTATCTTTCTTCAGATCTTCATATTTGATTTCTTTAAGATTATTGTCCAAATAACCAATAGCCCCTTCATGAAGGACCACATAGTTAGAAGGCGTTGGGTTAGACCGGATAACCCGTCCTTGTGTTTTAAAAGAAATGGCTTTTGCCGTTTTGTTTTGAACGGTTTGGCGGATCGTAAACATATAGTTATCGTCGATCTCGATGACCTTTTTGAAAATAACACCCTCACCGTTATCCCACGTCATGACGACAGGGTGGTCTGGAGAAAGAATGTGATCTGTGGTTTCCCAGATGGTTTGTGGGCCTGGGATTTTCAGAAGGGGATTGTCTGTTGCCCAGCCAAAACCTGCGAAAAATCCGGTTTTTTCTCCCTCATTTTCTTTCCTGTCACTTTTTTCAAGAAGTGTAACGTCTGGGCTTTGGAGGTCGGTGGTTTCTTTATACTTTTTCAAGACCAAATTGGAAAATTCAAATCCCTGGTTTGTAAAACTTCCTTGGAGACTAGCGTTATTGATAGGGATTTTTTGAACAGAGACTGGTGCTGGTACAATAAGGCCAATCGCGGATCCAATAGTTGTCAAAAGACTTTCCTTGGGGGTGCCAGCTTGTTCTTGCTGGGTTTGTTGCAGTTCTTCCAAGCGTGGTTTTTCATAAAAATAATGAAATCCAAAAAGGATGAGAGACGACAAAGCAACAAGAATGAATAAATTTCTTTTTTCAGGGGTCATGATGAACAATCCTTATCTATAGGTGGAACAGGGTCATAAGGGCACTTGGATGACCAACGATGGCAAGACCCAAGACGCTTTATAATAAGACCAATAGCTTTTATTAACGGATAATGTTTTAAGGCATCGATGGCGTAGGCTGAGCACGTAGGAGTATAACGGCAGTAAGCGCCGATCAGCGGGGAAATGAGCCATTGATATCCCTTCAACATTCCAATACCCACCCAAGATACACATCTGAGGCACTTTTGCCAGTATTTTATCATAATTTTTTCATTTTTTTAGGCGGCCCATTGCCTGGAGGACCTCTTCCATATCTCTTTCAAGGCGTTGGAAGGGAAGGTCAATCGTTCTTGATCGGGCAATGAAAACAAGGTCGGTTGAAGAAGATGCAGTCTTTTTAATGAGAGGAAGATGTTTTTGCACAAGGGCTCGGAGCCTTCTTTTCGCGCGGTTGCGTTTAATGGCATTGCCTACTTTTTTACTGGCCGTAAAACCAACGCGCACCAAAGGAAGAAGATCTCGCTCGGGCACTTCACTCACTAAAAATTGAAATACAAAGGAAGGTTTCGCAACAGATGTGCCATATTTAGTCACCTTCAAAAATTCAAAACGTTTTTTAAGGTGCAAAAATCCCTTAGGCGTAGATCCTAAGCACAAAGACGTGCGCGTCCCTTGGAACGACGATTTCTCAAAACTTGACGACCACCGACTGTTGCCATGCGTGACCGAAATCCGTGGCGGCGTTTACGAACAAGGCGGCTGGGTTGATATGTACGCTTCACAAAAAGTCTCCATCAATTAAATTCTAGTGTAATTTATAGGAACTCTTCGCTTAGAAGTCAAGGTTATAGGGGAAGTTTTTTTAGAGCATACCCGATTGCGTAATAATTTATTTCAAAAAAAAATAACATGATTTTCAACTTTTAGGGAATTCTATTCCCGTTTTTACTGCAAAATCAGGAATAGAATTCCTTTTTTGTTTTATGTTTGTGCCGGCTACCTAGAACATATATTTTCAACAAAGCTGCAAAATGTCCTGAATGCCTGGGCATCACCCCCGACGGGTCTGCCAGGCCGGTTGTGCATGTTCCACGCCATCATGTCCATGTGAATCCACGGCGTTGTTCCGACAAACTTCTGAAGAAACAAGGCGGCTGTGATGGCGCCCCCTTGGGGGGAAGTGCTAATATTTTGAAGGTCAGCGACGGGGCTTTTAAGGGATTCTTTATAGCCTGCCCATAAGGGTAGGGGCCACAGAGGGTCTAAGGTTTCTTTTACCACGTTCATTAAAGTCTCTTGATGGGCCTCACGATTCGTAAAAAGGGCTGGAAGATCTGTGCCCAAGGCAACGCGCGCAGCACCCGTTAGGGTTGCAAAATCAATGATAAGATCTGGGGTTAATTCAGCAGCACGTGTCAGGGCATCGGCCAGGATTAAGCGGCCTTCAGCGTCTGTATCTTCAATCGCAACGGATAATCCACTGCGAGATCTGACAATATCGCCTGGGCGCATGGCATTTCCAGCAATGGCATTTTCTGCAATAGGCAAGCAAAGGGTTAAGTGAATGGGAAGTTTTTGATCCATAATCCAGGCGCTTAAACCCAAGGCATGAGCAGCACCTCCCATATCTTTCTTCATGAGGTTCATATAGTGCCCAGTCTTAATATGGAGGCCGCCTGTATCAAAAGTGATACCTTTGCCAACAAGAACTAGGTGGAAATGCTTGGGGTCTCCCCACGTAATTTCAACAAAGCGGGGTGGGGTGGTGGCAGCCTTTCCGACGGTATGGATCAAAGGGTAATTTTCTTTTAAAAGATTATCTCCAATGATTTCTTTAAACGTTGCCCCATTTTTTTTGGCGATAGTTTGAGCCTGTGAAGCTAGATCCGCGGGGGTTAATAGATTGGCGGGCCTATTGATAAGGGTTCGGATTAGGAAGATGGCATCTATTGTGGCTTTTACAGCTGAAAGATTGATGGAATCTTTTACATAAAGTGTTGGGATGGCTTTGGGTTGATTTTTGTCGATATGAAAATAGTAAGAGGCCAGAGCCCAGGCCATGATGGTTGTTTGTGAGGCGGCACTTTCAAAGTGGTAAGTATGGTGAGAGGGAAGGTGGCTTGCCAAAAAAGCCGCATCCCAGAACGCTTCAAAAGGATCGGTTGAGACACCGTAAATCACTTGGCTTAATTGCTGCCCATTTTTTGGAACAAGACACAGGGTCCGGGGCTTGCCTTGAAAATGGGTTGTTTGAACCCATGCTTGGGCTTCGGGTGTCCAACCCTTTTTATCCTTTTCAAAAAAGTTTTCACAGGTTGCAATCAACGGAATGGATGCGTCGGTAGCTTGTTGGGTTATAAATTGAATGATACTTTGAATCATGGGTGGAACCTTGTTATAGTTTCTTCCATCATATTAAAGGAGCATGCTTGATGTCTATTCATTATTGTCACGGTTTTAAAGAAATTGCCCCCCAGTATCAGACCTATATTTTCGATATTTGGGGCGTTATTCATAATGGGGCACAGCTGTTTCCCGGTGTTCATGAAACATTAACCATGC
>CAMBTM010000022.1 GCA_945870825.1 Rhizobium sp. Q54
TTCTCTAGAGCTGATACAACGCCTACGAAATTTATGATAAAGAAAAACCCTTCTCTCCATCGATCATTCAGACACCGCTAAAGCCCCACCAGTGCCGTCCTCCAAAGCCCACCGAAGGTGGGCGTGGGATCCAGAAAAATAGCCCGTTATAGGGCTACTCACGATTTGACTCCCTCACCATTTTAGAGGGTTGAAAGGGGGCATTTTAGCCATTCGGCTAACCTCCTGGGTCCCACGCCCTGCCTGCAGCAGGACTCTGGAAGACGGCGTCGGGGGAAGTTCCCCAATGCCGTCCTCCAAAGCCCACCGAAGGTGGGCGTGGGATCCAGAAAAATAGCCCGTTAGGGCTACTCAAGATTTGACTCCCTCACCATTTTAGACAGTTGAAAGGGGGCATTTTAGCCATTCGGCTAACCTCCTGGGTCCCACGCCCTGCCTGCTGCAGGACTCTGGAAGACAGCGTCGGGGGAATTGCAGCGGGACTCTGAATGAAAGGCAGTGGGGAAGTTGCGGCAAGGCTCTTGATAACGGCGTCGGGGGAAGTTCCCCAATGCCGTCCTCCAAAGCCCACCGAAGGTGGGCGTGGGATCCAGAAAAATAGCCCGTTAGGGCTACTCACGATTTGACTCCCTCACCATTTTAGAGGGTTGAAAGGTGGCATTTTAGCCATTCGGCTAACCTTCTGGATCACACGCCCCGCTTGCAGTGGGGCTTTGGAAGACGGCGTCGGGGGGCTAAAATACAGTATTTTGAAGGACTTTAAAACCAAAAAAAGCCTACATTTCTTTCACACATTTCGTAGGCGATGGTTCAGCTCTAGAGTACCTTCGAAACTCTGGGGGATAACTTTGAGAAAGTTCTGCATACGAAGGACTTTTCATCGCTGAAAATTATGTTAGAATAAGCTAATTGAAGAATAAATTAAAAACAGAGGATATCATGTATTTCAAAACTCAAGATGCTTTAAAACACCATGTGGAGCGCTTAAAGGCTTTCTATAACGAATTCTATTCTTTCCTGATTGTTATTGCCTTTAGCCTTCTCGTATGGCTACTTTCTGATGGTGGTTATTTCTGGCCTGTGTGGATTATTGTATTGTGGGGTGGCCCTATTTTCTTTAAGGCCTCAAAGCTTGAAATCTTAGACATTTCTTATTACAAGCTTCTTTGTTCGTTAAGAGACCAATTACCTTTCTTGAAAAAATCCTGGGAAAGTGAAAAACTTCAAGAACTTCAAAAGAATTTAAAAGAAAGTGATAAAACTATTGTTGATAACAAAGCTCAGCATGTAAAAGCCCCCATCAAGAAAGCAGCGCCTAAAAAAATGGCTGTCAAGAAACCCGTAATCAGCAAGAATGTTACCCAAAAGGCGCCGACAAAGAAAAGTAGTCCCGCAAAGAGTGTAACTAAAAAGGCCCCCATCAAAAAGGGGCCTACAAAAACTGCACCGGCTAAAAAGACACCCATAAAGAAGGATAGCCATAAAAAAGCATAAAGGGTTATTTTAAAAAATGTTTTAAGGGGAGTTTTCATTCACGGAAGCTCCCCTTTAATTTTTGAAGACGTATTCGTCACATCCAGTGCCCAAAAGACCCAAACGAGGCGCCTTAATCAGAAATTCCGCATGAGGCTTCAGATGTAATTTTTTGGCAAGATCTCGCATGTCTTGGGGCGCCATAGATTCATAAGGAAATCCTCCCAACCAGTCATGAACATCGTGGGAAAATGACATCCCCCGTGATGATTTATAGTTTCGAATGTAAGCAATAACATTTTTGCGAAAAACAATTTGGGATAGGAAAAAAAGACTGTACCATACGCACCGCATCAAAAACTGGATGGCCTTCGGGGCGTTCGTATAAAGATACTTTTCTTTTTTCCAGAAATGACAAAGAGGCGTCTTCGTATAAAGAGCCAAGGCAAAAAGACCCTTGGGGGAAACCATCTTGCTTGCTTTGGCAATAGCTTCCTCCATAGATCCCGTGTGATGAAGAACACCCCAAGAATAGACGATATCAAAGGTCCCATGTTTTTTGGGATCAAGGTCAAAGACACTCACCACCTTGGTTTTAAAAGCTTTCTTGGGAGCAAACGTTTCTAATACATGGGTTGTGGTTGCAACACTATCTTGGTCAATGTCCACTGCCATAACATTTTTGGCCCCAAGCAATAGGGCCGCCAGTGAAAAAAGACCTGACCCACAGCCAATGTCCAGAAATGCCTTGCCTTCAAGGCCTTTGTCACCAAAGAACTTCACCAGAGACTTTTTAGCCTCCATAATCCGTTCTTCATTAATTTCTTGTGAGAAATTTTTCCAATTTTCTCCAAACTTGAAATGGGTTTCCGCTTTTTTAAGATCAGTCTTTTTCATCATAGTATCCTAATAGAAGGCCTTCAAAATCTTTTCGCAAACTTTTTTCGCGTCCCCAAAAAGCATCATGGTATTGTCCCGGTAAAAGAGTTCATTTTGAACGCCCGCATAGCCTGCGGCCATAGACCGTTTTACAAACAAGACTGTTCCTGCATGTTCCACATCCAAAATGGGCATACCATAAATGGGGCTTTGAGGATCGGTCTTTGCCGCCGGATTGGTCACGTCATTAGCCCCAATCACAAACGCCACGTCTGTACTTGAAAAATCTCGGTTGATTTCATCCAATTCCAAGACATCTTCGTAGGGAATATTGGCTTCTGCTAGCAACACGTTCATATGGCCTGGCATACGCCCTGCCACAGGATGAATGGCAAAGCGTACTTTGACTTTCGCGGCCTTTAGCACATCAACCATTTCCCGAAGGGCATGCTGCGCCTGGGCCACAGCCATCCCATATCCTGGCACAATAATAACAGACCGGGCATTTTTCATCAAAAAGGCCGCATCTTCAGCACTGCCTTGCTTAACGGGACGATCATCCTCAACGGCAGGCCCCCCTTGTCCAACGGGTTCGCCCCCGAATCCTCCCAAAATCACATTGAAAATGGATCGGTTCATGCCTTTACACATGATATAGCTTAAAATGGCGCCTGACGCCCCTACCAGTGCGCCTGTGATAATCAACAAATGGTTTTGCAATGTAAACCCAATGCCACAGGCTGCCCATCCTGAATAAGAATTCAACATGGATACAACAACCGGCATATCGGCCCCACCAATGGGGAGAATCAACAACACGCCCAAAAGGAAAGAAAGAATGGACAAGATCCAAAAGGCCTGGAATTCTCCTGTGACTGCTAACTGGTAAATCCCCCAAAGAATCGCACCAAGCAGTAGGGCGTTAAAAAGATGCTGGCCTTTATAAACCAAGGGTTTACTGCCGATGAGACCCTGCAATTTTAAAAAGGCCACCAAAGATCCGGTAAAAGTAATAGCACCAATAGCCATTCCCAAGCCCATTTCAATCAAGGCCCCCGTTTGGATTCCTTGCATTCCCCCAATACCAAAAGATTCAGGCGCATCCAAAGCAGCGGCTGCCACACACACAGCCGAAAGGCCCACCAAACTGTGGAACGCTGCGATCAATTGAGGAAGGGCTGTCATTTTGATGCGATGTGCAATAAACGCGCCGATAGATCCACCGATCAAAAGCCCTCCCAGAATGGTTTCAAAACTAAGGATGGTATCAGACAAAAGCGTTGTTAAAATGGCAATGACCATCCCTCCAATTCCATAGAAATTACCTGTTCTGGCAGAAGTCGGTGATGAAAGCCCCCTAAGCGACATAATAAAACAAAGGGACGCGACGAGATATAAAATGGCAGAAAGATTAGGGCTCACGTTTTTACTCCTTATTTCTTTTTAAACATATGCAGCATGCGCTTGGTGACGATAAATCCCCCAAAAATATTGATAGAGGCTAGTACAACCGCCAAAAATCCCATGGTTTTGGAAAACCCAAATCCATCTGATCCTGCTGCAATCAACGCACCTACAATAATCACACTAGAAATAGCATTCGTCACGGCCATGAGGGGAGAGTGAAGCGCTGGGGTTACCCGCCACACAACATAATACCCCACAAAACAAGCAAGGACAAAGACTGTTAGACCTGTGATGAAAGGATCCACAACATCTACCCGATCAAGAACAGGTTCTGTCAATATAATCTGCATGGATTGAACTGTTTGCGTGAAAAGTACCATCTATCGCGTCTCCTTCTCTGTTAATGCTTTGCCATCTTGAACCACAAGAATAGCTTTGATAATTTCGTCCCCCTGATCAAGAGAGAGGGTTTTGGTTTCTGTCTTGAAGAATGCTGCGATAAAATTATAGACGTTTCTTGCAAACAATTGGCTTGCATCCCGGGCCAAACGCGCTGGCACATTGGCATGCCCTACAAGGGTTACGCCATCTTTTTCAATGATTTCCCCATAAACACTACCTTCTGCGTTTCCACCCATCTCAACAGCCAAGTCAACAATGACAGACCCTTGCTTCATGCCCTTGATCATTTCCTTGGTAATAATCCGGGGTGCGGGTTTTCCTGGAATCAACGCGGTACAAATGACCATGTCGGTGGTCTCCAACACTTCTTTTAACTTAGCTGCTTGGCGGGCTTTATAGTCCGCAGAGACTTCCTTGGCGTATCCCCCAGCGGTTTCAGCGTCTGTATCGCTTTCAACTTCTACGAATGTCGCACCCAAACTTTCAACCTGTTCTTTAGCCGCGGCCCGCACATCAAAAGCTGAGACAACTGCCCCCAACCGCCTTGCGGTCGCAATAGCCTGCAGACCTGCAACCCCTGCGCCAACAACCAAGACCTTAGCAGGCATAATGGTGCCGGCTGCTGTCATCATCATAGGCATGGCTTTGCCAAAAACAGAAGCCGCATCCAAGACTGCCTTATAGCCCGCAAGATTGCTTTGGGACGACAAGATATCCATGGATTGAGCCCGCGTAATGCGTGGCATGCATTCAAGGGCAATGGCCGAAATTCCAGCCTTAGCGTAAGCTGCCACATCTTGAGGGTGCGTTAAAGCTGACAGATGGGCCACCAAAATAGCCCCTTTGGGATAAAAAGATAATTCGTCCGTGCCTTCTTCCTTCAGCATCGGCCGTTGCACCTTCAAAATAAGCCCAGCGTCCTTATAAAGGTTTTTGCCAGAATCAATTAATGCCCCTGCCTTATCATAATCTTCATCGGCAATCGCCGATCCAAGACCCGCACCTTTTTCAACACTGACTGAAAAGCCAAGGCCAATCAATTTTTTAACGGTTTCAGGACTTGCTGCAACCCGGAACTCATGCGCCCGTATTTCTTTGGGAATAACGATCTTCATCATATATCTCTTTTATGGTTTAAAATACCGGGCCCATAGTGGCTGGAAGGGAGAAACTTTGCAATATTTTTTTCGATAATACTTTATCGCCTACCTTGAAAAAACACCTTCAACACATCCCCCGCCTCTTCGGCAAGGATGCCCCCTGTAACCAAGGGTCGATGGTGACACGTGGGTTGTTCGAAAAACCGAGGCCCATGATGAATGGCACCCCCTTTGGGGTCCAAAGCCCCATAGTAAACAGCTTTAAGGCGTGATAAGGACAGAGCCCCTGCACACATGGCACAGGGTTCCAGCGTTACATAAAGGGTACAGTCATCTAAACGCCATTGGTCAAGAATTTTGGCAGCTTCCCGAATAACCACCACCTCTGCATGGGCAGTTGGGTCCCTATATTCCCGCATACGGTTGCCGTTTTCCACCAAAACCACCCCATCAGGCCCCACCAGAACGGCCCCCACAGGGACTTCACCCCGACTTGCTGCCAAGTGGGCCTGTTGTATTGCGCGCATCATTACGGTATGGTGATCCATAGATCGTAAGCTAAAATGTTTAACGGAAAGACACAATGGAAAATTATCAAGAGACGCTGCCAATTTGGAATCTAAATGATTTCTATGCCTCCCCCAAAGATGCCCTCATACAAAAAGATCTGGAGAACACCACAAAGGGTGTCTTATCCTTTGAGTCAACCTTTGAGGGAAAAGTTAAAACGCTTTCTCCTCAGGCATTATTAGAATCTATCAAGACCTACGAAGCCCTTCAGGAAAAATTGTATAAGATTTTAAGCTACGCCTACCTTTTGTTTTCAGAAAACATGGGGGATGAGGAAAACGCCAATTTTCTCCAAGACATGAAGGAAAAAGTCACCGATATCTCCCAACATCTTTTGTTTTTCACCCTGGAACTGAATGCCCTTGATGATGCAACGTTGAACGCGGTGCCCCACTTTCAACCTTGGATCAAACAAGTCCAGGCCTTTAAACCCTACCAACTTTCTAAAGACTTGGAAAAGATGCTACACGAAAAAGACATCGGGGCCCGGGCCAACTGGGTCCGTCTTTATGATGAAACCTTGGCAAGTCTCCGGTTTCCTTTCGAGAAAGAAGACCTACCCATTAGCGATATCTTGAATAAACTAAGTGATCCTGATGGGGAAACCCGGGAGAAAGCCGCCAAAAGTTTTGGTGAGGGGCTCCAAAAACAAAGCACCCTCATGGCGCTCATCACGAATACGTTAGCCAAAGACAAAGAAATCACGGATCGCTGGCGCCAGTATCCCAGCAGTGTCACTGCACGGAATCTGGATAACCAGGTGGAAGAAGACGTGGTTGATGCCTTAGTCCAGGCGGTTAAGAAAGCATACCCCCGCCTCAGCCACCGATATTATGCCCTTAAAGCCCAGTGGATGGGAAAAAAACAGCTTCCTTACTGGGACCGCAATGCCCCCCTCCCCCAAGAAAACAATCGGACCATTCCATGGGACGAAGCCCGCACCATCGTTCTGGATGCCTACGGCGCGTTTTCACCAACCATGAAGACTATTGGCCAAGAATTCTTTGACAAAAACTGGATTCACGGCCGTCTTCATCCAGGCAAAGACAGTGGGGCCTTTTCCCATCCGACAGTCCCCAGCGTTCATCCCTATATTTTGCTGAATTACCACGGGAAAGTCCGCGACGTCATGACGCTTGCCCACGAACTGGGGCACGGCGTTCATCAGTGTTTGGCCAAAGACCAGGGACTTCTTTTGTCACAAACCCCTTTGACCATTGCAGAGACAGCCTCCGTTTTTGGGGAAATGCTGACGTTTCAGTCTTTACTGAATCGTGAGAAAAATCCAGAACAGAGAAAAATCCTGTTGGCTGGAAAAGTTGAAGATATGCTGAACACGGTTATAAGACAAATCGCCTTTTTTGACTTTGAACGCCAAGTTCACGCTAAACGCAAAGAAAAAGAACTCACCGTTGCAGAGCTTGGGTCCATTTGGATGACCATTCAGCAAGAAAGTCTTGGACCTGTCCTTGCCTTTTCCGATGAGTATCAATATTTCTGGAGTTACATTTCCCATTTCATCCATAGCCCCTTTTATGTCTACGCCTATGCCTTTGGGGACTGCTTGGTCAATTCCCTTTATGCCGTTTATCAAGAAGGAACCGTTGAGAACTTTGAAGGAAAGTACCTGGACCTTTTAAAGGCCGGTGGATCCAAACGGCATGACGCGTTGGTCGCCCCCTTTGGTCTTCAAACCCGGGACCCTGGTTTTTGGGACAAGGGTCTTTCCATGATTGAAGGTTTCATCAGTGACCTAGAGCGTCATGGATAATACGTTCTTCAAGCGCCTCAAACGCCATGGAGAAAACACAACAGCCCTGGGGGGGCTGGCTGTGCGGTTTTTGTTGAACAAAGAGTCCCACACGTTCGCAGATACCCTGACCCAGACCCTGGGGGGCCTTAAGGGCCCTATCATGAAAGTCGCCCAGATTTTGTCCACCATCCCCGATATGTTGCCTGAAAATTACGGTGAGACGCTCGCCAGTCTTCAATCCAAAGCGCCCCCCATGGGATGGCTTTTTGTCAAACGACGCCTGAAAAGTGAATTGGGTGAAGACTGGGAACAAAAGTTTATATTGTTTGAAAAAGAGGCCTCGTTTGCAGCGTCCCTCGGTCAAGTCCATAAAGCTATCAGCCTTGAAGGGCAAGATCTTGCCGTCAAGATCCAATACCCCGACATGACCTCAACCGTTGAGGCCGATCTTCAACAGCTCACCCTTTTACTCAAACTTTATGAGACAACCCAAGGAGGGCTTAAAACCCACGATGTAATGGAAGAAATCGCGTGTCACCTTCGAGCAGAGTTGGATTATAAACAAGAGGCCCGCTTTCTGGGTGTTTTTTCAACTATTTTTAAAGACGATACCGCCATTCATATTCCAGGGGTTATCCCATCCCTTTCCACAGAACGCCTGCTCACCATGACATGGCTGGAGGGCGAGAAGTTGCAAACCTTTGAAAAAGCACCCCAAGAGCTCCGTAATACCATTGCCAAAAATCTTTTTCATGCTTGGTATAAGCCCCTTTATCATTATGGCATTCTCCACGGCGACCCCCATCTTGGCAATTACACAGCAACACCCACAGGAGACTTGAACCTTTTTGACTTTGGGTGTGTCCGGGTGTTTGACCCCAGCTTCATTGAAGGCATTGTGATTCTTTATGAGGCGTTAAAGCAAAAAGATATGAAAAAGACAGCTGAGGCCTACGCCCTATGGGGCTTTAAAAACATGTCCTATGAGCTGATCGATATTTTAAATCTCTGGGCCCAATACCTCTATGACCCTCTTTTGGATGATTCTGTTCGGTTCATCAATCCTGACCTTAATACCCAACAAGGACAAAAGATCGCAAAGGTTATCCATGAAAAGCTAAAGGCGCTGGGAGGCATTACACCCCCTCGGGAATTTGTCTTTATGGACCGAGCCGCCGTTGGCCTGGGGTCCGTCTTTATCCGCCTTCAAGCCAAACTCAACTGGCATGACCTGTTCCAAGGGTTGATTGAAGATTTTGATCAACAAAGAATTTTGCAAAGACGATACAATAAATTTAAGTAATTAATGGTTGAAGTAATTCATAATCAATGAAATACTAATAATATAGTGTTAATTATTATGGAGAATAAACATGATTAAATTATTATTAACATCATGCTGCATAGCAGCTTTATCTGCAACACCAACAGCACAGGCGTCAGAACCTTCAAGAGCTGAGACCCCAGCGGTTTCAGAAGATATGCGCGCATTTGGACAACTGTTTTCATGCTATAAGGAGCTAGAAAATGCTGTTACCTCCGGGGGTAACATTTCGGAAGCTATTGAAAAATTTAATAAAGATAGTGATATTTCTCCTAGCGACTTATCTGTACTGCACAAAGAGTTGGAAGCCCGTAGAGATGAATTGGATAAGGCTATAAACAACGTAGGTCTTGCCCGTTTTGCCCTTCTTCCTATAAAATTTTCGACGCTTCACCGTTTGGCTGATACAAGTACGGAGAATAGGACTGTGTTTGCGAGTTACCTGAGGTCTTTGGAAGCTCTGAATATTACCCCTCGCGATGATCTAGATTTATCAACCGTCGTGATGGTCGCTTATATTCAACTCTCTAGACTAATTTCAGCAGTTGATAAAAAACTCCGCGAGGCGAGATCTTCTAAGTAAGAAACCTTGCTACACCGAAAAAAAAGGGGCACTCACACTGCCTCTTTTTTTATGCCACGCATTCTGATTAACCCGGACCACACGGATTGAACCCATACGCATTACCTTATATCATGAATGATAAGCTATAAAAAAAAACAGGGACCTTAATGATACACATAACCTCCACCAAAAGCTTTATTATGGGGGCACTCCTCACAGCTTCTGCTCTTGCCCACGATGATGCCAGGGATCATTTGCCCGTTTGTGATACACAGAATGAAAAAATTGGGGGGTTCTGCAAATGTTACGGTGCAGCAGTGAGCGGCCATAATAGTTGTTCCAACAAAGCAGGAACCCATAGTTGTGCAGGGGCCGCCAGTGAGGACTGTGACCCAGGCGAATATAAGGTTGTCAAAGCGCCCACCTGTAAAGAATCCCAAAAAACATGCCTAGACAACAAAAATAAACCCAAGGAAATAATTTCAAAACTCGCTGATATTTTTGGAATTTAATCACTTGGATACCGCTTGACAGAATCATTCTGTCTTGAGTAGAGTGATGATATTGCATCAATTAATGAATAATTAGGAGTACCCTTTATGAATAATTCGACTAAAAAGCTTCTTATTGGCGCTGTTGCGGCAGCTGCCATCGGTGGATATGTTTACAACAAGCGTTCAAATCCTATGGAAGAAGGCATCCCTGCTGGTGAAGAAAAGTGTTACGGCGCAGCCCTCAAGGGTGAAAACAGCTGTTCTAACCAAGAAACTTGTTCTGTTACCTTGAACAACTGTGATCCAAAGGAATGGAAGCTTGTACCAAAGGGTACCTGTGAAGAAGCTGTGAAGAAGTGCCAAGAAACTGCTGCACAAGAAGCTCATGAAACACCCGCTGCAGAAGCGGCAGAACATGAAACGCCAGCGGCAGAAGCAGCGGAACATGACATTCCAAGCCATGCTGGTGCTGAACCTGAAGAAGAGCCAAAAGTTGTGACCGTTCCTGGACACCAAGAAAAGTTCCAGCATGAAGCAGCAAAGCATCCTGCACACCATGCTGCAGCGCATCATGAAGCAAAGCATCCTGCACACCATGCTGTTGCCAAGCACCCTGTTAAAAAGGCTGCAGCTCATCATGCTGAAGCGCCAGCAAAAACTGCTGCTGCGAAGTAACGACCCTTTTTCGTTATCATTCTTTCTTGTTGAAATCCCCTGGTGCAAACCGGGGGATTTTTTTTGACAAACCCTGTGTCCTATTGCAGAATGAAAGAGGAGATAATGAAAAAATGAAAAACATGATAAATAACTCAGGCAATAGGTCATCGTTCTTTTCGCTTATATTTTCTTTTTTGTCATTTTTAATATCTTCTTTGTCATCCCTACTTCTTTCCTTGTCATCCCCACTTCTTTCGTTGTCATCCCCGCTCCCCACATCGTCATCCCCGCGTAGGCGGGGACCCAGGATTGCATTCGAAGCCTTGCGGGTTGAAAAGCTCTGTAACGTCACAATCTTGACGGTTCCCCTGGATCCCCGTGCAGGCGGGGAACCACTCCCACCCCCGTCATCCCCGCGGAGGCGGGGACCCAGGATGACAGACAAGATCTTGCGGGTTGAAAGGCCTTTGAACCGCAATCAATTGACTGGCCCCCTGGATCCCCGCCTACGCGGGGATGACAAAAAGGAGAACGGGGATGACAGCAGAGGAAATAGGGATGAAAATGAAAGAAATAGAGGTGACAACGAAATAAATAAGTATAACAACATAAGAAATAGAGATGACAGCAGGAAAAGCCCATTGCTGTCCGGAGAAAATTTAGCAACAGCCAAAAGTTCTTACCTATGGGCCCTTCTTTTTTGCATCACCCTATCAACTCATATTTTCTCCATTACGATGGCAGCGCAGAATAATGCTCCCAATCCCACCAGTGGACAAAATGATCCTAATAATGATGCAGGTGATGGCAGTGATATCGGTGGAGGCGATGGGGGTGACAATAGTAGTACCGCCGATGATGGCAGCGGCAGTACAGATACAAATGCCGCCGCCACAAATGATCCAAGTGCCAATACATTTGCACCAACTCCCCCCCCCCAACCGGTCGAATGCTTTGGTATTGTCGCAGCTGGGCAGAATGATAATGTTTTTGTCGATGAAGATGGCCGCCAGTATGCCTACGGAGAGGCACCTGCGTGTCACCCATTAGCCTCCGTTAAACTCCCTGCCGATAATCCCCAACAATGCGAAAACATTACGGTTGGACATACTGTTAAAGGTGAACTTGTTCGAGGATCTCTGACCCCAAACCCTAAACGTCACCCACCTGAAGTCTGTTATCCTTATGATTTTATTAATAGGCAGATTACGTACCTTAACCCTGATTATGCAACGCCACAACGATGATCTCATCCATACCACACACCGCAGGTATTGGGCTGCGGGTTCCCCACTACAGTCATTTCTTGAAGGAACGCCCGTCTGTTACCTGGATCGAAGTCTGCCCTGAAAATCACCGCATCGGTGTTCGTCAAAAATTGTTGGATGATTTGCGTTCTGATTATCCCCTTAGTGCCCACGGAGTGGGCCTTTCCCTTGGAGGAGCCGACCCCTTGTCCCAAGAACATCTGCAATTCCTAAAAGATTTCTGCCTTCGTTTTGAACCAGATCTTGTTTCTGAACATGTGGCCTGGGCACGCCACGGCGGCGCCTTTTTGAATGATCTTTTACCTCTCCCCTATACAGAGGAAACCCTTGTTATAATCGTTAACCATATCCATCAAACTCAAGAGTTTTTGGGAAGACGCATTGTTGTGGAAAACCCCTCTAGTTACCTCTGTTTTGAAACATCTACCATGACGGAAGCTGACTTTATGGTGGCGGTTGCAAACAAAAGTGGTTGCGGTATTTTACTCGACGTCAACAATGTCTATGTCACAGCCCATAACCACGGTATTGATGCGGATACTTATATCCAAACCATTCCAAGCCATCTGATCGAAGAAATTCACCTAGCGGGGCATCAGCGGGTCAACGCCCCCAACAACCAAACCCTATTGATTGATCACCACGGTGCTCCTGTGTGCGAGGCCGTTTGGAAACTTTTTGAACGTACCATCAGCCTGAAGGGCCCTAAGCCAACGCTCATTGAATGGGATACGGATGTTCCTTCCATAGATGTTCTTTTGAATGAGGCCCATCTTGCCCAACGTATTCTAGAAAAAAAGGACCAACAGGCTGCATGACTCTCAAAAAGCTTCAAGAAAACTTTTCCAAGGTAATTCTCCATGGGACCATGACAGAACCGCTCGCTATTATTGAAAATGGCTTAGATCATGAAGCGCGTTTGTCTGTCTATCAACGTAATACCTATCGGACATTAACGGATTTTTTAGAAGCTAGTTACCCAAAAACTCACGCCCTTTTAGGAAAAGAAACATTCCAAAAATTAGCCCATGAGTATATCAATGAAAATCCCCCTTTAACTGCTGATTTGGATGCCTTTTCTTTTCCGTTTTCTGACTTGGTAAAGACTATCTCTTCTTCTTTTGTCCACGCTGTGGCCGACTTTGAGAATGCTCTGCGTTCTTGTCTTTTGCAACCCATGCCCCCACGTTTAACACCCAAAATGGTTGAGCTACGGGCCACAGAAAATCCAGAGCACCTCCGGTTTATCTTGCATCCAACCACACACCTTTATGCGTCATCCTTCCCTTTTCAGAATTTCTGGCATACATTAGAAGACAACCCCCAAGAATATGGCCCAAAACAAACTTTTTTTCTCCTTTATGTGGTGGGATTAAATACTCTTTTTAAACCCTTGCACCCGGGCGATTGGGTTTTTTTTAAATCCTTAGAATCGGGACTAAGCATCCAAGAATCATTTGAAAAAGCTCTAAAAAAAGATGCCACATTTGACCTTCCTAAAAAACTCACGTACGCTATAAGATATGGGATTTTTGAAAAAATTTTGTGATAGGTTAGTGCCCTACTGGGATTTAGCGTGCAGGCTTTACATGGCCCACATTTTTTTCCAATCGGGCATCAGCAAACTGGATGATTGGGAGGCAACGCTTTGTCTTTTCCAGCAAGAATACTGCGTCCCCTGCATGCCTATTGCGGCCTATGTTGCAACGGGAGCAGAAATTCTGGCTCCCATCATGCTCGTCCTTGGTCTTGGGAGCCGGATTGCCGCTTTTACCCTTTTTATCCTCTCGATTGTCGTCCACATCACCTACCCCAATTTTTGTGAACACTATCTTTGGATGTTGCTGTGTGTGGGGATAACACTGAGAGGTCCTGGAAAAATCGCCCTGGACCATTATTTTTGTAAAGATACAGAACATTAAAAATTATATTGAGGTTCAGGGCATAAGATGATAGCTATGTAACCTTAACCTAAGAAAATGGAGTCCCTTATGGAAAGTGCCGGTTTTAATATTGCAAGTTTTTTGCCCTTTATCCTGATTTTTGTCTTGATGTATTTTCTGATCATCCGGCCACAAAATAAAAAAGCAAAAGAACACCAAGCGTTGGTGCAATCTTTGGCAAAAGGTGATAAAGTCATCATGAATGGTGGATTAATCGGAACTGTGACGAAAATTATCAGTGACACAGAACTCCAGATTGAACTTGAAGAGGGTGCAAAAGCACGGGTTGTGCGTTCTATGGTCGCATCCCTTATTAAAGGGACTGGAACAGAACAAACAAAGGCCTCGGCAGAAAAGGTCGCAGCAAAAAAGACCTTGCCTGCCAGGAAGAAGACCACTGTAAAAAAGAAAAAATGATCGTTGGTATAAGTCATATTTAAGAGGGAGTTTAAGACCCATGGTTCATATTGCACGTTGGCGTTTGATGATCGTGTCAGCCGTTTGTTTTTTTGGTGTTTGGTTTGCATTACCCAACTTTTTTTCCAAAGAGACACTGATCCGTTTCCCAAGTTTTATGCCAACGGAACAAGTGAACCTGGGCCTTGACCTCCAAGGTGGCTCATCCATCCTTCTTGAAGTTGATCTTTCCAATGTGGAAAATGAATACCTCAGCTCCCTTTCTGATGAGATCCGTCGGCAATTTCGTAAAGAAAAAATAGGTTATACAAGTTTCAAAGTCACCGAACAACGTCTTGACATTATGCTCCGCAAGATCGATCAAGGCGATGCTGCAAAAGCTGTTCTTCGTCGCCTTGGTGGTTCTGATGCCACTGTAACTCTTGAATATAATGGCGTTTTGTCGCTTAATCTGTCCCAGACTTCCGTCATTGAGCGCAAAAGAATGACCATTAGCCAATCCATCGAGATTGTGCGTCGCCGTATTGATGAAATGGGAACAAAAGAACCCTCCATCCAACAACAAGGGGAAAACCGTATTTTGGTCCAGCTCCCCGGCGTTGATGATCCGGCCCAAGTCCAAACATTACTTGGAAAAACAGCCAAGCTTGCCTTTCGTCTTCTCCATCCGTCTGTAACAGCAGATCAGGCTTTAAAGGCCCATATTCCTGCTGGCACAGAAATTCTTTCAGTGGATGGTCATCACAATCGTGGTGCAGGTCCTGAGAAATTTGTGGTTCAGAAAAATGTAGATGTAAGCGGCGAGATGTTGATTGATTCCCAACCCACTCAAGATGAAATGGGCGGGTGGGCTGTGAGTTTTACGTTAGATGCCACAGGCGCCAGACGCTTTGCGGAAGTCACACGTAAAAATGTTGGACGTCCTTTCGCTATTGTCTTGGATGGCAAGGTGGTTAGTGCCCCTGTCATCCAACAAGAAATCCCCAGTGGCAGTGGCCGTATTACCGGCACCTTTAGCCTTAAAGAGGCCCGCGACCTATCCATCCTGCTTCGCGCAGGGGCGCTTCCCGCTCCGTTACGGATCCTTGAAGAGGCAACGGTTGGCCCAGATCTTGGGGCTGATTCCATCCACGCTGGAAAAATCGCCACCTTCGTTTCTGTGATCCTGGTCCTTGTGTTTATGTTCTTAATTTATGGTGGGCTTTTTGGATTTGCGGCCAACGTTGCCCTTATGATGAACCTGGTCCTTTTGCTCGCAGCATTGACTCTTTTGAATGCAACATTAACCCTTCCAGGCATCGCTGGAATCGCCTTAACCTTAGGCATGGCGGTGGATGCCAACGTCTTGATATATGAGCGCGTCAAAGAAGAGCTTAAAAACGGGCAAAGTATCTTATCGGCCATCAGCATGGGGTATGAGCGCGCCATGGCAACCATCGTAGACTCTAACGTCACGACCTTGATTGGTGCGGGTCTTCTTTATGCCTTTGGCACAGGGGCGGTTCGAGGTTTTGCGGTGACTCTTTCTTTGGGTATTATGATTTCCATGTTCACAGCCATTTCGCTGACCCGTATCTTAATCCTCCTCTGGCTTAAATATTTCGGCCAAAAGAAACTTATCCAGCAAAAGAAGGTCAAAAATGCTTAAAGGAATTAAAATTCTCCCCAACAATCCCAAAATTGATTTTATGGGACTTCGGTTTGTTACTTACATCATTTCATCTCTTTTGATTTTTGGTTCCTTAGGGTTCTTCTTCTTTAAAGGTTTGAGTTATGGTATCGATTTTAAAGGCGGTACCATTATTCAAATCCGCACCCCTGCCCCCGCTGACCTTGGAACAATGCGCTCAAAACTCAGTGCTTTGAACCTTGGAAACATTGCCCTTCAAGAATTTGGCAGCCCTCAAGACATCCTGATCCGCGTAGAGCAGCAAAAGGATACGGAACAAGGGCAGCTCAAAGCGATTAACCTCATCAAGGAAACATTAGACACCGATACAGAATACCGCCGCACTGAAACCATCGGACCCACTGTTGGCGCTGAAATGGTCAGCAACAGTATCCAGGCCATTCTTTGGGCCTTGGTTGCTATGTTGATCTATATCTGGTTGCGATTTGAGTGGCAATTTGGTCTTTGTGCGATTTTGGCCTTGGTCCACGATGCTTTGGCTATTCTAGGCCTCTATAGCATCTTTGGACTGGAATTTAACCTAACTGCCATTGTGGCGATTTTGATCACCATTGGGTATTCCATCAATGATACAGTGGTGATTTATGACCGTGTGCGAGAAAATCTTCGTAAATTTAAGAAAATGGAACTCGGGAAAGTATTGAATCTGTCTATTAATGAAACGTTGGGTCGAACTATTTTGACCTCCTCCTCCACCCTTTTAGCCCTTTTTGCCCTTTACTTTTGGGGAGGCGAAGTCATTGCGAACTACAGCTTGCCGATTTTGGTTGGTGTTGCAGTTGGAACTTATTCATCTATTTTCCTGGCTGCTCCCTTGTTGCTGAGTTTTAACTTCAAAGTCCGTCAAGACGATGATAAGGCCGTCGAGTTCCAAAACGACATGAAAGCGTAGAGACGTTTCTGCTCTTATGCAAAACGAGTGGGGAAAGGGGATTAATGTGCCCCTCAGCGCCGTCCTCCCGAACTGATACAACGCCTACGAAATTTATGAAAAAGAAAAACCCTTCTCTCCATCGATCATTCAGACACCGCTAAAGCCCCACCAGTGCCGTCCTCCAAAGCCCACCGAAGGTGGGGCGTGGGATCCAGAAAAATAGCCCGTTAGGGCTACTCACGATTTGACTCCCTCACCATTTTAGAG
>CAMBTM010000023.1 GCA_945870825.1 Rhizobium sp. Q54
GAATGTACCCCGTCACTTCATACCCACTGGTTAAACGAATACGCGCTACTTTACGCAAAGCAGAGTTTGGCTTCTTTGGTGTAACCGTTGTCACACGGGTACAAACACCCCTCTTTTGTGGGGACCCCTGCAATGCTGGAACCTTATTGCGTACAATAGGCTTCCTACGCGGCTTACGTATTAGTTGGTTAATCGTTGGCATAAAATAATTCCTTTTAATTCTTTTATCAAAGTTAAAACCCAAGACCCGCGCATCATATGATGCGCTACCTTCAACGTCAAGAGCCCTTTTCCACATATAGTGAAAAAATACGATCTTTAAAGGGGAGACGATTTAATTTTTATCCCCCATTAAGCAGGGATAAACATCGTCTCCTCAATTTTTGTTGCTTTTTCATGACCCAATTGCTCTTGATCTCTCTGTTCTGCAATATGAGCAAGACGACGCAACGCCGCCCCTGTGCCCGCCGGAATCAATCGACCCACAAGCACGTTTTCTTTCAGTCCAACCAACGTATCCACACGTCCTGCAACCGCAGCCTCGGTTAAGACACGTGTTGTCTCTTGGAATGCTGCTGCTGAAATAAAGGACTTAGTCTGCAAGGACGCCTTGGTAATTCCTTGAAGAACAGGCCGGGCCTTGGCAGGCTCTTTGCCTTCTGCTTCCATGGCTGTTGTATTCTCTAAGAATTCTTCGCGTTCAATCTCTTCGCCCACAAGATACGTCGTATCCCCTGGCTCCATGATTTCCACTTTTCTCAGCATCTGACGTGTGATGACTTCAATGTGCTTATCGTCAATCTTCACCCCTTGGAGACGGTAGATTCCTTGAATTTCAGAAACCAAATATTCAGCCAAGGCTTCGACACCCAAAACACGTAAAATATCATGGGGGACAGGATTTCCTTCAAGAAGCAAATCACCTTTTTGAACATAGTCACCCTCATGCACTGCCAAATGGCGGCCTTTGGGGATAAGGTATTCAATAGGCTCTTCAGAAGCATCATCAGGCACAACCAAAATACGTCGCTTAGATTTATAGTCTTTACCAAATTCCACACGACCCGAACACTCAGAGATAATGGAGAAATCTTTTGGCATCCGCGCTTCGAAAAGTTCTGCAACCCGTGGCAAACCACCGGTGATGTCCCGTGTCTTCGAAGATTCCCGTGGAATACGTGCCAAAATGGATCCGGCTTTCACCTTCGCGCCATTTTCGATGTTTAAGATCGCATCAACCGGGACGAAGTAACGGGCTTCAAGACCATTAGGTAACGTCAACGGCTTCCCCTTATCGTCACAGATCACAATCCGTGGCTTCAAAGTCGCACCCTTGACCTGCTGGCGCCAGTCCACAACAACGCGGTTAGCAATCCCAGTTTCCTCATCCACAACTTCACGCATGGACGCACCATCCAAAAGATCTTCAAATGCAACATATCCATCAAGCTCTGTCATCACAGGTGCTGTATAAGGATCCCACTCAGCCATTTTCTGGCCAGCTTTCACAATTTCTCCTTCTTTCACCAACAACTTGGCACCATAAGCCAACCGCTTTTTGAATTTCTCACGGCCTAGTTTATCGGTCAAAACAAGTTCTGATTGACGCCCCAAGACCACAAAAGATCCTTGGTCATCTTTCACGATGCTTGGATTACGGATAACAACAGTTCCTTCCCCTGGCGCATCAACGGACGATTGTTCCGTACCACCTTGAGCCGCACCACCGATGTGGAACGTTCTCATGGTCAACTGTGTTCCTGGTTCACCAATAGACTGGGCTGCAATGATACCAACTGTCTCGCCAATATTGACCCGATACCCACGCGCCAAGTCACGACCATAACACTGAGAACAAACCCCACTGGACGCTTCGCACGTCAACGGAGAGCGAACTGTTACTGTATCAATCCCACTCATATTAATGGCCTCAGCTTCTACTTCGCTGATCATTCCACCCACAGGGACAATCACCTCACTGGTATGAGGGCTAATAATATCTGCGCTGACAACGCGTCCCAAGAGACGCTCGCCCAAAGACACAATCACGTTTCCGCCGTCTACAACAGAGGTGAAAATAAGACCACGTTTCGTGCCACAATCTTCGATATTCACAACACAGTCTTGAGCCACATCCACCAAACGACGTGTTAGATATCCAGAGTTAGCCGTTTTTAATGCCGTATCCGAAAGTCCCTTACGCGCACCGTGGGTTGAGTTAAAGTACTCAAGAGCCGTCAGTCCTTCCTTAAAGTTGGAAATAATAGGCGTCTCGATGATTTCACCCGAAGGCTTCGCCATGAGTCCACGCATACCCGCCAACTGTTTCATCTGAGCAATGGATCCACGGGCACCAGAGTGCGCCATCATATAAACCGAGTTCAACGGCTTATCATCGGCAACTTCGGCCATCCCCTTCATCATCTCACTTGCAACGACATCTCCACACTGAGTCCACGCATCAACAACCTTGTTGAACTTTTCACCCTGGGTGATGAGACCATCTTGGTACTGCTGCTCGTATTCTTCGATCTTCTTTTGCGTCTCACCAATGAGTCTTTCTTTGCTCGCTGGGATCACAAGATCGTCTTTTCCAAAGGAAATACCTGAACGTGTAAGCCACTTAAAGCCCAAGGACATCATGTGGTCTGCAAAAATCACTGTCCGCTTTTGACCACAGTGGCGATAAACCATGTCAATCAGGGACGAAATTTCTTTTGCCGTTAACACTTGGTTAACAACGCCAAACCCGATGGATGGATGCTTTGGCAATATTTCATTCAAGATCATCCGACCAGGCGTCGTCTTAACATGCACAAAAATAAGGTTACCGTCTGCGTCCACATCTTCAATGCGCGCCCTAATTTTGGCGTGAAGGTTAACAACATCTTCTTCTAACGCACGTTCTAACTCACCAAAGTTGGCAAAACACATGCCTTCGCCTTTTTGATGGTCCCGCTCAATGGATAGATAATAAAGCCCAAGAACGATATCTTTCGTTGGAACGATAATGGGACGACCGTTTGCAGGACTCAGCACGTTGTTCGTCGACATCATCAAGACACGCGCTTCTAATTGCGCTTCCAAAGACAACGGTACGTGTACCGCCATTTGGTCTCCGTCGAAGTCAGCGTTAAACGCCGTACAAACGAGGGGATGTAAATGGATCGCTTTTCCTTCAACAAGAACCGGCTCAAAGGCTTGGATTCCCAAACGGTGAAGCGTTGGCGCCCGGTTTAAAAGAACAGGATGCTCGCGAATCACTTCTTCCAAGATATCCCAAACTTCTGGCTTTTCTTTTTCAACCATCCGCTTAGCCGCCTTAATGGTCGTTGCAATCCCACGCTTTTCAAGTTTGGAATAGATAAAGGGTTTGAAAAGCTCAAGGGCCATCTTTTTGGGAAGTCCACATTGGTGCAATTTCAGTGTTGGACCGACAACGATCACGGAACGACCAGAATAGTCCACACGCTTTCCAAGAAGGTTTTGACGGAAGCGTCCTTGCTTACCCTTCAACATGTCAGACAAGGATTTCAAAGGCCGTTTGTTGGTCCCCGTCATGACACGGCCACGACGACCGTTATCAAAGAGGGCATCCACTGCCTCTTGCAACATACGCTTCTCGTTACGCACGATAATATCCGGCGCACGCAGCTCAATCAGGCGCTTTAAACGATTATTCCGGTTGATAACCCGACGATATAAGTCATTCAAGTCAGAGGTGGCAAAACGCCCACCATCAAGAGGAACCAGTGGGCGCAATTCAGGGGGAATAACGGGAATGACATTCATCACCATCCACTCTGGCTTACATTTAGAACCCAAGAAGGCTTCAACTAACTTTAACCGCTTGACGATTTTCTTGCGTCGCGTTTCAGATGTTGTCTTTTCCAACTCATTGGTTAAAGAAACACGCTCTTCTTCCAAATCAATGGACCCTAAAATTTTCTGTAAAGCTTCACCACCAATGGAAGCTTCAAACGCGTCTTCGCCGTACTTTTCCTGAGCGTCATAAAGTTCTTGTTCACTCAAAATCTGATACTTCTTCAATGGCGTTAAGCCTTGTTCTAGAACAATATAGGTTTCAAAATAAAGAACCTTTTCTAATTCTTTCAAGGTCAAATCGATTAAGGTACCAATACGACTTGGCAACGATTTCAAGAACCAGATGTGAGCAACAGGCGCAGCCAATTCAATATGCCCCATCCGTTCACGACGAACCTTTGTTAAGGTAACTTCAACACCGCATTTTTCGCAGACAACGCCACGATACTTCATGCGCTTATATTTACCACACAAGCATTCATAGTCCTTAACGGGACCAAAAATACGCGCACAAAAGAGACCGTCCTTCTCGGGCTTATACGTCCGATAGTTGATCGTTTCTGGTTTCTTTACTTCACCAAAAGACCACGAACGGATCTTTTCTGGACTTGCAATGGAAATACGAATCTCATCAAAACTCTGAGGATTCGAAACTTGACCATCCATCTTCTGTAGCATATTTCTCATTTAAAACTCCTACCTGCAACCATAAACCCAAACAAACGTTAACCCTATTTCAGTTCAACATTCAGCCCGAGAGATTTCATTTCCTTTGTCAATACGTTGAATGATTCTGGAATACCGGATTCAAAACTATCATCACCGCGAATAATGGCTTCATACGCACGGGTACGACCGGACACGTCATCCGACTTAACCGTAAGCATTTCTTGCAATGTATACGCCGCACCATAAGCTTCCAAAGCCCAGACTTCCATTTCTCCAAACCGTTGACCACCAAACTGGGCTTTACCACCCAACGGTTGTTGTGTCACCAAGCTATAAGGACCAATGGAACGCGCGTGGATCTTCTCGTCCACCAAGTGGTGCAATTTCAACATATATTTGTATCCAACTGTCACTTTACGTTCAAAAGGAATACCCGTTTGACCGTCAATCAAGACAACCTGACCGATGGGATCCAACCCTGCTTTTTCAAGCTGATACGCCACATCATCCACAGTCGCCCCATCAAAAACAGGTGTGGACATATGGATACCGACCTTTAGATCCTTTGCAATATCAAGGACACCTTCGTCAGACAAATCATCAATGGCTTTTTGAGAAACATCATCGTTGTCATAGACATCTTTGAGTTTCTTTCGTAAGTCTTGAATCTTTTTGTCACCCGACTGAACAGCGGCAACTACCTGACCGATTTGCTTTGCAAGACCAGCAGCAGCCCATCCCAAATGGGTTTCAAGAATTTGTCCCACGTTCATACGCGATGGAATACCAAGAGGATTCAAAATAATATCCAACGGTGTTCCGTCTTCTAGATACGGCATATCTTCCATCGGCGTGATGCGGGAAATAACACCCTTGTTTCCGTGGCGTCCCGCCATTTTATCACCTGGTTGTAATTTACGCTTCACCGCAACGAAGACTTTAACCATCTTCAAAACGCCCGGAGACATTTCATCGCCAGAACGGACCTTTTCCGCCTTGTCTTCAAAACGTTGCTTAATAATTTTGATGTTTCCATCAAAATCCTTAGAGATCGCCTCAATAGACTCCATCACAATAGCATCTTCAACCGTTATTTGACGAAGCTGCGTATTGCTCAATTCGTCTAGAACCTTTGGTATCAAGATATCGCCAGCCTTCAAGGATTTGGATCCCTTAACAACAACATGAGACTTCAAAATTGCACGTAAGCGCCCAAAGAAGCTCCGTTCCAAAATAGTCTGCTCGGCTTCCCGATCTTTGACCAAACGATCGATTTCGCTTTTTTCAATAGCCAAAGCACGTTCGTCCTTTTCAATACCACGCCTTGAAAAGACGCGTACATCCACAACGGTTCCTGAAACACCTGGCGGCAAACGCAAGGAGCTATCTTTTACATCAGACGCCTTCTCACCAAAAATTGCGCGCAAAAGCTTTTCTTCAGGGGTTGCCAAAGTTTCACCCTTAGGGGTCACTTTTCCAACAAGAATATCCCCAGGATTCACGTCAGCTCCAATGTAGACAATGCCTGTCTCATCGAGATTACGAAGGGCATCTTCACCAACGTTCAAAATATCCCGTGTGATTTCTTCGCTACCAAGCTTGGTATCACGGGCCATCACTTCAAATTCTTCGATATGAATGGACGTAAAGACATCATCGCTCACAACACGTTCAGAAATCATGATGGAGTCTTCAAAGTTGAATCCCTTCCAAGACATGAACCCAACAAGAACGTTACGTCCCAAAGCCAATTCACCCTTATCCGTAGAAGGACCGTCAGCAATCACATCGCCCACTTCAACCACATCACCCATTTCCACCAAAGGCTTTTGGTTGATACATGTGTTTTGGTTAGAACGTTGGAATTTCTTCAGGTTATAAATATCAACCCCTTGGTCTTTGGGTGTCTTTCCTTCAACACGGATCACAATACGTTCTGCGTCCACCTGATCCACAACACCGGATCGCCGTGCGACTAACGCTGTCCCAGAGTCCCGGGCCACGTTAGATTCCATACCAGTTCCAATCAAAGGCGCTTCTGTCTTAATTAATGGCACCGCTTGCCGTTGCATGTTTGAACCCATCAACGCACGGTTGGCGTCATCATTTTCCAAAAACGGAATCAATGAGGCTGCCACAGACACAAGCTGCTTAGGGGATACGTCAATAAAATCAACCTGGCTGGATGGGGCCACAATGTAGTCACCCTTAGCCCGACAATTCACGTATTCTGGAATAATCTTGCCATCTTTATCAGCAGGCGTATCGGAGGCAGCAACGGTATAACGACCTTCTTCAATCGCAGAAAGATAGATGATTTCATCCGTGATTTTACTTTTCACAACCCGCCGGTAAGGACTTTCGATAAATCCATACTGATTAATCCGCGCATAAGTCGCAAGCGAGTTAATCAAGCCAATATTCGGACCTTCTGGCGTTTCAATGGGACAAATACGACCATAGTGGGTTGGATGCACGTCACGCACTTCGAAGGAAGCACGGTCACGTGTCAATCCACCTGGCCCCAAGGCAGAAAGACGCCTTTTATGGGTAATTTCAGATAATGGATTGGTTTGATCCATAAACTGAGACAGCTGAGATGACGTAAAGAATTCCCGAATAGTTGCCGATGCAGGCTTTGCATTGATCAAATCATGGGGCATGGCCGTTTCCATTTCGACCGAGCTCATCCTCTCTCGAACAGTCCGTTCCATACGAAGCAATCCAACACGATATTGATTTTCCAAAAGCTCCCCAACGGACCGCACACGACGGTTACCAAGGTGATCAATGTCGTCGATCTCGCCTTGACCATCTTTCAGACCAAGAACAATCTTCATGACTTCAACAATATCTTCTTTTCTTAGAACACCAGGCTTATCCTCAACAGCGAATCCAAGACGCGCATTCATCTTCACACGACCAACGGCCGATAAATCGTAGCGTTCAGAATCAAAGAAAAGTCCATGGAAAAGGGTCATGGCGCCATCAACCGTTGGTGGCTCGCCTGGACGTAAAATACGATAAATATCCAACAAGGCATCCTCGCGGGATTTATTCTTATCCACAGCAAGGGTATGGAGCATATAAGGACCGACATTGATATTGTCGATCTGAAGAATGAAAATTTCTTTTAATGCCAACTTTTCGATGCGGGCAGCCATCTCTTTTGTGATCTCGCCACCAACTTCTACGATTACTTCACCTGAGCTTGGATCAACCACAGTGCGTGCAACGTGTTTCCCCACAAGATCAGCTGATGGAATAATAATGGCATGAGGACCAGATTCTTTAAGTTTTCTAACCATTAATGGGGTTACTTTTTTACCCGCCGCAACCAAAATCGCACCGGACTTTGCGTCCACGATATCTTGCTCAGGCGTTAATCCCTTCAAACTTTCTGGTTTTAATGGCAGTTGCCAGCCTTTTGTCACGTGGGTCACAGAAAGAACTTCGTAGAATGTTTCTAGAATTTCTTCGCGAGACATGCCAGGAGCAATAGCTGCCTTTTTCTTGTTCTTTTTATCGTCTGCTTGAACAACATGGGGTTCATACCCCTTGCCTTCCAGTGCCATCAACAAGGTGCTTGCAAGAATTTTCCGACGGCGATCAATACGCACATAAAGCAAATCTTTGGCGTCAAATTCAATGTCCATCCAAGATCCGCGATAAGGGATAATCCGCGCACCAAACAAAAGTTTGCCAGATACATGGGTTTTTCCGTCATCGTGATCAAAAAACACACCAGGAGAACGATGCATCTGGGAAACAACCACACGCTCGGTCCCGTTAATCACAAATGTTCCATCATCCGTCATCAAAGGCATATCACCGATGTAGACTTCTTGCTCACGAACTTCTTTCACAGACTTGGCACCCGTTTCTTCATCTGTGTCCCAAATAACGAGGCGCAAGCGGATACGCAAGGGTGCTGCATAAGTGGCGCCCCGCTGACGACATTCATCAATGTCATACTTGGGTTTGTCAAATTCATAGCCCATAAATTCAAGTTGAGCCTTGCCAGAAAAATCTGTGATTGGAAAAATAGACTGCAAAACGTTTTGAAGCCCCATATCCACTCTGTTTTTCTTAGGCACATTAAATTGCAAAAAATCTTCGTATGAATTTTTTTGCACTTGAATCAAATTAGGAATGGGCGCTACTTCACCCATCTTGCCAAAACTCTTTCTAAGACGCCTTACAGCTAGATTTGTCATTCCTGTATCCCCATACTCGTCGCGTGAACTCGAAAAAAACTTTAAATGCAGACCAAGGCGCGCCGCGGAGACCCGCGACACACCTGGTTTATAAAAGTCTTAAATTAAAGACCTGAAAAAATAGCATATGCCACTACAGAACTACTGAAGCTCTACAGTTGCACCAGCCTCTTCAAGTTGTTTTTTGAATTTTTCAGCATCATCCTTGGAAACGCCTTCCTTGACCGCCTTTGGCGCAGCTTCAACTAGATCCTTGGCTTCTGTAAGACCAAGACCCGTGATCGCACGCACTTCCTTAATCACGTTGATCTTCTTATCACCAAACGCTTTAAGAACGACTGTAAATTCTGTTTTCTCAACAGGTGCTTCAACAGCAACGCCAGCAACAGCAGCAACAGCGACTGGTGCCGCAGCAGATACACCCCAAGTTTCTTCAAGCAACTTTACAAGTTCAGATGCTTCAAGAACCGTTAATTTTGATAGTGATTCAACAATTGTATTTAAGTTTGACATTTTACTTCTTCTCCTATTTTAAAAATTTACTTCTTTGCATGCGCGGAAATAACGCGCGCAATGCTGGCACCTGGCTCCTTAACAATAGTTGCCAATCTTGTTGCAGGGGCCAAAATAACCCCAAGAAGGGTGCCCCGCAACACATCAAGGGACGGCAACTTCGCAAGAGCCTTAACCGCCGCAAGATCTAAAAATTTCTCATCCAAAACACCACTGACAACTTGGAATTTATCGTTGTCATTCATGTATTCAACCGCAATTTTTGCAGCCGCAATAGGATCTACAGAAATCGCAAGAGCTGCAGGACCATGAAGATAATCCGTCAGACTTTCAAACCGTGTCCCCTTGACCGCAATTTTGGCCAGTGTGTTTTTTACGACCTTGTATGACGCCCCTGCTGCACGCATTTTATTGCGCAACTCAGTGGACTGCGAAACCGTAAGGCCCGTTTGATGGGTCACAATCACAAGAGATGCTTTTTGCAAGTCTTCTGACAACGCCCCGATAAAATCTTGTTTTTGTTCTTTGTTCACAGATATTCTCCGCTAATATTTTTTAATGTGAAGGAGAGGGAGAATCGCAAGGCATGGGACAAAGCCCCTGTACGCTACTATTTCCGCCTCATGCTGGCAATTTTTAAGTGCTTTTGGCACACCTGCAATCTTCGACGCTGAGTCTTTATATGAAGGAGTTATGCCATGAAGTCAAGAGGGGGTGAGTAAAAAAACTCATAACCTAAAACGCCCACTCATGCAGTCTATGACTTGGTGGTTGCAGATACTTTTGTTGTGCATAAGGCAACAAGAACGCCGGGAGCAGTACCAAGGCTCTCTTTCCTTCTTCAACAGAGGGCAAGTCTGGTACAAGAGCCCTATAAAGGTCCTCTAATTCTGGAAAATAAAATTCTTTTGGAACGGCTGTGATGCGCCCCACATGACTTTGTGCGTGGATGGGGAGGTAGCGATCTTTTCTCGTTTCAGCGTCAGGAATAAAAAGACTTGCAATACTCGTGCTGAGAGGCTGAGTATAGTCATAGCGCTTTTCTACATGTTCCCATAAAGGGTGTCGTGCTGCGTGCCGTGCAGCTGCCGCTCTTGCTTTAACTTCTCTAAACATGTTCTCAGAGGGTAAAGATCTTACTTCTTGGCTGGTCCCATCAAAAGCAAGCCTAAAAGCGAGATCCACATTATGGGTCACAACATCTAAAATGGGATCTGTGGCATCAAGGAAAAAGTATGACGCAAGAGTATACTTTTCTCCGATCTTTTTAAAATATTCACGGGAATAATCATTGGTCGACATTCCAACATAGGGCTCATGTGCAGCGAACAACCCCCAACGCGGATAATAACCATTTATGACAGGAGGGTTTGCATTTGCTCCCTCTAAGTAGGCGGTTGATACCTTGCGAAGCTGATGCAAATATTGCGGGGTACGCATATAAACAATGTCATGCCCCCGAAGCATCCTTGCTTCTTTGGCTGATACGTCATCTAGATCTCTTTTGATAAAGGCAAGGGTCACCGCCCCTAAAGAAAATGTCTGCAGCGCCTGACTTACATAAGGACGAGAGCAATCTACAAGGGTTTCAAAGACGCCCCCTCTCGTTGGCACAACATCATCTTCAGGGGGTTGCATGCTTTTCCATGCATCAAATTCCACTGTAAGCATTCCCTGTGCTGGATGTGCAAACGTCTCTCGTGGTGCTAGCATCCATTCCCCGTACGTATCTTTTATTTCAACCGTTAAAGGGAGACTCTTCTCCTCCACCCAACGGACGAGGGACGGCAGAAGGCCCGCTGAACCCAAGAAATGGGCCGATCCTACCTTTCCTATAGGCATTGGACCTTTTCCTTCCAAATGATTTTCTAGGGTTCTTAAAAACACTTGGACCATTTGCTTGTTTCGTGGAATATGGGCTTCGCCAAGAATTTTTTCAGCCGCGGTTTCACAAGGTATTCCAACATCCCTCCAAAGACGTTCATAAGGAAAATCGTATTTTGTGAATGCCCACCGACATAAAGAAGGTGATAGTTTATGCAACGCACAAAAAGCATCTTCCGTTTTCCACGTCACCATGGGTAATAAATCAGATATGCCACTTTCTTCTCGTGTCTCTGGCGTTTCGAGGCCAAAAATGGGAATACCCGAGAGTCTTAAACAAGTCCTTGCTGTCTCATCTAACCCTATCATCACATTATACTTATTCATCGCACCCAACTCGTAATCGGTTAGCGCCGTCACCAAAGGCTCTATAACAACCGGCGGATATTCTTTAAACATAGCCCCTATTTTTTTGAACGTTGATTGAGAAAGCCCCCATTTTCGAACCAAGGAAGATGGTACGTCTATCCCATTAATTTTGACTGTCATTAGGCGATCCATCGCATCAATAGTCTCTTCAGAACTTTCAAGAAAACGATCTTTTTCTATAGACGATTGCGCTTCGAGAGCAGAGCGGGTTTTTGTTAAAGCCTCTCTAATCCATATTGAAGGATCAGCCACAATCTCTTCTTCATCCTCTTCGTCCGCGATTTCAGAGAAAAACTTTATGCTCTTTTCTTTATGAAACCTCATAATATCAAAAAGAAAAGTGGTATCTAAATTGATGAGGGGAACAGTGTGCTCAGATCCTATGAGGAGTGCAACTATTTCACCACCCCTCATAACACGGATCATAACGGGGGAAGGTTTTGGATCAGAAGCCCACGTTTGACCTACAAAAGAAAGACCATTAGAAGGACCGCAATCTATTCCTGCATCTTCTGTTGCAGCGACATGAGCACCATATCCCACGAAAACAAACAATAAAATTGATTTTAAATTCATCTCAATATCTCAAAAAAATGTTTCTACATGACATATAGGTGTTGTTATGGATAATTCAATGTTTTTTAAACGTCTCTAGAAAAAGAACCACAAGATCCCGCCATAACTCTATGCTGACACCCCCCTCCTAAAAGATTGGCCACCTATAATAATCATATAAGTGGCCACAACTTGATTGCAAAGTACGATCTGGCCACTTATGACTATCCCTTAATTCAAAATGGGAATTGAACCGGAAATGGTATCAACCATATTTTCTCAACCAAAAACCTTAATAACCAGAAAGATAAAATCCAAGAGCATACCAAGAAAAGACTACATGTTGCACTTGTTGTATTGCCTCTTTTGATGTTTTTGCCTGCAAAAATTAAGTATGCGTAATCTCCAAAGACTGTTGTTATCACATGAAAAGACGTAACCAGAAGAATCGTTATATCAATACCTAAATGTTTATTAAAATAAGTCCACAAGATTGCAATGAGAAACCACCAAAAAGCCAAAACATTTGCGTACAGATACATTTTTCTGTAAAAAAACCAGGTAGGTCCATAGACAAAAGGACCCCAATTCCAGTTTGCCTTTCGTCCAGTCGCTGCAAATTTATCAAAGTAACCAAGATAATGTGAAAGAGTTGCCTCAGTTTCATGGGGTTCTTTGACAAAATTAAAGAATTCTTTTTTGGAAATGTTTATATTTTTCATCTTATTTTCTCCCTATCTCAATCACACATAGAGACTCTGCAACAAGTCAAATCCATAAGATTACTTTTGATGTGTGCAAATTTAAATGGATAGCATTAACTCAGCCAATTAGGTCATAAAAAGGTCTAGTTGGCTGAATTTTTGTTTCATTTTTAGCCAACTATGGTATAAATTATATGTAATTGGCTGAGATAGACTTGGGAAAGGTCAAGAATGAAACCCTGGATTGTTAAAGAAAATAAGGAATTTGTAGGAAGACAGCACGAATTAGCCCTTCTAAAAAAAATTGGATCTGCCCATCAATCGAGCATCGTGATTGTATACGGACGTCGTCGCGTCGGAAAAACAGAACTTTTAGAGCAAGCCCTTAGGAATCGGAATATTCTTAAGTTCGAAGGAAGGGAGGGATTAAATGAAAAGGAACAAATACATGCTGCTTTGGCACAATTGTCCCTTTATGTAGACGACGCTTCATCCGCTGATAAACCTATCAATGACTGGGGCGATTTTTTTCAACTCCTTGCGTTACTTACAGCGACAGGTGTTTGGACAATCTATTTAGAAGAACTCCAGTGGCTTGCCAATTATAAAAAAAATATCATTTCACATCTCAAATATGTTTGGGATAATTATTTTCGACACAACCCCGACCTAATTATTGTCCTTTGTGGGTCTTCCCCGTCTTTTATGTTGGATAAAGTTGTGAGTTCCCAGGCTCTTTATAATAGAAGCCAATATGAAATCCCCTTAAAAGAATTGACAATCCTGGAAGCAAAATCATTTTTAAAAAACAAAGGGAATCGAGAAGTTTTTGATGCCTATCTTACATTGGGAGGCATCCCAGAATATTTGAACCGAATTAAAAATGAGCCGTCATTATTTTTAGGAATCTGCAATCATTCTTTTACGTCTGGCAGTTTTTTTTCTAAGGAATATCAGAGAATTTTTACGAGCAGTCTTGCCAATAATAAACATTATAAGGAAGTTATAGAGAAACTAAGTCAAAAGAAATATCTAGAGCGATCTGAATTTGGGCTAGAATCTGGCGGATCGTTGACAACTGTTCTGATCGATTTGGAACAGTGTGAATTTATTGAAAAATACTGTCCTTTTAATGCATCGCCCAAAAGTCTTTTGGTGCGGTATATGCTCCAAGATAGCTATCTGTACTACTACTTTAAATTTATTAAGCCTATTGAGAAACATATCCAGGAGGGAATCTATAATTCAAATCCTAAGAATGCCTTAAATACGGAAAGTTACTATAAATGGCTGGGGCTTTCTTTCGAACGTTGGTGCCGTAAGCATCACTATATTATTGCAAAGGCACTAGGGTTCTCTGGGGTTCGATATCAGTCAGGTTCTTTTTTCAGTCGTGCAACAGATAACCAAGCAAAAGGGTTTCAAATAGACCTTATGTTTGAGAGAGCTGATCATGTACTAACCATTTGTGAAATCAAGTATACCCAAACCAAGGTTTCAAGCGTGGTGATTGATCAAGTTGAACAAAAAATTTCCCTGCTTCCCAATAAAAAAGGCAGAACTATTCAAAAAATTCTTATTTGCCCAGAAGGCGCCGATGAATCTTTGGTACAAAGAGGATATTTTGATCGCATTTTGACGTTTAACGATTTAATAGATCAAAAAAATTGGGATTAAAAAAAGGGGCCTAAAGGCCCCTTGTGTCAACTATGTATAAAATTTTACTGCAAGTCGCTCAGGTCGATTTTCAAACCAGGACCCATGGTGGAACTGAGGGTCACGCCCTTCAGATACACACCCTTTGCGCCTGTTGGCTTTGCACGCAAAACAGCGCCTGCAAAGGCCCGAACATTTTCTAGTAAGGATTTTCCAGAAAAACTGGCTTTACCAACACCGGCATGTACAATACCACTTTTTTCTGTCTTGTATTCAATCTGACCACCTTTCAACGCTTTGACCGCATCCGCCACGTTGGTTGTGACCGTCCCAAGCTTTGGGTTGGGCATCAATCCACGGGGACCAAGGACCTTACCAAGCTTACCGACTTGAACCATCATGTCAGGGGTTGCCACACAGCGGTCGAACTGAATCTCGCCTTTTGCAACCTTTTCAACCAAATCATCATCACCCACGATATCAGCACCAGCCGCCTTCGCTTCTTTTGCTTTTTCGTCTTTGGCAAAAACAGCCACACGGACGGTCTTTCCTGTCCCATGAGGCAATTGTACCATACCACGTACCTGCTGATCCGCCTTACGGGTATCAACATTTAAGTTCATGGCGATATCAATCGTTTCATCAAACTTTGTTTTTGCAGCGTCTTTAATAACCTTTAAGGCCTCTTCAATCGTGTACAACTTGGTTGTATCAAGACCTTCATAAACTTTGCGTAATCTTTTTCCGTATGCCATCTAATTTACTCCGCCACATCAATTCCCATGGACCGCGCAGAGCCAATAATCATTTGGCACGCTGCATCAATATCATGGGCGTTAAGGTCTTCCATTTTTGTTTGTGCAATTTCACGGATCTGATCCATTGTGACTGTTCCGGCCTTTTCACGACCAGGAAGCTTTGCAGCACTTTTCTTGCCAATTGCCTTCTTCAAAAAGAAACTCGCAGGGGGTGTCTTTGTAATGAAAGAAAACGTACGATCCGCATAGGCCGTAATCTTGACTGGAAGGGGGGTGTCAGGCTCTACCTTTTGGGTATGCGCGTTAAACGCCTTACAGAATTCCATAATGTTCAACCCACGTTGACCCAAGGCTGGGCCCACTGGCGGAGAAGGATTTGCCTTCCCAGCTGGGATGATTAAGTTAATATAACCAACAATCTTTTTTGCCATTCTCAATCCTCGTTTTACTTAAACTATATAATGTGGTTAACGGCTATGGCCAACCTCCCACACTTATACTTTTTCCACCTGTGAAAATTCAAGATCCACAGGCGTAGACCGTCCAAAGATACTGACCATAACTTTAAGACGCGCCTTTTCTTCGTCCACCTCTTCCACAACGCCGTTGAAGGAAGAAAATGGTCCATCACATACCCGCACTTGTTCTCCGATATCGAAGATCAAACCATCACGCCCTGCATTCACGCCTTCTGCCACTTGGTGCATCAAACGTTCAGCTTCAGACTGCGTGATAGGCGTAGGGTGTCCCTTGCCCCCAAGAAATCCTGTCACTTTTGGAAGGTTTTGAACAAGATGCCACGCATCATCATCCAATTCCATCTTGATCAGAACATATCCTGGGAAAAACTTTTTTTCTGTTGAAACTTTTTTGCCACGACGCACTTCCATAACTTCGTGGGTTGGAACTAAAACTTGTTCAAATTTTTCTTCAAGACCAGCTTTTTTGGCTTTATCAAGAATCGCCTCAGCAACCTTGTTTTCATTGCCTGAATAGACATGTAGAACGTACCAACGGTGTGCCATTTAGCCTCCAAGCCCCAAAACAGCCCGAATGATCCGGACAAGAACTTGATCAACCGCCAAGAAAAACCCGGCCGCAATCAGCACAAGAACAAAGACCATGATGGTTGTTACCACCACTTCTTTTCGTGTGGGCCAAGAAACTTTAGAAACTTCACGTTTCACTTGTTGAATAAATTCAACCGGACTTAACATTTTATAATCCTATTTTAATATATAAAGGTGGCAGGAGCGGAGGGACTCGAACCCGCAACTTCCGGTTTTGGAGACCGGTGCTCTACCAATTGAACTACGCTCCTACATTTATATAAAGCCGGGGAGCCCGTCAAGAGCCCCCGGACAAAAAAGAAAAGTTATTCTATGATCTTAGAGACCACACCCGCTCCAACGGTACGTCCGCCTTCACGAATCGCAAATCGAAGCCCTTCATCCATCGCAATTGGCACAATTAAGTGCACTTCAACCGCAATGTTAT
>CAMBTM010000024.1 GCA_945870825.1 Rhizobium sp. Q54
AGGATTTTAGACTTCGGCGGACTGCGTGAACGCTCTCGGCGGAGGGTACTTAAAATCGTTCACGATATTCCGCCACAGCCGTTCACGACTTTCCGCCGCGGCCGTTCACGATCCTCCGCCACGACCGTTCACGGTCGCCGCCATACGCAAGTTCTTTTAATGACTATCTCAAAGCCTTTTTTGGTCCAGTCATGATCTCAAAAAGGCCTATGATTGTAATGCCACTATGAGGGCGTTCACGATTGTGGTTGATGTAATTAATCCGTCTTGGCCTCAAGGACCGCGTCATAGGTCTTTAAATAAACGTCTTCCCACAACCAACTTATTTCGGTTGCTGGTCCAATCCACGATTGCTAAAATATTCTTCTAAATTCCCCGATCAAAGGGTGCCCCACTGGTACAGTTTTACTCTCTTATCTGGTCGCGTTTACTTTGCCCTTGACGCCCTTCTGGATAGTAACTTTGTAGCTATATGGCTATGATTGCCCTTGGGTATTGGACCAGGCCTAAAAATTTACTCTTTCTGTCCCTTGGATTCTTGGTGCCTTTTTAAAAATTTCTTCAATTTTTTTTATCAAAAATATCGGTTGCCCCCCCCTGCATGAGGCCTCCCTTCCTATGATTTCTCTGCCCATGAATGATGAATTTGGTTTTCCAAGTGGCACTGTCCAGGTTACTAATCAAAAGCTTTGTTGGACTAGCCTTTGTCTCTTTTTTAATCAAATATATTTCCACTGCTGACAATAGGTCCAACAACAACCTTTTTCAATACTCTTGGGAAATATGGTTTGGTTATCCTGACAATCTTCGTTGTTATCCCCAAAATCAAGCAAACTTAAGATTCAGTATCCACCAAAAGCTTTTTTTTACTCCTTGTTAGGTGCAACGTTTTTTTGATAATTTGACGCGTTGAAAGGCGCCTCAACTTCTGTTGCGGAGATTTCAAAACCGATTCAGACGTATTGTCTAAAACAAAATGATCTCGAAATGCCCCCAATTGCTCATACATATCCATACTTAACCTCCAATTTTAATACCGTATTTTATACGGTATCGCATGCAGCTGGTCAAATGAAAAATTGTGCTTAAAGGTTTAATTTTTTGAAATATCTCTCTTTTTTACAGCCCATAAAACTTTTCCAAAATTTCTGACTTTTTGCGATATCCAGCTTTATTTTTAATGTTATCGAGATAATATTCCACAGTCCGTTTGGAAAGATCCAATATTTCACCTACTTGTTGGGCCGTTTTCCCTTGAACAAGAAGTTTTAAGCAATCAACCTCTCTTTTTGAAAGGAACATATATTGTCCCGTGGCATTCATAATACCGCCTCTTAAAAGAGGAATTTTTTCTACCAAACTATCCGAAACACCATTTTCCTTGCTATAAAGATTAATCCCTTCTTTAAAACATCCGCGATGGGTAGGATTATCATCAAATAATTGGCGGTCTTTCTGCATGGCATAAGTCCCAAAAGCATCGAATATGAAGGGGTTATTAAGATATAACTGCAGTACTTGATCATGTTCAGGGTGAGATGCAAAAGTCCAACTTTCAATACAATTATCGCCTCTGCTGTAAATGCTTAGACCATTCCAAATGTTGAAAGAAAAAAGGGCATTAAAAACAGGATCATCCAATTTTTGTGGCCACAAGAATTTGCATGGTCCCGTCTGGGGCGTGTTTTCTACAGCACGTTGGAAATTTGCGCCATGAGAATGGACTTTATTTACAAAATATTCTTGCCACGTTAAATCGTTGCAAATATTGAGATAGGATCCATCCGCAAAAATCTTGAAGTAGCCCACAAAGGAAATAGGGGAATGATCAACAACCACCTGACAGAGCTTATTAAAGCGCTCAATATTATTGATATTATAGTCGATGGCGTTCTTATTTCTGCTATGCACGTTGCACCCCTTTAAATTCAGAAGGAAAAACTTTAAGGTGAAAAAAGAATTGGTCAAGATGGATCAAAGACATTTTTGTTTGTACATAGTGGCTCAATAGGCTAAAATCATAAAAAAAACCTAGCAGAGGTCTCATGTACCATTTACTCTTTTTTCTTGTATTCATTATTGTCAGCCCTCTTGCAGTGGGAGAGAATGCCATAAATCATGCCCCCTCTTCCCCCCATGCTTTTCTAGAATGGCTTGAAACGATTAAGAAAAAGGCCCAAGAGAAGGGAATCTCCAAGAAAACCCTTCAAAAGGCCTTCCATAATTTTCGTTCTCCCCTTGAAAATGTCATTAAAACAGATCGAAACCAGCCCGAGTTTATCACAACCTTTGATACTTATTATGAAAAACGTGTCCCTGGATTAACGCCAAAGGGCCAAAAATTAATGAAAAAACATCAGGGTCTTCTTAGAAAAATAAGTAAAAAATATGGTGTGCCACCGGCTATCATGATGGCTTTGTGGGGCATGGAAACGCATTATGGAAAGCTAGCGTGTAAAATACCTGCTGTTCATGCCTTGGCAACACTTGCCTATGATGGCAGACGGATGGAATTTTTTACACAAGAACTGTTCCATGCGCTGCATATTCTCGAAGAAAAACATATTGAACCCCATAAGATGATGGGTTCTTGGGCGGGGGCCATTGGTCAATGTCAATTTATGCCAAGCACCTTCAGGAATCATGCCGTAGATGAGACAGGCAAAGGCCGCAAAGATATTTGGCATACCCTTCCTGATGTTTTAGGCTCTATGGCAAATTATCTAAAAAAATCTGGGTGGAAAACCCACGAGCCCTGTGTCTATGAAGTCATCTTGCCTGATAATTTTTTAAATTGCAGCGAAACTATCAACGAAAATGAGGTTAAATCCCTTGAGGAATGGCAGAAACTGGGTGTTGAAAGAAAAAACAAGGCCCCCTTTTTAAATCCGGCCTTGAAGGCTTCTTTGGTTCGCCCAAAAAAAACTACACGTGCCTTTCTTGTATTTGAAAATATTCATGTTATCTTAAAGTGGAATCGATCATTAAATTTTGCCCTTTCAGTGGGCTTGTTGGCCAATAACATACACAGTAGTGAATTATAAGATGTCTGTTAAATTAAAAACATTACGGGTAGGTACGCTCCTTAGTTTATTGCTAACCACTTCTTGTACGCCGCTTTTCAAAGATGAAGAAGCCCCGCCGCCGCCAACTCCGACAAAACGCATTAAGACAGGGTTGATTTCTCCAGCTGAAGGTACTCCCATTGCAGAACCCTGGGCCCAATCGATTGGGGAAGGTGTTTATAAGGTTGGAAAGCCCTATAAGGTGAATGGTGTTTGGTATTTCCCCAAAGAAGACTATAATTACGACGAGGTAGGGTATGCCTCCTGGTACGGATCAGATTTTCACAACAAGCGTACAGCAAATGGCGAAATCTTTGATATGGAGATGTTATCTGCTGCCCATAAAACTTTGCCATTGCCCAGTGTCATCCGTGTCACTAATCTTCAAAACGGCCGGTCCCTTATTTTACGGGTCAATGATCGAGGCCCTTTTGTAAATGATCGGATTTTGGATGTTTCAAAGAAAGCGGCTCAATTGCTTGGATTTAAAGACCAAGGCACCACAAAAGTGCGTGTTGAGATGTTGCCTGAGGAAAGCATGACAGTGGCGTCTCTGTCTCAAAATACGGGGTATATAAGCCCAGAGAAGATCAATCCCACAGAATCAGGGGATGTTGTCGTAACCGATGAACTAGGGCCTGTAGAATCATTCCAAAAGGGGATTGGAAGCAACTTGCCTGGTGGCACCCTTCATGATGAAGACCTTTTTGATAAACAACCTATGGAATCTGTTTCCAGAAAAGAATCAGAAGAGGCTACAACCGTAATTTCTGAAACAGATTATAATAGACAACTGGAAGAATCTCTCACATCTGCAAAATCGTCTAAGCCGACAAAATCTAATCTTGTGCCTGCTTTTAAAGGGGCAAAGCAGATTTATGTTCAAGCAGGGGCCTTCAGTCGTCATGATAATGCTGAGCGGATGAGCAAAAAACTGCGTCCTGCTGGCAAAACAAATGTTGTACAAACAAGCACTTCAAAGGGAAAGTCCTTATATAAAGTAAGGGTTGGTCCCTTTGATAATGCGTCAAAGGCAAAGCGTGCCTTGGATAAAGTTGTCTCCATTGGCAACCCCGATGCCCACATTGTCACAGAATAGTTACTTAAACGTAAATAAAAGGTTTATTCATGCTTAAAATTTTACTCGCATTCCTTTTCATCTTTTCTAATGGTGTTCATGCCGCGTCGCCAACGCTTGGGGACGCTTACGCTGAAAAAGCAAAAGAAGCGATTCTTATTGATTGCGATACAGGCACAGTTCTTTATGAAAAGAATGCTGACGCCTTAACTTATCCATCCTCCATGACAAAGATCATGTCGGTTTATTTGGCTTTTGAACGGCTGAAAGATGGTCGTATGAACCTGCAATCCCCAATCCTCATCAGCCCTAAGGCTTGGAAAACGGGGGGGTCCAGGATGTTTCTTAATCCTAATACGCACGTGTCTTTGGAAGAAATTTTAAAGGGCGTTATCATCCAATCGGGGAATGATGCCTCTGTTGCCTTGGCAGAAGGTCTTGGCGGAACAGAAGAAAATTTCGCCCGTGAGATGACAGAAAAAGCTCATTCTATCGGGGCCAAGAATACATCTTTTAAAAATGCCCACGGTTTGACGGAAGACGACCATGTTTCGACGGTTCGGGATCTGGCTATTATTGGCCGCAGTATCATCAAAGAATTTCCCGAATATTACCCTTATTTTGGGGAGACAAAATATACCCACAATGGCATTACCCAGCCCAACCGGAATCCACTCCTTTCTATTGGTCACTTAAAGGCTGATGGTTTGAAAACTGGCATGACGGATGAAGGGGGATATGGTCTTGTGGGATCTGCTGAAAAAGATGGTCGTCGTTTAATTGTGGTCGTCAATGGCTTAAAATCAGAAAAAGACCGGGCTACCGTGAGTGAACAACTTTTAAGCTGGGGTTTTAGAGAGTTTGAGAACAAGACATTTCCAAAATCTGGTATGCCCGTTGTACAAGGAGTTAAAACATGGCTTGGGGAAGAACCAACGGTTGATTTGACGGTTCAAGAACCTGTCACGATCGTTCTTGATAAGGGAAAGATGAAGCAAATCAAAATGGAAGCCATTTACCAAGAACCCCTTGAGGCCCCTCTTGCCCAAGGTCAAGTGGTTGGAACGCTTCAAATCACAATGCCTGACCAATCTATTCGTGAGATTCCCCTTGTAATAGCCAAAGCTGTGCCATCTGTTGGTCCTTTTAAACGGATTCTTTCTGCATTTAACTACATTATTTGGGGCCATAGCTAAGGGAATGGGCGTAAAGGGACAATTTATCGCCTTTGAGGGGTGTGAAGGGTCTGGAAAGACCACTCAAATCAAACTTCTTACAAAAATATTGGTATCAAAAGGATTTGATGTTCTGGCTACCCGAGAACCAGGGGGAAGTCCAGGGGGTGAAGATGTTCGTACCCTTTTGAAACAAGGCCACGAAAATCGTTGGGATGGATTGTCAGAAGCCCTCCTTCTTTATGCCGCACGCCATGATCATGTGGAAAAAATTATTAAACCAGCAATTGATAAAGGAACATGGGTTCTCTGTGATCGTTTTTCTGATTCCAGCTTTGCCTATCAAGGATTTGGGCGTGGGTTGGGACTCCAGACATTAGAAAAACTCCATACATTGGTTTTGGGAGATTTTTTCCCGGATCTGACGTTTATTTTTGATATCCCCCCGCAGGAAACCTACGAAAGAGTTTTAAGGCGGCGAAGCCGTCCAGGACAAGGCGGAGATCGCTTTGATGATATGGAAATGGCCTTCCATCAACGGGTTTATGAAGGTTATCATGTTATTGCCCAAAAATATGCCCACCGGTGTGCCGTGATTCAAGCTACCGTTTCCATTGAGGCCATTCAAGAGAATATTGTGGGCGTTTTAGAAAAGAAGTTTAGTGATAGTGGTGCTTTGAAACCCCATGTTTAAAGATTTTCTTCCCCCTCTTGTACATGACGTTAATCATACCCCTCCTTTCTATGGCCATGAAAAACTGTTTGAAAAATTTCTCCACAGTCTACAAGCCCAAACCCTTCACCATGCCTGGCTTTTAACAGGCCCCCAAGGAATCGGCAAAGCCACAGCGGCGAAAATTTTGGCCCGGTTTTTATTAAGGCACGCGGATGATTCCTATCCAACGGAAATTCCCTTAAGTGAGCCGGAAGATGCCATAGGACGGCAAACCCTTGAAGGGACGCACCCTGATTTTATACTCATTGAAAAGGGTGAAGAAGGGCTCTCCGCTTCAAAAAATTTCATTACGATTGATGCCGTACGCCATGTGACCCAATCAATCCAGCAGACTTCCAGTCACAATGGCTGGAAAGTGGTGATTGTCGATAGTCTTGATGATATGAATGAAAAAGCCCAAAATGCCTTGTTAAAAAGTTTAGAAGAGCCCTCTCAAAAGACGATCTTTTTCTTGATTAACCACACAGCGAGCACCCTATCGCCGACCATTCGCTCCAGATGCCAGGAGGTGAAACTGCAACCCCTGTCTCCTGTTCTTATGGAGGCGTTTATTAAAAGTAATCATTTGGCACTCACGGATGCTGAAAAAAATCTTTTGATCCTCATGGCCAAAGGACGGTTAGGGATTTTCCAAAGCCTGATAGCGTATCAAGGACTGACACTTTTGGACCAGATTATGGATGCTATCAAGGAAGTCCTGACCCGACAACAGGCCCCCTACCCGCTTTGCTTTAAAATGTCAGAAACTTTGCTGAAGGAAGGCGATATTGTTCGTGATTTGTTCTACTATCTTATGACCTGGTATGGACACCGCACAACAGAACGGATAGCAACTAAGGACTTTTCAAATCCGTTCAATGATAAAGAAAAGGAAATTTTTAACCTTCTGCGTCCTCTTTCCCTTGAAAAATGGTTGACGGCTCAGGAAAATATCCTAGAATCAATGCATGATGAGCAATCTTTGAAACTGGAACCCAAGCAAACTATTTTAAGCTGTTTTACCGCCTTTGAACGGGCACTTTGAGGGTTTTGATGACCAAACACTATTATATTACGACACCCATCTATTATGTGAATGATAAGCCTCATATTGGCCACGCGTACACGACTCTTGCTGCCGATGTCTTGGCGCGGTTCATGCGCCTTGATGGGTATCAGGTTAAATTCCTCACTGGAACGGATGAACATGGTCAAAAAGTTGAAAAAGCGGCCTTTGATGCAGGTCAAGATCCCAAAGACTTTGTCGATAAAGTTTCCATGAACTTTCGAACTCTTTTTGAAAAGATGAATTTTTCCAATGATGATTTCATCCGGACGACTGAAGAACGTCATAAAAAATCTGCGATCGCCTTGTGGGAGCGTCTGGTGGAAAAAGACGCCATTTATCTTGGCAGTTACACGGGATGGTATGCCATCCGGGATGAGGCTTTCTACACAGAAAGTGAACTTGTTAATGGCAAAGCCCCAACGGGTGCTGACGTGGAATGGGTGGAAGAACCCAGTTATTTTTTCAGGCTTTCTCAGTTTCAAGAAAAACTTTTGGATTTTTATGATAAATACCCCCATTGCATCGCCCCTGCGGCCAAACGCAATGAAGTTATTAGTTTTGTAAAAAGTGGTCTTCGGGACCTTTCCGTTTCAAGAACCAGCTTTAAATGGGGTATCCCCGTTCCAAAAGATCCAGCCCATATCATGTATGTTTGGATCGAGGCTTTGTCGAACTATATCACAGCGGTAGGGTTTCCAGATCTTGAGGCCAAGGATTTTAAAAACTTCTGGCCAGCAGACGTCCATATGGTTGGAAAAGATATCTTAAGGTTCCACGCGGTCTATTGGCCAGCCTTTTTGATGGCAGCAGACATTACCCCCCCTAAGCGTGTTTTTGCCCATGGATGGTGGACCAATGAGGGGGAAAAGATTTCAAAGTCTCTTGGCAATGTGATTGATCCCCTTGATCTCGTTGCCCAGTACGGCCTTGATCAAACCCGCTATTTTTTAATGCGTGAAGTGCCCTTTGGGGGAGACGGCGACTTTTCAAGGTCTGCCATGGTTCAACGTATCAACAGTAATTTGGCCAACGATCTTGGGAATCTGGTGCAGCGCACAGCCTCCATGGTTTATAAAAATTGTGACGGTAAAATTCCGTCCCCCGGTACGTTGCACAAAGAAGACTTGAATCTTATTCATAGCGCTGAAAATTTATTGCCCCTCTTGCGGGATTTGATGAAGGAACAGGCGTTACATAAGGCGCTGGATATTATCTGGCAGGTTATTAGTAATGCCAATCGGTATGTGGATAATGAGGCCCCTTGGGCTTTAAAGAAAACAGATGTGGCCCGTATGGAAACGGTGCTTTATACGTTGATGGAGGTCATTCGCCATTTGGGACTGTATCTCCAACCTTTTATGCCAGGGTCTGCCGTGAAGATTTTGGATCTTTTGTCCGTTGATCCAGGTGAGCGAACATTTTCCCATATTGGTAAACAATATCGTCTTCGCGGCAAAACATCCATCCTTGAACCAACGCCTATTTTCCCTCGGTATGTGGAGGGTTAAGTATGTTGGTCGATAGTCATTGCCATCTGAACTACCCAGAATTGCAGGAGGATTTTGACGGCGTCTTGAAACGGGCCCAGACCCTTAATATCAAGACATTTTTGACGATTTCGACGACACTTAAAGATGCTGAGACAGTTTTAGCGATTGCCTCAAATAATTCCCCTATCTTCTGCACCATGGGCGTTCATCCCCATGAAGTGGAGGAAGAAGGTGTCCCAACAATTGAAGATTTGAAAAAATTAACATTAAGACCGAAAGTTGTGGGCCTTGGGGAAACGGGATTGGATTATTACTATGACCATAGTCCGAGAGATCTTCAGCAACAAAGCTTCCGGCATCATATTCAAGTTGCCAAGGAAACTGGCCTGCCCTTGATTATCCATTCCAGAGACGCGGAAGAGGATATTTTGGGTATTCTTCAGGAAGAACGGATTCAAGACCACCCAAGACCTGGCGTTATTCACTGTTTCACAGGGACCAAGGACTTTGCCTTAAAAACCATTGAGATGGGATTTTATATCTCCATTTCAGGGATTGTGACGTTTAAAAAGGCTCTGGCGCTTCAAGAGATCGTGACCCACCATGTTCCCTTAAGCCGTCTTTTGGTTGAAACCGATGCGCCTTATTTGGCACCAGTCCCCCACAGGGGAAAATCCAACGAACCTTCCTTTATGGTTCATACTGTTGAAAAGATTGCAGACCTCAAAAGAATCACCCCAAAAGAGGTGGAAGACGCAACGACCGAAAATTTCTTTACCCTCTTTCAAAAAGCGGAGAAACCCTCATGAAAGTAACCATTCTTGGCTGTGGTACCTCAGGCGGCGTTCCAGCCATTGGCAACCGCTGGGGAACATGCGATCCAGCTAATCCCCGCAACCGGCGTCTCAGGGCATCTATTGCTATTGAATTGGATAATGGTAAGGTAATCCTTGTGGATTCATCCCCTGATCTTCGGGCCCAGCTTTTGGCTGCCAATATTGGCAATGTGGATGCCGTTTTTTATACCCATCAGCATGCTGATCATACCCACGGTCTCAATGATTTAGGTGTTATCAGCCGGTGTCACAACAAAGACATGCCCATTCCTATTTACGCTAGTGAAGAAACGGTGGATGCTCTTGTTAAATCCTTTGGGTATGCCTTTTATGACCCTCAAAATGACCATTATCAGCCCTTCTTAAAGGCCCATATTATTGACCTTCACCCGTTTATGCTGTTTGATCAACTGATCGAGCCTTTTGAACAAGATCATGGCATCATCAAAAGCCTTGGCTTTAAGATAGGCAGCTTTGCCTATTCCACCGATGTCTGTAGGCTGGAGGACAGTGTTTTAGACTTTCTTCAAGGAAAACTGGATGTGTGGGTGGTCGACTGTTTGCGCTATGAGCCCCACCGTACCCATTCCCACTTGGCCCAAACGTTAGAATGGATCAAGCATGTTAACCCCAAACGGGCTATTTTGACCCACATGAGTCCTTATCTGGACTTTGACACCCTCAAATCCCAACTCCCCGAAGGGGTTGAACCAGGGTATGATGGGTTATGGGTTGACCTGTAGGGTTTTTTATTTCCATAAAAAAACGCCCCGAAGGGCGCTTTGATAATAAAATATTAAATATATATCATCATTCTATTGATAAATAACCTTTTGTTACACGGGCTCGAATTTTAACCGCTTTTTCTGTTGATAATCCGCCATCCATGTAAGCTCCTTGGTACATTATACCATTATGTGTAAAACTATCTACGTGGATTTCAAAACCTCCTCCTTTATGAGGAAAGGTATTAGTCGTCTCTCTAAGAACTATCCTAGACCCATCAGGGGAGTTAATAAAAATTTTCTCTGTGTCTAATAAATTCTTCAATAATTCCTCATTATCACTTGATAATGTTATAGTAAAATTTTGCATAGAACTTGCAAGATCTTTTACAGATGAGGATTCAGATGAACTACCACCTCCTCCTACCGATGAGGAATAACTGCTACTGGCACATGCTGCTCTTTCTAAGATTGATAAACTCAATAAGCATATAATAAATTTTGAAATTTTCTTCATAAAATACCTCTTTTATATGGTTATACTATAAATTTATTCTAAATTAATATACATTGATAAACAAGACAGAAAAATCGATCTGTCTCATTCCTATCTGAACTTATATAGGAAATAAAATTTTTTCACAATTAAGGAAAAAACAACGCAATGTGTGCTTTGATCATTTTTTAACTAAAAAACCGGTTATTCTTCGGGAATCCTTCAGGGGCAAAGCGCCCGGCGGTGCCGCGTTTGGCGATCCACTGTTGAAAGTCGTCAAAACGGGTAGTCCCCTTCCCTTTTTGCCAGCTAAGCCCGGCATCTGCTTTGAACAGGGTCACATCGGACAGGGTGCTGCCTGTATACTTTTGCAAAATCACCCCCTGCCCTCGGGTCATAGTTGGAATGTCGGATAAAGGACATACCAAAAGCCGGCGGTTATGGCCAATCAAGGCAATGTGGTCTTGGTCGGTGATGGGTTCACAGAAAATAGGAGTGGATTTTCCCTTCACATTCAATACCTGTTTCCCCCCCTTGGTTTGGGAGAAAATATCGTCAGACTTGGCCACAAAGCCTCGCCCATCGGTGGATGCAAGCATGATGTTAAAAGACTTTTTCCGATCATCATTCAAAATTGTGATAATTTGGTCCTCTGGGCCCAAATCAATCAAAAGGCGAATGGCGTCCCCCGATCCCCTGCCCTTGGCGATTTTATCGGCCAAAATAGTATAAAATTTGCCGTTACTTCCAAAGAACAACAAATAGTCTGTGGTATGGCTATGGACAATCTGTTGTAATTCATCGCCGTCCTTGAATTTTAGATCTTCTTCCTCATCGAGACGGCCTTTAATGGACCTGATCCATCCTTTTTTAGAATAAATGATGGTAATGGGTTCACGCTCAATCATGGCCTCAAGAGGGACTTCCACATTAGCAACAGGTTCTAGGAAGAAGGTCCGGCGTTTACCGAGTTCGGTCTTTGCGCCAAATTCCTTTTGGATTTCTTTGATATCGTCTTTAATCGCCTTCCACCGGCTTTGCTCATCTTGCAAAAGCCCTTCAAGGGCTGATTGTTCTGCGGTCAACGCCTCATGTTCCTTGCGGATTTCAAATTCCTCAAGGCGCCTTAAAGACCGAAGCCGCATATTCAAAATGGCCTCCGCCTGGGTATCTGTCAGGCCCCACCGGTTCATCATGACGTCTTTGGGATGATCTTCTTCCCGAATCACTGCAATCACTTCATCGATATGAAGGTATACAATCAGATATCCCGCCAAAAGTTCCAGGCGACTTGCAATTTCTTTTAAGCGAAATGCTGTTTGGCGTTGCAATACAATCATCCGGTGATCCAAGAAAGCCGCCAAAACTTCCTTCACATTCATGACTTTGGGCGTATTGTATTTATCCACCACGTTCATATTGAGGCTGACCCGATTTTCCAGTTCCGTTGTCCGAAATAGAATGTTCATCAGAACATCCGGGTCTACTTGCCTGCTTTTGGGGGTTAAAACAATCCGGATATCATCTGTTGATTCATCCTGGATATCCGCTAACAGAGGCAATTTTTTGTTCAGCAAGAGATCGGCAATCTTTTCAATAACCCGGGTTTTTTGGACTTGATAGGGAATTTCTGTAATGATGATGCTATAAAGCCCGTTCTTCTTTTGTTCGACTTCATACCGGGCCCGAACACGAAAACTGCCCCGCCCTGTTTCATAGGCTTCCTGGATGGTCGCCTTGGATTCCATGATGAATCCACCTGTTGGAAAGTCAGGGCCTTGGATAAACTGCAAAAGATCCCCCACAGATGCCGTGGGATGATCAATGAGGTGAATCAACCCCTCACACAGTTCATGGGCATTATGGGGGGGGATGCTGGTCGCCATCCCCACTGCAATTCCTTCTGCGCCGTTAGCCAAAAGGTTGGGAAACCGGGCCGGCAATACAATGGGTTCTGAAAATTCGCCATCATAGGTATCTTTAAAATCCACCGCGTCTTGGTCAAGGCCTTCCAGCATGACTTCAGCCACCGCTGTGAGTTTAGCCTCTGTATAACGCATGGCAGCTGCGTTATCGCCGTCAATGTTGCCAAAGTTCCCCTGACCGTCAATGAGGGGAAACCGGAGCGTAAAATGTTGGGCCAGCCGCACCAAAGTCCCATAAATCGCCAGTTCTCCATGTGGGTGGTATTTACCAATGACGTCACCCACAATGCGGGCTGATTTCTTATAGCCACTCTTGGGGTTGAGTTTCAGTTCCCGCATCGCAAAAAGAAGCCGGCGGTGAACAGGCTTCAGCCCATCCCTGACATCCGGGAGGGACCGCGACATAATGGTCGAGAGCGCATAGGATAAGTACCGCTCCCCCAGCGCCTCTTTAAAAGAAATATCTGTAATCTTTGTCATGGACCTAATTTACGGGGAAATGAGATTTGAGGCAAGAGTGATTTCGGGGGTGATTATGTTGTTGAACATACCATTACTTTTTTCCCTGTTGTCATCCCCTTCCCTTTTTTTGTCATCCCCTAAGCCGGCGGGGATGACAAGCGGAGGGCGCTTGCCCTCATTTCATAATTTTCACACCTCAACTGTGTATTCTGTGACCTCTCCTCTCTTTACTTCTTCCAAAGAGAGCAATGTTCCTTTGATAAAATCGTTGCGCCCCTTTTCCAATTTTATCAACGCCCGCAGGAGTTGCCCACGCGCCTCGGTAAATTTTTTATAAGAAGACGCTGTCATCTGATGCTTAAAGAAATGGTCCATGAGGATAAATCCATTTTTAAGGTCTTCAAAATCTTTGGCCTGCAGGCTTTCATCCAGCAAAAAGGCGGGGAGTCTCAATAGTCTCTCTTCATAAGGACTTGCGGCTTTTTCACTCACCGCACGCCCTGTTTTAGGCGATACATAAAAGAGATTTTCTGTTTCACCAGAAACACAACAGGCATCCAATTTAAGCCCAAAGCCCATTTCATCCAAAACCTTATGTTCAAAATGGATATAGGTTTCTGGCCATTTTTCTCCCTTCAGGGACTCTAAAAAAAGCAAAAAAGCTTCATATACGGCTGGATAAGGATGACGTTCGGGAAAAACACTATGGGTGAGAAGGCTTGCGGAACTAAGGGCCAAGAGTTTGGCAGCCGATCCCATAAGACGGCCTGTAAAACTTTCAACCACTTCCAAGGATAAATACCCCAGATGTTCTTCAAGACGGCCTTTCCAGGTTGCAATAACCCGATTTCCCATTTGGGCAAGGCCTTGGAGTTTGGACGATTTTGGTTCCCGCATCAGGCCATTGACCCGGCCATACTGGTTCGTTAAAAGAAAAATAATGCGTTTGTTTTCCCCAAAGGATTTATACCCTAGGACAATGGCCTCATCTTGCCACTCAATCATGGGATCCAAAGCCCGTTTCGTTATAATAGGCGGATTTCTCCTGCCAGTCCTTTTCTGATCTTACGTGCAAAATTAAGTGAACCTTTGTCCCAAAAAGGGATTCCATCTCAAGGCGGGCCATTTTTCCAATACTTTTAAGCCTTGATCCTCCAGCCCCAATCAAAATGGGTTTATGACCATCATCTGTTGTCAAAATGGTTTGGACAATTCGGATGCTGCCATCCCCCAAGGTTTCCCAAAGATCCGGCAGAATGGTTAGTTCATAGGGAATCTCTGCATGGATTTGATGCATGACTTTTTCTCGCGTAATGTCAGCGGCCAGAAGTTTTAAAGGAACCGTTGACAGCTGATCTTCTGGATAGTCCCAGTCCCGTTCCGGAAGTTTTTTATCCAAGTGCGCCAAAAGTTGCTTCAATCCACTACCCTTTTTGGCAGAAATCATAAAGACATCCTCAACAACCCCTGTATCCATATAAGCCTGGGCTTTTGCAAAAAGGGTTTCTTTTTTCAAAAGATCTACCTTATTTAAGACAAGATCCACTTTCGTTTCGTTTTGTCGAAGGCGTTTTAAAATCTTTTGAAAATCGTGGTCTTCAACATTATGGGTCGCATCTATAATCAGAAGAATCGCATCCACCCCCACAAGACTGTTCCAGGCCAAAGACACCATACGTTTTTCCAACGTCTTGGTGGGTTTAAAGATCCCAGGGGTATCGATAAAAACCATTTGGGTGTCCCCCATCATATGGATGCCCAAAATAGACGTCCTGGTTGTCTGGCGTTTATGACAAACGATGGAAATTTTCGTCCCAAGAATCGTATTGAGAAGTGTCGATTTTCCCGCATTAGGGGGACCCATCAGGGTAATATGACCACATTTCTTCATGGTTTTTTGGACTCCATTAGTTCAAGCAACTTATAAGCAGCATCTTTTTCAGCAAGGCGTTTGGAATGCCCTTGGCCTTCCACAAAGTCTACATCGGGTGAAAGACGCACACCTACTGTAAAAAGGGGGTCGTGTTCCTCACCTTCTTTTCTTAAAAGACGGTAGTCTGGAAGGCCAAATCCTTTGTTTTGAGCAAGTTCTTGCAGCGTAGACTTGGTGTCTGCCAGTGCATAGTGGTGGATGGTTTTAAAGAGGAATGCCCACTGTTTGAGGACAAAGTCTTCAGTAACTTTTAGGCCCCCATCCAAGTAAAGGGCCCCAATGACAGCTTCCAATGCGTCAGCCAAGTTAGAATCTTTCAAACGACCACCTGTTTTGACTTCGCCAGGAGAAAGATTTAAGTGATTCCCTAGATTAATGATGTTGGCAACCTTAACAAGGGCGGGACGCGACACAAGGGCGGCCATCTTCTTAGCCAATACCCCCTCTTTTTCTTTTGGAAATTGATTATAGAGGTAATGGGCAATGATAACACCAAGCACCCGGTCTCCTAAAAATTCCAACCGCTCATAATCCCCGTTTACCTTAGGGACAACGCTCGGATGGGTTAAGGCTGCTTCTAAAAGCCTTGGGTCTTTAAAGATATAACCGAGGATAGCAAGATCGTTCATGGGGAAATTTTTTATTCCTTTATCGTTTGAAGTTTTAAAATATCTTCTTTAGAAAGCCCTGTACACTTAACGATCTCCGTCATAGGCCTTCGACATTGAAGAAGATTCATAGCAATATCTCGGGCTTTTTCAAAAGCACCCTTTGAAAGACCTTGATTAATACCTTCTTCTCTGCCTTTATCCCATTGTTCTTTAAAGACATTAACGTAATTTCGGTGATCAAACTTCTCACGATGATAATGGGTCATGATATCTCCTTTCCATGTATTGAGTTCCAGTAAACCTAATGCTTGCTTTAATACTGGATCAAAGTGTTCCGGGATGGTCTC
>CAMBTM010000025.1 GCA_945870825.1 Rhizobium sp. Q54
TTTATCCTGGGTCCCTACGTCGTGCCTTCGGCACTCCTCTGGATCTGATACAACGCCTACGAAATTTATGATAAAGAAAAACCCTTCTCTCCATCGATCATTCAGACACCGCTAAAGCCCCACCAGTGCCGTCCTCCAAAGCCCACCGAAGGTGGGCGTGGGATCCAAAAAAATAGCCCGTTAGGGCTACTCACGATTTGACTCCCCCACCATTTTAGAGGGTTGAAAGGGGGCATTTTAGCCATTCGGCTAACCTCCTGGGTCCCACGCCCTGCCTGCGGCAGGACTCTGGAAGACGGCGTCGGGGGGGTAAAATACAGTATTTTCAAGGGCTTTAAAACAAAAAAAGCCTACATTGCTCATCGCACATTTCGCAAGTGTTGTATCAGCTTGTGATGAGAGTGTGGAAAAGATTTTTACAAAGTGAGGGGTAATAAGCGGGTTGTCTTCGAAACCATAAAACCCTAATTCACATAAGGCAAGACAACGGCATCAACCCAGTAGTCTATAGTCTTAATAAGCTTGTCCTTATATTCATCCAGGGAAAAAGGCTTGCAAATATACCCTGCCGCGAAGTTTTCGTAAGCTTGGTGCATTTCTTGGCGGTTCAAGGCACTACTGAGAACGATGACGGGTATATAAGAAAGAACACGGTCTTTTTTAAGCCGTTTTAAAAGCTCAAGGCCGCTCATTTTGGGCATTTGCAGATCGAGCAAGATAATATCAGGAAATCCAAAGGCACTTGGAAAATTACGGCGATTTAAAGCCGGCAAGACATCTTCCGCATTTCGGATTTCATAGGTAATAATTTCTTTTGAGGATTCTTGAAGGGCCGCTTGGGTCAAGCAGGTGTCAGACGGATTATCATCCACAATCAAAATGCGCAGCGGCGTGCAGCGCTTTTGAGAAATAACTCCTTGGCTCCACTCACCCTCTTTGCGTTCAGGCTCCAAAGATTCGAAGAAGTAATTAGGCTGAAGTGAAAAAATCTTACACAGTTCATAGATAAACCGGGGGGAAAGCTTGGTTGCTCCCGATTCATACTTTTGCATCTGAGGCAAAGAGATACCCAGACGCTTTGAAAGAACCTCTAGCGTCATCCCCATTTGTTTACGCTTTTCACGTAACCTAATGCCTATTTTTTGATCAAAGCTCATCAAATACCTCTGGTACCTCATTATATACAGAACTCTTGGCCTTAAAGAAAGAACTAACTCCAAGCATATTCCAACACAAAACTCATAGATCTCGAGCCTTAAGAATCTAATTTCCTTGTGGTTTGTATACTCAAATAGTTCCTTGAAGAAATATAGTAAAAAAAAACATATGCTTTTTCACAATATGAGAGAAAATAAGGAACGAGCCAATTATTTCAAAAAAATACCGCATATAAAGCGCTGTCATTCCCTGTTTTTAATGTATTCAGATTTTAAAAACGTGCTGGGAAGGAAAATTCTTCACTCCTGCATGAAAAAGACTAGATTCTTTTCATGAGAGTGTAGTAAGTTCACTGTCATGATGAATGCAAAAGAATCTTACCCTTTAGAAGAACTCCGGGAACTTCGCAAGGACTTCCAGGATTTCTGTTGCCGCGTTTCTAATGATCTTCAAGGATCACTGCGCAATATCAGTGGGTTTCTTTCGCTGATTGAAGAAAAACTCCCCCCCACTCCTGACGAAAAAATGAAGACATACCTTGGGTTTGTCAAAGAAAGTGCTGAAAAAGCCCAATCTATATTAGATGGATTGATGGAATACACGGCCATTTTCACAGATGGACGAAATTTCTCAACGATTTCCCTGGAAAGCCCGCTGAAAGAAGCCCTTCAAGAGCTTGAGGGCCCCATTCAAAAGGCCCAGGCTATTGTCCAAGAAAAACTCTGTCCTGTTATGATTTTTGGTAATGAAGCGCTTTTGAAAAAGGCCTTTGTGTGTATTTTGGAAAATGCGTTGACTTATGCCAAAAGCACCCCCCGTATCCAAATCACCTTTGAGAAAAGAACAGCCCAGTATGTGATTGGCATTGCAGATCATGGTATTGGCATCCCCCAAGAATATCATAAAACAGTTTTTGAACCTTTCGAAAGGCTTCACGCCTATCATCAATACCCAGGCATTGGTTTGGGACTATCCATAGCTAAAAAAATCATCGAAGCCCACCATGGCCGCATTTGGATTGAGTCAACCGATCAGGGCATCACCGTCTTTTGGGCCTTGCCCTTGAGGGCTTAAATCATCATCCCATTTTCACTTTTCCCTAAAATAAATCTTGTCCAACCCCCCCAATTTTGGTTTATATTAACCCACGAACATTAATGAGGTTATTTTTATGTCCATGCATCCCTACCGTACCCATACCTGCGGCGCGTTAACGCTGAGTCACGTTGATGCTATTGTGCGCCTTTCGGGGTGGATTCACCGCAAGCGCGATCATGGTCATCTGTTGTTTATTGACCTTCGGGATCACTATGGTCTAACGCAATGTGTCATTGATTCCAGCAGCCCTTTGTTTAAAATGGCAGAAGAAGCCCGCCTTGAAAGTGTTTTGACCATTACAGGAAAAGTCGTTGGGCGGAGCGCCGAGACCATCAATAAAACGATTCCCACAGGCGATATCGAAGTCCAGATTCAAGGACTCCATGTGGAATCCAACGCGGATATCCTGCCCCTTCAAGTCAATACTAACGCTGAGTTTCCAGAAGAAACGCGCCTTAAATACCGCTTTTTGGATTTAAGACGGGAAAAACTCCATCGTAATATTACGCTACGGAATAAAGTGATTGCTAGTCTGCGTCGTCGGATGATTGACCAAGGATTCATGGAATTTCAAACCCCTATTTTAACAGCGAGTTCCCCTGAAGGGGCCCGGGACTTTTTGGTCCCAAGTCGCCTCCATCCAGGTCAATTCTATGCCTTACCCCAGGCCCCTCAACAATTTAAACAATTGTTGATGATGGCCGGGTTTGATCGTTATTTTCAAATCGCCCCTTGTTTTAGGGATGAAGATGCCCGTGCTGACAGGTCCCCTGGAGAATTTTATCAGCTTGATATGGAAATGTCATTCGTGACCCAAGAAGACGTCTTTAATGTGATTGAACCTGTGGTTCATGGAGTCTTTACAGAATTTGCCGATGGAAGGTCTGTGTCCCCTGCCCCATTTTCCCGTATTTCTTATGCGGATTCCATGCTGAAGTACGGAAATGATAAGCCAGATCTTCGAAACCCCATTGAAATTGCAGACGTGACAGAGGCCTTCAAAGGATCTGACTTTGCAATTTTTGATAAAAACATTCAAAAAGGCCATGTGGTCCGAGGGATCCCTGCGCCTAAGGTAGCAGACCAACCCCGCAGTTTCTTTGATAAAATGAACAGCTGGGCCCAAGAGCAAGGAGCCCCAGGTCTTGGATATATCATATTTGAAAATGGTGAGGCCAAAGGTCCCATTGCAAAGTTCCTGGATACACAGCGCCTAGAGATGCTCAGGAAATCCGCCAAAGTTCAAGATGGTGACGCCCTTTTCTTTGCCTGTGCCCCCGTCAAAGCGGCCACAACACTTGCAGGATTGGCGCGAACAAAGATCGGCAGTGATTTGGGGCTGATCGATCCTAAGGCTTTCCAATTTTGCTGGGTTGTAGATTACCCCATGTATGAATTGAATGACAAAACGGGCCTGATTGAATTTAGCCACAACCCCTTTTCCATGCCTCAAGGGGGCCTTCAGGCCCTAGACAGTCAAGATCCCTTAACAATTTTGGCCTATCAATATGATATTGTCTGTAATGGGATTGAACTTTGCAGTGGGGCAATCCGGAACCACTTACCAGACATTATGTACAAAGCTTTTGAAATTGCTGGATTCACGGGTGAAGATCTGGAGACAAAATTTGGTGGCATGCTCAGGGCGTTGAAGTTTGGAGCCCCTCCCCATGGTGGTTGTGCGCCAGGTGTTGACCGGATCGTCATGTTGATTGCGGATGAACCCAATATTCGAGAAGTTATTGCCTTTCCATTAAATCAACAAGCCCAAGATTTGTTGATGGGGGCGCCTTCTGTTCCTTCAGCACAGCAGTTAACGGATGTTCACATTCGGGTGGCCTTGCCCCCTAAGAAGAATACGTAATGCGTAGCCAAACCCGGGTTTTGATCGCCAGCATCTTTGGAAATGCCCTAGAGTTCTATAACCTTACGCTTTATGGATTCTTCGTTGTTACTATTGCGGCAACATTCTTTCCAAGTGACAATGCCCTTTTGTCCTTGATTTCAAGCCTTAGTGTCTATGCCATCGGCTTTGTGGTGCGCCCATTAGGAGCTGTGCTGTTTGGTCATATTGGGGACACCTGGGGCAGGCGCAAAGCCTTAGGCCTTTCCATCTTGATTATGGGAATTCCCTCCATTCTCATTGCTTTTTTGCCAGGCTATGAATCCCTTGGGTTTTTGGCCCCAACCCTTCTTATTTTATGCCGGGCTGTTCAGGGTCTTTGTTCGGGCGGCGAATTTAATGGGGCCACCATCTTCGCCCTTGAACACCTTGGTAAAAAGAACCCTGGCTTTGCAGGAGGCCTTATTGTGGGGTCTTGTCTTTTAGGGTCCTTAGTTGCCCTTGGCGTTGCAACCTTGATTCAATCATTGGATCTTCCCTCATGGGGATGGCGGATCGCCTTCTTTTTAGGGGGAAGTGCTAGTTTTTACGGCCTTTATATCAGGCGAAAAATGGAAGAAAGCCCTGTATTCTCCATTCTTCAAAAAGAAGATAAGATCAATCAAAAACCCCTTAAAACAGCCCTTTCCAATCATCTAAGCTCTTGCTTTCTTGTCTTTTCCATTGCAGCATTTGACGGCGCCTTGACCTATACCCTTGTGACATTCCTAGTTGTTTACACAACGGTTTATCTACATATCCCTGAGGCCCAGGCCATGTACTATAACTTTTTTGGGGTTTTAACCTGCATGATTGCAACACCTCTTGCAGGGTACGCAGCAGATACGTACGGCGTTAAAAAGATATTACTTTTCAGCACTCTCGGGGTTTTATCTTTAAGTTTTCCTGTCTTTCTTTTGGTACAACAATCCAGCGCTTTTTCTTTAATTTTGGCTAACATAATCTTGGGTGTTTTAACGGGGGGGATCATCGGTGTTCAACCTTTGTTCTCCCAAAGCCTTTTCCCCGCTGATACCCGCTATACAGGGATAGCCTTTAGCTATAGCCTCAGCATTGGACTTGTTGGGGGACTCACCCCGTTGATCTTGACGTACCTTGTCAGTAATGGTGGCAACCCCTCTGCCCCCGCGTTTTACTTGATGGCCTTTGCCAGTGTTTTTCTGCTTATCGTCTGGAGAAAGATAAAGAAGATATCTCATTAGACCCAACTAACAATTCCCCGGCTGCGGTAGAATATAGGTGTCATTCCTCTCCAGGAATCCTAACAGGTACTATAAGAAGCAGGATTTAACAAGGAATGACTTTGACGTGCCATCCAAAGAACATAAGGATTATGTTTTTAATAAATTATTTTTAATTTTTAGCTGAAACTGATAGGAATAAGCAGGAGAAGAAAAAATAAAAAACATCTTTTAATATCACTTTCTCTGCTGTACAATAAAACTGTACAATGCTGGGGAGCAACCATGAACTTTGCGCTATCTTATAGTGAGATGAGGAAACATTTGAAAAAAAGTTTTGATCGTGTTTGTGCAGACCATGTCCCCCTTCTGGTCACAAGAAAAAATGGGGATAATGTTGTTGTAATTTCTGAAGATGATTTTCATTCTCTTCAGGAAACGGCCTATCTTTGCCAATCACCTAATAACCTTTCAAGACTTTTAGAGGCCTTAAACCGTAAAGACGGAATGAGCCTAGAAAAAGTGAAACATGATCTTGGAATTTGATGAACATGCATTTGATGACCTTCGTTATTGGGTTTCAAAAGATCGAAAAAAAACACAAAAGATCATGCAACTCATCGAGGAAATACGACGCACTCCCTTCACTGGCACTGGTAAGCCAGAGCCTTTAAAATACAGGCTTGAAAAGGCATGGTCCAGACGGATCGATCACGAACATAGGCTCGTTTATACAGTTGGGGATTATCATATTCGAATCCTTGCCTGTCGGTACCATTATTAATAAACATTTTTTAATTCAGTTTAGGGATTTTCTCGACAAAATCTGTCGCGATAATCTTGCATCAAGCTTAAAAACCTACTACAACTGAACAAATTAAAGGGAGATACCCATGATTATCGTCACAGGTGGTGCAGGATTTATTGGATCAGTATTGGTTGGTGCGTTAGAGGCCAAAGGATGCCACGACACCGTTATTGCTGATGTTTTAGGATCAGATGATAAATGGAAAAATATCGCGAAACGCGAGATTGGAACCATCATTCACCCTGATGAAATTTTTCCGTTTCTTGCCCAGAATGCGGCCCGCATCCAAGCGATTATCCATATGGGGGCCATTTCATCAACCACAGAAACCAATGTGGATGCGATCGTTGCCAATAATTTTAAACTTTCTCAAGGACTGTGGTCTTGGTGCAGCATCCATAAGCGTCGCTTTATTTATGCCTCGTCCGCTGCAACCTACGGAGATGGCAAACACGGATTTGTGGACCACAATACCCCTCAAACGCTCTCACAGTTCAAGCCTTTAAACCCTTATGGGTGGAGCAAACATATGTTCGACCGTTGGGTCGCACGTCTTAATACCACCAATGTTGAAAAACCAACCCAATGCGTTGGTTTGAAATTCTTTAACGTCTATGGTCCTAATGAATATCATAAAGAAGGACAACGCAGTATCGTTCATAAAATGACAGGCCAGGTTTTGGGGGGGCAAGAAGTAACCCTTTTTAAATCTACCTGTGCGTCTTATCCCGATGGGGGTCAGATGCGTGACTTTGTTTATGTGAAAGACTGCGTGGATGTCATCATGTGGTTTCTTGATCACCCTGAAGAAAGCGGTCTTATCAATGTTGGGACCGGAAGCCCCTCAACCTTTAATGAGGTAGCTGAAAGTGTTTTTGCCGCTGTAGGCTATGAAAAATCCCGCATTAACTATATTGAAATGCCGAAAAATATCCAGGCCCACTATCAAAACTACACCAATGCGGATATGACAAACCTGCGTCAGGCTGGATATACCAAACCCTTTATGTCTATAAAAGAGGGTGTGGCAGATTATGTGAAAAACTATCTTTTGAAAAACGACCCGTATTATTGAGTTTTTTCAGTCTTCCCAAATCCCCCATTGCAAGACACCGGATTTTTTCTTACTATGGGATCAATCATTTGAATCATTTTAGAAAACCCTGAAATTGCTGATGCTCGAGACACCCAATGACCGTGAAGGTCTAGAAAATCTAAAACGTTTGCCGCCTTTGAACGAAGATGCGGAACGAGCCCTATTGGGGTCTTTGATCCACAACAATGAAGCGTTGGAGAAAGTTTCTGACTTTCTAAAACCAGAACATTTCGCGAACCCCGTGAATGGGAGGGTGTTTGAGGCTATCTCAAAACTGTGTAACCAGGGCCGTGTGGCGGACCCTATTATTTTGAAAGATTTCTTTACGCAAGATGAACTGTTAAAAGAAGCCGGCGGTGTGGATTATTTGATCCATTTGGTGGATTCTGTTGTCAGCATCATCAACACAGAACACTACGGCCGTCTGATTCGCGATCTTTACATCCGACGTCAGCTCATCGATGTGGGTGAAACTATTGTCAATGATGCCCACGATAGTACCGTTAAAACCTCGGCAGAGTCTCAAATTGAAAATGCGGAAAAGCAACTCTTTGATCTTGCTGTCACAGGTGAAAACAAAAACCAGTTTTATAGTATTGGGGATGCCCTCAAGGTTTCTCTTACTTCTGCGGAAGCAGCGTTTAAGCGGGATAGCCATGTGGTGGGTATTACAACAGGGTTAAAAGACCTCGACACTATGTTGGGCGGTCTCCACCCTTCTGATCTTTTGATTATTGCAGGGCGTCCCTCCATGGGAAAAACAGGCCTTGGAACCAACATTGCCTTTAGTGCGGCCTTAGCCACTACCCAAGAAAACGGCGGCGGGGGGTCTGTTGCGTTTTTCTCCTTAGAAATGTCGTCCGATCAGCTGGCAACACGTATTTTGGCCCAAGAAACCAAGATATCGTCCGACAAAATCAGACGGGGTGAATTGAAACAAGATGATTTTCCAAAACTCATCGAATCATCCAGACGTATTTCCAACCTTCCTCTTTATATCGACGATACCCCAGCCTTGACGGTTGCAGCACTTCGAACCCGGGCACGCCGTCTTAAACGGCAAAAGGGCCTTGATCTTATTGTGATTGACTATCTTCAACTCATGCAGGGAAAGTCTAGTGAGGGACGGGTGCAGGAAATTTCTGAAATTTCCCGAGGCCTTAAGTCTCTGGCCAAAGAACTTCAGATTCCGGTCATCGCCCTTTCTCAGCTATCGCGTGCCGTTGAACAACGCGACGATAAACGCCCGATGTTGTCGGACCTTCGGGAATCAGGATCCATCGAGCAAGATGCTGATGTGGTCATTTTTATTTACCGAGAAGAATATTATCTCAGTCGTCAAGAACCCGATGATGGCGCCCCTGAAAAATACGCAACTTGGCAAGACCGGATGGAAAAAGCCCATAACATGGCCGATATTATTATCGCAAAACAACGCCATGGTCCCATCGGGACGGTTCAAACCCATTTCGAGGGACAATTCACCAAATTCAGTAACCGGGCCCGACCCCATGAGTTACAAGGAAAACCGCGATGACGTTTATCAACAATCAGCTTCGGGTTTTTATTGATTTGGAGATGATTCAAACCAATTACAAAAACCTTTGTGCCTTTACCAAAACACCGATGGCATCTGTCTTGAAAGCTAATGCCTATGGCCTTGGCGCTGTTGCTGTTGGCCAGGCACTTTATACCGCTGGTTGCCGCCAGTTTTTTCTTGCAGCGCTGGGAGAAGCATTGGAAATACGTGCAGCCCTTCCAAAAGATGCGATCCTTTATTTGTTCCATGGGTGTTTTGAAGAAGAGGTCCCATCCCTTTTGGCAAATAACATCATTCCGGTTTTAAACAATCCAGAACAACTGTCCTATTGGCAGAAAGCAGCCCAGCATCAGGGTGACAAACTCAAAGCAATCATTCATTTTGACACGGGCATGAATCGGCTCGGGTTTAGCGCAAGTGCCGTTTCTTTGATCCAAGAAGCACAAAAAGATATTGAAATCGTCTATGTCATGAGCCATTTAGCCTGTGCCGATGATGTGAACAACCCCATGAGTGCACGACAACGGGCTCGTTTCTTAGAAGTTGCCAAAAATTTTCCAGGGATTCCCCGGTCTTTGGCGGCCTCCGAAGGCATTGGCCTTGGTCCTGATTATTATTTTGATCTTTTGCGGGTTGGGATTTCCTTTTATGGAATTATTCCTTATGCCCCCCATACTCAGTTTACAATCCGTCCCCAAGCCAAAATCATTCAAACCCGCACGTTAACGGCTGGAGAAACCATTGGGTATGGTCAGCGTTACACAGCGTCAGGCCCTAAACGTATTGGGACTATTGCCATGGGATTTGCTGATGGCCTCGCGTGTAGCGCCACCAACAAAGGACGGGTTTATATCGGGTCCTACGAGGCCCCGATCATTGGCCGTGTCTCTATGGATTTGACCGTCATTGACCTGACCCATATCCCAGAAAATATTGCAAATCCAACAATCTGGGTTGACCTTTTTCGCGATAACATGTCACATTTAAGACTTGCCGGAGAATCCACCATGGTTCTCTATGAAATTACTTGTAGAATTGGACGACGTTTTCAAAAGATTTATGATCATGGGCCCAGTGAATAAAATCATCCGATCACCTTTTTGTTTTGCCCGGCTTGTGGGTGCGTTCACCCTTGGACTCATGGGGCGATTTGGCCGTCTTGTTATTTTTATGGCAAAGACATTAACCCACATCGTTAAACCCCCTTATTATTTTGGTCAGTTAGGGCGCCAACTTTATGAAATTGGTTATTTATCCCTGCCTGTTGTAGGATTGACTGCTATCTTTACAGGAATGGTCTTGGCCCTTCAAAGCTATACAGGGTTTTCAAGATTTTCTGCCGAAAGTGCCATTGCAACCGTTGTTGTCTTATCCATCACCCGGGAATTGGGCCCTGTTCTTGCGGGACTGATGGTGGCAGGACGCGTCGGGGCTGCGATTGCTGCAGAAATTGGGACTATGCGCGTCACAGAACAAGTGGATGCCTTGGTGACCCTAAATACTAACCCATTCAAATACTTAATCGCCCCTCGGGTTTTAGCATGCACCATTACACTCCCTCTTTTGGTTCTTTGCGCCGATGCCATTGGTGTTTTGGGTGGTTATGTGGTCAGCATTTATAAATTAGATTTTAATGCAGCCCTTTATATGGAACAAACCTTTAAATATCTTGAAAGCCAAGATGTGATATCTGGCCTTATTAAGGCTGGTGCCTTTGGTTTTGTGATCGGCCTTTTTGGATGTTACCAGGGGTATGAATCCGCGGGTGGCGCCCAAGGAGTTGGAAAGGCCACCACCAGTGCTGTTGTGTCAGCGTCCATGACCATTTTGATTTTGAACTATATTTTAACAGCGTTACTGTTTGCAAAATGACAAAAAAAACCATCACACCTAAAATTCGTATCCGGGGACTTTCCAAAAGCTTTGGTTCCAAGCATGTCCTGAGGGATGTGAATCTTGATGTCATGCCTGGTGAATCCGTTGTAATCATTGGGGCCTCTGGCACGGGGAAGTCCGTCCTTTTAAAATGCATTATCGGTCTTTTAGAGCCCGACGCGGGGACCATCGAAATTGATGGAATGAATATTGCCCACGCAAAAGGTAAAGAGCGGGACATCCTGCTTCAAAAGTTTGGAATGCTTTTTCAAAGCGGGGCTTTGTTTGACAGTCTGCCTGTTTGGAAAAACATCTGCTTTAAAGAACTTCAAGAGGGGACTTTATCAAAATCCCAAGCGAAGACATTGGCTGAACAAAGTCTTCAGGCGGTAGGCCTTGCACGAGATGTGATGGATGTGTTTCCTGATGCTTTGTCGGGAGGAATGAAAAAACGGGTGGGATTGGCCCGCGCTATTGCGTCCCGGCCAGAGATTTTGTTTTTTGATGAACCCACCACGGGTCTTGATCCCATTATGTGTGGGGTCATTGATAATTTGATCAAACAATGTGTGAAGACCCTTGGGGCCACAGGTGTCACCATTACCCATGACTTGACCAGTGCCCGGTTCATTGCCGACAAAATTGCCATGATTAAAAATGGATCTATTGTATGGGAAGGCCCTGTCAAATCCCTTGATACCGTCAAGAACAAAGACGTCCAAGAATTTGTCCATGGACACCTTGCTTTTCAGAAGGCTGGACGAGTAAAGACGTGAGCACGGCCTATTCCCTTTATATTTGCCAACAATGTGGTGCCAATCATAACAGATGGGGTGGCCAGTGCCAGTCGTGTCATGCCTGGAATTCGTTGGTGGAAGAATACCGGGACGATGTGCCAAAAGGTCTTAAAAAATTACACCAAGGCCCCTCGTTAGAAATTGTCACTTTAGATGGTGAATTTAAGGCGGCGCCGCGTAAAGCCTCTCATATGGCAGAATTCGATCGCGTTTGTGGCGGGGGATTGGTCCCCGGTTCTGTCTTGCTTGTTGGCGGCACACCAGGCATTGGAAAATCCACCCTGCTGCTTCAGGTAATGGCCCAATTATCCAAGAATTACTCAGCCCTTTATGTGTCCGGGGAAGAGGCCATCGAACAGGTCAGTCTTCGCGCCCAACGATTAAAGGTTGAAAAAAGTCAGCTGTTGCTTGCTTCAGCCACCAACCTTTCATCTATTCTCAAAAGCCTTGATAAAAAAGATGGTCCAGAAATTGTGGTGATTGACTCCATCCAAACCATGTATTTGGATACTTTGGAATCAGCACCAGGGTCTGTAGCCCAGGTCAGAAGTTCAGCCCAAGAACTGATTCGGGTTGCTAAGAAAAAAAATTGCATCATCTTTTTGGTTGGACACGTCACCAAAGAAGGCAGTATCGCAGGTCCCAAAGTTTTAGAGCACATGGTGGATACCGTCTTGTACTTTGAAGGAGACCAAAATCACCAATTCCGGATTTTGCGCGCTGTTAAAAACCGCTTTGGTCCAACGGATGAAATTGGGGTTTTTGAGATGGTCGAAGAAGGTTTGATGGAAGTCACCAACCCTTCTGCTATGTTTCTTGAAAACCGCCAGTCCAATACCACAGGCAGTTGTGTGTTTGCAGGCATGGAAGGTACCCGCCCTGTCTTGGTTGAAATCCAAAGTCTCGTTGCCCCCTCCCCTTTTGCGGCGCCCAAACGTACCGCCATTGGGTGGGATGCTGCGCGTCTGTCCATGATCATTGCCGTCTTGGAGGCCCGCTTTGGCATTCCTTTTGTCGGCAAAGATGTCTATTTGAATATTGCAGGCGGCCTTAAAATTACAGAACCTGCCGCTGATTTGGCTGTGGCAGCGTCTCTTTTGTCGTCGCTTAAAAATCAACCCTTGCCCGATAATACGGTTGTTTTCGGGGAAGTGGGATTGTCAGGCGAAGTGCGTGCTGTAAGTCAAGCAAATGCCCGTTTAAAAGAGGCTGAAAAATTAGGATTTGAACGGGCTATCGTCCCCAAAAATACCCACCGCAAAGAAAATAAACCTGAGGGAATATCACCTCTCACCCAAAAAGCCATTACATCTGTGGCCCAACTTCTTGATTTGTTTGATGCGTAAGGAAATGATCACGATGCTGCGTATTTTATCTTTTATCTTTCTCGCAGTCCCTGTTTGGGCTGCCCACCCCCCTTCCACTCTATTGATGGATGTGAAAACAGGTACGGTTCTGTCTTCAGAACATGGGGATGTTCAACGTTTTCCAGCATCACTCACGAAATTGATGACCCTTTATGTCGCCTTTAAAAAGCTCAATCATGGATCACTCCGGCCTAAAGATCTGGTTTATTTCACCAAGAAAGCCTGCAGTGTCTCACCCACTAAGTTGTATCTCAAACCCAACGATCATATCACCGTCATTGATGCTATTTTGGCTATTGCCGTCAAGTCAGCCAATGATGCGGCGGTTGCCCTGGCGGAACATATTGCCGTCACAGAAGAATCCTTTGTGGATCTCATGAATGAAGAAGCCGCAGCCCTTGGCATGACAAAGACCATCTTTAGAAACGTCTCAGGCCTTCCCAACCGTGAGCAAGTCTCAACCGCAAGGGATTTGGCCGTTTTAACCAAGGCAATTTTGGACTATTATCCCGAATATCGTCATATTTTTTCTACCCAGTATTTCTTGTTCCGCGGTAAAAAATACAAAAATACCAATACCCTTTTGGGGGTGATGAACGGTATTGATGGCATGAAGACAGGCTATACGCCGGCTGCGGGATTTAATTTGATCCGCCCTGCCAC
>CAMBTM010000026.1 GCA_945870825.1 Rhizobium sp. Q54
AGTGCCGAAGGCACGACGTAGGGACCCAGGATAAATATATGCGAAGCTCAAAATTTACTTTCAAAAAACTTAACGATAAAAGTAGATTTAGAAAATTCTAAAGAATTTGCTTGGTTGTGCTGGGTCCTCACGCCCCCCTCCGGGGGGGGGCTCAGGATGACGGGCGGTGAGGGGGATTTTTAAAAAGTGAGGTCGGATATATGTTTGTAGCTTTTTCACTTACCCACTCATTTTGCATAAGAGCCGAATAAAAAAACATAGATTTCATGAGACCTCCTATGGGTGAAGTCTTTAACTCTATCCAAGGGATTCAACGATGTCAATGAGCGGGCATAGGCCTTGCTGCAACACCTGCTGAGACTTTTTGTACTGTCAGTTTTTGCAAAATATTATTCAACGCAGCATTACCAGCCTTTAACCGGGCTAATAACGCCTCTCCCACTTGCAGTTTGTACTCTTGATCAGGACATGGATGACCTGCCAAAAGTCCTTTGATTTTTTGTTCAAGAGCTTTGTACTCTTGCTCGGCTGTTTTTATGTCGGCAACTAACGTTTTATATTCTTGTGTTTGGTGATATTGCTCACATGTGTTCCTTGCTTGACTGGAAACGGGCGCCCGGGCAATCCCTACGGGAGAACCCACCATCGATTTTACAGCAGGGGCTTTGACCGCTGTCGAAAAAGTCGTTGCAGCACCAAGTGCCGAACCACTGAAAGCCCAACCCCCTAAAAACCCTACTAAAAATCCACATACTTTTTTCATGATTTACCCCCTGATATAACCATATTTTTTTCATTGTGAGGGGTTTTAGAATGCGTGTCAATCCGTGGACTTACCCAAAAACTATCCGTGAAAAGTGTTTTACCCCGAGGCCGTCTTCACGAGAAGTGCCGCAGGCACGACGTGGTGATCCAAGATGAGCCGTAAGGCGATGCATCAGCACATGATTACCTTCAGCGATGATCGATATCTTTGAGACATGAAAAACCTTGAGGGAGATGGGCCATAATTATCCTATTCAACATTCCATATGGCTGATATAGCACGGGCCTCTTCCCGATCGACAGGCTGGGGTTTTTCAACGGGAATTTTATTGTAATGATCTGAACGATCAGGCAAACCTGCTGTCCAAAAATTGTTGCGTTCTTGGTGCAACCCGACATCATCTTCTTCCTCTTCTGGATGCACAACAACAGCCACTCCCTGAGAATGCGCTGTATAAGCCTTTTGATTATTTTCTACATCTACTATTTTCTCATGTTTTTTCATATGCTGAGGAAGACGTTCTATATAATCTGGATGACCTGTTCTATCTGTTTGCTCTTGGGTACTGCCCATCAAAACACTCCCATGATCTTTCTTTTCTTCTGCTTCCCCATAAACAGTCGGACGAGATACAAATGCTGTACGATCAACATTTTCAGTGTTTTGTTGTAACGTCCTCAAAGACGTCTCCAACAATTTTCTATCGCGCTCAAGGCTTGCCAATCGCTCCCCCATCACTGTCAAGGCTTCTGCGTCTTTCACCCCATGCATCTGACGCCTCAGCTTTTTTTCTTCTTTTTCTGTTTTATACAGTTGTCGTTTTAAAAGATGTTCTTGAGATTGAATGGTATCGAACTCAGAATCCTCTTTTAAAGAAACTTTGGTAAAACTTGGCGTAGCCCCAAAACGCGCCATCATACGGATAAGGGATCTTTTTTCTGCTTCTATGTCATGAATACGCGATGTCCAAGCGTTGGCTTCCTGACCGGTTGCAGACTCAAGCTGACGACGTGCATGGACCAGTTGGGATAATTTTGTCTTCAGTTGTTCTTCCAAATAACCAACTTCGCCTTCACCCCCCTTCCAAGCCTCTTGATCCTTGGTATAGGCCATATGGGGTGGCACAACACTATTGCTTGGATGCATGCCCGCCCCATGGGGATTCCCGTAAAGAGGCTGCTGCTTTTGCTGAAATTGGGCTGCATCGACAGAAGTATGGGTGGGATCTTCCGTAATGGTTGGGGTTGCTATTGTACTGTGAGATCCTTGCACAGGAAACCCATACAAAGGTCCATGCATAGCGCCCTTATGGGGAAGAACAGGCTCTGGTTCGTACAACCGTTCATCATTGGGTATTTCAAGCGGTGTATAGAGATCATCATTCTCTTGCTTTTTATTGGCTTTATGGGCCTGCATTGCCTCTCTGGAAACACCATAGTCTTCAGCAACCGTGATGGTTTTTTCATGAAAAAGATCCAAGTCTTTGCCGCCTTCTGTCAAAGACAAAACCCCCTTATCAGCTCTTTTGGGATAATTTTGTGTTGAAACTGATTGGTCTGCCACAGTTGGTTTTTCCGTTCGTTGACCATGATTCAGTTCAGGCGTATAGATTGTTGTCCCTTGTTCAATCGTTTGAATTTGACGTTGAATTTGGCGCGCATATTCCAACCCCCCTGGCATAGATTCCGCTTTCGCAAGTTCTTGCTTGAGATTCTCTAGATACTGTAGATCACGTTTTTTAAGGTCCACCTGTTGGGAACTAGCCCAAGACACATCAAAAATCCCTAAACATGAAAAAAATGATACAAGGAGGACACGTCCTATTACTTTCATTGCAAACCATTTTTCTATATTACACATGTTTACCTATTTTTATAATTCGCCTTTATAGGCACATCCTTCTACAAAAGGCCGCCGCTCCAACCCACGACACCGTTTCCCCCCTGCCCATACCCACCGCATCAGTTCCCATGGGACAATATCATGTTCCTCACGGTTTACCTTTGAACGAAGGGTTGACCGCTCTAACGCTGCAGGTCCCACATTAAAGACAAAAGACAACAGGGCCGCTTCCTGTCCAGGGGTCAAAGGAACACAGATCAATCGATGAAGATACCGCCCCATGATAGCAAGATCTTGGATCAGTAAGTCTTCTGCCAGTTGCTCCACCAAAGGCTTTGGGAAAATATCACCTTCTTTGAGACGATGACCATAGCCAATGGTTTGATATCCTCCCCCACAGTTATAAACCACTGGGGAAAATCCTTCAAATGTTTTAATCAGCTTTAAGGCAAGGGGATTCATACCATCCTGCGAAATTTTAACAAAGATCGTTGCCCGAACCAAAAAGACATGACAGCCGCAAAAAGGGCCTGATCTTCTGGATGCCACAGATGGATAAAGGTCTGGGTAATGGAAAGGGTTTCATAAAGAATGACGGCCTGGGCCCCCTTGGTTGTGGCATAAAGAATAAAGAAAAGATAGGTGACGACAGGACGCACACTGCCACTTAAGGCATCAACCCACAAAACCCCTGTGGGTTTAGCATGATGGTAAAGCGCTTCAGTTTCCCTCATCGCCCCAATAGCTTCAAGATTTTCAAGACGGTGGTGTTGGTTGGTTTGCATCATGGCGATTTGCCGGTCCAAGATTTCAAGTTCATGCTTTTTGTCAGACTGATCCCGCATGTGTTTTAAAAATTCTGGGAAAAAACTGCCCAATAAACCTAAAAATGATCCAAGTAGTGTCAGCATATGTGTTTCTCCTTTTCTATGCTATGGTTAAAAAAATACCCCTTAAAAAATCTAGATTTTTCCAAAATAAGGGGTTATTTTGGAAAAAATTGGACAAAATAAGGGGTAAAATTGCATCATGAGTCTTCTGCCAACATCCCTCACCCCCTCTCTTTATGCCTATTACCAACAGATTGGTTTTCGGGACCATCCCGTTCTTACAGAAATGCGTCATGAGAATGCCCAAAGACCCCAATCTAATTTGCAAGCCGCCCCTGAAGTCGCCCATCTGTTGGCTTTTTTGGTCAAACTTCTTGGGGCAAAAGACATTCTGGAAGTTGGTACCTTTCGCGGATACAGCACCTTGGCCATGGCATTGGCCCTCCCCCAGGGTGGCCATATAACAACCTTAGACTCGGATGCACGTATTGTCCCAGAAACCCAGCAATATTGGGATGAAGCAGAGGTGTTGGGTAAAATCACCCTACACTTGGGGGATGGAATTGAGATGCTTCAACATCTCAAAAATGGTGGCAGCCACTTTGATATGGCTTTCATTGATGCCAATAAAAATGCGTATGATGATTATTATGAATTGTGCCTGGAGCTGATCCATTCAGGAGGAGTCATTGTCCTCGACAATACGTTGTGGCGCGGAGACGTTGCTGCAGACAATCCACCCTGCCCTCAATCCAAAACATTAAAGGCGCTGAATGAGAAAATCCACGGTGACCCTCGGGTCGAGATGCTGATGCTGCCGATTAGTGATGGCGTGACGGTGGTTCGGAAATGTGTGTTGCGACAATAAAACACCCCCATATAGGGGGTGCTTTATTAAAAAATATATAAGCATTTCCATTTGAAAATCAAGGGAAACAATGGTCTTTTTTATTTATATTGAGCAACAAATTCACTAAGCCCCATCACAGATACTTTTTCATTCAGTGGATCATGACTAAGGTTCAAAGAAGATACGGCACCTCATGTCATCTCCCCTCGTTCGTTATCCTTGAAAATTGGGAATGGCAATACCAATTTTCAAGGACAACCAAGGTTGATGAAAAATTCTGTCATCCATGTGTGTAGTTCATTCTGGAATGATACTCCAAAGTGAACTACACACATTTTTTAAAAAGATCATCAAGGGTTACAACTCCCGAAATTAAAGACTTTGAATGCTTAGAAGCGCGAAGTCCTTCAGCACAAATTATCGCAAAAAAGATTTGTTTTTTTGTGCGTGTCACCCTCTTAAACACCGTTATTTTGTTTTTTAAATTATCCGCGTAAGTCTTATACTAATTTCCGAATTTAATTCATGCAATGCCCCCATTTCCCCCGAGGTCGTCTTCCAGAGCCCTGCCACAGGCAGGGCGTGGGATCCAGAAGGTTAGCCGAATGGGTAAAATACACCCTTTCAACCGTCTCAATATTGGGGGAGTCAAATCTTGAGTAACCCTAACGGGCTATTTTTCTGGATCCCACGCCCACCTTCGGTGGGCTCTGGAGGACAGCGTCGGGGGAGCTTCAGTGGGCTTTGGAGGACGGCACTGGTGGGGCTTTAGCGGTGTCTGAATGATAGATGGAGAGAAGGGGTTTTCTTTATCATAAATTTCGTAGGCATTGTATCAGTTCCAAAGAGAACTACGACACAAGATCTTTATCCCGCTTTTTCTCTAAAATCCTGATCGTATCACGCATTCTGGCTGCTTCTTCAAAGTTCAAATCTTCCGCCGCTTGATGCATTTTCTTTTCCAAATCCCGAATGGTTTTCTTTAAGTCTTTGGATGATAAAAATTCCTGGACGCCTGCCCCATCTAAATCCACATGGTCTTTTTCATAAACACTTTCCATGATCCGATTCAGGTTCTTTCGAATGGTTTGGGGCGTAATACCATGTTCTTTGTTATAAATCTCTTGCCTGGCCCGGCGGCGCTCCGTTTCCCCAATGGCGTAGTCCATAGAAGGCGTGATGACATCGGCATACAAAATGGCCTTGCCGTTCACATTGCGAGCAGCCCGCCCCATGGTTTGAATCAAGGATGTTTTGGACCGCAAGAACCCCTCTTTATCAGCGTCCAAAATCAAAACCCTGGAACATTCTGGGATATCCAGGCCTTCCCTTAAAAGGTTGATCCCAATCAACACATCAAACACCCCTGAGCGCAGCCCATGAATGATTTCAATACGTTCCATAGTTTCCACATCGGAATGGATATAGCGGACTTTAACGCCCGACTCACTCAGGTATTCCGTCAACGCCTCAGCCATTTTCTTGGTAAGCGTCGTAACCAGTACCCGCTCATTATTCTGAACGGCTTGTTTACACTCCAAGATCAGATCATCCACCTGGCCTTCGGTTGGCCGCACTTCACACAAAGGATCCAAAAGACCGGTTGGGCGAATAAGTTGCTCCACAAACATGCCCCCGGTCTTATCAAGTTCCCAAGGACCAGGTGTTGCTGAGATGAAGATGGTCTGGGGACGCAGCACCTCCCATTCCTCAAACTTCAAGGGACGGTTATCTTTACAAGCCGGCAAGCGAAACCCATAATCTGATAAATTGGCTTTCCTGGCCTGGTCTCCCCGATACATGCCTTGAAGCTGGGGAAGACTGATATGACTTTCATCGACCATCAACAAACTATTTTTGGGAAGATATTCAAATAATGTCGGCGGCGGCTCTCCAGGCCCTCGACCACTGAGGTACCTTGAATAATTTTCAATCCCAGGACACGTACCGGTCGTTTCCATCATCTCAATATCAAAGGTCACCCGTTCCCGGATACGCTGGGCCTCCAGCAGTTTTTTATCAGCCTCAAATTCAAGGATCCGGATTTGAAGATCTTCCTTAATATGTTTTAAAGCCTGGGTCATAGTTGGTCTGGGCGTCACATAATGGCTATTGGGGTAAACCGTCACCATTTCCAATTCTTTAATTTTATCCCCCTTCAAGGGATCAATTTCAAAAAGCGATTCCAGGTCGTCATCAAAGAAAGAGAGTCGCCAGGCCCGATCCTCACAGTGGGCAGGGAAAATCTCAACAAGATCACCCCGGACCCGAAAGGTCCCACGATGAAAGCTCATATCATTGCGGGTATACTGCAGTTCCACCAATTGGCGTAGCAATTCATCCCGGTTTTTGACCTCCCCCTTTTTCAAAGGCAATGTCATCTGGGCATAGGTTTCAACGTCGCCGATGCCATAAATACAAGAGACACTGGCCACAATAATGGTATCTGGACGTTCCAAAAGGGAACGCGTTGCCGAATGGCGCAACCGATCGATCTGTTCATTGATGCTGGATTCTTTTTCGATATAAAGGTCCCGTCTTGGAACATAGGCCTCGGGCTGGTAATAGTCATAGTAGGACACAAAATACTCAACAGCATTGTCAGGAAAGAATTCCTTCATTTCGCCGTACAGCTGGGCGGCTAAAGTCTTATTAGGAGCAAGGATCAAGGTGGGACGCTGGGTTATTTCAATCACATGGGCCATGGAAAATGTTTTTCCAGAACCTGTAATGCCCATCAAGACCTGATCTTGATCCCCTTTTGATATCCCCTCCACAAGACTTTTAATGGCTGTTGGCTGGTCCCCTGCGGGTTGGAAAGAGGAGTGTATTTTAAAGGGGGCCATGGTTTATTCCTCTAAGAAATCTCTTATATCAATCATGCGGTAAAAATACCCACTGGTTTCAACAGGCTCTGTCACGCCGCCGCTGTGGAGTAAAACAGGAAGAGCTGCAAATCCTTTTGGGATTTTGAGCGCCTTCATCTTCTCTTGGCATGCTTGGATAACATCTATTCCTATCTCATTGCGTTTAAACTTAAACTCACAGATAAATAAGTTTTTTGTCAGGGTTTGCACAAGGTAATCAATTTGACACCCTTTTGTTGTTGTTGTTTGATGTTGTCGGTAAGGACCATCAGAGACGATCTCCACAGGATTCAGTCCAATGTATTTTAAAAGAAGGGATCTATTTTGAAGCAGGAGGTATTCAAGCTGCAATCCCATATGTGCGTCAAAGCCAGGAAGATGAGCTAAGGGGGATGCATCAAAAGCGCCTCGTTCAATTTTAGGAAGATTAGGCTCAATAACCTTTAAATAGAATCTAATGTAAGGATCAGAAATGCAATATAGGCTTTGTTTGAGAGGACTTGTCGTTTTAAATGACCAAAGAGTTTGTTTTTTTATAAACCCTGCAATAATCAAATGGTCCATCAATGTACTAAGTGTTCCGCTTTGTGAAAATTCAATATCTTCACGGATTTCAGAAAGTGTTTTCATCCCTTCTTTCAAAGACTTTAGAATTTTTTTATAAATAGACCCTTTTCCATTAAAAAGATCATGAAAAATACGATCGAATTCTAAGACAAGGAGTCCGTCTTTTTCAAAACATAATTTCCTGATGATATTATCAGCTGTCATGCCTGGGCTGGCTTGTTCTAAGTACCAAGGCACGCCGCCTAAAATGGCTAGAAGCTTATAGGTATCATAAGGAGATCCTTGAAATCCCATGTTTTTTAGTAAACGAACACTTTCACTAATCGTAAGGGGTTCTAATGTCAACGTTAGGGTAACACGACCAAAAAAAGCAGTGCTTTTGAGAATATTTTCCTCAATCCATGTGGAAACAGATCCACAGAGTACAACGGTGATAGGGAGTTTTTGTTTATCCCACCATGCCTTGAGTTTGGGTATAAAACTTGGATCTTGATGGGCCATCCAGGAAATTTCATCCAAAAGGACAATATCGCCGTCTTTCACATGAAGAGACAAAGACTCAAACGCATCACTCCAATCTTGAAAGGTAAACGGAGGGATTTTCAAAAGGAGAGCGAGCTGCCTTGCAAAATAATCCCTTTGATCTTGGCTTGTCATGTCTTTTTGAGGGGCAAGTCCTGCAAAACTCCAAAGGGTATGTTTTGGATATTTTGAGGCAAATTCTGTAATGAGTCGACTTTTTCCAATACGCCGACGCCCTTTTACAACCACAAGATTGGGGGTGGATTTAAGACGAAGCGCTTGAAGTTTCTCGAGTTCTTTCTCTCGACCAATAAATGATTTGAATGACATTGGTAACGTTACCGGAACAACGATACCGGCCCTCTTTTATGCTTAAGATTCATATTATTGCGTTTTGCGCATAAAAACAAGAAACAATTTTATGCTCAAGATGAAAAAATGTGAATCTTGAGCATAAAACTATCTCATGACATGTGCCGTTTTACGACGCTGCCCACCATAAAATCCCAACAACAGATCCACTAAGACAAGACGCCAGGGTGCCGACAATTAAGGCCTTGAGACTCAGACCAATAATCTCAGCGCGTTTCTCAGGGACAATCGCCCCAAAAGCCCCAATCACAATCCCTATGCTGCTGATATTAGCAAATCCACAAAGGGCATAGGTCATAATCACCCGACTATGGACAGAAAGTTCCCCGTCCCCCATTTTAGCAAGCTCCGTAAAAGCATAAAATTCGTTCAAGATGGTTTTAATCCCAAGAAGTGCCCCAGCGGTCTTGGCTTCCGCCCAGGGAATCCCCATGAGCCAGCTTAAAGGCGCCATCAATGCCCCCAAAATCCGCTGCAAACTAATAGATTCCCCCATCACATCGGGCAATAATCCAAGGCCTTTATTCACAAGGGCAACCAACGCCACAAACACAATCAGCATAGCAACGACATTAATGAAAAGACGGATCCCATCACTGGTGCCTCTCGAAATTGCGTCCATGGACCCTGAAAATTCATAGGGCAAAACGATCTCGCCCTCTGTTTGAACATCATTAGAAGGCGGGACTACCATCCGGGAAAGACTCAGCGCTGCTGGAATACTGATGATGGAGGCTGTTAGAATATGGACCATGGATTGGGGGACAGATTGTTCCAGCACCAGGGCGTAAAGCCCCATGATGGTCGCAGACGTCGTTGCAAAACCCATGCACATGATGGAAAAAATCTCACTTCTGGACATGCTTTTAAGATAAGGCCGAATGAGTAAAGGCGCATCTGTCTGTCCTAAGAAAATCTGGGCAGCACTACAAACCCCTAATGCTCCCCCAATCCCCAGCGTCTTACGAAGCCCCCAGGATAAAACCTTCACAAAAGCTGGAAGAATACGCCAATAGAACAAAAGCATGGACAAGGCACTGACAACCATGATCATGGGCAAAACTTGAAAAGCAAAAACAAAGGTATTCCCCTTCACCTCAAAGGGTAGGGGACCACCCCCTACAAACCCAAAGACAAAACTTGTCCCTTGAAGGGTTGCATCTCTGACCGCAATCACCCCTTTACTCAGATACACAAAGAGATTGCGGACAATGTCCACATGCATGATGAGGGCCGCAATAGAAAACTGGGCCACAAGACCAATCAGAATATGCAGAGGTTTAATGTGACGACGGTTTTCGCTAAAGAACCAGCAGAAAGCAAAAAAGACAAAAATACCTAAAAAAGCCTGTAGAATATGTTGTGTCATGCGCCCCCCTCTTGACGAATAATAAACCCACCCATTCCTTCTATGAAATTTTTGGAAAAAATGCTAGGTTAATGACTGGAAAATTTATAGGGTTCTTGGAAAAATGTCTACCGAATTATTCATGGTTTTTGGAATGGGGATTGGCATCTTGTTGCTGGGCCTTTTAGTATGGCTTCTATCCAAGCGCAGTCAATTTTCTGATCTTCAAAACGAGGTGGCACTTCGGGCGCGTGCTGAAGAAAAGGCCTCTCACGCAGAAGCGTTAGCCCAAAAAGTGGACAGTCTCCATTTAGAAAACACGATCCTTCAATCCAAAAACACGGAACTCTCGACCCTTCTTCATAAAGAGCGGTCTTTGATGAAAGAAAAGGAAGACCTTCTCCTCAAGGCAGAAATCAGCATGCGGGAAGCCTTTCAATCCTTGTCTTCTGAAGCTTTGAAATCCAATAACCAGGCCTTTTTGGATCTTGCCAAAAATTCATTGGAAAAGTTCCAAGAAACTGCCCAGACGGATTTGAAATCGAGACAAGAGGCTATTAAGGAACTGATCACCCCTGTAAAAGAGGCCTTGGGGTCTGTGGATCAAAAAATCCAGGATATGGAAAAAATCCGTCTTGGCGCCTATGAAGGCCTCAAACAACAGGTAACGGATTTGCTCGTCACTCAAAAAGATTTAAGGGATGAAACCCAAAACCTGGTCAATGCCTTAAGGGCGCCAAACGTCAGGGGACGATGGGGTGAAATGCAACTGAAACGGGTCGTTGAAATGGCAGGCATGCTGGCCCACTGTGACTTTGATGAACAAAGTTCCAAAGATGATGTAGAAGGCCGTCTTAGGCCCGATATGGTGGTTCATTTGCCCGGCGACAAGCACATTGTGGTGGATGCCAAGACCCCGCTTTATGCCTATCTTGAGGCGTTGGAGGAAAAAGATATCACCCAGAAAAATCTTAAACTGAAGCTCCACGCCAAACAAGTCAGGACCCACATCATGGCTTTAGGTGCCAAATCCTATTGGAGTAAGTTTGAATCATCGCCCGAGTTTGTGGTGATGTTCTTGCCCGGGGAAACTTTCTTTAGCGCAGCGCTTGAACAAGATCCCTCGTTGATTGAACTGGGCGCTGAACAGAAAGTGATCTTAGCCACCCCCACCACCCTGATTGCGTTACTGCGTGCTGTATCTTACGGTTGGCGCCAAGAACAAATCGCAACCAATGCCAAAGAAATCAGCGCCTTGGGGCAAGAACTTTATAAACGTCTTTCTGATGTCAGCAAACACATCGCCCGCGTGGGCCGGAATTTAGAAGGAGCGGTAGATTCTTATAACCAAGCCATTGGTACCCTTGAGCATAGGGTCTTTGTCAGTGCCCGAAAGTTCCAAGAGCTGGGCACCACGTCCCACACCCAAGATATCCAGGTCCTTGAAACAATTGACAAGAAGACACGGATGTTGGAAGACCGAGAAACAAAGGCTGATTAAGGGCAAAATACTGACAATTTTGTTACCCTCATGGTATGACATTTAATCCTCAATTTATGCGGTTCTTACCGTTGGATCACATGGAACGCCAAAAGGTGATCTTACAGCAGCGGTCCTTTTAACTGATTGTGGAGTTCAAACGTCAAGGTCGCCATCACGCACCCATAAAAAATAGGCGCATCATGCTCACCAGTCGTTTGCTTGAGAAGTCATTTAAAAATGGAAACTGTTTTCCTATCGACTATATTCAAAACACCACTCTCGAGACTACCGCTTGAGCGTCATTTGCGCTGAACTCATACACAATACAGCATTTCAATTGACAACCAACGACACGAATGTTACAAGATATTCTTTATATTTTTAAACTCAAAAACCACCACCAGAGGTGGTGGTATGAAAATGTGAAGCGCTCAAAGCGCTAATTGTCCTTACTGAGCTATAGGCCTAAGGGAAGCTGATCAGCAGCTCGATCTCTCTGATCTTGGGTTTGAATATATTTTCTTACCGCTTCT
>CAMBTM010000027.1 GCA_945870825.1 Rhizobium sp. Q54
ACATCCAACAAACCCAACCTGAATCCTAAAAACCCAGATCTTTTAATGAACATCTTTTTTAAATTCTCTCAAGGCCTGTATCAACAAGCCTCCACCCTTATATAACCCCTTCATCCCACCAGTCAACCCCTTCCTTAAACTATTTTTAAAGGCGAACTAATCATGAAAAAGAAAAACTTACCCAACAAAAAAATTATGCCGACCCCTCCTCTCCCCAGTGACTCCGCTTATGATTGGGATCGTCATGCCAGAGACTCTCAAAAAATTCCGCCCGGTGATTGGCAGGTATGGCTTATTTTAGCGGGCCGCGGATTTGGAAAAACCAGAACAGGGGCCGAGACCATCCGTCGGTGGATTGACCAAAAAAAATGTCGCCGGGTTGCGTTAGTTGCAGACAACGAACGGGATGCCCGTCAAGTGATGGTCGAGGGAATAAGTGGACTACTCGCCGTATATCCTCCAGAAAACAGACCTACATTTTTTCCATCAAAGGGTGAAATACGCTGGCCCAATGGCGCCCTTGCAACCGTCTTTAGCGCCGAAAGCTTTGACCGCCTGCGCGGGCCCCAGTTTGACGGGGCGTGGGTCGATGAGCTGGCCAAATTCCCCCGCCCAGAGGAAGTATGGGATCAATTGATGTTCGGACTTCGCTTGGGGGAACATCCCCAAGTGATCGTCACAACGACACCGCGCCCCCTGCCCTTTCTCCAACGGCTGATGGACGCTTCAACCAGCGTATTAACCCGAGGCAGTAGTTATGAAAACATGGAGAACCTTTCCCCCACATTCATCTCTCAGATCCTGGATAAGTATAAAAATACGACACTGGGGGCCCAAGAAATCTTTGCAGAGATTTTAACGCAAGACAGCCGTAGCTTGTGGACTTCCTCATTGATTCACTATGGCGATCCTTTAATGTCCATAGTATAATGAATAGAGAGGAAAGACCCCATTTTAAAGCTGGTGATGTTTCATTCTGATTTATCATCCCCGCGTAGGCGGGGATGATAGCGGGGGAACCAGGAAAAATGCCTACAGGAAATGGATAACGATTAAAAAAAGAAACAATAAAATACAAGGAGAATAAAATGATCAACACATTAAAAAAAACTTTAGCGGAAACCTACGCCCTTTACTTGAAAACTCAGACGTACCATTGGAACGTGACAGGCCCTCACTTCCCCTCCTATCATGGGATGTTTGAAAATCAGTATCAATCTCTCGCTAACGCCGTTGATCAACTGGCAGAACGGTTGCGGGCGTTGGGACATACTGTTCCTGCTAGTTTTGGATTTTTCGAAAAATTAAGCACCATTAACACGGATGTTCTCCCCAAAGACGTCTGCGGGATGATCTTTGACCTGATCAAGGCCCATGAGACCTTGGCCCAAACGCTCGCAACCCTTATCCAAGAAACCCTCAAGGCAAAAGACCCGGTAACAGCTGACCTTGCAACAGAACGCCTTGCGTATCATGAAAAAACGCTTTGGCTGTTGAAAGCAACGCTTTAGAAGTTTTTTTCAAGAATTGATCGGGATTTCCTTGATCTCTTTCTTGGTTTTTGTTATGGATGGGACGCGTTTTTCAGCATATTCATGAAAAGCGCGAAAAGCCTTAGTTTTGAAAGTCGCGGTCGTGGCGGAGTTGGTAGACGCGCAGCGTTGAGGTCGCTGTGGGGGAGACCCCGTGGAAGTTCGAGTCTTCTCGACCGCACCATATGGTAGTATTCAAATTTAAAAGCGTTTATACTATTATTTGAGAATTGTTGAAAAACTCTTGAAAATAGTGGGAAAACGCGGAGTTATCAATGGCAAAGAACCCCGATACATTTGAAAATAATGATGGCGAACTTCTCTTTGAAGTTTTGTCCACTGAGTTTATGGATGCCATTGAACAGGCTATTTTGGGTGAAGATGCACAGACCATCAAAGAAAAACTTCTCCCCTTGGATCCCCCTGACCTTGCGTTACTTTTAGAACAACTCAATGCCGATGATCGTCAGTTTATCATCAATGCCATTCGCAAGGACTTTAACTACGACACCCTGATTGAACTTTCCGACCACGTCCAAAGCGAAGTCGTTGAGTATTTAGGCATCGATACCCTTGCAAAACATTTGGCAGAACTAGACAGTGATGACGCCTTTACCGTCATCGATGAACTGCCCGGTGACCAACAGTCCGAGATTTTAACCAAGATTTCAGCGTCCCAGCGGGCAAGCTATGAAACGATTTTATCCTATCCCGAGGGTAGTGCAGCCCGATTGATGCAACAGGAATTTGTGGCCGTACCTTCATTTTGGAAGGTAGCGGATGTCCTTAAATTCATTCAAAAAAGCAAAGTCATGCCCGACGCTTTTTACGAAGTCTATGTGGTTGACCCCAAACACCACGTGGTGGGCGTTATTCCCAATAGCTTTTTGCTCCGAAATCAAGGAACTTCTTCCATTCGCAACATCATGAAGGAAGATTTCAAATCCATTCCGGCAAACCTGGACCAAGCGGAAGTGGCCTATCTTTTTAGACACTACGACTTGATTTCGGCGCCCGTTTTGGATGAATCGGGTCGCGTCATTGGCATGATCACCAGCGATGACGTGGTCGATGTGATCGACGAAGAAGCTGAGAAAAACATCCTCCAAATGGCGGGTGTGAGTGAAACAAACTATAATGCCCCTTTCTATGTGACATCTTCACAACGTATTGGGTGGTTGGTTGTGACCCTTATTAATGCACTCCTTGGAGCCTTTGTGATCGAGTGTTTCCATGAAACCATTGAACAAAAAGGTTCCCTTGCAGCCTTTATGACCATTGTTGCGGCGATGGGCGGCGCCAATGCTATGCAGGTGATTGCGGTCACCATGCGGGCATGTTCTGGCCGGTTGATCCATTCATCCAACATGTGGCGCCCTGTCATGAAAGAGGCCTTGGTGGGACTCATGAATGCCTTGGTGTTTTCTTTAATTACAACCCTTATTGTGTTGTTCTGGTTTAAAGACCCCAGTATTGCCTATATCTTGCCCTTAGCCCTTGTGTTTAATATGGTCTGGGCCTCCCTTGGAGGTGTTTTGTTGACGCTTGCCATTGAAAAGATGGGCTTTGATCCCGCAGTCAGTGCAGGACCTTTGGTGACAGCCACCACAGACGTTTTGGGATTTGCTTCCTTTTTAGGACTTGCGACGTGGATTCTTTAGGCAGAACCATGTTTCCTTCATTTGCATGCTGATGTCAATTTTTCGCTGGCTGTCCCCGTGTCTCCCTTTTTTGTCACCCCTGCGTAGGCAGGGGACCAGGGGATCCGTCAACGCATTGCGGGTTAAGGGCCTTTCCGCTTGAGAGATCTTGTTTGTTCTCCTGGGTCCCCGCCTGCGCGGGGATGACAAGAAAAGGAACGGGGATGACAAAAGGAAAGAAGGAATGATCTGTAAAACTGACACACAGCCTTATATAAAGACTTTTAAAGGAAGGAATTGTCATGACACTCAAAGACCCGATCGTCATTGTTGAGGCATTAAGGACCCCGATTGGGTCTTTCCAGTCTTCTTTGCAAAAACTATCTGCCCCTGATCTTGCGGCCGTCGTTGTACGCGGACTCATGTACACAACCGGACTTCCCAAACACAGCATTGATGAAATCCTTATGGGCTGTGTTCTTCAAACGGGCATTGGTCAGTCCCCTGCCCGCCAGGTGGCCTTTAAAGCTGGTCTTTTGGAAACAACACGGGCCACGACATTGAATAAAGTATGCGGGTCTGGCATGAAGGCCATTATGACTGGGGTTAACCAACTTTTAACGGGTGAATCCAAAATCATCATTGCGGGCGGCATGGAAAGTATGTCTCGTGCGCCGTTGTTTATCAAACGTCCAGGGCGCAAGGAAGAGCCGCCGCTTCACCCCGATTATATGGATCATCTCTTTCATGATGGGCTAGAGGATGCTTATGAAAAGGGAACCTCCATGGGAATTTTTGCAGAACGACTTGCTGAAAAATATGGATTCTCCAGAGAGATGCAAGATGCCTTTGCGATCCATTCTGTTGAAAAGGCCCAAGCGGCTTCTAAAAATGGTCTTTTTGAGCGCGAAATTGTCCCTATTGTCTTGAAAATAGGCGATGAAACCATTGATATTATTGAAGATGAACCCATTAGCCGGGCTAAAATCGACAAAATCCCCCACCTTAAACCAGCCTTTAAAGAAAATGGAACGATCACCCCTGCGACCGCCAGTGCCATTACCGATGGGGCTGCGGGACTTTTACTGATGCGTCAGTCGGAGGCCACCAAACGGGGTTTTAAAGTAAGGGCAAGAATTGTTGGACAAGCGTCGGCCGGTATGGAACCCCAGTGGTTCACGCTAGCCCCTATTGAGGCCATGAAAAATCTGCTCGGTCACATAAAATGGTCTGTGGCAGATGTGGACCTTTTTGAAATTAATGAGGCGTTTGCCGTTGTTGCCATGGCAGCACAACGTGACCTTCATATCCCTGATGAAAAACTAAATGTCCACGGAGGAGCGTGCGCCCTAGGTCACCCCATCGGGGCCTCTGGGGCCCGGATCGTCGTCACCCTTTTGAATGCCCTTGAGGCACGCAGCCTTAAAAAAGGCGTTGCCAGTCTTTGCATCGGGGGTGGTGAAGGCATCGCCCTTGGGATCGAACGAGATGTGCGTTAAAAATATACATCTTGCGATGAGTTTTTCACGTAGGTTTCTGCCTTTTTTGTGCCCGTTGTAATATCTTTCTGAGCAACGTTAATGCCTTGATTCAAGGCATTATTGGCTTCTTTCGTTACAAGATTTTTCAGCTGTCCTTTTATAAAACTGCTCACTGCAGGGACAAGAGGCGCCGCAAGAGGTAAAACGAAAGGAAGGGCTGCCGCCACCGCAGCTACCCCACCTATTTCAACAAAACGCACCCCAATACTCGCCCCTTTAGCGGTCTCTGGGGCTGTTGCTAGAAAAATATGGGTCCAGTTCTCATCTAAATTATCCCATTCTGTCGGCCATCCGCGGGCCTGGAGAAGACCTTCCAGTTTTGGACGATTATTATTCAAGCAATTTTTTACTGTATTTCTGGGACATACTCCGTACTCATCCATAGCATGACAGGTCGCAAGGGTGAACATATCTCGACAGGTTCTCGTACTGCAAAAACTATTACACTTTTTCCGCCCAAGAAAGAAACTTTTACCTTTTTTAATTCTGTTACAGACGGCTTCTCCTTCCCCACAGACTTTAATCATATTTTCTTTGAACGCTTCAAATGTTTGGTAGGATTTAGGTAATTTATCTTTCCAATTTGCATCTTTACTCAAAGGATCATAGGTTTTCCTTAAATCACTGATAAATTTTAAATACAAATTAGGTTGAACTTCCTCCTCTATGTGACCGCAGTCCATACCATTGGCCTCGAGATAAAGAAAAAACCCACAAGTAATCAGTTCATGTTTTTCAGTCTTATCAATATTAAAGAATGCCCCAAAACTGGGGATGCTGTAGAGAAGAATAATGACCAGCCAAGAAGAAGTCTTCATGAAGAACCCTGTCGTTTTTTATATTTTATTTAAGTATAGCCAAGACATTTACCAAAGTCGAGGGGTTCCCAAACAATAACCGCCCCTCCTATTCCCACGGCCACCTATAGGGAAAGGGTTTGACAGATTTGATGGTCCAATGGTTTTCTTTGCAGTAAATAAAATAAGCGCCTTGTCGCCACGTATCACGGGCCGTCACAATAAGGGCTGAGGGGCATGCAACGAGACGCCTAGAAATAAGAAGATTAACTAAAGGGCAGAGTTTTTGCCCCTCTTCTTGTGTTTTAGCGTACCCAACCACACCACAAGGCGTTTTGAAGGTCATAAAATCATCATCTTTTTTAGCCCATGGACGGAGGTTTTCTAGCGGGATACCCAAAGACTCTGACCAAACTCTTGTTGCAAAGGTTGGGATTTTTTTGTTTGTGACCCAGAGAGTATATTTTTCCCGAATACCCACGGTGTTGGCCCCTTCATTGATAAAAACCGTTGGGGGATTTTGCCATAGCACAGGACAAAAACTAAGGGCGATGAGCAAGAATCCGATACCCTTATGCCACCCTTGAAAAATATAAATGAAAAAACTGCCGATCAGCATCAGTGCCAACGACAGGCCAGGGAGTTCTGGGACTTGAATCACAGCCCCTGGCCACGTTGCAACCTTCTGCCCTACAAGAATCATATGAGAAATCCCCTGCCCCATAGCCTTGAGGACCCCTCCTTCAAGTCCAAACGGCATCAAAAGAAAGGCTAAAAGGGCCAACGGCATGATCCAAAAACTCATCAACGGAATAACCAAAAGATTGGCGACCACAGACTGCAACGTAAATTTATGAAAGTGGTAAATAGTGAAAGGGATAGTCGCAAGAGAGGCCGTGAAAGAAGCTAACAAAAGTCCTTGGATATACACAAAAAAACGCCGCCATAAGCTATTTCCACCAAAAAACGATACATGTGTCTGGCGCCAATAGGCATAGACACTGATTAAGGCTATCACCGCAAAAAAGGACAAGTGAAAGCTTGGCATGAAAAGGGCAATGGGTTGAACCAGCAAGATAATGAAGGCTGCAACCATGACGGTTCTTTTGGAAAATGCTCCACGATCCAACCACAAAGCACCCATCATAAAGGCCATCATGATAAAGGCACGCTGGGTTGAAATAGAAGCTCCCGACAAAAGAAGATAAAAAAATCCCCCAAGAAGGGCAAAACCAGCCGCCCCCTTTTTGGTGTCATGGGACAGAGCGAACGCAGGAATCAGACAAAAAAGACGCCGCAGAATAAAGAAAAAAAGACCCGTTACCAGTGTCAAATGAAGCCCTGAAATCGCCAACACATGGGCAATGCCGGCATCCACAAAGGTATCACGAAGACCCCTTGGGATGGCTGAGCGGTCGCCGATGAAAAGCGCTGCTGCCACAGCTGCTTCATGGCCTTGAAGATATCTATGAATACGCCGCCCCACAGATCGCCGCAGATTCTCGATGGTGGTGTTTTGGGGCGCTGGCTTTATAAGACGGAACGGTTCAAGGGCATATCCACTGCCGCCAAGACCTTTGAAATAAGCATACCGTTCAAAATCAAATCCATAGGGCGTCAGTTTGCTTTGGATAGGCATCAAGAAAAACCGAGACGAAACCAGATCCCCAATCGCTGGCAGTGGATCATCCTTTTTGAGAATTACACGCAGAGACTGACGAAGGTTTTTAAAATGGCGTTTTTGTCCCTGCTTGATTCCCTGCTTGGTTTCAAATGATACGGTAAAGGCAGGCGGACCCAAAATCACCGTTGGCCGGGAGGTCTGGAAAGCAATCTCTTGAACTGTTCCCGTGACAGAGGCATTAAAAATGGGGCGCAATACCCGCCAGGCTTTCCGAGGCGTGTTTTTAAGGTATCGATGGCCTTCTGTGACCAAAAAACCAAGAAGGATCAGGAATAACGCTTTAAAGAAAAATGAACCTCGGATGGGGGAAAAACACCCCAGCATAAGAAATACCCCAAAAATTCCCCCGATGATAAGGATCTGCCAAAAAACCGGCGGCCCCGGATGCATGAAATACATCCCAATCCCGAGAGCTAAAAAGAAAGGACTCCATTCTACGAAAGTGTGGTTCATCCAAGTATCACTAAAGGTCCCCCCACCCTGTAAATAATACCAATTCCCATTTTAAATTGACGGCACAGGCGAACAAGCGGTTAAGGCCGAGGAGCCTATTAAATATACGTGACCCTAGGTCCCAAGAAGGCCGACCTCGATGTTCAACGACGCAGGCGTTCAAAAAGGGAATTTGGTATAACTGGTTGTTTCATCTATTCCTCCTGGTACAACTGTTGTGGCCATCTTATTTTTTTAAAGAAGGTCTGCAAAGTTGAATAATTTGAAAAAACCACCTAGGAGTTTAAAATCAGTTATGTGTTTCCTGCGATCTCCAGCGCCTTTTCATAAAGGTCTTTGCGGGGAATGCCCGTCAAAAGGCTAATGAGCTGGGATGCATCTTTAACCCGCAAGGATTGAAGGGCGAAAGACAGTAACGGCAAGGCCCGGTCATGATCCCATGCAACTGTTTGAAGTCCTTCGACCACAATAACGATCTCTCCTTTTATGGTCCCATTGTTCTCATAATGAGTGATCAAGTGATGGAAATCCCCTCGTTGCACCTCTTCAAATTTTTTCGTCAATTCACGGGCCACCGCGGCACGACGATCCCCAAACGCTTCTTGAAGGATAGACAAGGTTTTCAAAAGCCGGTGGGGGGCTTCGTAGAAAATAAGGGAAGCCAGTCCTCCCTTCAAAGAAGCCAGCAATACGTTGCGTTCTTTATCCTGGGTTGGCAAAAACCCCACAAAGTGAAACTGGTCCACCGATAAGCCTGAGGCCATCAAGGCTGTAATCCCGGCAGAGGGCCCTGGAATAACGGTTAAAGGAAGGTTATGCGCAATACACAAGGATACAATATCAGCACCAGGGTCTGACACCAAGGGAAGCCCTGCATCCGACACAAGGCCCACCGCTTGCCCCCCTTGAACACACGTTATCAAGGCTTGATTGGTGCTTGCAGCATTATGCCGGTGGTAGGGTTTAAGGGGTTTCGAGATCCCATAAGCCTTAAGCAATGTTTGGGTCACCCGTGTATCTTCGCAAAAGATCACGTCCATGCTCATGAGTGCTGCAAGCCCTCGAAGACTCATGTCCGCTAAATTCCCAATGGGAGTCCCAATCACATACAAACCTGGTTTACTTATGCCCTGATTGTCGCTAATCTTTTGAAGGGTATGATGGAGGGTTGATAAAAATGATGGGTCAAACACGGTGTATAGTCCTGCTGTTGTGGGTTCTGATAATCGGTATCGTTCAAACTGGTCATGCCAACTATACAAAGACCCCGGGTGAAGTCAAGGTCGGCCTTTTGGTGCCTCTTACGGGACCCCACGCCCCTATGGGACAAAAACTGATCCAAGCAGCCCAGCGAACCCTTTTTGGACACCCTGCAACAGAAGATCTTGTCCTCTATCCCATGGACACCCATAACAATGAACGCCTGGTGGCAGATATTCAAACGCTGACTCCCTCTGCCCTTGTGGGCCCTGTATTTTCACAAGAGGCCGCGGCGCTAAAACCTGCCATCAAAGACATACCCCTTTTTACGTTATCTAATGATCAATCCCTGGTGGATGGGTCCATCTTTGTCATGGGTTTTGCCCCCCAAGAAGAGGCCAACCAACTCATCACATTTTCTGTTGAGAAGGGACTGAGACGTTTTATCGCCCTGCTGCCAGATAATAACTATGGCCACGTCCTTGAACGATCCCTGAAGCGAGATTTTGAGGGGAATCCTCTGGTAACCCTTGAGATGATTTTGTACCCCATGGATGAAAGTACACCTGAGCAAATAACCCTATGGATGCAAAAGATCGAGGCGTTTAGTCCTGAGGCTCTGTTTATCCCTGATGCCAGTGCCCTGAGCCAAAAACTTTTAAGCACTTTGCAACTCATGGGAGATAAACAATTTCGGCGCATACGCCTTCTTGGGCTGTCAGGGTGGGATCATCCGAGCCTTCAAAATAATATGGGACTTAGGGGGCTTTGGTTTACAAGTAACATGTCCAAGAAAGGGACCCGGACAATTCAAGAGTCGCTTGTCTTTGACATAATATCAATGATTGGCACTGTTCATAAGAAGCAGGACCGGCATCAATTTGAAAAGAAAGACTTCTTGGATCCTCAAGGATTTTTGGGGTCCCGCGGTCAGTTTGTCTTATCGGCCGATGGATCAGTGAAACGCTCGTGGGTCATCTTGGCCCATACGGGCCAAGGGGCAAGAGTAATGGGTGGGTAAGAGGTGATTAGCCTACCATTCCTTGTCTTCCCCGTTTAGCCGCAGCACTCCATAAATGCTTTTTCAGGCTTGGGTTTTTTAATTGCCTTGTTACGTAGGAAAACCAGGGCTTGTCTTCAGCTGAAATATCAACAACGTTACTTCCTGTCAAAAAGCTTGAAAATTCAAAAATAAACAAGGCACCAATAAGGGCTTGGATTTCCTTCCGTTCGAGTCCCCAAGGAGCCCCCGTATCAACATTTGTGCCTGCTGTTGTAAAAAAGACCTTAAACCAACTTTTATCAATCTCAGTAAACCAAGTTTTATTGGGTACTTTTTGCCATCTATCGTTCACCCCATTTTTAAAACACTTTTGAACCGCACCAGGTTCACAGACTTTCTGCCCTTCTAATTCTTTAGCCATACCGTGACACGTTGCAAACGTAAATGGATCCGCACAAGTCATCCCACCACAAAATGCATTACATCCTTGCCGAGATTCCCGAATGGCATCACAAGCCATTCCACCTTCATCATAGGCTGTCGCCAAAAGCTCTATAAAGCTGTCGTAGTCTTGAAAAGCCAGCATTAAATGTTTTCTCCCATCCACGTCTGATTCTCCTGGAGCATAAGTCTGGACCAAATATTGAACAAAATTCGCATAATCATTGTCCGTTACATGGGTAGAAATGTCATTAGAGTTCGTTATGCTTTTTTCCAGAAGATATGTATAAAACCCACACTTGACCATCTCATTTTTTTGAGCTTGGGTAATTTTCAAAAAAGATCTTCCGAAAATATTATCAGATCGCGCTCCAAAAAAACCACCTTGAGACTCATTCCCAAACAGAATTAAAGTGATAAGAAAAACAAACCGATACATCGAAGTCCTCACTGTTATTTATATATTATTTCTTTTATTTTGTCTGAATAGACAGGTTAAATCAACCCTAAAAAGAGATCTGTATGCGTTCAATAGATGTGAGACTCAAGCGGCAGTCTGGAGAATGAGATTGTGAATATAGTGCATAGGAGTGAGCCCTTTCAAGGAGAAATGGGGTGTACGCGTTCAGTAGATGTGAGACGCTCGGTTCTTTTTTGTCATCCCCGTTTTCTTTTCTGTCATCAACCCGCCACCTCCGCTGTCATCCCCCTTTCCTCTTTCTGTCACCCCCGCACCTCCAGCGCTGTCACCCCCGCCACCACCGTTGTCTTCCCCGCGTAGGCGGGGATCCAGGGGATCAGTCAAGGCATCGCGGTCAAAGCATTGGGGTTCAAAGGTCTTTTCGGTTGAGAGATCTTGTTTGCACCCCTGGGTCCCCGCCTACGCGGGGAAGACAACGGTTGGGCGTGGGAAGACAACCGTGGGGGCGCGGGGATAACGGCGTCGGGAAAACTTCCCCAATGCCGTCCTCCAAAGCTCTGCCGAAACTCCCCCGACGTTGTCCTCCAGAGACCACCGAAGGTGGGCGTGGGATCCAGAAAATAGCCCGTTAGGGCTAAGATGAGGGTCTCAAGATTTGACTCCCCCACCATTGAGAC
>CAMBTM010000028.1 GCA_945870825.1 Rhizobium sp. Q54
AAAGATTGAACAAGATGAAAAGCGTGCAAGAGAAGATATGAAAAGACACGATATTGAGTTGGCTGAGTCACGCCGAGAATTCGCCAGAGCCCACGCCCTATGGGCTGATTTACTCAACAAAATAAATGACGTAAAGTGTGATCAACCGAAAAGAAGTCGCAGAAAACCCCGGAAGTTTGCTTCTTAGCATGAATTGAGGAGAGAAAAATCGACTGGACCCAAACACTGACGATAATTGTGACGATGATTGGATCAATGGTAGCCGTATGGTATGCGTTTTATCGTATCTCGAGAGAGGATATGGCGCTTGTTAGGGAAGATATGAATCGTGTCAGAGAAGAGACGAACAGACGTGATGCTGAGGCACGTCAAGAATTTGCCAAGAAGAATGCCTTATGGGCTGATTTATTACAAAAAATTCATGACATAAAGTGCGATCAACCAAAAAAGAGCAATCAGAACTAGGCGAAGACTTGTTTCTTGGTAGAACTTGCTTTACACAACCATCAATATGAATAATCGGGGGTATGCAAAAAAAGGAATGCTACTCCTGATTTTAGCTATGCTAATGGGAGGCATTATTTTTTCCCCCACCCTTTCACCATGGTATAAACCGTGGGCAGGATGAAAAGAGTAAAGAACGTCCCGAAGCTAAGCCCCCCCACCAAAACAATTCCTATAGCCCGCTGGGCCTCATGGCCTGCATCACTGGATAAAACAAGGGGGATGACCCCAAAGAGCATGGCCCCTGTCGTCATCAGGATAGGTCGCAATCGCAGGGCTGAAGCCTTGAGCATGGCATCCTTGACCGCCATGGTTTTTGTCAGTTGATTGGCAAACTCCACGATCAAAATACCGTGTTTGGTAATAAGCCCAATCAAGGTAATCAATCCAATCTGGGTATAGACATTAAGGGACCCTTTAAAAATCCACACAAACAACAGTCCTCCAAGACAGGCCAAAGGTACCGTCAATAAAATGATGCATGGGTCCATGAAGTTTTCAAATTGAACAGATAAAATGGCAAAAATAAAGATGATGGCTAAAAGGAATAACAAGGCCATAGTTGTTTTGGATTCGCTGTAAACTTTTGCGGCCCCTGCCCACGTTTTCTTGTAAGATGCAGGCAAATCAACGCTGACATCCTCAAAAAATTGGGTCATAGCTTTACCAAACGAAAGCCCTTGAGGCACATCCACATTGAACGACACAGACCGCATTTGGTTGGTATGGGACAACTTATCCGGGCCAGAGGTCGCAACAAGTTTTGCAACTGCCCCGAGCGAAATACGTTTGCCGTGACTATTCGTCACATAAATCTCATTCAGGGTCCAAGGCGACGTCTTCCCCTTGAGTGTCACAGCATATAAAAGCCCATCTTTAGAAAAATTCAAAGACTGGTCGCCACTAAAAAACACTTCAATAGCCTTTGCCACTTGCTTTGTGGTCAACCCCAAACGTCCCATAGCATTTTGATCAATATCCACCCGGTAACTTGCTGTATCCAGTTTTAGATCATGCTTGCCTCCTTGGAATACCTTTTTGCTTTCCAGAGTTTTTCTGACTTTCTCAACATGGTCAAAAATACTGGCATAGGTATCAGTCGCAGAAATGGTCAATGAGAGTTCTTTCTTCCCCATGGAATCATCCATACCAGGAAGTCCTGAATCCCAACTCCATGTCTGGGCCATCAAATCAGGAATTTTATCCACCAAGGGTCTTACAGCATCGGCGACATCTTTTGCAGAACGTTTTCTAAGCGATTGGGGTTTCAAGGGCATCACCACACTGCCACCCCAATCCCCAATAAAGACAAGAAGTTCATCTGCCTCAGGTATATCTTTGATAATTGCTTCAATAGCCTGAACCTTTTTTTCAATCGTGTGAATATCTTTTCCAACAATAGGTGGGACATAAATCCCCATCAAATCCCTGTCTTCCTTGGGCGCTGTTTCGCTGGGAAGCAGGGTGGATAAAAACCAAATCAACCCAAAGGCCCCACAAAAAACCACAAGACACGTCTTTTGATAGTCCAACACCTTTGCGAGTGTTTTTTGGTATCGAATCGTTAAAGATTCAAGGACATCATCCATTTTAGGCCAAAGAGACGTTGTTTGCTGGCTTAATGTCTTGGCACACATCAAAGGCGACAATGTCAAGGCCACAACCCCTGACATCAACACACTTCCGGCCAAAGCCACAGCGAACTCGATAAATAAGTCTCCCGTCGTTCCTGTGACAAAGGCCAAAGGGGCGTAAACACTGGTCAAGGTTAAGGTCATGGCCATAATGGCAAAGCCGATTTCTTTCGATCCGGTCAAGGCTGCATCCAAAGGCGAAAGCCCCTCCTCCCGGTGACGTTGGATATTTTCAAGCATGATGATGGCATCATCCACCACAAGGCCAATGCCTAAGACCATGGCAAGAAGGGTCATGATATTGATAGAAAAGCCGAACATTTTTAAAAAAAGAAAGGATCCAATCAAGGAAATGGGGATAGTCACAAGGGGAATAAGCGTCGCCTTTATATTCCGTAAGAAAAGAAAAACGATGAACAAAACGAAAAGAATCGCTTCCACTAGAGAAGACTTGATATTTTTCAATGAATAGCGCACAAAGTCCGCCTGGTCCATAATACACTTAGTCTTCAGGCCGTGAGGAAGGTTTTGTTGTATTGCCTCTAATTCTTTGCGTACAAGGTTGGATACCTCCAGGGGACTCGCATCATTTGCCTTATGGATACCGATACAAAGTCCTGGCTTTCCATTAATACGCACCCGGAAACGATCTTCGTCTCCCTGCAATTTAATCGTCGCCACATCTTTTAAAAGAACAACAGGTGATTGGAAAGATGATGACCCATGATTGTCGAGAATCATAAGATTTTCATAGCTCTCGACGGTCTTCAATTCCACGTTCATGGTCACTGATATTTCATTTTGAAATTTGCCCACTGGCAATGAAACATTAGCCTTTTTCAAAGCATCGAAAATCTCATCTGCGTTGACCCCAAAGGCATACATCTTATCTGCATCAAGAGTGATGTTATAGGTATAAGGCTGACCCCAAATATCCACAGAAGAAACCCCTTTAAGGCTTCTGAAAACGTTTTTAAGGTTAAGATTGGCATAGTGGGTAAGTTCCGCGAAATCCATTACGGATCCCTCTAACGAGATCACAACAAAAGGAGTCCCATCAGAAGCCGTTTTTCGCTCTACAATGGGAGGCTTCACATCTGATGGTAATTGAATAAGGCTAATGGCATCACGAATGGCAATCAAGGACTTTTCAACAGAGGTATCACCCTTAAAGGTAATAGAGATATAGCTTTCCCCATGGCTAGAGTCAGATGTGATGGTCTCAATCCCTTCAATTCCAGCAAGTTTATCTTCCAAAGGATTGGTAATGGCGTTTTCCACCGTCTCCGCACTGGCATTGGGATAATACGTCGTTACCCTAATTTTTGGGAAGCGAACCTCAGGGTATTCCCGCAAAGGAAGAGAGTCAAAGCACAACAACCCCACGATAACAATCATGACGTTCAAAACAACCGCCACCACAGGATGCTTGAGGAAATAGGTTGTGAGATTCATGCGCCGGCCTCTTACGGTACAATCGTCACAGCGGCATCTGGATAAAGAAGCCCGTGACCTTCAACAACCAAGGTTTCTCCGCCACTCAGGCCCTCTGTCACTTCAACCCTGTCCTTATCCCTGATACCCAAGGATAAGGAGGTCAAGACCGCTTTGCTGTCTTTCACTATATAGACAAAAGATTTCCCTTCCCGCAAGAACACAGCCCCAAAGGGAATCACAATTACCCCCTCTTTCGCATCAGTTACCACACGCACATCGCAAGATGCGCGAATAATACAAGTCGGACAATCAATCTTGACAAATGCTGGACACATATGGGTCTCATCATCTAACATTTTTTGAAAGTGACTTAAAGTGTAGGATTTTCCTTGTACAAACGTCTCGCTACCATTATGAACCCTTTCCGCCACATCCAAGGGAATATCAAATTCCACCATTAACGACGATGGATCATAAAAACTGACAATACTATTCCCCGATTGCAATTGGGTACCATCTCTGTATTTAAAAAGGCCAACAACCCCCTTAAATGGAGCATAAAGTCTCAGTTCCGAAACCGCTATCTTGGCATCAGAAAGCCGTTTTTTTGCCTCCAGCAGCACATTTTTCTTATCGTCCACACCATCTTTGCTGACAACACCTGCCGCAGCGAGCTTTGTCCATCGATCATATTGTATTTGGGCTAACGCCTCAGATTCTTTGAGCAAGCGATAGTTGTTATCGACATCATGATTTTCTATTTTTGCAATCAAGACACCCTTTTCAACGGACTCTCCCGATTCTTTGAAAATCCTCAACACACCCTGAGCCTTGGCATAAAGGGTTGTTTGTTGTTCTGCTTGGACAAACCCCTTAAACTCCGCTTGTTGTTGAATCGATGATTTTTGAACAGTTGCAGCCTTCACGACGGTTGTTTTTTGTTCACGGACTTTAGGAGAAGGCTTAAAGTAGGTGTAAAAAGTCAGGACAAGCATTACTATGCCTCCTAAAAGTGTGACTTTTCTTACAAGGGACAAGGAAATTTTAAACACTATCAATGCTCTCTAAGCGGCAATGCCTTCTAAATGGGAAACTCGTGCCAGAATACTAGAATATCTTCTATTTCTCAAGGGCTTTGCACCACACAGAAAATACAGTTGACATTAAGTATTGGTGTAGTATACTGAAATTAATTATAAATAAATCAATTTAAATTCCAGAAAATTTTATAAAAAAGTCATAATTTTGCACGAAATACATTTACGTATTTTAACAAAATGGAGAATACCATGAAAAAAGTTTCTGTACTGCTTCTTATGACCATTACGCTTCCTATAATAGGAAACACAGGCGTTATGACGCAAGGCATCGACACTGCTGTTAATTACAGCAGGTCAGCACTTAAACCAATTGCCAATTTCCTAACAAAATTAGGTGTAGATGTCGCCGCCAAAGAATATATTGATGCTGTCAAGGACGGCATGGCCGAAACCTCGGGTGCAAGTGTTTTCAATGCTGCAGAAATTTATAATAGTGATCTTGTATCTGATGCCACGAAAGAATCTAACGCCCAAGAATTAATGGCTTTTGCCCTTCAAAAGGGCATGGCCGCCCGTTTCTTTAATTTCCAAGAAGGAAAACCATTGCCATCTCTTGGAAGCCTTGCCATTCCCTTTCTTGCAGGCAAAAGCCTTTCTATTGGTATTTCCATGGTCCCAGGCGCTGGGGAACTAGGCAAATGGGCGGGTGAATGCGTTGGTCGCACATTGCAATTCGTCTTCAGGAATAATTTGCAATATAAAGGGGCCGATTATGATATGATGACGTTAACATCCATCCAATCTCTTTCTGAAGAAATAGCCAAGGGGTATGCCAAAATGTATGCACCTATGTTTTCTAACTTAACGCCACAACAACAAGATGATTTTATCCACTATGGCAGTATTTCCATCTTAGACTCCATCGATGAGATTTTGTTGCATGCAAACGATGGTGATACCCTCACTGCTAAGACAATTCTTGATAAAGTCCCCAATCGTTATCTTAATATTGACCACCGTGTTCCAACCATTAAAACAACTGTCAAAAAACTCACAAAGAAAAAGAAAGGATTTGGAGCAAGGACTGTGGGCAATATCATGACAACACCTCTGGTCCGTCAAGGAGACCAATTGTATTTTGATGATTCATCCCTTGATCAAGAGCGTGTGGATAATATGAAAAAACGTGGACACTTGAAAGAGAAGCGGAAATTTAAATCATTAGAGTATATCCGTGAGGCACAGTCTGATGAAATCCTTGATCCAAGTCGTTACAAAGCTGTAACACTTGAAGAGGCTGAAAAAATTATGAAGGAACAAAAGCCAACCCGCATCCAACGGATTGCGAAAAAAGTAAAGAAATTGAGGAAGAAACAAGTTACGGCAGCCGTTACAGCCCCTGCAGCTTAAATTTCGGGGGAAACCCCATCCCACTTGGAGTGGAGTTATGTTTTATAGGCTCTCCCAACTCGCCCTCTTCGGAGGGCATTTTTTTTGCACAAAACGTTCATAATGCTTAACAAAATATCAGAACAATGGTTAAATAGAAGTATAGAAATAAATATAAATAATTATAGGGTGCTTTATTTGAATCGGGGGATGGCACGTTTTATCAATATTCATGTTTTAAGGATTTTTTTATCCTGCGTCTTCCTGTTCCCATTTTCCAGTCATGCTGAGGATGATGGTGGGGTTATTGTTCCCCTTCCTGCAGTTGATATTCCTCAGCCATCCCCAGATATAATATTACCACCCATGCCTGCATCCCCCACGTTTCCCGTTTTGGATCACGTGGTGGAAGGAAACCTTTTGATTGGGTCGAGCGGCAATGCCATGATCATGCGCCAAACAACCCCGAATATGGTCGCAGCTTTTAAATCTTTTAATATCGGGGAAGATCATAAAGTCTATCTAACCCAACCCTCCACAGAGGCTAATGCGGTTTTTTTGATCAACAAAGCGTCAGGCATGTCGATGATTGATGGTCTTTTTAAGGCCAATGGAAACGTCTTATTTCTTAATCCTAATGGCCTTTTGATTGGTAAACACGGCGTCATTGATATGCACGGATTTATCGCATCAACCCACCATAATTTTTCCTATACCCCTGATGGATCAAGTCTCCATTTAGACGGGGTCCACAACCCCAACGCAGCCATTACAAACCTTGGTAGCATTCAAACCACAGGCTTTGCAGCTCTCGTTGCCCCAACGGTCAGAAACGCTGGCGTTATTGAAGGCAATATTTTTGTCGGCAGCGGCACCCGGACTGATTTATCCATTGCTGGTAATGACCTGATTCAAATGCGGGTGTCCGGCACCTTGAAAAAAAGTTTGATCGAACACACAGGGGTTCTTTCTGGAAAAGGAAAAAGGGTTTTTGTCAGCGCCAGCGCCGTTGAAGAAGCGGCCAACGGGGTCATTCATATGGGGGGAGAAGTCATTGGATCAAAAATTACGATCGAAGGCGATGATAACAACATCCTCACAGTTTCAGGAACCCTTGAGGCCCAAGATGAAACGAGAAATGGGGGTGAGATTGCTTTAAACGCCCCCAGCCTCTCCCTTGAAAGAACGGCTGTCCTTGATACCGATAGTCATCAAGGGAAAGGCGGCACCATCAAAGTTTTGGGTGATCATATCCGCATTCATGGCGACGAAACCCTTGAAAATGAAGGTGCACAGCTGAAAGCGTCAGGGAAAACAGGGGGCGGACTTATTCTGGTCGGTGGCAATAAACGAGGGGATGGACCAGATCGCCGAGCCAAGACCCTTTTTGTGGACTTTAACACCCATATGAATGTGGACGCCCTGGAATCAGGCAATGCTGGGGATATTGTCCTGTGGAGTGACTTGGACACGGGCATCTACGGCTATAACTCTGCCAGTGCCCTTGGGGCCACGGGAGATGCCGGCACCATCGAATGGTCCGCTAAAAAGTTTTTGCATTTTACACAAGATTTAAGGTTTTCTCCTCAATTCATACGGCACTCTGGCAAAGTAGGAACATTGATTATTGATCCAGATAATATCACGATTAATAATGGGCCGAATGGTAACGAAGGACCTGCTCTTCTTGTGACTCTTGCTAACACTCCCCCTACTGGCGGCACCACATATGTGGGCGCCCCATGGATTGTGAGCCAATTGACAAGCAGTGCCGTCTCCATTGTCGCGAACTATAATATAGCATTTGCGACAAGTGTTATTTCTGGAAGCACACATTTATTAACGTTAAACGCCCCAACAATTAGTCTCGGTGGTGATGCTGGAAGTGGTAATACTCTTAGTGGCGTCTTTTCACTAACGGCTACTAATATTTCTGCGTGGAATAGTACAATCAATGCATTGGCAGGGGGTACGAGCAACATCAGTGGGCTTGTTACTATTCAGGCGACTAACGCTCTTATTAATCCCGAAAATATAAATTACACTGGTGCAATGTTCACAGGTGCTGGATGGTCAACCCTTAATATACAAACAACGACTGGCGCCCCCTTTGATCTTCCCCCGATGAATTATGCTAATAACCCCATTAATTTTGTAAACGTATTTTATACTGGCGGGGGAACTCCTAGCCTCAATCTTACCTTTAATACACTTCCTCAAAGCAACGGGAATGCTATCCAAGTAAACCTTTTTTGTGCTACTGACGGTATGATTTTGGCCCCTGGTGATACCGTAGCTGGAACCCTTGGGGTACTTGGAAATCCTATAGACCCTACGAGTATCATTACCATTGGTTCAGCAGGAAATGTTAATATTAACTATCCATGGAGACTATATTTAAATGGAGCTGCGGGATCAATTAACAGGCAATGGCCAACAAATCGTGCAGTTGCACTAGCAGGATCTCCCTATGCCCAATATGCCCAAAAAGTCTTTATCCCATCTAACTTTAATGGTCCAACCACACATTTTAAACAATCTGCGGTTATTATTACCTCAGTTGATGGTGTAAGTGATGCAATCATTTCAGCACAAGCCATCTTATATGATATTACTCCTGCCTTTTCTGGACAAGATGTGACTATTAATTCGGGAGGTGACACCACCTATTTCATAATGAAAAGCCTTGATACTATTCCTTTTGGAAATCTTATCATCCAAAGTGATTATACAATAGTGGGTACACAAGGGCCTGGGATTTTTAGAGCATCAAGCATGACGATTAATTCCACAGATACCTCACTCACAGCATGGGGAAATTTCGCTGTATCTGGCGCAGTCACCATAGGAAGTTTAGGGTATACTTGTTTAGGGGTTTCACCCGATGAACCTGTTGCCGGAGTTGCTTCCGGCACACCTATTAATTTAAATGCTGGATCTATTAATCTATCAGGGGGAGGCCTTGGTGGTGGCGGAGTCTTGTTTACCGCAGCCACTATTCAAAGCACAGCAAATACAACAATAACCATGAGTAACAATGGGGATCTTCAACTTTCCGGATCTTTGACTGTTGGCGCATTGTTAAGCATAAATGGAATTGGTCAAGATCAAATCCTCTCTGGAGATACATCTATCACAACTCAGACGTTTCTCAATAACATCAATAAAATTAAAACCACTACTACTCCTTATAATTTAACCCTCTCTGTTTCCACCCCAAACGGCCAGTCTCTAAGCGATTTCGTTGATGCGACAAGCTCGTTTGGGAACGTAAATCTCACGTATATCCCCGTTGATAGCCTTCCCACCATTACAGGTAATCTAACCCTCAACAATCTAAACTTGACTGGACCATCCCCCATAATTGGTGCACAAGGTTCTCTCACTCTCTATAATGTTGGAATTGATGGTGGAAGAGACCTTAGTGAATTCATCGATACATCGGGTCCTCTTAGCATAACGACAACATCTTCTGATATTGTTCTCAACAATTCATTACGCATGAATGGAGCATTAACGGTCAATGCCGCCGCCAGCTTAACGCTTCCCTCTGCCCCAATTGCAACACAAATACCAACGTCCATCACGCTTACCAGTGGGAATACGAATACCATCACAGTACGGGGATCTATTACAAGTTCGGGACCTATTACTTTTTCAGGGGGCCCACTATCTAATACACAAGCAAACACAATTTCTGGAACAAATATTACCTTTAATAACGCTATTGACAGCTTGAGCCAAGCCACCATTACCGGAACAAATATTACCTTTGGCAACACGATTCAAAGCATGGAAAACACAACAATTACCGGAACAACCCTGATTGCCTTTAATAATACGATTGGAAACATTTTGTCGACAACAATGACGGCACCGACTATTACCTTTGGCAACACGATTCAAAGTATTGGATCAACGACAATTAATGGAACAAACATTACATTTAGCGACACAATTAACAGCATGAGCCAAGCCACCATTACCGGAACAAGTATTA
>CAMBTM010000029.1 GCA_945870825.1 Rhizobium sp. Q54
AGTGCCGAAGGCACGACGTAGGGACCCAGGATAAATATATGCGAAGCTCAAAATTTACTTTCAAAAAACTTAACGATAAAAGTAGATTTAGAAAATTCTAAAGAATTTGCTTGGTTGTGCTGGGTCCTCACGCCCCCCTCCGGGGGGGGCTCAGGATGACGGGCGGTGAGGGGGATTTTTAAAAAGTGAGGTCGGATATATGTTTGTAGCTTTTTCACTTACCCACTCATTTTCCATAAGAGCCTTATTTTTCTCGTAAAAACAAATACCTATCTCGTTTTTAAGAAATTCTTCGGAACTTTCCCCGGATTTAGTGTGCTGAAGCCGGGGTGACAAAGAAGGGGAATTTGTTGGATATTCCCCACATTCTTTGGGATTTTTAAAGGTGATGGGGAATCGTTATTCCCCTAGATTTTCTAGAATATCCTCATAAATCTTCACATCATATTTTTGCTTTAAGGCATCAAAATACTGGATCAAAAGATCGCGGTTTAACATTTCAGCTATTTCGCCTTTAAGACTTGTGTATTCGCCAAGGTTTTTTTCCACAACGGCAGGTTTGACTTTTTCGACGTATGCAACGGCAGGACGGTCCTTATAAGTTACAAGAGTACCTTGTCCTTGGCGCACTTTCCACACCGCTGAACGGATTTCTTGGGTGACTTCAGGATGGTCTTTTGATCCGGTGAAGTTGATCTGGGGAAGCTTGATGCCAGAAACAGCAGGATCTCTTTGCAGGGCTTGGATATGGGCTGCAGGCAACGTGCCACCATTCAAGATAAATTCAGCCTTTTTCCCAATAGCGTCTTTAAGGCGTTCTGCCAAAAGATGATCTTTCACACGCCCTTGCACACGCTCAAATGACTCAACCTCTGGGGCATCCACATGATCGACACGCACGACATAAGCGACGCCATCTTCAAGCTCAACAACAGGCCCAGCTTCACCGATATCTTGCTCAAAAGCTGTTTTGATCATGGGTTCTTTTACACCAACAGGCAAATGGTCCGCTTTGGCGTCTACAGGAATAGTTGGAACTTGTAAAAGTTGGAGATGATGTGTTTTCCCAATTTCTTCCAAAGAAGCCCCACCACTAATAGCATCTTCAATGGTTTGAACAAGCACAGAGAGTTCATCGAGCGCTTTTTGGCGTTTTAGGTTTGCAACAACTTGACTATGAACTTGGCTTAGGGGCCTTGTTGTGGGGGGCGTAATCCTCAAAACTTTGACTAATTGGAAGCCCTCATCAGACTTAAAGACCTCAGAAAATTCGTTAACTCCTAGCTCAAAGGCTTCTTCACCCAGTTTATCTCCCAAATCTTCTTGGGTGATATTATGGAGTGTTGTGGCCCCATCGCTGGGCATAGGCTTTCCTTTTTCAAGGAGCTTCTGGGCAATTTTTACTTTTTTCCAGTCATGATCTGTATAAACTTGAAGGGTTCTTTTTTCAGGAATCGCATAGGCATCTTGTTGATCTTCATAAGATTCTTTTATCTCTTTTTCTGAAAAGGTGTATTTCTTTTCAAGATCTTTGGAATTGATGACCAACACAGAAAACTTACGTTTTTCAATGGTTTTATACAGATCTTTATGTGCTTCATAATAGGCTTGAAGATCTTTTAAAGAAACCATTTGAAGGGAAGGGGTAGTTTGCTTTAACCCGGTCGTATTAACGGTATAAAGGGTAATGGTGCGCTCTTCAAACAAGTCATTAAACATTCGCAGAGCAAAGGAACCTGCAGGCTTTGAGGCTGCGGTAACCCCTGACATGTATTGGGCTTCCATCAATTGATGGGCACGTCTTCCCATATAGTCGGCTTCGGTCATGCCATTATTTTTAAGGATTTGCTTAAATTTTTCACCGTCAAAACGCCCTTGGGCATTTTTAAACGTTGGGTCATTAAAGACCATGGAAGAAAGGATTCCTTCGGTAACGCCTAGTTTTAAATCGTTGACTTCTTGTTCGATTAAAATCTTTTGGATCAAATCATCAAGGATTTTAGCTGGAATGCCCAGCTTCATGGCGTGTTCAAGCGTTAGATTCGCACCTTTGAGTTCTTTGTTGGCCGATTGAAGCCGACGCTGAACTTCTTGAAGGAGCTGCTGTTTGGAAATTTCGATCTTTCCAACTTTTGCAACCAAGATATGCTGCCCTTGCCCAACAAATAATCCACTAATGCCCCAAATACCAAAGCTTAACAAAATCAAGCCTAGAATAATTTTCATGACCCATGAGGAGGCGTGGCTCCTCAAAAATTGCAACATTTTTCCCTCTATTTTTCCTTTACAAAGACCCCTTAAAACAATAGGTTTCGCATTATGGATATCACATTCCCTTTTGTTATTCTATGACAAAATACATTATTGCCAATTGGAAAATGAATATGGGCAAGCAGGAAGCTATTGCTTTTGTAACGGCTTTAGGTGGAATTTCTATTCCTCAAGAGATTATGGGGGTTTTGTGTCCATCGTTTCCTTTGCTTGGGGCATTACATCTTCCTCCCACAATTGCTTTGGGCGCCCAGAATTGTTCTTCTTTTGGTTCAGGTCCTTATACAGGCGAAGTCAGTGCAAGCCTTCTGCAAGAAATGGGATGTGCTTATGTGATTGTTGGTCATTCAGAACGGCGCACTCTTTTGGGGGAAACCTCTTTGATGGTTAAGGAAAAGGCCTGCCAGGTTTTAGATCATGGTATGACACCCATCCTTTGTATAGGGGAACCTTTAGATATTTATGATCAGGGCCGAACGGACGTGTATCTCAAGGAGCAATTGGAAGAAAGTCTTCCCGATCGTGATTTTATTTTGGCCTATGAACCCGTTTGGTCTATCGGCACAGGGCATACGCCACGCCTTGAGGAAATTGAAGCAGTCCACAAATTCCTTCATAACGTCTTGAAAGAAAAGGGTTTTGCGCATACGCCTATTCTTTACGGAGGGTCTGTCACAGGAAAAAATGCCCGGGAAATTTTGGTATTGCCCAGTGTTTCTGGGGTGTTGGTCGGGGGTGCATCCGTGTCTTTTGACATGTTTTTAACTATTATCGAGAGTGCAACATGAAAAAATGGATTATTATAACGTTGATAGCCCTTGGGGGTCTTTTTTATTGGAAGGGAGAATGGCTTGTGAGACAAGAAAAAACGATGGAGGATTTCCCCCTCATTTCGCGGCAAATTCTATTCAGCAACCCGGATCGTAGCCAAGTACGCCTCAGTCCTGATGGGCAGTATTTGGCCTATCTTGCCCCCCATGAGGGCGTTATGAATGTGTGGGTGCAGGATCTCAAGGCTGGCACACTTGGCACACCCTATACATTTGATAGAGGACGTGGAATTCAAACGTTTCAGTGGACCTATAAACAAGGGACTCTTGTGTATATTCAAGATGAAAAGGGAGACGAAAACTGGCGGATCTATACGCTTGATGTATCAACAAAAAAAACGGCATTGGTGACCCCTGGCAACAAAGTGCAGGCCAATATTATCCATATGCATCAAAGCAATCCCAACTATATTCTGATCGGTCTCAATCAGCGTAACCCCATGTATCACGACGTGTATTCATTGGATCTTTTAACGGGCAATCTTCATAAAGTTTATGAAAACAATGAATTTTTGGGTTTTATTGTGGGTGCGTGCTTTAGTGCTCAGTTTGCGCTCAAGCAAACAGAAGGCGGGGGCAGTGAATATTACAAATGGGAACGCGGGAAGTTTGTTTTGTATCGTACTTTAAGTCCAGAAGATTTGCTCACGACAACAGCTTTGGGTTTTGATAAGTCTGAGGAACATCTTTATTGGATCGATAGCACCCAAGATGATAAAGCGGCCTTGGTGCGTATGGATATTAAAACCAAGGCCATTGAAAAATTATTCGCCCCCCAAAAGGGTGACCTGAGTACGGCTTTTATTCATCCGACTGAAAAGACTATTCTGGCTGTTACGGAAAATTATCTCAAACCGGAGTTGACCGTTTTAGACGACTCAATTCGTTCGGATGTAGACTATCTAAAGACCCTAGATTCGGGTGTATTTGATATTGTGAGCAGTTCCCTTGATTTTACAAAATGGATTGTGGCCTACCAAAGTGACCGCAGTATGGCGCATTATTATATTTATGATCGGGCAACACAGAAAGCGACGTATCTTTTTTCCATGAAGGAATCCCTGGAGGGTATCCAGTTCCAACCCCTGAATGCTGTTGAAATAAAATCGCGAGATGGACTAATCCTTCCTAGTTATTATATGGTTCCTGCAGGAAGAAAGTCTGGTAAACCCTTGCCCCTGGTCCTTTTTGTTCATGGGGGGCCCCATGCCCGGGATTCTTGGGGATTTAATGGCACTATGCAGTGGCTTGCAAATAGGGGGTATGCTGTTCTTCAGGTGAATTACAGAGGATCCACAGGATTTGGAAAATCTTTCTTGAATGCAGGCAACGGGGAATGGGCTGGCAAAATGCATGATGACTTGTTGGATGCTGTTCAATGGGCCATTGATGAGAAAATCGCGGATCCTAAAAAAATATGTATTTTTGGGGGCAGTTATGGTGGCTATGCAACCCTTGTGGGCTTGACATTTACACCCGATGTTTTTGCGTGCGGGGTGGATATTGTGGGCCCCTCCAGCCTTGAAACCCTTTTGGAGAGTATTCCAGATTACTGGAAACCTGCGATGGAAGAACTGAAATTGCAGATTGGCGGTGGGATTGAAACACAAGCAGGACGATCTTTTCTTAAAAGCCGGTCTCCCTTGACGTTTGCCCATCGTATTGCAAAACCTTTGTTGATCGGTCAAGGGGAGCATGATCCCCGTGTCAAAAGAACAGAATCAGACCAAATTGTAAAAGTCATGAAAGAAAAGGGCATTCCTGTAACTTATATTGTATATCCAGATGAAGGACATGGGTTTATACGCCCTGAAAACAAAATAGCCTTCTACGGTGTTATGGAGCATTTCTTGGCAGAGAATCTTGGGGGGCGCATGGAATCGTTGGGGGATGATTTGAAAAAGTCGTCGGCGGATATTGTGGAAGGCTCTTTAGGGAAATAGCCTTATTTCTCTCTCATTGGTTTTGCAAGAAGAGTGCCCATCACGACAAGTCCCACGGTCAATAGCAACAAATAAGACACGTTAGCAGGGTTTTGTGTGTAGTGAGAAATCAGCTCACACAGAAGGGGGGTGGTTCCAATCAGTAGGGCTTGTCCAATCGAGAAGGGGACCGCGAACCCAGAAAACTTATATTTGATGGGGAACAACTGTTGAATGGTTGCAAGAGCCGGGGCCCCTTGAAGGGCCGTGTGCAAAGCGATAAAGAATTGCATGACCAAAATAAGCTGATAATCATGGTTATTGATAGCTCGGAATAACGTGATAAAGGAAATAATCCCCATAAACCACGATGCGATCAGCATAACTTTTGGTTTAATCCACGTTAGAAGCCATGAAAAAAATACGATCCCAAGGCCAGAAGTGAGCATCAAAAGAGATGAAATCATCAAATTGTGAGATGTGCTGAGGTTGAACGTATCCTTGATATGGCCAGGCAGCCAAGATGCAGCCAGATAAAAAGGAATCAAAAGAGCCATGCCAAAAAATAAGGTTGCTATGATATTGCTCGGGTAAAGTCTGATGGCTTCAAGAAAGGGAAGGCGTGAGTCTGAATGTTTGGATGATTCCCACTGCTTGCTTTCTTGGACGATATTTCTAAGAAAAAATAAAGTCATTCCATAAAGGGCACCAATCAGGAAAGGAATGCGCCATCCCCATACAGGAAAACGGTCTGACATGAAGTAAGAAGAACAAACAGTCCCAAGAATAGCGCCCACAAAACCCATGGAAAGGGTGATGCCTAGAAAAAGATTTTTACGCGCGCTTGTTGTTGTTTCAGAGACAAAGGTGAGGGTTGCATAAAATCCTCCCCCTACGCTGACACCTTGTAAGAGACGTGAGAAGATAAGAAGGATAAAAGACCATATGCCAATCATAGTATAGCTTGGCAAAAGACCGATTAGCGTTGATGGAATGACCGAGAGGGTTACGGAATAAATCAGTGCTTTCTTTCTACCGTATTTGTCACCGATCCAAGAAAACAAGATGGCCCCAAAGGGACGCAAAAGAAAGCCAGAAGCGACGGCTGCGTAAACATTGATGCGGTTTTCTTGCAGGCTAGAAGAAAATATAGCTGCGATAAAAGGGGCCATGAAACTGAACAACGTATTTTCATAGTGTTCATAAATATGCCCCAAAAGGGCGTAAGAAATGGACCGTTTATTTTTAATCATTCAGGGAAGATACCATGAGTAAAAAGTCCTTTCAATATATTTGCAAAATACGCCTAAGGATTATCATTAAAATTTTTAAATTAGGGGCTTGTAAGGGGAGAGGAGAAAGTATATATGTGATGGGTGTTGACCTGGAGACGGGGAAACATGGAGTTTAAGAAGAAGGAGATGGCAGTTTCACTTTGTGCTGGAAAGCAGTGGGTGAAAGTGTTTAGTTTCTGAAATTTTGCT